>JAITKV010000033.1 GCA_031278215.1 Spirochaetaceae bacterium
CCCACACCCAATCCCCCACCCCCCCCCCCCCCCCCCCGCCCCCCCCGGCCCCGGGCCCCCCCCAATCTTAATGCATAAGCCGGAACGGCGCCCGGCAGTACCCTGTCCATGGGCTATCCTACCACGAAGGCGGCTTCTTGTATATAGGGAAGAAAGCGGCCGCCCCGGTAAGGCCATGCGCCGCTACGGTGTCAGTCCTGCGTAAGCGGCTTTTCTCTTCGTCCCGGAATGTGTACGCTACTGTATATGGCAAAAGGGGTATACCTTTTTTTGGAAACCGGCCTGGCGATCCCCCAGGAGACGAAAGATGCGGAGGTCCTTGACGGGGTTGACGCCGGGATCGCTTCCCGGGCCTTCGGGGAGAGGGAATATTATACCGCGCCTCCGGTTCCGGGCTGCGAGGCGGACGATATGCTTCCGGGCTTTTTACTGCCCCCGGATACAGCCCTTCCGCCGGGGTGGCGGAGTTTTCCGGTCCGCCAGGCCGCGGTTTTGTTCTCCGGGCCGGGCAAGAAGGACCCCTTCGGCCCGGAGGATCCTTTTGTCGGCAACAGGCGCCGCCGGCTGCTGCGGACCTACCATGTTCTGCAATGGCGCCGGGATTCGGTGTACTGCGGCAGCTGCGGCGCCCCCAACGGGGACTCCCCTTCGGAACTGGCCCGGCTCTGTCCCCGCTGCGGCCGCGTCGAATATCCCCGGATTTCTCCGGCGGTTATTACCCTGGTGTACAGGGACGACGGCCGGGCGCTGCTGGCCCACAACAAAAAATTCAAGCCCCGCCTGTACAGCCTTATCGCCGGGTTTACCGAAGCGGGAGAAAATTTGGAGGCCGCGGCGGCCCGGGAGGTAAAGGAAGAGGTGAATTTGGAGGTTCGGGACATCCGTTATGTTACAAGCCAGTGCTGGCCCTTTCCCAATTCCCTGATGGTGGGCTTTACCGCCCGCTACGAAGGGGGAAAGCTAAAATGCGACGGCCAGGAGATCCTCGACGCCCAATGGTTTACCCGGGAATCGGTGCTGGCCGGGACGCCGGAACTTCCCGGCCCCGGTTCCGTGTCCCGGTACATTATCGATCACTGGCTTCGAGGAGGACCGGAATGAAACACCGGGTTGTGGTAATAGACGGCATGGGGGGCGGCATAGGGGTCCAGCTTATCGGCAAATTAAAGGACCTGGGGGACAGGGACCTGGAGATTATCGCCCTGGGCGCCAATTCCACCGCCACCGAACGGATGATAAAGGCCGGCGCCCACCGGGGGGCCACGGGGGAAAACGCCCTTAAGGTTACGGTTAAAACCGGAGACTTTATCCTGGGGCCCATCGGCATTGTCATCGCCCACAGTCTTATGGGAGAAATAAGCCCCGGCATGGCCGAGGCGATCCTTTCCGCCCCCGGGGAACGGATCCTGCTTCCCCTGCAAAACGAACATTTTTTGCTCGCGGGGCCGGAAGCCCTGCCCCTGGCAAGGCAGGTAGACCGGGCCGTGGAACTGTACCGGGAACGGATTCGGGCCGTAAAGGACGCCCTAGCCGCTAATTAAAAACAGCAAGGCCCCGGTCACCGCGGCCAGGGCAAGGGCCGCCAGAATATACACCCAGGGAGGAAGCTTACCCGCCGCCACAGGGCGGGCCCCGGCGCCGGGCCAGTCCGGCGCTTCTCCCTGCCTGGGGGCCGGGGCGCAGTACCCGCAGCCGGGGCAGCCCTTTTTAAAAAGCGATTCTTCGCCGGTAAAGCCGCATTGGGGACAACGTACAAAGGCGAAGATTCGACCGCACCGGGGGCAGCGGTTGGAATTCCGCTCTACCTCGGTTCCGCAGTGATCACAAAAAAAACGGGCGGCCATGCAGGGAGCTAAGGGGCCTAGCCCGCGGCTTTTTCCGAACCCGGGGAAGAAGCCGGACAAGAGGAGCAGGCGGCACTAGCGGCGGAAACGCTTTTACCGTCCGCGGCAGGTTTTCCCTCTCCGGCGCTTTTACCGTCCGCGGCAGGTTTTCCTTCTCCGGCGCCTTTGCCGTCCGCGGCAGGTTTTCCCTCCTGCCTGGCCGGGGCGGCCCGGGGCTTTCCTTTGTCGGTAACATAAAATCCCGAACCCTTAAAGATAACTCCCCCGCCGCCGTTGATGATCCGGCGAATTTCGCTGCCGCATTGGGGACATTCCGTTAGGGGGGCTTCGCTCATGCTTTGAAAAACTTCAAAGCCGTGATTGCAGTTTTTACATTGGTACTCGTAAGTTGGCATAATGATTTAATATAACGAGATAATGTTAAAAAGTAAAGCAAGATCCTGGCCGCTCATAGGGCCGCTGGTAAGGATCAGCGCGTTGCCTTCCTGCCGGGGGGAACCGCCGGAGAAAAAAGCCCTGGCCAGGGATTCCAGGTCGGGGCGGCCGGTAAAATCCGCCCCCGCAATGCCCGCCCGGGCCAGGGTAAAGATCCGCACCAGGGCGTTTGCCTGGCTAGGGGTAGGGGTTTCAAAGCGCAGTACCGCGGTGTAGTTTAAGTTTTCCCCGCCCCCGGGATAGACCCCAAAGATCAGCCGTTCCGCGGGTATCGCGATGGGTACTCCAAAGGCCGCTACAATCGTATTAAGCGCCGAGGCGGGATCTTCCATCCATCCCAAAAGGACCGCCCCGTTCTGCAGGGGGCCTATTCCGTCGGGGATCCGGACCCCCGGCGGGGGCACAAAGGGATCCGCATTGGAAAGGTACGCGTTCTTCCCCGTGAGGAATACCCCCAGCTTGGACTTGTCTGAATACCAGTAATCCACCCCCGACGCGGACTTTCTTTTTTCCCAGTCCCTGCTGATTCCGAAAAAAAATCCTCCCCGGGCGCTGGGAAACCTGCCGGCGGCGGCGGCGTAAAACCGGCGTTCCTCCCCCATATACACCGCCGCCGTCAGGGTCTCGCACATGTCAAGGAATTCTTTTATCTCCGCCCCGGTAAGGCCCCCCAGGATAAGACCTTCCAGGATGGGGCGGACCGATTGAACCTCCGCCTTAATGTACAGGTCCGCGCCGGGCCCCATGAGGGAAAAATCCCTGCGGCCGGAATAAAATGCCCTGGGGCCGGCAGAGGAAGAAGCGCAGGCGCCAAAGAAGGACAGGGCCAAAAACAAGCAGCAAAAAAGCCCCAAACCGGCGCCCGGCATCCCGGCGCCGGGCCCCGGAATTTTTATCCCCCGGCGGTTTATCATCATAGCTTTACCTTTTCCACCTTTATAAACCATTTTTCATCCCCCGCTTCCAATTCCGTCATGTCCTCCGTTTCGCCCCATTCTATAGTGGCCGCCAAGGTTTCAGAAGCCACATAGTCGGAAAAAGTTTCCCAGGCCTGTTTAAGCCGGGGGGGTCCGTAAATGCACAGAAGGATCTTGTCGCTTACCGCCAGACCCGCTTCTTTCCGGGCATTTTGCACCCCCCGAACCAGTTCCCGCACATCCCCCTCCCGGGCCAGATCTTCGGTAACGCTTGTATCCAGGGCCACGGTAAGGGTTCCTTCGTTAAGCACCCGCAGGTTCGCCTTTTCAATGCGCCGGATGTCCAGCTTTTCCGCGGTAATTTCCACGGTCCGGCCTTCCAGGTCCAGGGAAAGGTCCGCGCCGTCAAGAAGGGTTTGGATTTCCCTCTGGCTTAGGGCCCCTATCCGTTCCGCCGCGGCTTTCATGTCCTTGCCCAGTTCCTTTCCTAAAACCCGGAAGTTTGCCTTTGCCTCGTATTCCACCAGATCTTCTTCGTTGTCCCTAAAAACCACATTTTTAACATTAAGCTCTTCCCGGATAATATCTTCCATTTCAAAAAGAACCTTTTTTTCTTCCGGGTTTCTGGTTACAAGTTCCACCGTCTTTAAGGGTTGGCGTATTTTAATGTTATACTGGGAACGAAGGGAACGGCCCAGGGAAACCGCGTGCTGGATCACGGACATTTTAAATTCCAGCGCCCTGTTTCGCCGGCTTTCCCGAACCACCGGATAGTCCGTTAAATGCACCGAAGGAGGATCCCCGGGCAGGGCAAGGTTTTGCCAGATCGCGTCGGTGGTAAAGGGCATAAATGGAGCCGTTACGGTTATAAAGGTTTTAAGCACATCCCCCAGGGTTTCGTAGGCCTCTGCCTTATCATTGTCATTTTCGCTTTTCCAAAAACGGCGGCGGGAACGGCGGATGTACCAGTTGTTAAGGTTGTCAATAAATTCCAGCACCGGATCCACGGCCCGGGAAAGATCGTAGCCCTCCAGGGCCCCGGTAATTTTTTCTACCAGGTTTTCCGCCTCCGAAAGGATCCATTGGTCCAGGGGGTTTGAAGGATCCTCCGGCGCCCGTGAAGCTTCGAAGCCGTCAATGTTGGCATAGGTAACAAAAAAACTATAGGCGTTCCACAGGGGCAGAATAATACTCTTCATCACATCCTTAACCCCTTCGTCGCTGTACCGCAGATCGTCGGCCTTAACTAGCGCCGAATGGATTAAAAAAAGCCGCAGCGCGTCGGCGCCGAAGGAATTAACCACCTCTATGGGATCGGTATAGTTTTTAAGGCTTTTACTCATTTTTTTGCCGTCCCCGGCCAGGACCAGTCCGGAAACCACGCAGTTTTTAAATGCCGGTTTTTTAAACAGGGCCGCGGCCAGGATCGTCAAGGTATAAAACCAGCCCCTGGTTTGGTCTAGCCCTTCGTTGATAAAATCCGCGGGGAAATTTTTTTCAAAAGATTCTTTATGTTCGAAGGGATAGTGGTTTTGGCCATAGGGCATGGCCCCGGATTCAAACCAGCAGTCCAGCACCTCCGGTATCCGGCGCATGGTTCCCCCGCAGGATTCCCCGGCGGAATGCCCGGCGCCTCCCCCGGCGGAATGCCCGGCGCGCCCCTCCGCGGAATATTCGGCGGGCCGCCTGCCCTGCGCTTTAGCGCAGGGAATGGTTATGGCGTCCACAAAGTGCTTGTGGAGGTCGCCGGGCCTTTGACCCGACAAGGCTTCCAGTTCTTCCCTGCTTCCGATGCAGATAATTTTACCGCAGTCATCGCAGCGCCAAATGGGCAGGGGATTCCCCCAATACCGGTTGCGGCTTATGGCCCAGTCCCGGGCGCCCTCCAGCCATTTTCCAAAGCGGCCCGTCTTGATATGGTCCGGCACCCAGTAGATCCGGCTGTTGGCGTCGAGCATGTCCTGCTTTAGTTTTTCTACCCGGACAAACCAGGAACTTATGGCCCGGTAAATCAGGGGGCTGCCGCATCTCCAGCAGTGGGGATAGGCATGAAAAACCTGTTCCTGTCTGACAAGTTTTCCTTCTTTTGAAAGCCTGTCCATAATTGGCTTGTCCGCGTTCTTGACAAAAAGACCCTGGTAGTCGGAAACCTCCCCGGTAAAGCGGCACTCCAAATCGATGGGACAGATCACCGGAATCCCCGTGTCCCGTAACACCCGTTCGTCGTCTTCCCCAAAACCCGGAGCGGTATGCACAATCCCCGTACCGTCTTCGGTGGAAACAAAGTTTCCCTCGTAGATGCGAAAGGCGTTTTTTTCTGCCGCGGCGGCAAAATACGGAAACAGGGGTTCGTATTTAATTCCCCTAAGGTCCTTTCCCTTTTTTACCCAGAGGATCTTGTATTCCCCCTCGTTCCGGTAATACGCGGAAAGCCGCGCCCGGGCCAAAAGGTACCGGTCGTTTTTATCCTGCACCAGGGCATAGTCGATCTCGGGGCCCACGGTAAGGGCCAGGTTAGACGGCAGGGTCCAGGGCGTGGTGGTCCAGGCCAGGACATACGCGGCGCCCCCGGACCCCTGGGCCAGATCCGCGGGTTCCAGGTTTGCCGCCGCGGCGCTGCCGGGGGCGGCGCCGGTGATTTTAAACCGTACGGTAATGGCCGGATCATGGACATTCCGGAATCCTCCCAGGTTAAGCTCGTGGTTGGAAAGCACCGTCGCGCACCGGGGGCAGCAAGGCAGGATATAGTGCCCTTCGTACAGCAGGTCTCTTTCCCACAGGGACCTTAGGACCCACCAGATGGTTTCCATGTAATCGCTGTCCATGGTTTTATAGTCGTTGTCAAAATCTACCCAGCGGCCCAGGCGGGTAATTATGCGGCGCCATTCCGCAACGTACCGGAGCACCGAAGCCCGGCAGGCTTCGTTAAATTCCGCCACCCCATATACTTCAATATCTGTTTTAGAATTAAGCCCCAGTTCTTTTTCGATCAGCGTTTCCACCGGCAGGCCGTGGCAGTCCCAGCCGAAGCGCCGTTCCACCCGGAAGCCCTTCATGGTTTTGTACCGGGGAATAATATCTTTTATGGTGGAAGGTACAAAATGACCAAAGTGGGGCAGTCCGGTTGCAAAGGGGGGGCCGTCGTAAAAAACAAATTCTTCTTTTCCGTCTCGCTGGGCCACTGATTTTTCAAAGATGCGGTTTTCTTTCCAAAACGAAAGAATCTCTTCTTCCAGTTTGGGAAAATTTACCCTGGGATCCACCGGCTTGTACACATTTTCCTCCCGATAAAACACCGATACAGAATACAGACGAGTTTACCATAAATAAAAAATATGTTAAACCGGTGGTGGAGGAAGACATGTGCGGAATAACCGGATACATCGGCAGGGAAGAGGCGGTTTTTGTACTGCTGGATTCTTTAAAAAAACTTGAGTACCGGGGATACGATTCCGCCGGTATTGCGATCCTTAACGACGGAACCCTAACGGTCCGCAAAACCAAGGGACAGATTAAGGCCCTGGAAGAAAAACTGCAAAATGACCGGATCCGGGGGACCGCGGGCATAGGCCATACCCGCTGGGCTACCCACGGGGAGCCTTCGGACATTAACGCCCATCCCCACACCGGCGCGTCGGACCGCATCGCCGTGGTTCATAACGGCATCATCGAAAACTACCTTCGGCTTAAGGAATGGCTTCAGGCCCGGGAAGTGGTGTTTAAAAGCGAAACCGATACGGAGGTAATAGCCCACCTTATCGACTACCATTACCGCCAAGGTTCGGGACTGCTTAAGGCGGTACAGAATACCCTTGAACGGCTGGAGGGCTCCTACGCCCTGGCCATTGCCGCGGCGGATTATCCGGACCGGATCATCGCCGCCCGTAAGAACAGTCCCCTGGTTATCGGCCTGGGAAAGGACGAAAACCTGGTGGCGTCGGATATTCCCGCCCTGCTTACCCATACCAGGGAGGTGATCTACATGGAAGACGGGGAATTGGCGGTTCTGTACCGGGATCATGTGGAACTGATAAACTCCCAGGGGGATCGTATTATCCGTTCTCCCGCCCATGTGGACTGGGACGCGGAGGTGGCGGAAAAAGGCGGATACGCCCACTTTATGTTGAAAGAAATTCATGATCAGCCCGGGGCCCTTTCCGATACCCTAGGGCCCCGGATAAAAAACGGGGATATTAGCTTTGACGAGTTTAACTTCGAAGAATTCTGCGGAAACGCCCGCCGTATTGTGATCACCGCCTGCGGCACCGCCTGGCATGCGGCGATGGTGGCAAAATACGCCTTTGAATACTTTGCCCGGATCCCCGTGGAAGTAGACATTTCCTCCGAGTACCGGTACCGCAATCCTGTAACCCGGGAAAACGATCTTTTTATCGTCATAAGCCAGTCGGGGGAAACCGCCGACACCCTGGCGGCCATGCGGCTTGCCAAGAAGGGGGGGAACCGCGTTCTGGCCATTACCAATGTGGTGGGATCTACTCTGGCCAGGGAGGCGGATATGGTTCTCTTTACCCTGGCGGGCCCCGAAATAGCCGTGGCCTCTACCAAGGCTTTTACCACCCAGCTTATGTGTCTGTACCTTTTGGCCGTCAAACTGGGAAGGTTTCATTCCTGTATCGAAGACGGGGAGTACCGGGCCTGCATAGAGGATCTGCGCCGCATTCCTTCCCAGGCAGAAAAACTCCTTTCGGCCCAGGATGTAATTCAGCGCTTTGCCTCCAGGCAGTTTAATAAACACAAGGTCTTTTTTATGGGGCGGCAGTTTGACTACGCCATCAGCCTTGAAAGCGCCCTTAAGCTTAAAGAAATAAGCTATATCCATTCCGAGGCATTTGCCGCGGGGGAACTAAAACACGGCCCCATCGCCCTGGTGGACGCGCACACCCTGGTAGTGGCCATTGCCACCCAGACCGCCCTCTTTGACAAGATTGTCTCGAACATCCGGGAAACCAGCGCCCGGGGCGCTTCGTCCCTGGTAATCAGCTGGGAGGGGGAACGGCTCTTTGAATCCGTGGCGGACGAAGTTTTTACCATCCCCAAAACCCGGGATTGTTTTTCGCCCATCCTTTCGATCATCCCCGCCCAGCTTTTTGCCTACTATTGTTCTATCCAGCGGGGCAATAATCCCGATAAGCCCCGGAATCTGGCCAAAAGCGTTACCGTGGAATAGGATGGCCCCCTGTTCTACGGCGCATTCCGGCTTCCCCGGATCCGGGGGACCGTGAATACCGGCGACAAAACCGCCGGCCAGGCGCAGATGCTTGCCAACCGCCTTGTAAAACGGCAAAAGCATCTGGGTAAATGGGCCCGCCGCCGCCGGATCAATGCATATCGCCTTTATGACCGGGATATTCCGGAAATACCCCTGGTGCTGGACTGGTACAACGGCGCCGTCTCCGGGGCCCTGTACAAGCGGCCCTATGAAAAGGATCCCGGGGAGGAAGAACAGTGGCTGGAAGCCATGCGGCAGGGAACCGCCCGGGCCCTGGGAATAAACCCTTCCCGAATATTCATCAAGTTCCGGGAGCCCCAGCGGGGAAAGGCCCAGTACCACAAAACCGGCGCCGGGGAATTTTTAACGGAGGTTTCCGAAGACCAGATGCGGTTCCGGGTAAATCTGTCCGGCTACCTGGACACGGGACTTTTTCTTGACCGGCGGCTCCTCCGCGTGCGGATCCGGAAAGAGGCCGCCGGCAGGCGGGTCCTTAACCTGTTCAGCTATACCGGCGCCTTTTCCGTCTGCGCCGCGGCGGGGGGAGCGGCCCTGGTAGATTCGGTGGATCTTTCCAACACCTACCTGGACTGGGCCCGGGAGAATTTTCTTCTTAACGGCCCCCTTCTGGCAGACGGAAATTGTAACTGCCGTTTTATCCGGGAGGATGTTCTGCGGTTTCTGGACGGGGCGGCCGGGGAAAACCGGAAATGGGATCTTATCATCCTGGATCCCCCGGCGTTTTCCAATTCAAAAAAAATGGCCCTTTCCTTTGACCTTCGCCGGGATCACCGGGAATTGCTGGCAAAATGCTTTCGGGTTCTTGAAGGCGGGGGAACCCTGTACCTTAGCGCCAATGTTCACCGGTTCAAGCTGGAACTGCCCGCCGGGGGCCGGACCGGGAATATCGTCCCGGAAGATATTTCCGAAGGGCTTCGGGACGAAGATTACCGGGGCAGGCGGATCCCCGCCGCATACCGGATCCGCCTTCCGGGGTAGGCCCCGGCCGCCGGGGATTCGCAGTTTACGGTAAGCGAAAACCGCCGGACCGGACACGCGCCCGTGATCTGGCGGCTTCTTTTGTCTGAGCGTTCGCGTTTGTCCGTGTCCCTTCGTGCGGGCTGGGGTATTTCAGCGGCCCCCTTACTGGGGTTCTTTGATGTTGTATTTTCTTCTGAACCGTTCTATGCGGCCTGCGGTATCCACCAGTTTTTGCTTTCCCGTAAAAAAAGGATGGCAGGCGGAACAAATCTCGACTTTAATATCCTTAACGGTGGTTCGGGTTTCAATAACATTGCCACAGGCGCAGCTTATGGTGGTAAGCTCATATTTGGGGTGTATTTTTTCTTTCATCGCGATAAAATCCTCCGTATTTCATCCATCGGCATTCCGTCGGGGATTACGTGTTCTTATGCATACGGCTGCACCGGTGTTCGCATAGGGCCCGCAGGCCATGCTACAGTGTGGCCCGTAAAGCCGCCCTTAGTCAACTCCCGCGGCGCCGGTGTTCATCGACTTTAAAAAGGCTTCGTTATTCTTGCTTTTCTTCATCCTGTCAACCAGCAGTTCCATAATTTCAATATCGTCCATGGGGTTGATTACCTTGCGGAGGATCCATATCTTTTGAAGCTCCTCTTCGGACAGAAGAAGCTCTTCTTTCCTGGTCCCGGATTTTTTGATGTTAATGGCCGGGAAAAGCCGCCGGTCGGAAATCCGCCGGTCCAGGTTTATTTCCATATTACCGGTACCCTTAAATTCCTCAAAGATAACTTCGTCCATGCGGCTGCCGGTTTCTACCAGGGCGGTGGAAATAATCGTCAGGCTTCCCCCTTCCTCAATATTTCTCGCGGCGCCGAAAAAGCGCTTTGGCTTGTGCAGGGCGTTGGAATCCACGCCGCCGGAAAGAATTTTGCCCGACGCGGGAACGGTCTGGTTATAGGCCCGGGCAAGGCGGGTAATAGAATCCAAAAGGATCACCACGTCCTTTTTATGTTCCACCAGCCGTTTTGCCTTTTCCAGGACCATTTCCGTTACCTGTACATGCCGGGTCGCCTGTTCATCAAAGGTGGAAGAGATAACCTCGGCCCGGACGGTCCGTTCCATATCGGTTACTTCTTCGGGCCGTTCGTCAATAAGAAGCACGATAAGGTAAACCTCCGGATGGTTTTGGGTTATCGCGTTGGCAATCTTTTGCATCATGATCGTTTTTCCCGTTCTGGGGGGGGCCACAATAATGGACCGCTGGCCCTTTCCGATGGGGCAAAACAGGTTAATAATGCGCTCGCTTATTCCTTCGGTAACCGTTTCAAGATTAAGTTTTTCGTTCGGGTACAGGGGGGTAAGGTTGTCAAAGGGAATGCGGTTTTGGGCCACCGTGGGATCGTCGTAGTTAACCGTCTCTACCCGCAGCATGGCAAAAAACCGTTCCTGTTCCTTGGGGCTGCGGATCTGGCCGTAAACGGTATCCCCGGTTTTTAAGGCAAAAAGCCGTATCTGGCTTGGGCTGATATAAATATCGTCGGGGCCGGGAAGATACGAATTCTGGGGGCTCCGTAAAAATCCATACCCGTCGGGAAGGATCTCCAGGGATCCGTAGGCATAGATGATCCCCCCCCGTTCCGTATGGGCCTTGAGGATGGAAAAGATAATTTCCTGTTTTTTAAGGGCGATCATATCTTCGTGGGTAATGTTATAACTTGCCGCCAGTTCCCGCAGATCCACCATGTTAAGCCGGATAAGCTCGTTAATAGAAAGCCGGGGCTTGCCGTTATCCTCTCCGGCCCGGGGTACGGGTTTACCGTAAATATCGGGCATGGAAGGAAGCCTGGGCATAAAGGATCCGGTAAAGGCCGGGGCGGGATCTTTTGTTTTTTCCTCTTCCGCCATACCGGTTTCGTCTTCCTGTACAACCCGGCGGGGCCGGGTCTTAACTACCACCTTGCCGGGACCTCCTTCCTCGTTCCGCTCTTCATCGCCTTGATCGTTTCCGTTTAATCCTCCGGCCTTAAGGGTCCGGGGTTTCCTTAAATAGGGCATAGCCTACTCCTCTAACAGTTGTTTGCGTATTTGCTCTAACGCTTTCCCCGCCGCTTTTACACGTATCGCGTTTCGGGGGCCGTTAAAATGAAATTGCGTGGTTTGGACCTTTCCGTTCCGCAGGGCGGTTCCTATCCACACGGTTCCAACCGGAACCAAAGAACCGTCTCCGCCGGGACCTGCAAGGCCGGTTACGGAAACCGCCGCATGGGCGCCGCTTTTTTCCAGGGCCCCCACTGCCATGGCCCGGGCGGTTTCCCCGCTTACCAATCCGTACTTTACAAGAACTTCCTCCGCCATACCCAGCATCTTTACCTTTGCCTGGGCCGTATAACATACAAAGGAACCCCAAAAACAGGCGGAGGCGCCGGGTATTTCTCCCAGCATGCTTCCCACCATCCCCGCGGTGCAGGATTCCGCCGCCGCTAAAAAAAGGGACCGTTCCCTTAAAAGTTTAACCAGACGCTCCGCGGCGCTATCCATGAGGCCTTTGCAGTTCCGAACGTATCTCTTCAATGGGCCGGGAAAAAATTTCCACCTCCCGTTCCGTCCCGGTCATGCTGCACTGTCCTTCAAAAAGAACGCCGTCGGCGATGCGCAGCCGGGAAGCGCTTACATCCCCTCGAACCTGGGACCCGCTTAACATATCTATCTTGTCCACCGCCCGGACCTGGCCGCTTACGGAACCGTGAACGGTTAGGGATGTTACCGAAATATGATCCGCATCTATCACCGCTCCCTTGTCCACAATCAAGGCCCCGGTAGCCTCTATGGTTCCCTTAAATTTTCCCTGTATGCAAAGCGTTTCCTTAAACCGTAAAACACCGTCCAAATTGACGGTATTGCCCAGCACGATTACCCTGGACCGTTTTTTCCCCGGCTTCATACCTGTTCCTGCTGCAAAGACCGGCGTATCTGTTTTTCCAGTATATTAAGGCCTATTTCGTTTTTCTTCAAGTTTTCCCACTCCACCATGGTCCGTTCAATCCGGGCGTCCAGGCCCGCAATGTTTTTCCGCACCCTCTGAGTTTTTTTTGTCAGTTCCACCAGCAAGGCCGCAAGCTCCTCCTGGGTAAGACCCTGGGCGTTTATCTTTCCTATGGTTTCATCCAGATCGTCCATGGTCCGGATAAATTCAAAGACATTGGTTTTTATATCGGAACTAAGTTCCTCCGCCAGGGAAAGCCGGAATTCCCGGGCCACCAGCTGGCTAAAAAGCTCCCGGTTCCGCAGAACCGCCCTAATCCGGGCCAGCACCTCGGAAAAATTAAAGGGTTTTGTAATATAATCGTCAACCCCCATTTCAAACCCTTCTACTTTATCTTTTACGTCGTCCAGGGCCGAAAGCATGATTATGGGGATTTCCTTATATTTTGGATCCGCCTTAAGGATTTTGGTCAATTCCCAGCCCGACATTTTAGGCATAATATTATCAAGTATAATAAGATCGGGAAAGAACTTCTTTACCATGGCAAGTCCTTCCTCGCCATTACCCGCCTTTTCTACCACAAAGCCAAGCTTTGAAAGCATTACTTCAAAGAAATCCAAATTTATGATCTCGTCATCCACAACAAGTATTTTTTTGCGGGTACTCATGTATTCCTTCCTGTTTTGATTGATCTTAGTATAACCGGAATTACGCCAATAAGCAAGAGCAGGACGGCGCAGAATAAAAAAAGAATTCCCCATATATCCCCCCACCGGGTGTAGGGGCTTATATTTGTCAATAGGGGGACCCGGACCGTAAGAAAGGCCGGAGTAAAAGGCTCTGCCATGGCCAGGATCCTTCCGGAGGGATCTATTGCGCAGGTTTGGCCCGTGGTGGTGGATCGAACCAGGGAGCGGCGGTTTTCCACCGCCCGGAACACCGCCATGGACAGGTGCTGCATCTGGCAGGAAAGGCTCTCTGCCCATCCGTCGTTTGAAAGGTTTACAATAAGTTCCGCTCCGTTCCGGGTAAAATCCCTGGAAATGTATCCAAAGGTATCTTCAAAGCAAATGGGACTGGAAAACCGGATTTTTCCCGTGTCAAAAACCACCGCTTCCCTGCCGGGGGTCCAGAACTGAGTCCCGGTCCCGGCCAGGGCCCTGTAAAGGCGGGGAAAGATCCGTTCATAGGGGAAGTATTCGGCAAAGGGCACCAGATGCATCTTCCGGTATACTCCTGATATTTCGGCCCCCCGGAAGAGCAGGGCTCCGTTATAATCCACCCTGTCCCAGCGGCCCTGCGGGGTAGCTTCCAGCCGGCCGTCGTCATTGCCGATTAAAAAAGGGACCCCCTGGGGGGCAAGGAAATCCAACAGTTCCTTGACCAGTTCGTAGGATTCCGCTTCGTCCCGGTAGTTCAGGTGCCAAAAAATACGGGGCACAAAGGCGGTTTCGGGCCATACCACCAGATCCGTACCGGGCTCCGCCGCCAGCGCGTTCCGGGAAAGCCCGGTAAGGGCCGCCAGGATACGCCGGCTTTGACCGGGGGTATCGGCTTTCCAGGGATCGGCGTTCTGCTGAATCAGGGCAACATGGGCCGCCGGCGCCGCCGCGTAGTCCGCCGGGGATACAAGGCCGAAAATCAGCGTCCCCGCCAAGGCCGCCCCCCAGGCAAGGGCCGGAACAATTTCCCGGCGGAACCCTCTTCGGGCGGCGCCGGCGGCGTTTTTCCGGGCAAGGCTTTCCCCGGCGGCCCCTTCCGGCCCCTCCAAAACCCCCGCGAGGTACGCCGAAGGAAACAGCACCAGGGCGGAAACACCCCAGACCCCCGTTATCGAGGCAATCTGGATTAGCGGCAGAATCTGCCACTGGGTATAGCCGGTGATCCCGTAGGGAAAACCAAGGAAGCCCTTGGTCCGCAGGTATTCATAGGAAAGCCACATAAGCCATTGAAGAAGATAGCCCCTGCGGGGATAGAGGATCAGGGCCCATTTTAAGAGGGGAAAAAGCAGGGCCATGTAAAAAAGCTGGAGGGAGCAGGCAAAAATCCCCCCCAGGGGATGAAAGGCCCCCAGCCAGGGGGCAAAAAAAAAGTAGGACAGGTAGCCGTAAAAAGCCCCCAGGAGAACCAGGGGCCCGGTTCCCACCCGGCGGATAACCCAAAAAACCGGCGCATAGGCAACCCAAGCCAGGAAAGGAAGCCCCTGGGTAAAGACAGGATTGGGAAAGGAGGCGGCAAACATCAATGCGCCCCCCAGAAGCAGAACCAGGCAGCCGGCAAAAGACTTCACGTCTTAATCATCCGGTTCTTCCGTTTGGGGAAGGGTCCATACCGCCTGTTTAAGTTCCCGGCCGGGCCGAAAAGCGGCAATCCCGTGGGAAGTAACGGAAATCTCTTTTCCGGTCTTGGGGTTCCGGGCCTTTCGCCGGCCCTTGCGTATCCGGGTTTCAAAGGTGCCAAAACCCCGGAATTCTATTAGCCCCCCGGCGGCCAGGGTATTTTTTATCGCTTCGAACGTCAGTTCCACCACCGTTTTGATTTCCTTACGGTTTACCCCTGTCTTTTCGTATATGGAATCGATAATTTCCAGCTTTGTAATTTTTTTCCCGGCCATACCGCCCTCTGGTAGAGAATATTCGGAAAAAGGCTCTAAGCCCCCGCAGGGTCCTACTGTGCTGCTTTAAGCGTGTTAAAAAGCCGCTGCATTCGTGATTTTTTCCGGGCCGCGGAATTTTTCTTTACAATTCCTTTACGGGCGGCGGAGTCAATCTTTTGTATCATGTCTTTAAGCGCCGCCTCGGCTTCGCCGGTTTCTTTTTTCCGGGCCAAAAGGACAAATTTTTTCGCACTGGTTCTAACTGAACTTTTAACCGCCTTATTGTGCTTCCGGCGTTCTTCGCTTTGCCGGTGGCGTTTTTCCGCAGATTTGCCTTTGTGTATCAAAAATAACCTCCAAATCCCCTTTAAACGGGGAATTATTTAAAATCAGAAGGCCGCCGCTCGACCCGCTTGCATTTTTCGCATTCCGCCTGGTTTTTTACCTTGCCGTTTTCAAAAACGGTCTTCATTTTAACTTCGCCCCCGCAGGAACAGAAAAATTTCTGGGTAGCGCTGGTTGTACGGGCGTTCTTACTGGCCTGGGCCATAATTTTCTCCTTAGGTCCTTAGATATAGATTCAAAAAATGTCGCTTTAGGTGAAGGTATCACAAAAAAACCGGCCTGTCAATATGCCCTGCGGCCGCGAAGGGTGATGAGAAAGCTAATCGCGGCCCAAATACCGCAAAACCCCGCGCCCGCTTTAGGCATCCAGGACGCCGCCGTATCCCAGGGGGCTGTCCGGAAAGCAGCAAACTTCCTGGACGGCCCTAAATGACGGATTCCAGGCCCGACCCCGCAGAGGCGGCTTGGAATCCGTAGATTTTAGGCCAAAAGCCGCGGCGGGGTTTTAAGCTGGGTTATACCTGACAAAGCCGGGCCTATCGTGTATAGTATTCTTTATCTTGACAGTTATGGTATTATTTGTGAACGGGGTGTGGTGAAGCTTTGGTTTTGTAAGGATACTCCGGGTCATTGCCGGAACAATTAAGGGGGACATGATGAGAATAACGAGGCGGGGACGGTATGCTTTGCGGGCCTCGGTTGCCCTTGCACGGCTTCAAAGCCAGGGGGCTCCGGTATCGATTAACCATCTGGCAGAGGCCGAAAACATATCCTCTGTTTTCCTGGAGCAAATCTTCTTTCGGCTGCGAAAGGCGGGCATTGTTAATTCGGTCCGGGGGCCCGGCGGGGGCTTTTCCTTTGCCAAACCCCTGGAACAGCTTACCGTCCGGGAAATACTTCTGGCCGCGGGGGAGGAACTGGAACTTACCGCCTGCGACAAGCGCGTTATAAACTGCAAGCGCATGGTAACCTGCACCAGCCATTCGGTGTGGGACGAAGTTACCAATATCATAAACAGGTACCTGGAAAAAATAACCCTGGCCATGGTGTTACGGCGGGAAACCACCGGCAGCGAGCAGCCCGGCCGGGCCCTGGCCAAAACGATTCCGGCCGAGGAAACAGCCTAATGGCGGGGCCCGGGCAAAACCCGGCGCCGCAAATGCTTACCTTATAAAGAAACAGCAATTTTCTCCATAATATGGCCGTTTATTTATATTGACCGGGCAAGGAAAGGAAGATATGCTTATCCCCGGAGGAATACAAGGAAATGAAAAAAACATGGATTATGTGGCTTGTCCTGACGGGGCTGTTGGTCTTTGCCGGATGTTCCGGGGGGGATGACTCCGGAGAAAGCGGCGGCGTAACGGTGCGGCTTCTTACCGACACCAGCGGCGTCGACGACAAGTCGTACAATGCCGCCGCCTGGCGGGGCATTCTGCAATACTACGGCGACACCCTGGAAAATCCCGCCCGGCGGGGTTCCCTGTACGATGTGGTAACCCCCGAAAAACCGGATATGTATATTCCCAATATACAGCAGGCCACCGACGAGGGTTACGATTTAATCATTACCACGGGTTTTACCTTTGCCGACGCCCTGACGGAGGTGGCGGAAAAACATCCGGAACAAAAGTACATGATCGTGGACGTAGACTGGGTGGAACTTCCCAATGTGCTTCAGGCCACCTTTGCCGAACATGAAGGTTCTTATCTGGTGGGTATGGCCGCGGCCTTAAAGGCCCTGGAAGACGGAATCCCCAATCCCCGGTTTGGTTTTATCGGCGGCATTACCGGCTCTACGATTACCAAGTTTGAAGTAGGATTCTGCCAGGGGGTGCTTTCGGTTATTCCCAATGCCAGGATCGACGACTACTATGTGGGGAATTGGGATGATACCGGTTCCGCCAAGTCCCAGGCTAAAAACTGGTACGATTCCGGAATCTACGCGATTTATTCTGCCGCCGGCGGCGCCGGTAACGGAACCATCGCCCAGGCTAAGGAATACCGCCGCCAGGGGATGAACGTCTGGGCCATCGGGGTCGATTCGGATCAGCACGACGAGGGGCTTTACAATGATACGGATTCGGCGGTTTTAACCTCGATGCTTAAAATGGTTGAATCCTCGGTTTTGTATGCCCTGACGGCCATAGAAAATAATTCCTTTACCGGCGAGACTATTACATTCGACCTTAAGGTAGACGGGGTGGGATACGCCGACACCAACCCCGCGCTGTCCGATTCCATTAAGGCAAGGCTGGAAGAAGTAAAGGCCCGGATAATGGCCGGAGAGATCACCGTGGCGTCCACCTACGCCGCGGCTCAGCAAATTCCCGGTTTTCCCCGGAACCTAATGGCCAAGGACGATTAGGAAACCCCGGGGCCTAGGCGCCTGTGGCGTTTGTAGGTTTTGCGCCACTTTGCGCCGTAAAAACCACGATAAATAGGCGCCTGCGGAAATTCCGTTTCCGGCGGAGTTTGTAAGGTAAAAAAGCCGCCGGATTGGCGATTTTTAAGGATTTTATGCGCGAAGCGCAACAACCTCCTAGTTTAAAAGGAGACGCGGTGCCTGCTCCCGTTATTGAGATGATAGGAATCACCAAGGTTTTCCCCGGAGTTGTGGCAAACGACGGGGTTAACCTTGAAGTCGCCGAGGGGGAAATACACGCCCTGTTGGGCGAAAACGGCGCTGGTAAATCAACCCTAATGTCCGTACTCTTTGGCCTTTACGAGCGCGACGGCGGAATTATAAAAATACGGGGCCGGGAGGAATACATCCGGGGGCCCAATGACGCCACCGCCCTGGGAATAGGCATGGTCCACCAGCACTTTAAACTGGTCCACAATTTTACGGTGACGGAAAACATAGTGCTGGGCATGGAGCCCCGGGGGTTTTGGGGCGGCCTGGATCTTAAAAGCGCCGAAGAAAAGGTGGTAACCCTGTCGACGATCTACGGGCTTAAGGTAGACAGCAGGGCCCGGATCGAAAACATTACCGTGGGCATGCAGCAACGGGTGGAGATCCTTAAGATCCTCTACCGTCATGCGGATATTCTTATTTTTGACGAACCCACCGCGGTGCTTACCCCCCAGGAGGTAGACGAGCTTTTAGGCATCTTTAACCGCCTTAAGGCGGAGGGGAAGACCATTGTTTTTATAACCCACAAGCTAAAAGAAATAAAGGCCGCCGCCGATCGCTGTACGGTGCTGCGGCGGGGTAAATACGCCGGTACCGTTTCGGTAAAGGACGCCACCGAAGAAAAGCTGGCGGAAATGATGATGGGCCGGTCGGTAAATTTCCGCATCGACAAAAAACCTGCGGCGCCGGGAAACCTGGTCTTAAAGATAGAAAGCATTACGGTTGCCGGATCCAAGGGAACCCCCGCGGTAAACAACCTTTCCCTGGACATCCACGCGGGGGAGATAGTCGGCGTTGCGGGAGTAGACGGCAACGGCCAGTCGGAACTGGTGGCCGCTATTTCGGGGCTGACGCCCCTTAAAACGGGCCGCATACTCCTAAAGGACCATGACATTTCCCATGAACCCATACGGCGCCGCAATGAAAGCGGTCTGGGGCTGGTTCCCGAAGACCGGCATAAGCATGGCCTTATTCTTGCCTTCCGGCTGGACGAAAATCTGGTCCTTAAGAATTTTCGCCGGGCGCCCTATTCAAGCGCCCTGGGGTTTTTTCGGTTTCCGGCCATCGCCAAATACGCCGATACCCTTATCAGGGAATTTGACATCCGGGCCGGCAAGGGGGCGGCCACCCCGGCCAAAGGCATGTCCGGCGGCAACCAGCAAAAGGCGGTTATCGCCCGGGAAATCGACCTTTCGCCGGACCTGCTTATTGTTTCCCAGCCCACCCGGGGCCTTGACGTGGGGGCCATTGAATATATCCACCGCCGTATTATAGAAGAGCGGGACAAGGGCAGGGCGGTGCTGCTGGTATCCTTTGAACTGGACGAAATTATGGCCCTCTGCGACCGCATCGTCGCGGTTTCCAAGGGCCAGGTGGTGGGGGTGGTTTCCGCGGAGGATGCCGATGAACGGCGCATAGGGGCCATGATGGGAGGGGTGGCTCAATGATGGGGAAGGGCGGCCCGCAGCAGCGTCCGCAGCAGCGGCCGCTGCAGCGGCCGCGACTGCGGAAAGGGGGATCGCCCCCGGGGCTGCGAAACGCCATCCTGGACGCAGTTACCCATTCCGACGGCCTTGTGTCGGTGGCGGTGATCCTTCTGGGGTTTATGGTGGCCACGGTTCTTATCCTTTTGGTAGGCCGGCGGCCCGGGGGCATGTATTCGGCCATTTTACAGGTCCTTACGGGCTTGGACCTGCGGCGTTTTACCTGGAACGCCAGGTACATAGGGGAATGGCTTGTTATGTCTATGCCCCTGATCCTGTGCGGTCTTTCCATGGGTTTTGCCGCTCGGACCGGGCTTTTTAACATAGGCGCCGAAGGCCAGTACATCGCGGGAATTACCGCCGCCCAACTGGTGGGGTTTTGGGGCCCCCGGATACCGGGACTTCACTGGCTCCTGGCCCTGGCTGCCGCCATGGCCGCGGGGGCGGTATGGGGGGGCGTGGTGGGATGGTTTAAGGCCCGGTTTAGCGTATCCGAAGTAGTGGCCACGATTATGATGAATTATATTGCCCTGTACGGATCCCGGCTTATTACCCTGACCATACCCGGAGCAAGCACCTACCGCATTCCGGATTTTTCAAAAACCGCCCTTCTCCGCAGCCCCCTGCTGGAAAGCCTTACCAACGGATCCCGGCTAAACTACGGCATTTGGTTTACCCTGGGGGCGATTTTCTTTTACTGGATTGTGATGGGAAAAACCCGGCTGGGGTATTCCCTGCGGGCCACGGGGCTGAACAAAGATGCCGCCAAGTACGGCGGCATCAGCGTTAACAGCAGCATCACCGCCTCCATGGCGATTTCCGGCGCCTTTGCGGGATTGGCGGGGGCCATCGTCGCCCTGGGTTCCTTTAGCTACGGCCGGGTACTGGGGGCCCAGGACGGTTATGGCTTTGACGGCATTGCCGTGGCCCTGGTGGGGAACAGCACCGCCTGGGGCACCGCCCTGGCGGGACTTCTCTTTGGGATGCTTAAATCCGCGCAGCCCCTGATGCAGTCCCGGCAGATCCCCAAAGAGATTGCGTCGATCATCATGGGCCTGGTAGTGGTATTTATCTCTCTTCGGTCGGGGGTGCGGATTATCCTGGACTGGCAGCTAAAAGAAAAGGCCCGGAAAAACGAAGCCGCCGGCGAAGTTTTCTCCGGAGGGGGAAAGGACCTTTCCGGGGACGGCCCGGCGGAGGAAGGGTAAAATGATGGATTTTTCCGGCGCCCTTTTAAGCATGCTTCCTTCTATACTTATGATCGTGGCCCCCATTCTTATTGCCGCCGCAGGCGGGATGATCTGCGAACGGGCCGGGGTGGTGAATATAGCCCTGGAGGGCCTTATGGCTTTTGGCGCCATGGCCGCGGCCACCAGCCACCGGTTCCTGGAAACCCAGGCGGGGCCCTATTCGGTTCCCCTGGCGCTGCTGATGGCGGTGTTATGCGGCGGGCTTTTTTCCCTGATCCACGCCTTTGCCTCCATTACCCTTAAGGCGGATCAGGTTATTTCCGGTACGGGGTTGAACCTTCTTGCCAACGGGGTAACGGTTTTTCTGTGCCAGATTATCTTCCAGCAGGACCGGTCCCAGCCCTTTAAGCTGGGGATGATGCCTATATTCCGGATGGGGGGAATTTATCCTACGGCCTGGATAGCCCTGGGGGTCCTTTTGATTTCCTGGTATGCGCTTTACAGGCGTCCCTGGGGACTGCGGCTCCGTTCCTGCGGGGAACACCCCCAGGCCGCGGCTTCGGCGGGGATCGACGTAATTCGCATCCGCTATACGGCGGTGCTTATATCGGGGATCCTGGCAGGCCTGGCCGGAGGCTGCCTGGTCCTGACCCAGACCATCCAGTACACGGTAAACACCATTAACGGCAAGGGCTTTATCGCCCTGGCGGCGGTGTCTTTTGGCAGATGGCTCCCCCTGGGAATACTTGGGTCCTCCCTCCTTTTTGGAACCTCCGCGGCCCTGGCGGTATACATCATCAATATTGAATCCTTAAAATTCCTGCCCCCGGAATTTTTTAATATTCTTCCCTATGCCATTACCCTTATAACGTTAGTTTTTTTTAGCGGTAAGGATTATGCCCCCCGGGCTTCCGGCCAGCCCTACGAAAAGGGATAGCAGGGTTCCGCGACTTATATTGGGGCTATTCCAAAATCAACGGGGTTTTGAAACAATTTGTTTGCCCGTCCTTGCTGTACCGTAATGCCTCAAAATAATCTACCCATAAAGGCCCTTGCCTCATAATAAGAATTCTAACCATAGCTAGATATTCTCAAGAGCGGCGTCAGCGAGGGGCTGGCGCCGGATGAGCGCCTTTTGTTGGTTCAGTTCCATGAGCGCCGCCACCGCCCGGTGGACCTCCTGTTGGAGGAGCACCGGGTTGTAGCTTTGGCGCCGCCGGGTCAGTTCCGCCTTGACTTCAATCACTGAGATCCGGGGAAGCCAGGAGCCGCCGGTAGGGGCTTGCGGGCTTGTCGTAGACCGCGGAAACGCAGTTTCCGAGCGAACCTTGGAACCGGCCCCGGTCTTATCAACGAGTTTGATGACCGGCAGGAAATAATTCAAGAGGGGGGCAGAGGGAACGGTAGACCACGGCCAGGGCTTCCCGTTCTGCGGGGGTGTCGAAGCGGCGGTAACCGGCGTACTCCCGGACGCATGCGATACTTCGTGTCGCTTGAGATTTTTTTGTTCGACGCGGACTAAAGTCCGCACCCAGCCGGAGGCGACATCGGCGGCGTCCAGGGTGAGGCAAAACTCGCCCGCGTCCCGGCCCCCGCAGTGATGTCAGACTAAAGTCTGCCGGTGTCAATTTCGAAAAAACCCAAGCAAACGTGTTTGCCGTTTCCGCCCGTCCCAGGGGTAGCGGGTCCTCGCCGAAATATGCTTTTTTACGAGATTTCCCGGTTTGGCGCCGCTGATTCCCTTGGAAGCAAGCTTCTTCCGGTCGCCTTTCAAGGCCCGGTCGATGGCAGCGGGGCTTATCTTCACGAGCTTCTCCCGGACGGTTCCCGTGATACGGAAGGGCTCCCAGGCGGCCAGATGGTCCATCTGTTCCCGCAGGAAGGGGCCAAAAGCTTCCCGCAGGGGTGCCAGAAAAAGGCCCGGATAAGCCTGAGGGAGGAGAAGACCTCCGGCCCGTAGACCGGCTTCCGCCCGCCCCCCTTCCGCCGTTTGGCCGTCCCCGCCTTGAGTTTAACCGGTTTGCCGGACAAACTCGCCGAGCATTTTAGATTTTTCTTTTTTGCCCGCCCTTCGGTAGCGGGGGGGCAGGCTCCCCGGTCAATGCCTGTTTTTGTTTCATTGATAACCCCATAAGATCCTCCGGACCCTCCCCCGGAAGAGTGTATGTGGGTTAGAATTTTATTTTGAGGCATGACTTTTTTTGGGTTAGATTATTTATGGGGCAATGCGCGTACTTGACATTTGTTTTGGCGCATGCTACGATGTTACTTAAACCAATTCCCCATTCGGGGAAGAATATTCTAAGGAGAAAATATGAAGAAACTATTCGTTGCATGTTTGGCCGTCTTTTTAATTGCCGGCTTTGCCTGTACCGGCGGAAGCAAAAAGCCCCTGATGGGCATTGTTACCCCCGCCGCAGATCATGGTTTTACCGGAGAATCGATTCGTCACGGCGAAGCGGAAGCTAAGGCCCTGGCCGAAGCAAATGGCTGGGATTACCGCTACCTTACCGCCGGTGAATCGGGGGAACAGAATAACGGAGTAGACACGTTAATCGCCCTAAAGCCCCAGGTTATCGTCCTGTGGCCCCTTACCGGCGACGAGCTTCGCAACGCGGCCCAGAAAGTGGTGGACGCGAAGATTCCCCTTATTATCTATGACCGGTTTATCGAAAATTTCAGCGGCCAGGCCGCCGATATTTCCGGCGATAATGTAGGGATCGGCGAAGCCATGGGTGCATATTTTAGCAATTATTTTTCCAATGTTCCCGGTACCGTGAATTATCTTGAGTTCCTGGGCGACAGCTCCACGGTTCCCAAGGAACGGAGCGACGGCTTTGCTTCCACCGCGGGGGGCAAATTCAACAAGGTTCAGTCTTTTGTAACCAACTGGAGCCAGCAGACCGCCATGGAACAGCTGGAAACCTTCCTTAACACCGCCAGCAGGGCCGAAATCGAATCTCTCCAGGCCATTTACACCGACGACGACGAAGAAGTAATGGGTATTGTCAGCGCCCTTAAAAATTACAGCGGCCCCGCCACGATCAACATAAAACTTGTAAGCGGCGTAGGCGGCCGGCGGGAAAACATGGACCTCTTTGAGAATTCCGGCCTTTCCGGCATCGACTTTGTTACCTATACTTTTTCTCCCTCCTTTATTCGGGACGCCATTAAGCTGGGCGCGGATGTAATACAGGGCAAGGCCATAGACGCTCCGGCGGGCCCCCGGGGAGCGCCTTATGTAAAGATCCCCTTTGCAGAGATTGACAAGTCAAATTACCAGGAATATATGCAGAGCGAGCAGTACATAACCCGCTACAGCATCTAACGGGATATTTTTCCTGCGAAAAACTGCTTGCGGAAAATTTGCTTTTCCCGCAAGCAGTTTTTTTATTCCCGGCGGGGGGCGCCCAGGAACCTGGGCGGGCGCCTTCGGGACGGCGGCAGCCCCGGGACCAATACCTTACGCGGACAACATACCCGCCGCAAGAAAATGGAGCTTCCATGAATCTGGAAATGAAGAATATCTCGAAATCCTTTGACGCAGTACAGGCCCTGCAGGATGTGTCACTCCATATAGGCCCCGGAGAGATCCACGGGCTTTTAGGAGAAAACGGCGCGGGAAAAACTACGCTGATGAATATCCTTGCGGGGACCTTTCCCCAGGATTCCGGAGAAATCGTAATTAACGGAACCAGGGTGCACAACATGACCCCCAAAAAATCCGGCGACATGGGGATTCGGTTTATACACCAGGAACTTTCCCTTTGTAATGACCTTAGGGTGTTTCAAAATATGTTTTTAGGCGCCGAATATACCCAGGGGGGCTTTGTCCGCCGGCAGGCCGAAATAAAACGCGCCCAAGAGGTGCTGGACTATATGAATACCAGCATCAACGCCCAGGTCCTGGTGGGGGATCTGGAGACGGCGAAAAAGCAACTGGTAGAAATTGCCCGGGCTTTGCTTTTTAAGTCGGAACTTATTATTATGGACGAGCCCACCACGGCCCTTACGGCCAAGGAAATCGAAAATCTTTTTGTAATTATGAACCGCCTTAAAGACGAGGGGGTAAGTTTTATTTATATTTCCCATAAGCTGCCGGAAGTTTTCCAAATATGCGGAAAGTACACGGTGCTTCGGGACGGGACTTTTATTGAATCTGGCATGATTAGCGATATTACGGAGCACACGGCCACGGAGCTTCTTATCGGCAAAACCTTTGTGGCCGCCAAACTTAAAGCGGACGCGGCCCCGGTAAAGGGGGAGGTGGTTTTTCGGGTAAAAAATCTTTCCGGCAAAACCTTTACGGACATTTCCCTGGAACTGCGGCGGGGGGAAGTGGTGGTAATTACGGGCCTCCAGGGGTCCGGAACCGATGAACTTGCGACGGCTCTTTTTGGAGCAAGCCCCGTTACCGGGGGCGCCGTTTTTACCGCGAAGGGAAAATTAGACCGCCGTTCCATCAACCGGGTTATGCGGAACGGAATTGCCATGGTGCCCCGGAACCGCAAGGAGCGGGGTATTGTGCCGGATCTTTCAATCAGGCAGAATAATTCTTTGGCCTATTATACGGCAAAGCACCGGAATTTTTTAATTTCCCAAAAGCAGGAACATGAACGCTTTCTGGCTAACCGCACAAGGCTGGATATAAAAACCGCCAGCGATACGGATCCGATTACTTCCCTTTCCGGGGGCAACCAGCAAAAGGTAATCCTTTCCAAATGGCTTGAAATAGACGCGGACCTGTACATTATGGACAACCCCACCCAGGGTATTGACGTCGGGTCCAAGTATTCAATCTATAAACTGGTAAACAATATGGCCCAAGGGGGAAAGGCGGTGCTGCTTTTTAGCACCGAATTCCCGGAGATCCTGCAAGTCGCGGACCGCTGCATTGTGATGTACCGGGGAAAAATTAACGTAATCCTTGAACGCGGGGATATAAATGAAGGAACGATCATGGCCCATTCAACGGGAGCCGGGATGGAGGATTTGCAGTGACACTGGATTTATTGAAAGAAAAAAACGTTAAGCTTATTTGGCGGCGCATTACCACGGATTACAGCCACTGGCTAAGTTTTGTGGTCCTGATGATTGTCGCTCTTATTGTAAACCCCGGTTTTTTGGCCTGGAATAATCTTTCCAGCCAGTTTATTCAGGGGGCCATTGTGGGGATCTGCGCCATGGGGATGAGCCTGGTAATTTCCGCGGGGATGATCGACCTTACCGTCGGTTCCGCCTGCGCGTTTATTTCCGGTATGGGGGTTACGGTGCTTAACGCCACCGGCAGCCCCTGGCTTTGCCTGCTCTTCTGCCTTGGGGCGGGCTGTATCATCGGGCTTATAAACGGGATCCTGGTAACCAAAGGGCGCATTGCCCCTTTTATTGTAACCTTAGCTTCCATGTCCGCATGGCGTTCGGTTATCAATCAGCTTGGACAGGGCGGACCCTTTACCATTGATACGGCGATATACGCGGGCTTTAGAAAAATATCCGCGGGCAGCGTTTGGATATTCCCCAACCTTATGATCTTTCTGGTGTTAATTACGGCGCTTACTTCGCTTATTATGACCCGGACTAAGTTTGGCACCTATGTATACGCCATCGGATCCAACGAGCTGGCCGCGCAGCTTTCCGGCGTTTCTGTAGACCGGGTTAAGACGGCCATATTTGTTTACGCCGGAACCCTTTACGGCCTGGCGGCATTTCTTCTGGCCAGCCGCCTTTCGGCGATTGCTTCCGCCAGCGCCGGCAACGCCTACGAAATGGACGCCATTGCGGCGGTGGCCATAGGGGGCACCTCCATGTCCGGCGGCAGGGGAAAAATTATAGGAACCTTTCTGGGGATCCTAATGCTGCGGATTATTACCACCGTACTTATCATGGCAAAGGTGCCTCCCTTTCTTAACGGATTGGTCCAGGGCATCATTATTATCATTGCGGTTCTGGCGCAGAACCGGAAAAAGTAGGGGCGTCCATGGCAATAAAAGTAGGAATCGTTGGCGCCGGCGGCATGGCCTCGTACCACTACGACGGGTTTACCAAGGCGGGGGCCCGGGTAGCCGCCATGGCCGATATGGACACCCGGCGGGCGGAAGCCTTTGCCAGGGTCCGGCCCGTGGAAAGGATCTGTACGGACCTTACCGGCATGTTAAAAGCCCTGCCGGATCTTGACGCCGTATCGGTGGTTACCCCCAATAAATTTCACAAACCCCTGGTTCTGGAAGCCCTGGAAGCGGGAAAGCACGTGTTCTGCGAAAAACCGCCGGCCCTTAACGCCGGCGAAATGGAACAGATGCTTAGGGCTTCCAAAAAGGCAAACCGGACCCTGATGTTCGATTTTAATAACCGCGCCCGGCCCGAGTCCGTCGCGATGATGCGCTACATACGGGAAGGGGTGGTTGGAAAAATCAACTCCGCCCAGGCAAGCTGGGTG
Source organism: Spirochaetaceae bacterium (assembly GCA_031278215.1). Classification (GTDB taxonomy): domain Bacteria; phylum Spirochaetota; class Spirochaetia; order Treponematales; family Breznakiellaceae; genus JAISLT01. The sequence continues at coordinate 27,077 of JAITKV010000033.1, forward strand.
CGGCGGGCGGGGATTCCCGGCTTCGGCGGATGGTTTACCACCAGGGCCCTTTCCGGCGGCGGCCCGGTAATCGACCTTCCCCACATGCTGGATCTGGCCCTGTACTTTATGGACTATCCCCAGCCCGCCTGGTGCCTGGGAGGGGCCTTTTACGATTTTATGGACAACCGGGCGTTTAAGGGCCCCTGGGGAATCCCCGATTCGGATACGGGGATTACAGACGTGGAATCTTCCTGTCATGCCATGGTTACATTTACGACCGGCCAAACCCTTATGGTGCGCTGCTCCTGGGCGGAATTTGTGGAGCGGGAAACCGTTTCTGTAAGCTTCCAGGGAACAAAGGCCGGGGGCAAGGTGGAACGGCTTTTCGGCATCGACGGCGTCGACGGTACCAGCATAGACAGTTGCCGGCTCTTTACCGAAGAATACGGGGTCCAGGTAAACAGGGACATTAGTACAGAAAAAGATGAAACCATGGGCAGGATCGGGCAGGCGGCAAACTTTATTGAAACGCTGAACGGCGCCGCCGCGGCGCTCAATACGGCGGAGGAAGCGCTGATCCTGATGAAGATAGTGGACGCCATGTACGAAAGCGCCGCTTCCGGGGGGCCGGTACGGATACCCTAGGGCCCCATGGGATGCGATCCAGACCTTGACAATTTTAGTAATAAATAGTATGTACATAGAAAGAAACGGGGTTTTCTCGTTTATCTAGCAAACAGGAGAATTTTATGGGAATTATAAATGGTTTGATCCTTGTCATCCTTGGGGCTTTGTGCGTTCCCCCTTTGGTGGCGCAAAAAAGTCCTAACGCTAAAGCCTTACTGGACAAGATTGTTCCATTCCAGGGAATTTTTGGGTTTATTATGTTTATTTGGGGTATTTGGGTTCTTATCCAGTGTGTCCTTAATTTAGGCTGGTTTGGATTGGTTTTTCCCTGGGGCCTTATTTACTGGATTACGATCCTGGTAGACGGAATTTTAAGCTTATTTGGCGGGGCCATCCTTGGATGGGGACTTATTCAGCAGAATATCCTGGCAAAGGCTTCTGACAACGTTAAAGCAAAGGCCGAGGAATCCTTTGCAAAAATAGTGGCCCTGCAGCCTAAAATCGGCATGGCCGCAATTATTTTCGGCCTTTGGGTAATAATTTCCAGCATCATCTTTCGGATTTAACCGCGACGCTCCGGGCTGTTAAAAACTAATTGGCTTGCGTTAAAGGGGGATGTCCGGAAAGTCTCTTGCTTTCCGGACATCCCCCTATGCCCGCCCCTATAGCCTTTTTCCGACGGCGTCTATAAATTCCTGTGAGTCAAGAACTTTTTCCGGCGCCGGCACGGCAAGTTTTGCCAGATCGCCGGTCATTTCTCCCCCTTCGATGGCGTCCAGGGTGGCTTTTTCCAGGCGCCGGGCAAAGTCTCCCAGTTCCGCAGCGCCGTCCAATTCCGCACGCTTTGCCAGGGCCCCGGTCCAGGCAAAGATCAGGGCCACCGGGTTGGTGCTGGTTTTTTCGCCCCTTTGCCAGCGGTAGTAGTGCTGCTGAACGGTGCCGTGGGCGGCCTCGTATTCAAAGACCCCGGAGGGCGAAATAAGGACGCTGGTCATCATGGCCAGGCTTCCCGCGGCGCTGGCTATCATGTCGCTCATTACATCGCCGTCGTAGTTTTTGCAGGCCCAAAGAAAGCCCCCCTCCCCCTTGATCACCCTGGCCACGGCGTCGTCAATCAGGGTGTAAAAATATTCTATCCCCGCGGCGCTGCATTTTTCTTTAAATTCCCCTTCGTAAATTTCCGCGAAAATTCGCTTAAACCGTCCGTCGTAGGTTTTGGAAATGGTGTCCTTCGCGGCAAACCACAGCGGAAGTTTTTCTTCCAAGGCGTAAAGAAAACAGGACCGGGCAAAGCTTTCGATCGATGCGTCCAGGTTATGCATACCCTGGACTACGCCGGGGCCTTTAAACTCCGCCACCGGCGCACGCCGTTCCGTCCCATCGGCTCCGGTATAGACCAGTTCGACCCTGCCGGGGCCTTCCACGGCCATTTCAACCGCTCTGTATACGTCCCCGTAGGCATGGCGGCCTATGACAATGGGTTTTTTCCAGGTTGAAACCGAAGGCCGGATAGAAGAAACGGTAATGGGCTTGCGGAATACCGTACCGTCCAGGATCGCCCTAATGGTGGCGTTGGGGCTTGGATAAAGGGCCCTAAGCTTGTATTCTTTTTTTCGAGCGGCGTTGCCGGTGATGGTGGCGCACTTTACCCCCACCTTTAGGCGTTGTATGGCCCTGGCGGCTTCGGCGCTGACTTCGTCGTTTGTGGCGTCCCGGTTCATAAGCCCCAGATCATAGTATTCGGTTTTTAGGTCCACGTAGGGAAGAATAAGTTTTTCTTTTACCAGGGCCCAGAGCACCCTGGTCATTTCGTCCCCGTCAATTTCGGCAATGGGGCTTTTCATGGTTATCTTTGTCATCGTTCCTCCGCCGCCAGTATACCGGGTTTGTCCGTATTTGGTAAACGATTAAAGGGCCCTTAAATTTACGGAAAGATGCGCTATAATCATGGATAGACCCTAATTACCGGGAGGAATGCCATGGCCCAGCAGATAGAAGTAATCCGGGGAGATATTACGGTTCTGCAGGTTGATGCGATTGTAAATGCCGCCAATTCAAGCTTAATGGGCGGCGGAGGAGTGGACGGCGCCATCCACAGAGCGGCGGGGCCGGCCCTGCTGGAAGAGTGCCGGAAGATTGCCGCCGCCCGGCGCGGAATTCCCGGCGGCCCCTGCCCCGCGGGGGACGCGGTTATTACGGGGGCCGGGAAGCTTCCCTGCCGCCGTGTGATCCACACCGTGGGCCCCGTATGGCACGGCGGCGGCAGGGGTGAAAGCGAACTTCTGGCGTCCTGTTACAAAAACAGCCTGCTCCTGGCGGAAGAGGCGGCTTTAAAATCCCTGGCTTTTCCCAACATAAGCACCGGGGTGTATGGCTATCCCCGGGACAAGGCTGCCGCGGCGGCCGTGGCCGCGGTTCGGGAAACCCTTCCGGATACCCCGGGGATTAGCCGGGTGCTGTTTGTCTGCTTTGACGAGGAAAATTACCGGCTGTACCGGAAACTCCTGGGCAGTTTGAGTTTGATAAAATAATCCAAAACACAATAGGAGAAACTTATGAAAAAGGTTATCTGTGTGGCGGTAATTTTGGCGGCCGGTTTTGCCACCCTAAGCGCTCAGACCGGGGTCATTGTGGGCGTTAAACAGGGGCTGGGGATGAGTTTTAGCAGATTAACGCAGGACGCGGAAGATACGTTGAAAAGCATTTTTCCCCGGGTCGATCAAGAATCACAGCTTGGGCTTACCCTGGGCGCTTACGGGGGATACGGCATAAACGGCAGACTGGCAATCCTGACAGGACTGGATTTTTATACCCAGGGGATAGACCTTGATTTTTTAGACTACCATGGGTCCATTTTTTATATTTCCGCGGATATTCCGGTTCTCCTGCGGGTTACCCTCCTCCAGCGCCGGGTATTTTTTGGGTTCCAGACGGGCGCCCATGTTTCTTTTCCCCTTTATGCGGAACTAGAAATTAAAAACATTACAGAGGATTTTGATGCCGAAGGCGTTACCGTTGGGGTCCTGGGCGGCTTGTTTCTGGGCGTTTCCCTAGGCAGGGGCCGGATTGTGGGGGATCTCCGGTTTTTATTTGATACCATTCCCTTAAAAGACACGGATGAAGAGAAAATTTTGTACCGGCGGGGACTTGTTTTCACCGTGGGGTATGAATATTCCTTTGGGAGCAGCTAAGACGGCGGTAGAAAAAATTCCCGGCCGGTGCTAAAAGACCGCCGGTGCTAAAGGACCGCCGGTGCTAAAGGACCGCCGCCCCTAGGCGCCTCCTTGCCGGGGCATTCCTGCGCACAGCAGCAGTTCCGCCCTTTCCCGTAGCTGCGGCGGCAGGGCCGCGGTTTTTAGCCGGGACTTTTCTCCACTGTAAAGGCTTAGCTCTTTTTTGGGGCACCCCAGCGCCTTTGCCAGGTATGCCATAAGGGCGCTGTTTGCTCTGCCCCCTTCCGCCGCCGCGGCAATGCGGATCCGAAGCCGGCCCTCTTTTACCCCCGCGGTTTCCGATTTGGAAGCTCCGGGGATCACCTTAATATCCAGAAGCAGCCGATCCTTTCCGGTTCGCAGGGGCCCTGGGGGTATTCGTGGCGAGGGGTTCATACCCCGCCCCTCTGGGGCGGTCATAAAGGTAGTAAACCCGAGAGCACGCCCGTGAGAGAACAACAGAGCCCGCTGCTCTGCGGCGGGGTTGTTGATTTTCCCTTCTTTTTCCATGCTACGGTTCCTTGCCCCCTTCCCCGGACAAAGGGCCGTTCCCGGCCAAAAAGCGGTTTCCGGGCTTTTGGGGGCGGGGAAGCCAGTAAAGCCGCTCTATTCTCCACGTAAACGAGTAGTGTTCCTCCCCGCATCCGGCGGGGAAAAAGCTAAGATTCGCCAGGGCCGCGGCCCTAAAGGACAACTCCGGCGGGGCCGGCAGCGTCCCCGCTTCCGCCAGGGCCCGGATCAGCGCCTCGTCCTCCGGGCCCAAAAGCGCCGGCGCCAGGGGGGGCTTTTCTTCCGGGGCCGAAACGGGGAGGAATGAGACGGAGGGCAGATCAAGGGCGGGGCCGAAGAAGCGGAAGATTCCGGTTCCCGGACAGCCGCATATTCGGGCCCTTTTCGGCGGGGCAAGCATAATTTTATTGCGTCCCAGCGTCCGGCGCAGACCGGCGGCGGCTTCCCGAAGCTCGAAAGGGGAAAGGGGGCGGTCCAGCAAGGCCAGGGGGGCGGCCAGGGGAAAAGAGTGGGCCCCGGCAAGGCCCGCGGCAAAAAGGGAGCGCCGGTATTCCTGCAAGGGGGGCTTACAATCCCGGTGGGGCGCCAAAATTAAAAAATTAAAGACCGGTTCCGGTGTTTTCATTATTCCGTTTTTATAGTACAATCATAACCCATGAGGCGTAAAACGAAAATACTTGCGGAACGCTTTGTCTCTCTGCTTTCGCAGTGGCCCGAAATTGAATGCATTGCCCTGAACGAGGCCGCCGATTCGGATACCCTGGATCCCTACTTTGCCTTGATTTTGGATCTGTACCATACCGGCCCTGTTCCGGGTCCCGAAGAGCGCAGTAAATCCTACGGCAACGACATTTCGGTTTTTGAAACCTCCAGCCGGGGAAACAAGGACCGGTTTTTAATCGGAAGCCTGCCTATCCGTCTGGAATTTAAGGCCACGGAAAAAATCGAAGAACTGGTTTCTATTGCCGACTCAAGAAAAGATTCCCTGTGGCTTATTAAAGATTCGGGAACCTACGGTTTTTACCGCCTGGCCCAGGGGGATGTTCTTTTTTCCCGGTCCGGATGGATTGACGGATTGCGAAAACGCCTTACCGTGCTGGACGAAGAATTCTGGGAACAGATGAGGGACGCTAATGAATCGAAAATGGAACACTGCTTAAGCGATCTGGGGGCGGCCCTTATCAATAACGATGAATTCCATTATCTTATTTCTTCGGCCCTTTTTATCAAAAGCGCGTGCCTTACCCTGTTCTGCATTAACCGGCGCTTTGAGCCTTCCCACCGGGGGTATTACCGGCAGGTTCTGGAACTGCCGGTTCTGCCGGCTTCCTTTGCCGCGGAATTTGAAACCTTTTTGCGGGAAAGCAGGGAACTTACCATGGAACGAAAGTATAAGGTCGCTCAGCTTTTGGCCCGGAAGATAATCGCCCTTTAATTAGAGTCTGTCTATAATGTAGACACATTATGGACAGACGCTAATTAAATTCAGCCCTGAACCGGCCCTGTTTGTATTTGTTTTGCCCGTAACTTTGGATGCCCGCGTTAAACTGCCGTTCCGCCTCCAGGGTCGTAGGGGGCCCGTGTCCGGGGAGCACCACAAAATTCCCCGGCAGGGACAGGACCTTACTGCGCAGGTTGTTTATTTGGATTGTCCTTCCATAGGAGCTTATGGTGGTTCCTAAAAGCCCCGCCGTAATTGTATCCCCGGTAAAAAGGGTTTGGTTTATCCTAAACACCGCGGAATCCGATGAATGGCCCGGCACGGTGATTACCGTGATGGTTAGTTCCCCCAGGCGCAGCACATCCCCGTCCCGGATAACACAGGTCCTTTGATTACAGACCATGGGGTTAACGGCGTAAATTTCCGTTTCGTAAATCCGTCTAAGGGTCCTTAGGCCGCGGACATGGTTAAGGTGATCGTGGGTTATAAGGACCCCCCGCAGGGTATAGTGGTGCTTTTCGATAAAATTCAGCATGGGTTCTTCCATGTTCCCCGGATCCACCACCACCGCGTCCCGGGCAGACGCTTTATGTTTAATGTCCGTTCCCAGGATATAACAGTTACTGAACCCGTAGGGGCAGTAGTGCATATAGACCTTCACTGTTCCTCCTGGGCAAATACCGCTTCGGCGGTATTGGAGGACTTAAAGGAAATGCCCGTTTGCCCGGCATTGATAAAAAAAACTTTTTTTAGGTTACAGTCCACAAAATCGCTGTTCTTTAGGTCCGCGTTGATAAACCGCGAGTTGTACAGGTTGGAGTCATTAAAGGTGGTGTCGCAGATTAGCGATCCGCAGTAGTTTAAATGGATAAGCTCCGAATTTTCAAAGGTGCAGTTTTGTATGGTGGAGCCGGCAAAGGATAAGAACTGTAGATCGCTGTTTGAAAAATCGCAGTTGGTAAAGCTTGCAAAGTCGAAGAAGCACATCCGCATAACCGAACCGGTAAAAAGGCACATGGAAAAAGAAGCGTGCATAAAATTACAGCCGTAAAAGGTGCGGTGAGAAAAATCGGTGCTGACAAAATTAAGCCCCGGCGCATTAATATCTTTAATTACCCTTTGGTTTAATATATAGGTTCCCAGCCGCAGGGCCTCTTCCGCCGGAGACGCCACATGTACTGCACAAAGGTGAGATCCAAAAATAGCGCTCCTGCCGCAGCCTGCGGCGCAGGGGTGGAGGGTAAACATTCTATCTATACTTTATTCCTTCGGGGGGAACAGGTCAAGATTTTGCCGGCGCCGGATCCGGGTTTCCGCTACATTTCCCCTAGGAGCGGCGTTCCTTCTCCGGTCCAGGTAAGAAAGAGGGGGTCCCGGCCCACATAAAGCATCTGCGGCCTGTCTCCGGGGCCCAGAATTTCCGCCGCCCCGCTTTCGATGTCGTGGCGTATAAGGTTTGTTCCGGCGCCCCCGTCTATGTGAAGCCGCAGGGATATTTTCCGGGAACGCTTGTTCCACACCAGCAAAATCTTTGTTCCGTCTTCCCGCCGAAAGTAAAGGCTGGTGATTGAATCCGGCAGTTCTTCCCGCAGGGGAAGCTCTGGCCGGTATTCCGCCCCCGCCAGGTACCGGGCGCTAAGCATAAAGGCTTCCGCTCCGGGCTTTAAGGTTTTGTCGGGATATGTGAGCCCGAAAAAATGAGAAGGATTCCAGCGGTCCGGCACGGCGTCCTTATTGTATTCATCCATCAACTCATACCAAACGGCGTTCCGGACCCCCTGTGCCGCCAGGCCGCTGAGGGTTTTTACGATATATTCCGGGTACCGCCTAAGCCCGTTAAAGGAAAAGTAAATCCCCCCGGTGGCGTATCCTACCTCGGTGATCCAGATAGGCTTGTCGCAGCCGGCGGCGTCTAAAATTTCTTTTAGTTTGCGGATCTGCCGTACCGTGTGGGCGGCGTCGGATGCATAAGGATGAACCGAAATGCCGTCGGCGTGTTCAAAGGCCCCGGCGTTGAACATTCCCCTAAGAAAAGACCGGGGAACCCGAAAGGTGGAACCGGCCAGGATCGTTACATGGGGGTCCAGTTCCTTGATTTTTTTTGCCGCCGCCACGGAAAGGGCAAAAAAATGCTTGTCCGTTCCGTACCAGAAAAAGCCGTTGGGTTCGTTCCAGATTTCAAAGGCGTCTACCCTGCCGCGGTACCGGGTAACCATCTGTTCCACATATTTTAAAAAATAGGGAATTTCCCTTTCGCTTAGATCCCGGTGTTCCCGGTGGTCGGGGTAAAGCCATTTGCTGTCAAAGGCCAGGATAAAAATTATTTTTTTTCCCGCGGCCTTTGCCTTTTCTACGTACCGATCCCACCGGTCAAATTCCCATACCCCCTCTTCCGGTTCCAGGTTGGCCCAGCGCACTGTGGTGCGGATCCAGACCGCGCCAAAGCGGTCGAGCAGTGCGTAGTCTTCTGTATTGAGGGGGGACCGGTCCGGGGAAATGCCAAAGAAATCTTCCGGTATGCGATAGGGGTCCGGCCCGGCAAAGGAAAGGGAAGAACAGGAAGAAAGGGCGCCCAGAAGAACCAGCGCCGCGATGCCCGGACCTGACTTCATTGGAATATCTCTCCCAGGGGCCGTCCCGTCCATTGCGGAGGGGGCCTTAGGCCCAGGATAAGCGCCATGGTGGGGGCTATGTCACAGATGCTAAGCGGGGATGGAATGGTATAGCCCTTTCTAATTCCATCGCCGTAAACAATAAGAGGAATCTCCCGCTGCCGGGGGCTGTTAAAGCCATGGCCCCAGAATATTCCCCCGTGATCCGCCGAAAGGACAAATACGGTGTCCTGGTAGATCCCCGCGTCCCGAACCCCCTGTTCGATGACGGCGATCAGGGCGTCCAGTTCGGCAAGTTTGGCATAGTAGGCTGCGGAACCCCAGCCCCCCGAATGGCCCGTGCTGTCGGGCTCGTTAAACACGATCGCCGTTAGATACGGTTTTTTTTCTATAATATATGCGGCAATTTCCCCGGCGGTTTTCATGTCCGTTTCAATGTTCCCCCGTTTATCCGCCGCATCCCCGTCGCAGATATGTTCCAGGCCGCTCCATTCGTAAAAAAAGGCCGCTTTTTTCCCGCCGCCCTGTTCCTGTAAAAGGGAAAAAATGCTGGGGAAATTTTTTGCGCCGTTATATTCCGGCGGGGCGCCGCGAAAGAGGGAACTCCAGTTGGGGGCGCTGTTGGTGGGAAGCACGCTTAACACCTTTACAGAAGAAGCCCCGCCGCGGATCATCCGTTTTACCACCGGCATATCCGCCCTGGGCAGATACGCGGCCCCCCAGCCGTCAAGCCCGATAAATACCACCCGCCGCGGCCCTTGCGGGGTCCGGCCCGGATCCGGCGTATTTTGGAGGCCGCTGCCGGCGCAGCCCGCCAGGAGTATACAGAGGACCATGCCGGCCCCGAAGCGGAAGATTCTGTTCCACAGTTTACTCATGCCGGGCGGCCCCCTTGCCCCCCTGTTTCCCGTAGATCCTTTTTTCCCAGGCCGATATAGTAGATTTCAAAGGACCCCCGGCGGCACGCGGCGGGTTTAAAGGCCCTGGCGCCGAGGAACCCTTCTTTTAGGCGCTTAAACAGTTTCGCCGTATCTCCCCCCTGGAATACCTTTAAGGCCAGGTTCCCGCCGGGGGCCAGATACGCCCCCGCATAGGCCAGGGCTTCTTCTGCCAGGGCCAGGGAGCGAAGGGCGTCCACGGACCGGGTTCCGCTTGTATCCGGGGCGGCGTCGCTGATAATGGTCCCGTAGGGCCCCCGGCGGGCAAGCTCTTCCTTTACCGGCGCCGAGCTAAAATCTCCCCGGATAAAGAAAAAATTGTCCCGGTCAAAAAGGCCCCGGTCAAAACGCCGGGAAAGGGGCAGCATATCCGCCGCGGCAAGCAGCTTTAGGTTCCCGTAACGGCGCAGAACGTAGAGGCTCCAGCTTCCCGGGGACGCCCCCAGATCCAGAACCCGGTAATTTTGCCCCGGCCGGAACAGGCGGAATTTTTCATCCATTTCTTTAAGCTTGTACACGGACCGGGCGGGGTATCCTTCCCCCCGGGCCCTAAGAGACCAGGAGTCGGGTTTTTCATAGGATGACACAATACCCAGCTTAGACTAAAATTATTGTATGGAAAAGGCCTACAGGGCAGAGTTGGAGAAGATTGAGGAGCGCCTTACAGAAATGCTGCCCCCCCGGGCCGGCGCCGGCTGGTGCGGCAGGATCTTTGCCGGCCTTGATGTGCCGCCGGAATTGACAGAAACCCTGCTTGAACCGGGACGGGAACTGTTTAACCGCGGCGGAAAACGCTGGCGGCCCCTTCTTTCCCTGCTGCTGTGCCGGATCCTGGGGGGCGGCGATTCGGTGCTGCCCTTGCTGTCCCTGGTGGAATTCCCCCATACCGCCAGCCTTATCCACGACGATTTAGAGGATAATTCCGATGAAAGGCGGGGAAAACCGGCAATCCACCTTCTTTTTGGCGATGATACGGCCATTAATTCCGGGGCCTTTTTGTATTTTCTGCCCCTGGCTTCCCTTGAAAGCTGGGAGGGGGCCGCGGAACATAAAAACCGTATCTGGCAGCTCTGGGGCGAACACATGCGGCGGCTCCATCTGGGCCAGTCTTTGGATATATGGTGGCACCGGAATTCCGCCCTGGTTCCTTCTGTGCCCAACTATATGCGGATGTGCGCCCTTAAAACAGGCTGCCTTTCCCGCTTTGCCGCCCTGTTAGGGGCGGAAACGGCCCATAGGATCCGGGGAATTGTCCCCGATCCGGCTTTACTGGGCCGTCTGGGTTTCGCGGCGGAGCAGCTTGGCATGGGCTTTCAAGTACTGGACGATGTAAAGAACCTTGACGCCGGAGTACCGGGTAAAAAGCGGGGAGACGATGTGGTCGAGGGAAAAAAAAGCCTGCCGGTCCTTCTTTTTTTACGGCCCGAAGGGGAAACAGCCGGAGAGATCCGGGAGGATCGGATGGAACTTACCCGCCGCTGCTTTGAAGCCGCCCGGACCGGGGGAGTTCTTGTTCCGGAAGTGGAGGAATTTATCGGGGCCCTGCGGGAAACAGGGGCCATAGAAGCGGCGGAGCGCCGGGGCAGGGCCCTGATACGCGAGGCCGCGGCGGTTTTTGCCTCCCTGGAGGGGGAAGACCGGGAGGCCCAGGGACTGCTAAGGGAATTTATGGAGCGGTTGTAACAAAATGGCAATGCTGGAAGGGGAAATTTGGGGAGTTGCCGAGACCGGAGACGGGTATATGGTCTTTATCCGGCCCTTGGATTCGGCTTTTGCGGTGCCTATTTTTATCGGGCAGCTTGAGGCCCAGGCCATATTAATAGGTTTTGGAAAAATCAGCATATCCCGGCCCCTTACGGCGGATCTGCTCCTTAATCTGGCCCAGCAGGCGAAATTCGAGCTTTCCAGGACGGAAATTACCGAACTTAAGGACAATACCTTCTTTGCCCGGCTGGTTTTTAACAGCCCCGGGGGTGAAGTTATCCTGGACGCCCGGCCTTCCGACGCCCTGGCCCTGGCGGTCCGGTGCAAATGCCCCTTTTTTATCGCCGGGGAGGTGGTGGAAGAGGCAGGGGTCCTGACGGACGATCTAACCGGCCCGGCCCAGGAAGATCAGGAGATACAACGGGAACTGCTAAAAACGGAACTGGACGAGGCGGTGGCCGCGGAAAACTATGAACGGGCGGCGGAAATTCGGGATATGCTTAAGTTATTAAAGAAAACGGACGAAAATTCATAGACCCCATAAAAAAGGGGTTCCTAAAACAGCGAATTTTACATAATTTTACGCCGTAAGTCAAATTTGCGGTAAAAAATAGGGTGTATGGTGAAACAAATTAAAAAAAATATCCCGGAGGGCTTCCCACGGTCTGCATAAACTTGTATACTATGCCATGTTTATTTACCGAAATAATGGGCGCCTGTCCGGGAAGCCCAAATGGGGTTTTATTATATGCTGGTCTTTTTTAGAAAGTTTGCGGTAACTACCGCCGCTTTAAAGGTTTTTTCCGGGTCCTTGCTGCTGGCCTTTGCCGTTCTGCTTATTGCGGGACAGGGGAAAATCAAGGCCGAAGTTGCTCCGGAAGATAGTATCGGCGGCCGGGAAAGCGCCGTAACCGTCGAGCTGGCCTCCTTGGAAACGGAGGGTCTTTCGGAGCCGGAAGAATTTACCCAGCCCAGGATGCTTTTGTTTTCGGCCTACCAAATCCGGCAGGGAGACGTCCTGGGAGAGGTGGCCAAGAATTTCGGCCTTTCCACCAGTACTCTTATTTCGGTAAACAACATAAAAAATACCAGGGCTCTTCAGATAGGCCAAACGATCCGTGTCCCCAACCAGGACGGTATTTTCTATACGGTAAAGAAGGGAGATACCCTGGAAGGCATCGCATCCAAGCACAAGGCAGAGGTGCATGAAATCCGGGTGGCCAACGAGCTTTTTTCGGAACAGATTAACCCCAATTCCAGTCTATTTTTACCCGGCGCGGAACTTCCCTGGGAAGAGGAACAGGAAATTAACGGGGATCTGTTTCTGTGGCCCATCCGGGGGCGGCTTTCTTCCTACTACGGGTACCGCCGCAGTCCCTTTACCGGGGCCCGGTCTTTCCATGACGGCCTGGATATTGCCGCTCCCAACGGTACGCCCATCAAAGCCGCAATGGCCGGCCGGGTTAAAGCGGTGGGCTACGACAATACCTATGGCAACTTTGTGGTCCTAACCCATTCCGCCGGCTATAGTACCCTATACGGCCACATGAGCTCCATCGGCACCAGATCCGGGGCCTATGTTAATGCGGGAACCGTTATTGGCTATGTAGGGAATACGGGTCTTAGTACCGGCCCCCACCTCCATTTTACGGTATATAAAAACGGCTCTTCGATTAATCCCCGGACGGTGTTGCGGTAGATATTTCCCGGCGCTTGTTTTACGGGCGGGCTATGGCGCCGTCTTTTTTACCGGCCCCTAAACCGGCCACAAACCGGCGCCCAGCCGGATGGGCAGCACTTCGTTCCCCGACACATCCAGGATTGTAGAAAAAATCAGGGGCCGCTCGTCCCCCGTATCAAGGATCAAATCCAGCCCTTCAATTGCCTCGAGTTCCCAGCCCCCGGCAAAAAGCTCTTCTTCCGGTATGGGGGGCAGCCCGGCGTCTGCGGTATCTTCGGGGGCCGGCGTGTCCCGGCTGTTAGATTCCGCAGGGGTCATGGCTTTTTTTGCGGTTACCGAATAAAGGGGGGATCCCAGGGCCCTGACAAGCTCCACCGGCACCGGATGATCCGGAATCCGTACCCCAATTTCTCCCCGCCGCAGATTAAGGGTCTTTTCGGTACCCAGCAGGGTTTTAAGAATAAAAACATAGGGCCCCGGAGAAAGGCGTTTAATAAGCCGGAACCGGGTATTGTCTATGCTGCACAGATCGGCAAACTGGGAGATATCCGAACAAAGGAGGGTAAAATGCCGTTCATCCCGTTCGCCGGAGATTTTTCGTAATTTGTCTATGCCCTTTTGGGAATGCATGGAACAGACCACGACCCAGCTTGTATCCGAGGGAATGCCGATAAGGCGCCCGTCCCTAAGAAGCCCGGCGGCGCGGACCAGGATGCGGCGGTCTATATTGGTAGGAACGATGTATTCAATCACAGGATTCTGCTAGGGTACCCAGATAAGCTTGTCCGGCGCCGATTCGTTCATAAAAATTTTTTCGTACCGTCCCGAGTGGCTTACCCCCGGTTTTTCGGGGAAATAGGTCTTTCGAAAAAACCAGTTTACGTCTGCCATCATCGCGGCGGAATTGCAGGGGGCATAGCGAAACCAAATCTCTTCTTCCGCCAGGGTTTTTTTTGCCGCGGGATCTTCGTTTAATTCCGGGTCCGTTAAACGGCGCAGTTCCGATCTTAGGCCGCCGTAGTGGGTTATCCCCACCGAAAGCAGGCGAAGGTGTTCATGATCATCCATCCAGTATACTTCGTACACCCCCCCCAGCGCGGGGACCTTGGAGCTTATGGTCCACCGGTCCGCCTGGGCCAGGGGGGACCACTTGATAAAATAATGAACATCCCTGCCTTTTTCTTTGGCCCGGATCCCGTAATCATTGAAGAAAGGCATATACAAAATATACCATATTAGCGCCTTTTCTAAAAGCCTCCGGTTCGCCGCTTTTATTCGCAGTGGGGTCTAATACCCATGCGCGGCAGAGGCTCTGCGGCGCTTGGAATTGACGGCCTGCTAAAAATTAGACGGGGCTGTTCCGCCGGAAAGGGGGCATGCAAAAAGTTACGGTTTGGGGGAATCTTGAGGCAGCTAGAGCCTTGAAAATACAGAATGAACACTCTGGGCAAGTTTTTCAATAAGTTCGGCTTCTATCTTCTCTTTTGACATAGTTCCAGGCCCAGGGGTTCGCTTATCTTCCTCGTCAAAAAACAAAAAAGAAACAGGAATTTGCAGGGCGGCGGCAAGTTTTCCTATAAACGTAAATGACGGATTTTTGCTTCCGCATTCAATCTGTCTGATAAACGAATGAGAAGCCCCGCACAATCCCGCGAGTTTTTCCTGGGAAAGTCCCGCCAGTTTGCGGTATTTTTTCACATTGTGAATAAAAACCTTGCTTAAATCCACTCTGTGTATTCTATTGGCAAACAAATAGAGATTTTACTGTCCCTTGACGTGTATTTTTAGTTATGATATGTTCTCCTAGAGAAAACATAATGAAAAAATGGCAAAATATACACCGGGATCAGGAAATACTGCCGGAATATAAAGGAGGGTTGTAATATGGTAGAATTTCAGGCAGGCCAGAGAATAGCGTTGTGGGGCGGCGGGGAAGCCCTTGTGGGAAAGCTCCTGGGCCGGGGCGGCCAGGGTGCGGTCTATGAGGTAACCGTTGACGGAAAGCCCTGCGCCCTCAAGTGGTATACCTGCCACCTGCAGGACAAAGCGGCGTTTAAGGAAAACCTCAGGCAGAATATCGAGGATCCCGGCCGCAGCCTTGCCCCGGACGATAAATTTCTCTGGCCCCGGTTTTTGACCGAAGACCTTGGGGCCGGAAAAACAGAGAGTTTCGGCTATGTGATGGCCCTGCGGCCGCCGGAATTTACCGATTTTCCCGCCATTTTGAACGGCAAAGACGGAAAGGGAGGCAAAGTTGCCTTTGCCTCCACCGAAGTGATGATCCTCGCGGCCCTTAATCTGGTAAACGCCTTCCGTTCCTTGCACCGCAAGGGCTTAAGTTATCAGGATCTGAACGACGGCAACTTTTTTATCAATACCGAAACCGGCGATGTGCTGATCTGCGATAACGACAATGTAACCCCCGACGGCAAGGTGAATTCCGGCGGCGTAGGGGGCAAGCCCGGCTATATGGCGCCGGAAATTGTCCGGGGAGACGCCCACCCCTCGGAGCGGACGGATTGCCATTCTCTGGCGGTGGTTCTCTTTAAGCTGTTTTTCCGGCACAGTCCGCTTCAGGGAGCGGCCTACGAAAAGCTCCCCTGCATGACCGAAAAGCGGGAAATGGAACTCTTCGGGACTAACCCCGTCTTTGTGTATGATCCCGATGACGAATCGAACCGACCGGTGAACGGAGTCCACAACAATGTGATTAAACTCTGGCCCCTGTTCCCGCAGTTTTTTAGGGACGCCTTTATTCTTTCCTTCGCCAAGGGAATGAAGGATCCCCAGGTCCGCATGACAGACAATGCGTGGCAAAAACTGCTGGTACGGCTTCGGGACGAATGGTACGTTGGCTGCCCCTCCTGCGGCAAGGCAATGTTTCTGGGGGATAACGACGCCGCGGCGGACCTGCAATGTTCCGGCTGTAGTGCTTCATTCAGTTATCCCCGGCGGCTTGGACTCAAACAAGGATCGGTACTGTACAATATCCCCCTTTTCCCCGGCAAAAAACTGTACGCCTGCCATATCGTCAAAGACAGCGACGACTACCGTACCGTATCGGGGGAAGTGGTGATGAATAAAAACAACCCCAGCCTTTGGGGGATAAAAAATCTTTCCCCGGAGACCTGGCGGATCAAGCCTCCGGGGGGCGAGGTAAAGGAAATAGCCCCCGGCGGCGCGGTCCCCATCGGCCCGGGACTGACCATAAACTTCGCTGCCGCCAGCGGAAATATAAGCGAATAAGGAGGAAGACGATATGAGCGACGGAATGTATGACAATGTAGAGGGCATTATCAGAAGGCAGATGGTGTTGTTCTTTCTGATAGACACATCGGGCAGCATGGAAGGTACGAAAATAGGGGCGGTGAATACCGCCATCCGCGAGGTGGTACCGGAGCTGCAGGACATAGGCGGCGCGGACATCGATCTCAAGATCGCCGTGCTTGAGTTCTCCATAGGCTGCCGGTGGCAGAACCCCGCAGGGCCTGTATCGGTGGAGGATTTTTTCTGGACCAACCTTTCCGCCGAAGGCGGTACCGACATGGGAGCGGCCTTTCGGGAACTGAACGACAAGCTGTCCCGCAATTCTTTTTTAAAGGCCCCCTCCGCATCGGTGGCGCCGGTTATCCTGCTTCTTTCCGACGGCCAGCCGGGAGACGATTACCAGAACGCCCTGGGGGCCCTTAAAAACAACAACTGGTTCAAGAGCGCGGTGAAGGTGGCCATTGCCATCGGCAACGACGCGGAACAGGACGTACTGGCGGAGTTTACCGGAACCTCCGAAACGGTGATCGTGTCCCACACGCCGGAGGTTCTGCGTAAAATGATCCGTACCGTATCGATCACGTCCTCCCAAATTGGTTCCCGGAGCCAGCCCCTGCAGGACGGCGAAGTGGTCAGCAAGCAGGATACCATGGCAAAGGAAATAAAGAACATGGTGCAGGCCGACCCCGATTATGATTCCGCAGACAGCATCGACGGCTGGTAAACATGTACACGGCCTTTAAAGCGATAGCCCAGGGGGACAGCCACAAAGAGAAGAACCTTCCCTGCCAGGACGCGGCCCTTGCGAGCGCCGTATCGAACTGGGGCGTTGCCATTGTCGCCGACGGCCACGGAAGCGAAAAACATTTTCGCAGTGACGCCGGTTCGCAGACCGCGGTAAAGACCGCCCTCTACGCCATTACCGACTTTATAAAATTGCAGGGGAAGGAGAAAAAAACCATCCATGACGCCGCCTGCATGGATGAACAGCTGCGGCAGCTTGAGCGGTATATTATCGTTACCTGGCGAAAGAACGTGCTGGTTTCTTTTGACGAAAACCCCTTAACCGAAGAAGAAACGGCGTTCTGTGCGGAACGCGGCGTCGATCCCGAAAACGAAAACGACCGGGTGCGGCTGTACGGAACCACCCTTATCGCGGCCCTTGTGTACAAAAAAGGCTGGTTTGTCCTGCAGATAGGCGACGGCAGGTGCGTATGCCTGGACCCGGAGGGCCTTCCTTTTTTTCCGCCCGAACTGGAGGACGAAAGCCTTGAGGGGGGCAAAACCACCTCCCTCTGCGATTCCGACGCCGCCGGACATTTTCGCCATGCCTTTGGATACGAAACCATCCGGGGCATAACCGTGGCCAGCGACGGCGTAAGCGATTCCTTTATACCGGAGGACTACCTAAAACTGCACCGCCGCCTGCTGGACGATTTTAGCGCCGACTCAAAACGGGCCGCCGAGGGCCTGCAGAAATCAATCTCCGTCTGGTCGTCCAAGGGGTCCCGGGACGATGTGTCCATGGCGGGGGTGTTTTACAAGCCGGACCTGCTGGGGAGTATTTTTGGGCGGAGAAAATCATAAGGGACTGGAAAGAGCGGAGAAAACGGAACCGCCGCATATCTTAAAAAGGAGGCACAAAAGATGAACGCCAATTTTCTTTCCATTGTCAAGCGAATTGTCTTGGAGCAGGGTGAATCTATCCTTGTAAATCCCCAGCAGCTAAAGGGCCTGATAAGCGACTATGCCAAAGACGAACCCAGGGCGGAGTGCCTTGCCTTTGGCCGCTGCATCGAATACGGCGCGTATACCGAGTTGAAGAACGCCCCGGATCCGGACCGGGCCGCCGTAAAGAACCGGCTGGCGCAGAGGCTGCACAGCGGGGAAGGGCTTGAAATGACGCTCTGCACCGGGGCGTTGGACCTGCTGGAGGCGGCGGTGTGGGGGAGTTCATCGCCTGCGGCGTTGCCTGCGGCGTATCCCCAGGCCTCCGCAGTCAAGGCGGCTTACACGGCCCCTGCCGCACCGCAGTATCCCCAAGGCGCCGTACAGCCGGCACAGGCAGCCCACGCGGCGCCGGCTGCGCCGCAGTCATCGTACCATACATACCAGCCGGGACAAGTTCAGACCAACGCCATGCTGCGCAGGGCCGCAAGGGAACAGCTAAGAGGCTCCTGGCTCCCCGCCGCCGGTATGGTATTTGTTTGGCTTTTTATTCTGATCCTGTTGGGCCTGATAGGGGGCATAGGGTATATCGTTTTTTACGGCCCCCTCATGCTGGGGGTATGCGGTTATTTTCTTACCAAGGCACGGGGCGGGGCGGTTACCATGGGCGCTATGTTCGGCGGCTTTAATATGTTCGGCCCAGGTTTTCTGCTTTATTTCCTTATGTCCTTCTTTCTTGTTCTCTGGACATGCCTGCTGATTATACCGGGCATCGTAAAAAGCCTAAGCTATTCCATGGCCTATTATATTCTGCTGGATAATCCCCGAATGAGCGCCCTGGACGCGATTACCGCAAGCCGAAGAATGATGGAGGGCTATAAGGGCAAACTTTTATGCCTTTATTTGAGTTTTACCGGCTGGGCTTTGCTTTGTATCCTGAGCCTTGGGATCGGTTTTTTTTGGCTCATCCCGTATGCCCAGCTCACCATGGCTAATTTTTATGAGGACTTAAACAAGAACAACATATCATAAACCTATAAGGAAAAGGCGATGAACACCAATTTTCTTTCCGTCCTCAAAAAAATCGCCGCCGAGCAGGGCGAAGCTATCCTTGCCGATCCTCAGCGCCTCAAGGGCCTGATAAGCGATTACGCCAAGGACGAACCCAGGGCGGAGCGCCTTGCCTTTGGCCGCTGCATCGAATACGGCGCGAACACCGAGTTGAAGAACGCCCCGGCTTCCGGCCGGGCCGCCGTAAAGAACCGGCTGGCGCAGAGGCTGCACAGCGGGGAGGGGCTGGATACCGCCTTATGCGCCGGGGCGCTGGACCTGCTGGAGGCGGCGCTGTGGGGTATACCGGAACAGAAAAACCTCTGCCCGGGCTGTAGAAAAGAACTACAGGCGGGATGGAGCGCTTGTCCGTATTGCGGCGCCCGGACGGCCCAGACGCGGAAACGGACGTATGCGTATCCACCGTCCGGTTCTCCCGGCGCGGGATACGGTATTCATCTAATCGAATCGCCGCCATCCGCGCTTCCCGCTGCGGCCGTGAACGCACCGGAGACAATCCCGATTTCGGAGTCAGAGAAAAAAAGGAATAGCCTTATTGAGACCTGGTCGTGGATTATTACATTGATTATCTTTTTCGCATTACCGTTCATCAGCTCGATTGCATCGTGGCCCATATTCGATAACATAATTTTGTCTCTTCTTATTGCTTTTCCCGGGCTTTTTATAATTTTCTTCATCGTCGAGACAATCATGAGGAAAATAATAGGTAAAAAACCGGAATGACCGCTTTTCATTCAAATTGGACGAAGCCCTATTTTTCCCGCCGCGGCCATATCCCATACGCGGCAGAGGATTACGAGGTTTTGACAACGGTTTTATCCGCGCTGCGGTGGCGTAAAAAAAACGGCGGCATAAAAATGATAACAGATACCGCCGGAGCGGAGTATTACCGTGGTTTGGGCATTACCCACATTTGGGATTTAGGGATGGAAACTTCGCTGGATGCCGTTGATAATGCCATCAGCCCCCTGTCATTCTGGGCGGCGGGAAAAATCTACGCGCTGCAAAGCCAAAGCGCGCCCTGCGCGATGATGGATACCGATTTTATCGTATGGAAGCCGGTAACACGGCGCCTTGAAAACGCCGAAATCGCGGTCGTTCACCGCGAGGGCATTAGCGCTGAAATATATCCGCCCAGGTCATTTTTTACAATGAGAGAAACGTACGCTTTTCCCGCGGAATGGGACTGGTCGGTTTTGCCCTGCAATACCGCGTTTCTTTATATCTCCGGTGGAGATTTCAAGAATTATTATACGGCGGCGTCCGTCGAATTTATGAAAAATCTTGTCCAAAGCCGTAATGTTACCGCGGAAATGGTATTTGCCGAACAGCGGCTTCTTGCCATGTGCGCCGGGGCAAAGGGAATAAAGGTAGAAAGTTTGCTTGATCTTGCCAATCTTCAGAAACAAGACGCCTTTACCCACGCCTGGGGCCTAAAAAGCGAACTGCAATCGGATCAGGAAAAACGCCGTAACTTTTGTATAAGCTGCATAAAGAGAATCGCCGTGGATTTTCCCGGCGAGCTTGAAACATTGGCAGGCATGAGTATTCTGGCCCCCTATTTCAAAGGGGACCATAGTTTTAAGGAGGCAACCCATGAACACAAATCTGCGTAACGCAATCAGAAACCTTGCGGCTTCACAGGGCGCATTACTCGACGCCCGCCGCGTTGATGAAACCCTCCCCGTTTTCGCGGGAAAGGAAACGGCTGCGGAACGGAAGGCCTTTATCCAGTGCCTTGCCTTCGGCCTGCCCGCCGAACTGCAAAAATGCCCGGATCAGGGGGCCCGTTCCGGCTGCAAAAACCGGGCGGCGCAGAAAATGACCGCCCAGGGTATTACCGCGCCGCTGGCAAAGGAAATCGTTGACCTCGTGGATTCCCTGGTTCCCGCGAAGGCCCTTCCGAATGTCCGGCCAACACGGGCGGAAAGCTCTGC
>JAITKV010000059.1 GCA_031278215.1 Spirochaetaceae bacterium
CCCAGGATAAAGACCGGAATCCCCCCTTCCCCGGCGGCCTCCAGAAGAGCCGCGGCGCAGCCGGGAAATCCGGCCCCCTCCGGACGGATCCACAGATCCGCGGCCCCCCCCACTTTAAAGGTGGTATGATCCGCCATGGGTTCGTTAAAGCGAAACAGGCCCGTAAAGGCCGGAACCCGGGAATTGAAATTTGTCAGGAATTCTGTTAGATTGGCCACGGAGTCAGTATACCATGCCCCTGCGCCTATACAATACGCTTGGCCGCGCCATAGAAGAGTTTACGCCCCTTACGCCGGGCGTCGTGGGTTTTTACGGGTGCGGCCCCACTGTGTATACCTACGCCCATATCGGGAACCTTCGGGCCTACGTAACCCACGATATTCTTGTCCGCACCCTTCGGAACCGGGGGTATACGGTGAATCATGTGATGAACATTACCGATATAGGCCATCTTTCCGGAGACGGCGATTCGGGGGAAGATAAAATGCTTAAAAGCGCCGCGGAACGGGGCAAAACCGTGCTGGAAATCGCCGAATTTTACACGGGGGCTTTTTTTTCCGACATTGAACGGATGAATATCCTCCGGCCCGGCATCGTATGCAAGGCCACCGAGCATATCGGGGACATGATAGCCCTGATAAAACGCATAGAAGCGGGGGGCTACACTTATATGGCCGGGGGGAACCTGTACTTTGACATAAGCCGGTTTCAACATTACGGGGATCTGGCGCTGCTCCAGATAAAGAACCTTAAAGCCGGGGCCCGGACAGACCTGGATGCAAACAAGCGTAATCCCGGGGATTTTGTTCTGTGGTTTACCAAAAGTAAATTCGAAAACCAAGCCCTAAGCTGGGACAGCCCCTGGGGATCGGGATACCCGGGATGGCACATTGAGTGTTCGGCCATGAGCATGCGCTACCTGGGCGAAACCTTCGACATCCACGCCGGGGGAATCGATCATGTGCCGGTTCACCATACCAACGAAATTGCCCAAAGCGAGGCGGCCACGGGAAAACATCCCTGGGTTAGGTACTGGGTGCATAATGAATTCCTGGTTTTAAACAAAGAAAAAATGTCAAAAAGCGGGAGTTCATTCTTGACTCTCCAAAACCTTGTGGACGCCGGATACGATCCCTTGGATTACCGGTATTTTTTGATCGGCGCCCATTACCGCAGCCAGCTTCAGTTTTCCTGGGACAGCCTGGGGGGCGCCCGGAATTCCCGCAAATCCCTGTTAGACCGGGTCCGGGCCCTAGGCGCCGAAACGGTAAAACCCGGCGCCGGTTCCCCCGCCCTGGCAAGGCTGGCCGCGTTTCACGAAGCCCTGGACGACGACCTTTCCACCCCCCGGGCCCTGGCGGAACTATGGGGCCTGCTTCGGGACGGTTCCATCGCTCCCGGAGAGGCCCTGTGGACGGTTCTGCGCATGGATACGATCCTGGGGCTTAGGCTGCAAGCCGCGGTAAAGGAGGCGGCGGAAAAAGATCCGGAATCCGCGGCCAAAACGGCCGAAATAGAAGGGTGTATTGCCCGGCGGGCCGAAGCCAAAATCGCCAAAGACTTTGCCCTGGCCGACTCGATCCGCCGGGAGCTTAAAGAAAAGGGCATAATTCTGGAAGATACCAAAACCGGTACCATATGGCGGCGGGGATAAGGCAGCGGTTTTAACCGTTGTAACAAATGAGGAAGAATATTGTTTTCAAAAGCAAGGGAAGGTTTTACAGCACAGAGAGAAGATAATTTTCGTCGTTTGTACACAACGGTTTTTCCGGTTCTGTTCCGGATTGCGTATCGTATTGCGGGGAGCGAGGAGGCGGCGGAAGATCTTTGCCAGGAAGCTTTTTTTAGATACCACGAGAAAGAAATGTCGTTTCCCAATCCGGATGAGGCAAAGTACTGGCTTATCCGGGTGGTTAAAAATTCAACGTTGAATTATGCAAAAAGAAAAGAACGGGAAAGGAAGGCGTACCAGCGGGCGTTTCGAGAGGTCCAAAAGCCGGAGGAAACGGCGGAAACGGACCTTTTAAAGCAGGAAACCCGGGTAGAAGTACAGGACGCCCTTGACAGGCTTCCCGAAAAACTGCGGACAGTGCTAGTATTAAAGGAATACGGAGAATTGAATTATAAAGAAATCGGACGGATCCTGAACATCAGCGAAGGAAACGTTAAGATTAGGGTGTTTAGAGCACGGGAACGGCTGGCCGCCCTGCTGGCGGATACGGGCATTTCCGGTACGGGAAAGGATGGGTAATATGTGTCCTGATCGTGAAATTCTTTCAATTTATTTCGATGAAGAGTTAGATTCCCCGTGGAAAGAAAAAATTGAACAGCATCTAAAGGGCTGCGCAGAATGCCGGATGAAGCTGGAACGCTACGGGCAGATCCGGCAAAAGATTACAAGGCCGGTGGAAAGCAAACGGGTCATGGAACGGGTCTGGGACAAGCTTAGCTTTGCCCTGGGCGCCGGAAAGCCTAAGGGCGGGGGCAGAAAATTCTGGTCCGGTTCCATTTCCG
The DNA here is from genome assembly GCA_031278215.1 of Spirochaetaceae bacterium. Lineage (GTDB taxonomy): Bacteria > Spirochaetota > Spirochaetia > Treponematales > Breznakiellaceae > JAISLT01. The sequence continues at coordinate 2,515 of JAITKV010000059.1, forward strand.
TCCCCATTCCCGCCGCCGCCGCGGCGGGGCTTATCCTAAGCCTTGCGCTGGGGGTCCTTGTTACCCAAAGGCTCACCAGGACCCCCGAACCTCCCCTGGCGGGGCTGGAGGTACAGGATATGGTGCCTTCCACGGATATGGCAAGCCTTTTACAGTACCTGGGAAGCGAGAATTCCCCGGACATGGTGATTATTCGCCTGCCCGATACCACCTTTAAAAACGCCGGAGAGCCCACCATGCTTAGGGCCGCCGACTACAGGGGCGCCTCCCGATGAACCTATCCGGAAAGCCCGAGCCGGGATCCGCAGGGTTCCGGTTTGGGATCCTGGCGTCCCTAACCTGGGTGCTTTTTACCGTGTCCCGGCTCCCCGCCCAGGATCTATTGCTGGACGAGCTTCCCGCGCTTAAAGAAAAAGCCCTGGTCCTGCGGATCACCACCCGGATTGCGGAAAACAGCCAAGAAGTGTGGAACGCGTACAATTCCAAGGTTACAATCCCCGGACGGCCGGTAAGCATTAAGCTGGTGGGAGAAAATCTGGTCATCGCCATCCAGTTTACGCCCTACACCAGGGGGGAACGGAGCAACGCCCTGGTGGCCCAAAGCCAGATATGGCTTAACGTACCGGATAAGGGTATTCATTATAAAACAACCACCCACTCCATACCCATGGACTTTGGGGAATCGATTTACTTTTTCCCCCTCGGCTCCGGCGCCGCGGTGGACGCCCCCCATATCGAGCTGCTTCTTACCCTGTACCGCTACGGCGAAGAGCCGGAAGAACCGCCGGATCCCGCCGTCCCCGCCGGGCCGGAAGAAACCCCGGGCAAGTCCGGGAATCCGGCCCCTCCTCCAGAGCCGCCTCCCGCCCCTCCGAAGATTCCGTGAGCGTTAAACGGTAATGGTAACGGTTATCTCCCTGGGGGGATCCATCGTCGCCCCCGGCAAAGCGGACGTTCCTTTTCTGCGGGATTTCCGCTCCCTGATCGGGAGTTTTCTGGACCGGGATGATAAGCGCCGTTTTATCCTGGTGGTCGGGGGCGGCGAGCCGGCCCGGGCCTGGCAAAACGCGTACCGGGAAATCGCCTCTCCGGTTAAGGACGAAGAAGCGGACTGGATTGGAATTATGGCTACCCGCCTTAACGCCCAGCTGGTAAAGGCCCTTATGGGCGGCTGGTGTACCCAGGAGGTGATTACCAACCCTTCAACGGTGGGCCCCTTTGTGGGACGGATCCTGGTGGCCGCGGGATGGAAACCGGGCTTTTCCTCGGATTACGACGCGGTGCTCCTGGCGGAACGCTTCCAGGCGGATATGGTGATAAATCTTTCCAATGTGAACCAGGTGTATACCGCCGATCCCCGGGAAAACCCCGGCGCCCGGCCCATATCCGCCATCACCTGGGAAGAATTCCGGGCCCTGGTCGGCGACGACTGGATACCGGGCAAAAATGTCCCCTTTGATCCCGTGGCAAGCCGTCATGCGGCAAAGTTGGGCCTCAAGGTTATCTGCGCCGGGGGCCGGGACCTTCCCAACCTAAAGAACATACTGCTCGGGGAATCTTTTCTGGGAACAATTATCTCTTAACTGCAGACGATTACCTTGTCCAGCGGGACTATTCCAGTTACAATCTTCTTAATCAAGTCAAGGAGAAAAAAATGGAAATTTCAGCCCTGCAGAACGCACGGTACACCTACACTCCCAAAGTCCCCGCCTGTTTATCCGGTTCTTTAGAAGAAATATCCCTGGAAATAGGAGCGCCCTCCAAGGCCGTCGCGGACGAAGATGAATTGCGGGCCCTTTTTAAACACGGCTACGGAAAACCCATCGTTTCATGCGTACGCGGAAAAAACGGTATAGCAAAGGGCCCCTTTACCGTCGGGGTAATCCTTTCCGGCGGGCAGGCGCCGGGGGGGCATAACGTTATCGCCGGACTCTACGACGGCCTTAAAAAAGGAAGCCCGAATTCAACCCTCTACGGCTTCCTGGGCGGCCCCAGCGGGCTGCTGGAAGACAAGGCGGTGGAATGCACCGGCGAACTTATCGATCGGTACCGAAACACCGGGGGCTTTGATATTATCGGATCCGGAAGAACAAAGATAGCAACGCCCGAACAATTCGCCGCGGCCTTTGAAAACGCGAAAAAACGGGGCCTGGACGCGGTGGTTATCATCGGCGGCGACGATTCAAACACCAACGCCGCTCTTTTAGCCGAATACTTTACCGAACACGGCTCTTCAATCCAGGTAATCGGATGCCCCAAAACCATAGACGGGGATCTTAAAAACGAATACATCGAAGCGTCCTTTGGCTTTGACACCGCGGTAAAAACCTACAGCGAACTTATCGGCAACATAGAACGGGACGCCACCAGTGCAAAAAAATACTGGCACTTTATCAAGCTCATGGGCCGTTCGGCGAGCCACATTGCCCTGGAATGCGCCCTGCAAACCCAGCCTAACGTATGCTTGATCTCCGAAGAGGTGGAGGCAAAAAAACTGTCCCTTAGCCAAATTGTGGAAGAGATCTGTAGTTCCGTTGTTAAACGGGGGGCGGATAAAAACGATTTCGGGGTGGTTTTGATTCCCGAGGGGCTTATTGAATTTGTACCGGAAATGAAAAGGCTTATAAGGGAATTAAACGACCTTATGGCCGACTACGCGGACGAACTGGGGGCCGTTACCAACTTTATCGATCAGGTATATTGGCTGGACCAGCACCTTTCATACGAGTCCCTGGATCTTTTTAAGACCCTGCCGCCCTCCATCGGCCGGCAGCTTTTGGCGGACCGGGACCCCCACGGCAATGTTCAGGTTTCCCGGATTGAAACGGAAAAACTGCTGATCGGGATGGTGGAAAGCAAGCTGGAGGAATTAAAAAAAGTAAATGCCTATACCGGCAAGTTTAACGCGCTGGCCCACTTTTTTGGCTACGAGGGCCGTTGCGCTTTTCCCAGTAATTTTGACGCGAACTACTGTTATTCCCTGGGCCTTACGGCTTTTATCCTGATCGCATCGGGCCTTACCGGCTATATTTCCAGCGTTAGAAACCTGGTGGCCCCGGCAGAACAGTGGATTCCCGGCGGCATTCCCCTTACCATGATGATGAACATGGAAAAGCGCCACGGTTCTTCCAAGCCCGTAATTAAAAAAGCCCTGGTAGAGTTGGAGGGGCTTCCGTTTAAGGAGTTTGCCGCCCGGCGCGGCCTGTGGGCGCAGGAAACCTGCTACCAGTTTCCCGGAGCGATCCAATACTACGGCCCTCCGGAAATCTGCGACCAGCCGACCAAGACCCTTAAACTGGAACACCGCGGACAAGGCTAAGTGAACAGGAACCAGGCGGGCAGGAAACAGGCGGATCCGCTAAAGCGAATATGCGGACCCGGTACAATCTTAGGCGGACAGGCCCGGACCGGCGCTCCCGCAGGTCCGGAACACTTGCAATAATTTTTTTCGCAGGCTATTCTGGGGGAACGCCGGTTAAATAACGCTAATCTGCGCAAAACCTGCAAGCGCCACAGGCGCCCAGGATCCGTAACGGAGGCATAGGGATCCGCCTTTTTGTCCGCCGGCGGGTTTAAACCAAGAGCCCCTTTGCGTTCTGCGGCGGCGTGGTTGATTCCATACCGGAGGGTAAAATGTTGAGAAAAATTTTCGGCCCCGCTATTGCCCTGGCCCTTGCCGTATCCGGCGGGGAACTGCTGCCTTCCGGATCCGCCGAAGGAACCCGTTTTGGGGAAGGGGGCGGGCTTTTTGCGCAAGATTCCGCGGCGGGAAGCGAAACGGCGCTTCCCCTACGGCGAATCGCCCTTTTTTCTTCCGGGGTAGGGTATTTTGAACATTCCGGAACCCTCTTTGGCCCCAGCGTCATAGTCCTTAACTTTGACGCGGCGGCGGTAAACGACGCCCTTAAATCCCTTATCATCGGCGATCCGGCCCCGGACTCCTCCCCGTTGATACGGTATCCGTCGGAAGAAACTTTGGAACGGACCCTGGAAAGCCTGGGGATCGATCTTTCGGGGAACCCCGGAACCGCAGAAATTTTTGCCGCCCAACGGGGCGCGGAAGTTCAAATATCCGCCCCCAACCCCCTGCGGGGCCGTATTGTGGGGGTGGAATCGAGGAACCAGCCGAACCCCGAAAGCCCGGAGCTTCAGCGGGAAGCGTTTCTTTCGCTTTTTACCGCGGAGGGCATACGGCTTATCGCCCTAAAGGACATTGTTTCTTTTACCTTTACGGATCCCGGCCTTACCGCGGATTTAAAACGGGCCCTGGATTTAATCGCCGCCCACCGGGCCTCCAGAACCAGGACCTTGACGCTTTCCTTAAACGGAAACGGCAGCCGCAGCGCTTCGGTAAGTTATGTTATTTCCGTGCCGGTGTGGAAGGTTTCGTACCGTCTGGATCTGGGCCGGCCGCGGCCCCTTTTTCAAGGCTGGGCGATTGTCGATAACGACAGCGATACGGATTGGACCAATGTGGAGCTTTCCCTGGTTTCAGGCCGGCCGGTTTCATTTATCCAACAATTGTACCCGCCCTATTATTACACCCGGCCTACCCTGCCCCTGTCCATTGCCGAAACCGCCCAGGCCCGGGTCCATGCTCCGGGCTATGGCCGGGACGACGAATCATCTTCCTTCGGCGCGGCGATGCTGGCGGAAAATGCAATCGCGGACGCCGGCTACAACGAAGCCGCCGAAAATAAACTTGCCCGGGCCCGGGGGCCCGCCCCGCCGGCCCCCAGTGTGGCGGCGGTCCAGGCTGCGGCAAGCGGATACGCCGCCGGGGATCAATTTGCCTTTACGGTAAAAAATCCCGTTACCCTTAACCGCAGGCAAAGCGCCATGATACCTTTGGTAAACGGCAGCGTAGAAGCGGTCAAGACCCTTATCCTTTCCGGAGGCAGGGCCCTGGGCGGAACCATACACCCGGAACTTGCCGTGGAACTTATCAACACCACGGGGGTAAAACTTCCTCCGGGGCCCGTCACGGTATTTGACGGCGGAACCTATGCGGGGGACGCGTTGATTGAGTTTTTAAGCGAAAACGACAAGCGTTTTATAAGCTATGGAGAAGACCTGTCCGTAAACGCCTCCGCGGCGCTTGCGGCCGACCGGATTGTGAATACCGTAACCGTGAACGCGGGAGTTATGACCATTACCCGCCGGCAAATATATAAACGAACCTATACCGTAAAAAATAATTCCGCCGAAGCCAGGCGGCTTATCATCGAACATCCCCTTACAAGCGGAGCATCTTTAACGGAACCGGCAAATCCCCTGGAAAAGACCGATTCCCTGTACCGGTTTCTTCAAAACCTTCCTCCCCGGGGGGAACTGACTTTTACGGTCCAGGAAGAAAGTCCCGTCTATGAACGGATAAGCTTAAGCCAAATCCGCCTGGAGAGCATCGTAAGCTTTAGTACCAGCCAGGAGATCCCCGCCAGGATCCGGGCGGCCCTTGCCCGGATGGTGGAACTGCGCCAAAAGACCGACGCGGCCAAGCAGGCCCTCTCTGATCTCCAGGCCCGCCATTCCAGGCTTATCGCGGATCAGGACCGGATACGGAACAACCTGGGCGCGGTGGGAAACAACAGCGACCTGGGCCGGGAATACATGCAGCGGATGACCGAACTGGACCGGGGTATGGACAGCCTGGCCCAGGAGATTGACAAGGCCGCCGCGCTGGTCAGGTCAAGCCAGAAGGAACTGGAAGATTATATCGCGGGATTAAAGCTTTAAAGAAACGCTGATCCGATTGTACTTGTTTGTCAGGCAAAGAATTAGCTAATTCCTTGCCTGACAAACCAAAATCTATTGTGTGTAAGCAGCGCCAACCGGCGTTTCCCGGCGTATTTACTTATTTTATCGCGCCCATACCGCATAGGAAAGTTTCGGGTCCGGTGGGTTTCCGGAGCCCCGGGCCAGGTTCCCGGTTTGTTTAAAACTTCCAGCCCAGAACGGTTTTTACATACCCGTTGTCCCTGTACTGACCCAGTTCCCCTTCCCGGTTTCCGCCAAAGAAACCCCCGGAAAGTTCAATGCTGACGTCGTTCTTTGTCCAGACCAACGCGGGCATAATAAGAAAATCCCGGTCCTCGACGCCCCACAGGGCGGTAACCTTTGCTTCCAATTGATCTGTAAAGAAATGCCGGGAAAGGATTGCGGTGATCCTGGTGGAACTTATATCCGCCCCCCCTTCGGTATCCGCCAGGGGAACGGAACTTATCTTGTGGTGCATCAGGATCACGCTGCCGCTGCCCTGAAGGTTTAGGTTTATGCCCCAAAACAGGTCCCGGTCAAAACCCAGGGACCACACCAGGGAGGGGTTATACACTTCTCCCCTGTCTCCGGTTAAATCTCCGGTAATATTTGCCCCTCCCTCGACGCGGAAATTAAACCCTCCCATTATCCAGGCAAAATCAAGGCCCGCCTGATGGTAGTAGTTGTAGTCCACGGACGCCAGGTTCTGCAGATCCTTCACGGAATTTACGGAGCCAAGGGCCCCCATTTGTACATTCCCTATGGCAATCAGGGGAAGCCGCCCAAAGTAATACTGGAAGCCCATGTCCAGAAAACCGGCGGTGGTGGTAAAACGCAGCCCCCCCTGGGCGTATGCCAGCGACAGGGCGTCTCCGTAGATAGTGCCGGAAACAAATTGGTCAAGCATATCGGATTCCAGGGTAATAAAATCCGCCTCCGACCAGCCGTATATATCCTTTAGATCCGGATAATACGAAGCCAGCATGGTTTTTATCTGTACCAGCCGGGCGGGGGTCCAGCGGCCTTCCAGGGCATACTTGTGGCCCTGAAACCAGGGAACAAATACTCCTTCCAGTTTCGAGAACGAACTAATGTTCCAGGAAACATGGAGCATGGGCCGGGCTATTTTAATGGTCCGGGGCGACGCGATGGCGCTTAGGTTTGTGTAATCCAGGGGATTGATCACGTCCAACGGGCCAAAGCTGTCCGCCCTGCCCCAGCTTAGTTTTCGCAGCCCCGCTTCCAAATCCAGGGGGCCGAAAAAAAACCGCCCATAGGCTTCATCAATCGCGACAGGAGACGCATGCTGAAACTCGCTTCGTAATTTTAGGTTTATTACCGCTTCGACCGCGGCAGAGGACGCGGAAAAATTGATCTTTCCAGAAAAAATATCCCCCAGCCGGTTTGAGAAAAAGTCGCCGGCGGTAAAAAAATCCAGCTCCGCGGAAATTTCTCCCCCTAGTTTAAGGCTTGGAGAAAACAAGCCTCCCGGCGTCCCCGGTTCTTCTCCAAAGCCAAAAGCATCTTCCTGGGCGCCGGCATAAAGGGCGGTAAAAAAAAACAGCGCCAGAACCGGAAAAACAAGCGCCCCCTGTCTTTTCACCGGACTTTCCCCGTTTCAAGATATGAAGTGGAAAAGACGGATTCAGGAATATTTTGATCGTACCTAAGATCCTCCACGATAATGGTGGTGCTGGTTCCTTTTTCCGTGGTGATCATTCTGGTTCTAACGGGACTAAGCCTGCCTTGAACGTCCCGTAATTCCAGAATCACCAGGGTCTTTACATGGGCGCCCCGTTTATCGTAGAGTTCCACCTTGTGGTTTACCCAGTTTGATTTTTCGATCCATTGCACCATCTTTGAATATTGGTATGAACTGTTCTTGGGCCGGGATTCAATCACATAGCACAATTTACCGTTATAGGTTTCTTCCCGCAGAATAACATGGGTGTCCAAATTCGGGTCCCTGTCGCTGGAAGAAATATCATCGTAGGAAAGATCCGTTCCCATAAAGCTCCCCGAACCCTCCGAAGCGGCAATACGTCTAACCTTTTCAATGGACGGAAGGAATATCCACTGGTTACTGGCGTCCCCTTCTTCAATGGTAAGAAAACGGGTTCCCGCCACCCGGGCGGGCTGTACAAATTCAACTATCGTCCGGGAATTGCCGGAAGCGCCGTCTTTGGAATACTGGTTAATAAGCCATTCGGTGGTGGAACCGTTTTTTGCGGTAATTGTCCACCGGGAACGGGTTAGGGTCGTGGCGGCGTTGATCCTGTTTCTGGACTGACGCACTATGGCCAGGGCGTCCTGGGCGTGGCTGTAAAAAGCCGTTCCGGCAAAGATAAGCAGAACAAGCATTGTTTTCATCTTAGCCTCCATGGGCCGTAATAAATTTTGGTTTCCATGTCAAAAGCAGCGCCGGTATAAGCGTCAGGCTTATAAGGGAGCTTGCCGCCATGGTTAGGGCAATCAGAAGCCCGAAATCCTTTAGCATGTTAAAGCGGGAAAAGATCAGCACACCAAAACCCGCGCCCACGGAAAGGGCGTTAATAATAATTGCCTTTCCCGATACGGCAAAACTTGCCTTGATCCCATGGCGGGGGTATTCCCTCTTAAAGGCTTCCATATAATGAATAGTATAGTCTATGCCTATACCCACCGCAAGGCTTGCGATCATGGAGGTTCCTATGTTGAGTTTAATACCCAGAAAACCCATAACCCCAAAGTTGAGCAGTATGGATATGGAAAGGGGAATAATGCCCACGCATCCGGCAAGCAAGGAACGGTTCGAAATGGAAATGATCAGAAACACCAGAAACAGGGAAACCATAAGCGAAATAAACTGGGACCGTACAACCTGCTGGTTAAGGGACGCCTCTACCAGGGCGCTTCCGCCTACGGTAACCGTGACATCCGGGGGAAAATGAGCCTGCACAAAACGGTCTATTTCTTCCAGGGCCCGGCTTGTGTCGGATTCTCCCAGGGTACGAAGTTGTACCGTGGTTTTGATCGCCGTGGGTTCCAGGGGATTGTTGGAATACGCGTCTATTTCTCCCGAAAGCAGTATTAGGTAATTGGACACCAGGGCCGCCAGTTCCCGGGGATCGGACTTTCCGTACCGGGAAGGATCCGCGGGGATCTCGTAATAGGCGGCCCCTTCAAAGTTGGTGATCCGCTTTAGTTCCCATATCAAATCGCTTACGCCCGGATCGGCCTTGTCCCCGGATCGAGAGGCGGTATTCAAAAGGGCCGTTAATTCTTCCAGGGTATATACCGGGGTTCCCCCGGGGGCCTCGGGTTCCTGGGGCGGCATTTCGTCTTTTTCAAAGATCCCAAAGCCAAACTCCTGGGCGTCGTCAATTCCAAAATTGCCAAACCCAAAGTCCTCCGCCGGTTCCGGATAAAAACCAAGGCCGCCGTCAAAAAGATCCTCCGCGGCGGAACCGGATGCGGCGGACCTCTTTAATCCGCCGGGACTTTCATCGGCGTTAAAAACCTGGTTAATCCGTTTAACCAGATCCGTAAACCCCATAACCTTTCCTACTTCGGGCACTTTTTTTTCCAGATGCCGGTTCAGGGCGTCCATGGCGCTTAAACATGCCGGATCAAGAAGGACTTCGCTGGAATCCGCTTCGGCCACCACGCTGACAACCTTGGAGCCGCCAAAGTATTCCCGGATAAATTTATCGGACTTGTAAATATCCGTATCGCTTTTAAAATATTCTACAAAAACATTGTCAATAATAATCCGGGAAAAGCCGGCAATGGATACAGCCATGATCAATGCGGCGCCGCAAAGAACCAGCCCCCTGTGCCCGGCGATCGCGGAAAAAACCCCGGCCACCGCACCGCTGATACGATCCGCCTTGGGGGCCCTTATTTCGCGCCCGGGCCCCCGGATGATAAGCAGGGCCGGTATAAATGTCACCGCCACCGCAAAGGAAGCAAGGACCCCAAAACTTGCAAAGACGCCGAATTCCCGAATAGGAAGGACGGTGGTAAAACAAAAGGACAAAAAACCCACAAAGGTGGTCATGGATGCCAGAAACAGGGGTTTAAACAGCCGTTTAACCAGCGTAATCACCAGGTCCCGGCAGGCTTCCCGATCCGGCGCCATACCCCGGCGCCGGGCAAGGCCCATGTCTTCAAGGTAATGGGCGATCACGTGGATTCCGTAGGCGCTTCCCACGGCTATAAGGATCACCGGCAGCACCGTGGAAACCACCGAAAGTTTAACCCTGAACAGGGACATGGCCCCCATGGACCATACAACGGCAATCACCACCGTTAGCAGCGGCAGAACCACCGCGGAAAGACGGCGGAAAGAAAAGAACAGGATCAGGAGCACCACCAGGATTACCAGGGGAACCAGCAGGAACAGATCCGACCTAATCGCCTCGTTTACGGTGGCGCTGATCACCGGAATTCCCGTAACGTACACTTCCGCCTGATCGGCAAACATTTCCCGGGCTATGTCCCGAACCTGGATAAAACTGTCCACCACCTCGGGCTTTCCCGCATCATCCACCGGGATGTTCATGGGCACCAGGATTTGGGTGGAAGAAAAATCATCGGAAACCAGGGCCCGTTTATACATATCCCAGGAAAGAAGCCGTTCTTTAAGCCGGGTAATTTCCGCCGGGGTTCCCGAAAAATCATCGGGTAAAAGCTTTTCCACGATTATGGCTTCGCTGTCCCCGGTGATATACTGGGCATTAACGATGGAACTAACCGGATCGATAATATCTATGGCCTCAACCCTGTCCACGTATTTCCGGATCCGCTCTAAAAAAGACGCGTCAAAGACGTCGCCGTCGTTTCTGCGCAGCCCCACCAGGATAAAAAGAGAACTCCCAAAGGTATCGTCGATATACTCGGAAACCCTGCGGGCGGGATCATTGGCGGAGATGAACCGGAAATTGTTGTTATCCAGTTCCAGCCGGGGCAGTTGGAACGCAAAAAAAACCGTAATGACACAAACGACAGCAAGAATTAGCACCGGATACCGGTATAGTTTTTTCATCTGTTGCTATGACCCCCCCACTGCGGTTCCCCGAAATTTTGCACCGGTATACGGAAAAGAACCGTACCCCGGAATTCCGGGCCCTTCGCCGCCTATTTTATAGAATAGTATATTCGGCCGCCGGTGTCAAAATAGCAAGCGGATAATTAGGGGCTGTCCGAATAAGTTTTTCACACTTTTCGCACTGCCCCGCCGTTTAGCGCAGGTCAATTAGTTTTGGAACAGCCTTACATGAAAAACGATATGTCCCGCGACTGCCCGTAATAGGCCCCCTCTCCGTGTTTGCGTTCCCAGTGTTTGTTGATGATATGTTCCGGCAGGGCCTCCGCCGCCGGGTCAAGGCTCAGGGTCAGGAGGGCCATTTTACAGATTT
>JAITKV010000028.1 GCA_031278215.1 Spirochaetaceae bacterium
GGGGCGGTAATCCCCACAAGCCCCGCCAGGAGACCGTTAAGGGTCATGGAAGCGTCGGGCTTTTTAAACCAGATCCAGGAGAAAATAAGGGCGCCCACCGCGCCGGCCGCAGCCGCCAGGGTTGTGGCTACGCAGACCCGGGCAATGTTAAGGCCGCTCCAGATCCCGCCGCCGCCGACCGTGGCGATGCCGGTGGAAGCGCCGTTAAATCCGAACCATCCGAAAAAGAGGAGCAGTACCCCCAAGGCGGCGTAGGGGATATTGTGGCCAGGAAAGGCCTTGACCGTAACCTTCCCGTCCGCCCCCTTGACGTATTTCCCAATCCGGGGGCCCAGGACAATGGCGCCCATCAAAGCCGCCCAGCCTCCGACCGAGTGGACTACCGTGGATCCGGCAAAATCGTGGAACCCAAGTTCCGCAAGCCAGCCGCCGCCCCAAACCCAGTGGCCGGAAATCGGATAGATAAAGGCGGAAATAAAGCAGGTGTAGATCAGGTAGGACTTGAACTGGGTCCGCTCCGCCATAGCCCCCGAAACGATAGTTGCCGCAGTGGCGGCAAAGACCACCTGGAAGAACCAGCTTTTGTAGAAATTACCGCTGTCCATATCCAGGCTCATGGGCCCGTTAAAGAACTGATCCGTTCCGATAAGACCGCCCAGGGCGTCTTTTCCGTACATAAAACCCCAGCCCAGGGCCCAGTACACGATAGCGCCGAAACAGAAGTCCATCACATTTTTCATGGTGATGTTGGTGGCGTTCTTCGCCCGGGTCAGGCCGGTCTCCACCAGGGCAAATCCCGCCTGCATGATAAACACCAGGATGGCCCCGATAAAAAGCCACACGACATCCAGAGAGAATCCTAGGCTTTCAATGGATTCCTGGGCAAACAGGGAAACCCCCATGCAGGCCAGCAGGATCGCCAGGATTGCTATTTTCTTTTGCACGTTTCTGTCCTCCTCGCAAAATAATGCTCAGACGGTCCCGGATGCTTAAAATTTTGAAACCGCCTTGCCTTTTCTTACTGCAGGAATTGTGCCAAGAATCGGCGAAAGACGGCGAAGAAGGGAATATACCGGAAAGCAGGGCGCCAATACCCTGAAAATGTTAAATGGCATGATTAAAAACATGGTTACAAAATCCCCGGAATTATACGGAAAAAGGGAATAAGGCCGGGGAGATACGAAGCGCCGGGGAAAAATACCGGATTTTCCTACATTTGTGTAGTTTTGATTTTTACATCCTACATTTAAGTTGCCCATGGGCCCAGGGGGCTGTCCTTCAGGGCCCCAAGATCCCCAGGGCTTAAGCTCTGGCCCAGCAAATAGGATTCCGCGCCGGTATAGGTTTGTTTCAAGAAGCCTAAAAATTCCTCCATGAAGGCCGGGTCCGAGCGGAGCAGGCATCCGGGAATATCGATGCGGCCTCCCCGGCCTTCCGCGCAGGGGATTGGGGGCGCTGTTCAGTTCCCTAAACGAATGGGCCTGGACGGGGTGAAAACGACATCAAAACGACCACAAGGGGGAAATAATGCTATTACGCGATGAGGACGTACAAAGAATAACCGACCAATGGGCCTGGGAGACGGAAAAGGAAAAACGGAAGTTGCTACGGGAAAAGGTAATCGGAAAATACTACCGGAAGGGGTGGGTTGCCGGTATCGTATGGGTGGCGGGATTTATGATACGTAAAGGGCGGAACGACATAGCACGGGCAATTATGAAAGAAGCGTATCTTGACCGGGAGCAATGCCGGGAAGCGGGGTTGTCTGAATTTGATTTGCGGGGATTATGAATAACTTTTGAAAAGGATAAAAGCGGTCCATCGGAGCGAATACGTTAAGCATGGTTCCGGTGGATTGGAACAAAAGTTGGCCGGCAAAGAAAACTACTCGGCCTTGGGCTTGCGGCTCCAGGGCTTCTTAGCTTCGGAGGCGGAGGCCGCCTTTTTGCCGTTTCTTCGGGATCGATAATCGCGGCGGCAGGGACAAGTGTGGATCGAGGGGAAGTAAAAGGGCAAAAAAAACCTCCTGTCCGGCAAAAGCTGAACAGGAGGTTATGATTCACGGATTATCGCTTGGCCGCTATCTTGACGTAAGCATTTGTATGGAAATCAAAGTCGTAATAATGCTCAGGGTTGTGGTGATAAACGGCGCAACCTGGTTGAAATGATACAGAAAAGAGTTCGTTTCCGCGGTAATTACGGTCTCGGGAGAGATTTTGTCATTCTTGCTGAGAAAACGCCCGTTCATGGTCATGATGGTAACTTTCTTAAAAGTATTCTGATCCTTCCTGAACCCCCCCGCCAGGGCGACATAGTATTCCCAGTTCCGGTCGGGTATATACGGATACCGCCCCGGAGCCGCCACAGCCCCGGAAACCGTCACAAAATACTGCCGGAACGGAATAACAAGGGTGTCGTTCGGTTCAAGATTATAGGGACTCCGGCTCTCCGCATTGTACAGCAGGGACTCCAAATCAATGGGCATCCTTTCATTTCCCCTTAAAATATAGGCGTTC
>JAITKV010000058.1 GCA_031278215.1 Spirochaetaceae bacterium
CAACAAACTTGACGCCATTACCATCACCGCAAATAACGGGATCTACAACGGCGCCTTTGCGGGAAATCCTCTTTACGACGTGGTGGTGGAAGTAAAAACCCAGGAGGGGAGAAAAGAGATCGTCACAACGGACCTGTACCAATTTGTGAACGACTTCTTCTTCCGGGCCTACAGCGCCAACAGCCGCCGGGCGGGGCTATACCGCTTTGACGGCAGATACTGGACACCCCAGGGGGCGGCGGAATAAGCCTTGCCCTTGTATTGAGCAATAGCTCTCTGCCGGGGGCGGAGAATGCCCCTGCAGGAAGAAACAATTTCCTGCAGGGGCAATAGCTTCCCCGCCTTGTACCGGCGCCCCGGAAAGCCGCCCCCTTAAGAAGCCGGAAGGGGCGCCTCTCTGCTGGAATTAAGACCGTAAATAAGTATGGAGCCGGTCCGGCCGCGGATCCGGCCGTTAAACGCCTTGCGGCAGGGAAAAATATCCTTTACTTCCATATAGGTCGCCTCGTCCATCAGCACCTTTTCCGCGGATCCCCTGGTTAGCTTTTCCAGACGGTTTGCGATATTTACCGCGTCTCCCAGGACCGTATATTCCTGGCGGCGGACCGATCCGATAACTCCCGCGAAGACCGTTCCTGTGGCAAGTCCGATGCCGGCGCTTATGGGTTCGCGTAAATATTCGGGACGCACGTCGTTAAAGGTTTTTAGGTAATCGTAAATTACCCGGGCTGCCTCCACCGCGTTTTGGGCGTCCCGGCCGCTGCTTAGGGGGGCGCCAAAGGTGGCCATAAGGCCGTCCCCGATAAGCTTGTTCACCGAACCCTTAAGCCCGTATACCAGGTCCATAATATCCTTAAGAATATCGTTAAGAAATTCGGCGAATGTCTCGGGGGCAAGTTTTTCCGCTATTCCGGTGGAATTGCGGATGTCAAAAAAAAGAATCGTTACCTTTTGCTTTTTTGTGTCCAGGGGGTTTTTGCCGGTTTTTCGTATATACTCAATAATATCTTCCCCCAAATAACGGTTTAGCAGCATGGTGTCGGATATCATATGCCTGCGCTGGACCTGAATCTGCCGGCGTTCCTCTTTAAGCTGGTTAAAAAACAATACGAACGAGTCCACCAGTTCCACCCTGGTTCTAATAATGCCGTGGTATCCCAGGACCGTATCTTTTTCCCGCCAGGCTATGGCGTCGATAACACAGGGCAGGGGTATGCCGTCTTTACGTTTCAGCACCAGAGGATAGTGGTGGACCACCCCCTGTTTTTCAATGGTCCTTTGATAGGGGCCGCGATCCGCCGGAGAATCAAAGGTGGCAATAACATCCATCTCCAAAAGCGCCTCCTGGTCATAGCCCAGAAGGGTTTCCATGGCGTGATTCACCGCCAAAAACCGACCGTTCCGGCTGGTAATAAACATGGCTTCCCGGGATTCCTGGAAAAACCGTTCAAAGGGAGACGAATTATCCGGGGCGTCCTGGTCCATCATCCTGCACTCGTTTTAGAAGATTCTTCCGCTCCGCCCCGTAAAGCGTGGAGGGGAAAAACCATGGTAAATTCGCTGTGAAAACCCCGGCGGGATTTAAGGAACAGTTTTCCGCCCAGTTCCTTAAGCCGGGCCTTTACCAGCGAAAGCCCGGCCCCCTTGCCGGCAACCTGATCGGAATTTTCGGCGGTGGAAAAGCCGGGGTGGAAAATAAGCATCGCCCTTTCCCGTTCATCCATGGCCTCGGCTTTTTCCCGGCTTACAATCCCCGATTTTATGGCCCTTCGTTTTATCTTTTCGCTGTCTATGCCCGCCCCGTCATCCCGGTACACGATTCGCAGCAGGGCCCCTTCCCCGGCGGCCTGTATTTCGATAACCCCGCTTTCCGCCTTGCCCGCTTTTTTGCGCTGTTCCGGTTTTTCAATACCGTGGTAAACGGAATTCCGAATCAGCTGGATCAGAATGTCTTTAATGGCCCGGCGGGCCGCCGGCACAAGGTTTTGGTCTTCCAGGCCCAGGGTCGTAAGTTCCACCTGTTTTCCGTACCGGTCCGCCAGCCGCCGGGCCATCTGCCGCAGGGAAGCCCCGGTAAAGCCCATTCCGGATTGAAGGCTCAAGCGAACCTGGCCGGAAAGCTTAAACCACTTGGAAACAATGCCGTTAAGCTTTTCCAGGGTCGAAAGCAGGGTGGAGCACGAAAAGGCCAGGGGCAGAAAATCTTCTCCGGTCAAATTCCCCTTCCGGTCCCGGATGTGCACAATTTTTTGCTCCAGTTCCTCCGCCTGGTCCGCAAGAAAATCCAGCGCCAAAAGTTCCGCGTCCCCCTTAAGGGCATGGGAGTGGCGGAAAATCTCGTCCAGCAGTTCCCGGTAATCGCCGGCCGCATCCGCCGAATCTGAAACCCCGCCTTCCGCAGACCGCAGCCCCTCGTTAATCGCCTCGGCGTCCTGCTTCGCGCTTTCAAGAAAGGCCAGCAGGGTTTCGCCCTCCACATGAAGTATCTTTTGCAGCATCTCCATTTCCAGGCGGTTTTCGGTCTTGTTTTTTTCGATTTCGTCCATCAATTCCACCCGTTCGGTTAGATCCCGCACCACCACAAAAAGCCGTTCCACCCGTTCTTCGCCCACCCGGCGAAAATCGAATTCCAGATGCCGCTCGACAAAGCCCCCGCTCTGATCGTCAAAATACGCGGTGGTCCTCTTTAGGGGGTTTAGTTTTTCCACATGCCGCCACAGAAGATTCGGCTTAAAGGCCGCGTCAAAAAATTCCTCCACCGCGGCCTTGGTTTTTTCATCCAAAAAGATGCCGAAAATTTCCATTACATCAAGCCCCGCAAGATCCCGGCGCTTAAAAATACTTTCCAGCGAAGAAGAATAATACGGGCCGATTTTAAGGGAAGGATCCAGCAAAAAAAGGCCGTCGCTGACATTTTCCAGAATATTAAGGTATTCCTGTTTTTCCACCGTCCCCTCTTGAAGTTTATCCAGCACCAGATTGTACATTCCCGCGATTTGCCCCGCTTCGGTAAAGGGCTCTTCCGGCGCCCGCAGGCTAATGTCCCCGGTTTTGGCCTGGGTGTCAAGGACCGTAAAAAGATCGTGAATTTCGGTGGTAACTCCGTGCTCCGCCTTGTTAAGCCCCGCGGCCTCATGGTCCATGGTAACCCGCAGGGGAGAGAATCTATTGATCAGCCACAGCACGGGGAAAGAAAAGCCCAGGGCCAGGACGCCGCAGGCCAGGATCCCCAGGCACTGAATACCCGTCTGGGCGGTTCGGGAAAGCCCCGTCCCCAGCAGTTCCGGATCCCCGAAAATTCCTACCGCCAAGGTTCCCCAGATCCCCGCGGCAAGGTGTACGGGGATCGCGTCCACCGCGTCGTCGATTTTAAGCCGGACCAGCAAGGCAGAAGCCCCCAGCATCACAATCCCCCCGACGCCGCCGATGATCACCGCCTGGGTTTCGGTAACCGCGTGGCAGTTGGCGGTTATGGCCACAAGCCCCGCCAGGGATCCGTTAAGCACAAGCCCCACTTCGGGTTTTTTGGCAATAAACCAGCCCCCGGCCAAGGTTGTAACCATCCCCGCCGCGCCCCCCAGCATGGTCCGCAGGATAATCCCCGGTACGGCTTCATTGGCCTCCAGGGTACTGGCGCCGTTAAAACCTATCCATCCGAACCAGAGCAGGAATACCCCCAAAACAGCCATGGGTATGGAAGAGCCGTTAATGGTCCTGGCCTTTCCGTCTTCGGTAAAACGTCCCATCCTGGGGCCAATAATGATCAGGATCGCCAGGGAAATCCACCCGCCCATGCTGTGGACCACCGTGGACCCCGCAAAATCCACAAAGCCCCGCTTTGCAAGCCACCCCGAAGGAAGCCCTTCAAGGGCCCCGCCCCAGGCCCAATGGCCAAAGACAGGGTACACTACCGCGGATAACAAAATGGTGGAAATAATATACGAACTAAAGCGCATCCGTTCCGCCACGGCCCCGGAAACTATGGTTGCGGAGGTGCTGCAAAATACCGCCTGGAAAAGCAAAAATACCGCGGGCCATACCCCGGGGGGGTTAAAAAGAAAAAACCCGGTCCCCAGGATCCCCTTAAAGCTGGGGCCAAACATAAGGGCGAATCCGGCGATCCAAAAAACCACGGTAGAAATACCGTAGTCGGTTAGATTTTTTATCGCCACATTGATGCTGTTCTTTGACCGGGTCAGTCCCGATTCCACCATGGCAAAACCGGCCTGCATCATAAACACCAGGGCGCTTCCGATAATGATCCAGATATAATCCAGAATTGTTTTTTCCACGGCCTACTCCAGCCCCACGGCAAGGTGGGACGTATGATCCTTCCATTTGATGGGGATCACAAAAACCGGCGGTTTAAGGCGCATGTTAATGGTGTCGATTTTTCCCGTTAATATAATGGGAACCGATATAAGAAAGGACGCGCCGAAAATTTCACGCATGTTTCCCGCGATGGTATTGGTCATTTCCCCCACCAGGTCTCCCAGCGCGGAGTCGTCCAGGGGCTCTTCTCCCAGGATCGACCTGCCAAATTCCGCCAGCAGATCCCTGCCTGCGGTATAGTACACTCCGCCCCGGCGGGCCCCGGAAATGCCGATAACCCCGGTATAATCAAACACCGGATCGCCGTCGCGCTTAATATAGGGCAGGCCCATTACCGCGGCGGCGCCGGTTATGTTGTAAAAGTATTCGGTGACGATCCTGATGATTGGTTTTAGCTCGCTTTCCGTCATGATCCGCTTCCTAAGACTTCTTCAACTTCTTTTTGAAGCTCCGCCGCGGTAAAGGGTTTGGCCAGAAATCCCACGGCCCCCTTCTTAAGGGCCTGCAGCCCCGTTACCGGATCCTTTAAGGCCGAAATAACAAGTATCTTTACATCCGGTTTTATGGCCAGCATCTTGTCCAGACAGGTAAGACCGTCCATCCGGGGCATGGTAATATCCATGGTTACCAGATCCGGCAGGGCCTGGGAAAAAATTCGCAGGGCCGCTTCCCCGTCCGCGGCGGCCCCCACCAGGGTAAACTGTTTGTGTTCCAGATATTTTTCGATGGCCCTTCGCATAATATTGGAATCGTCCACAATAAGCAGCTTCATACGGACTCCTTGACAAATTCGGCCCCGGCGTACACACCTATACATTTTCATGCATAAATATATAAAAAACACCGGGTATCCAGCCTCCATGCGTATATTTATACATTACGGGCTTCGTGTCAATACCGAAGGGAAAAAAGCTGCCGGAAGGGGGAATTCCTTATGGGGACCCTCTAAAAACTGAAGTTTTTAGAGGATTTTTACCCGTTGGAGAAAATCGGCCTGTGTAATTGTTTACGGTACAAGGAATTAGCGATTTTTACCGGCGGCCTTTGCCGGCGGCCAAAGGCCGAAAGCTCCCGAACCCAAGCGGGGTTTCCAGAGGCGCCCTGATTTACTTTCTTTAAGCACCATGTCGATGGTAATGGCCGCGGCCACAGTGGCTATACGGGCCGCCCCCGTTACGCCGGCGTTAATTGAAACGATATATTTGTCCGCGGTGGTAAAGGCTTCTTTAAGCAGGCCGCTCCATTTTTTTGTGATGGTCCCAATCTGGGCGTCCCCTTCCCCGGTGATAGTAAAATTCCAGGCCTTCCAGTCGCCGGAAATTGTAGCCAGGGCGGCATCGTTTAAATCCAGGATATGAAAGGTGGGCTTAAACATTTTAAACTTCTGCTTAATACGGGCGATTTCGCCGCCTTCGCCGTCGTAAATAGATATCCTCGACATAAAAAGGGTCCATCCCCGTTTAATAGTCGCCAGCACATGATCTTCCGTATCTACAATGGTCAGGGTAAAGGGCATACTGGCCTTGCCAAGTATCAGGCTTAAGAATTTTAAGGCCGTGGACATGGATTCCTGAATAACGCCGATTTGGGAACCGGAACTGTCGTACACCTTGTACGTATTGGTAAATTTCAAAAACTGTACTTTTTCGTCAATAAAATAATCGTCGTGTTTAAAGAAATTTTCCGCATGTGGATCCATAACAAGCCCCTTTTATTCCCTGACAATTTGAAATTGTCAGGGCACTCTGATTGTAATTGCTTGTCAGGCAAAGAATTAGCTAACCCCTTGCCTGACAAACCAAAATCTATTGTGCATAAAACAAGTTTGCACGCCCGCTTGCGGCGCGACACAGTATATCTTAAAACACCTCTCCCTGTCAACGCTAAATTTGAACCGGGGATTACCGGGCTTCTTCGTCCTCCGGCAGATAGGGGCGGCTGGAAAGAACGCTGATTAAAAAGGTGAAAAGATTGTGAAGCGCCGCCGAGGTTCCGGGGCTGATAATTCCCCCCAGCGAAAGGCCCAGGAAGGCGCTGTTGCCAAGAAGTATGTTCCGGTAGTTGCCGGAGATTCGGGAAATAAGGCCCCGGCCTATCCGGATGATCCTGCAAAGACCCCAAAGGCCCGGAGAAAGAAGCACCAGGTCCGCCACTTCCCGGGCCAGGTCGCAGCCGCTTTCCATGGTGATCCCCGCGTCCGCCGCGGCCAGGGCGGGGGCGTCGTTAATCCCGTCTCCCACCATAATAACGGTATGCCCCCCCGCCTTGATCTGTGTAACCAGGCGGCTTTTTTCCCGGGGCAGCACTTCGGCATAGTATTCGGTTATTCCCAGTTCCCCGGCCATGTTCCCGGCCGCGGCTTCGTTATCCCCGGTGATCATCACAATCCGGGGAATTCCCAGGGCCCGTAAGCCGGCGATTACCCGGGCGGCTTCTTTCCGGGGAGGATCGGTAAAACAGATAATGCCCTGGAGCCGGCCTTCCTGGGCAAGGTATATGGCGGAATAGCCGCTGGTTTCTCGTTTGATCAGGGCCTTTTCCTCTTCCGAAAGCAGGGTTTTTTCATCCTCGAAAACAAAATGATAGCTTCCCAGGATCACCCGGGCCTGGGCGTAATAGGCCGCCACTCCGTGGGCCACCACGTATTCCAGCCTACTGTGTTCTTCCCGGTGTTTAAGGTTTTCTTTTTCCGCCTGCCGTACCACCGCCGCGGCGACGCCGTGGGGAAAATGTTCTTCCAGGCAGGCCGCCATGCTTAAAACCTGGTCCCGGCTTTTTTGGGCCACGGGAACCACCTTTACAATCGCCGGCTTCGCTTCGGTCAGGGTTCCGGTCTTGTCAAAGACCACCGTATCCGCCAGGGCCAGGGCTTCCAGAAATTTGCCCCCCTTGACAAAAATGCGCCGCTGGGCCGCCTCTCTCATGGCGGACAGGACGGCAATGGGCATGGCCAGCTTAATGGCGCAGGAATAGTCCACCATTAAAAAAGCGACGGCCTTCGTCACATCCCCCGTAAGGGCCAGGGTCAAGGCCGCGCCGGCAAAGCTGGCGGGCACAATGGAATCCGCCAGTTTTTCCGCCCGGCTTTGGATCCGGGCCTTAAGCTTCTCGGACTCGTCGATGATCGAGATAATCTTCCCGATCCTGCTTTCACCGGCGGAGCTTTTTACGGTGATAAGCAGTTCCCCCTCTTCCACCACGGTTCCCGCAAACACGGCGTTACCGGCGCGTTTTAACACCGGCAGGGGTTCCCCCGTCAAGGACGCCTGGCACACCATCCCCTCCCCTTCGTACACCTCCCCGTCCAGGGCTATCATACCCCCCCGGCGGACAAGGATCCGGTCGCCGGGAACAAGGCTCCGGACCGGCACGGAAAATTCCCCCTCCTCGGTTTTCTTCCAGACCGCGTCAACGTTAAGAGAAAAGGAATCCGCCAGGGCGGCCCGGGATTTTTTGCGGGTATAGTCTTCCAGCGCCTCTCCCAGGGACAGCATAAACATGATGGAGGCGGCGGTCTCCGGCTGGCCCTGGGCCAGGGATGCAAAAACCGCCGCCGCATCCAGGGTGTGCACGTTGAGCTTTCCCCCGGCCAGGGCCCCAAGCCCCCGTTTAATAAAACCCCCGGCCCGCAGCCAGGTATAGGCCCATCGCAGGGGAGGGGGAAGAAGGCAGCGCATCACAAGGCGGCGGCCTATAAGGCCCAGCAGCTTGTTTTGAAACTCCCCTTCCGCGGCATGGGGATCCGCGGCCCCTTGCAGGGAAGAAGGATCAAGGCCCCTAAGGGCGTCCAGCGCCGCCTGCTTTTTGGAGGGCGCCAGGGTAAGCAGCATGCTCCCGGTGTAAAAAGACACCCGGGCGCTTTGCACCTCCCCCCGGGCAAGCAGAAACTGCTCCACCGCCGCGGCCGTGCCGGGGCTTAGGACATACCTGCCGCACCGCAGCCGGATCCGCCGGGGAAGTTCATGGACGATTACAAATTCCATAATCCGCGGGGCTGCGCCCTAGGCTCCGGCCTTGCCGCCTTTCGCTTCGGCCTTGCCGTCCTTCGCTTCGGCGCAAAGGTCCTCCGCGTCTTCTTTAATGGCGTTGAGGGCAAACTTTGCCTCGTCCCGCAGCTTCATGCCGCAAGCCACGGCCTTTACCACCGTCCTGCGGAATTTGCTGCTTTTGTAGACCCGGTAAGCGGCCAGGGCCGCGGCAAACCCAAGGCCAAACCCGATAACATATTTGTTTTTAAAAAATCCCGGTACTTCCATGCGACGCTCCTTCAATTCCAAAATGTTAGCCTTTACTAATATCTCATATTGCTTTTTTTAAAGAATACAATAAAATATAAGCAGTATGTCAAGCTGGTATAGGATAGGCCCATGGAAGCGCTGATTCTTTGCGCCCTGTGCCTGGGGGGGGCCCTTTGCGCCGCTCCCCTGCGGGTGAACATCTCCGCCGGGAAGGGGCTTCGGGCGGAAACCCGGTATCTATGGTTCCGCCGGCGCATAGCTCCGGGCCCCGGACTCCGCGGCCTGGTACGCCGGATTTTCCCCGTCCTCCGGGGGGCGGGGAAGCCGCGGCGGGGGCTTTTCCCCGGGCCCCCGCGGCCGGACCGGCTTTGCCTGCGGGCCGCCGTTTCCACCGGCGACGCGGCGGAAACGGCGCTCCTCCACGGCGGACTTTGCCTTGCGGCGGGGCTTCTCTCTTCCCTGCCGGCCAGGACCAGCCCGAAGGTCTTTATCGAACCCTGCTTTGGATCCGGCAAAAAATTCACCCTGGACTGTGATATTTCTTTTTCCATGCCTGGGGCCTTATACCTGGGCCGGATCCTCGTCCTGGCCGTCCTAAAAAAAAGGAAAACCCATGTTTGATCAAAACACCTTTAAAGAGATGATCCTGGAAAGCGTAAAAAGCCTGGTAGACTCCAACGTCATCATCGGCCAATCTATCGCCGCGGGAAACATCACCATCATACCGGTGTTCAAGGCGTCCATCGGCATTGTGTCCGGGGGCTCCTCTTCCGCCGGAGGGGGCAAAAACACCCCCCTGGGGGGCGCGGGAGGAGGGGTTACGGTAAGCCCCGTTACCTTTATCGTCATCGAGAAGGGCACGGTAAAGATCCTTTCCGCCGGAGAGGCTTCGACGCTTGAACGGCTTATAGAGGCCGCCCCGGGGCTTATCGACAAAATCGCGGAGATCTTTTCACCGGACCCGGAATAATACGGGCCCTGTCCGGGCGCCCGGCTTGATCTTTTTTCCCTTTTTATGCGATCATGGGGGGGCCGGTTTTGTATCCGGTATTTTGGAACCGCATCGGGCGATACTCCATTAGACTCATCCCGGCTGGCTGCCGGATGGGTCTTGCAAAATTCTTCGCATTTTGCGGTTTTTAGCGGAAATTTTTTTGAAACCGAAGGTTCCGAACGACTCCATTCTATAACATAAGGAAACATTAAGTACGCGT
>JAITKV010000002.1 GCA_031278215.1 Spirochaetaceae bacterium
AAAATGACAATGCGGTTTCCGTAGAAGGCCTTTTTTATTTCTTCCGCCAGGCCGTACATGGCCTTGACCTTTTCCGGCGCTTCGCAGGCGAGCAGTACCGACGCCTCCCGGTGGGTGAGCCCGGCGCAGCGGATCTCCTTTCCCGTTTTCCGGGGCCTTGCCTTTTCAAGCAGGCTGTCGATAAGTTCGGCGTTGTTTTTGTGCTTATCGGCATAGGCCAGGGTGTCCATCACCTCCCGGTGATCGATAAATTCATCCGCCAAAGGCGAAGCCGGGTTATACATGGCCGGACCCTCCCTTTGAAGACCCCGGAACCGCCCCAATCACCGCAATCCGTTTCATCCTTCTTCCCTCCGGATTTAAAAAATGCGCGGAGACAAAAAAAGCCCCCGGCAAACCCCGAGGGCGGAATAACACGGTATATACGGGTTACGCCCTCGCCGAACCAGAACGAATCTTGGTTCATAAGGTTGGTAGTATAGGCCCCGGTCCGGGCAAGGCGTTCCTCGTCCAGATGGGATACTTTTATAATACACCGGATGCGGGGGAAACGCAAGGGTTTTTTAGACCCGGAATAGCAAATCGGTGGGCCCACCTGGACTTGAACCAGGGACCGACGGATTATGAGTCCGCAGCTCTAACCAACTGAGCTATGGGCCCACCGATTTGCATTCAGGGCGCCGCCGGAAACCGGAGGAGTGGCCGCCAAATCCCGGGCGCCCTTGAGCCCAGGGGTCTGAACGGGTACGTGATACACAGGGCGCCGTGCTTAGTATAATATAACGGGGGGTATTTTTAGGTCAATATGTCCTAAGGCCCCGGAAAGCCGGTTTGCGGCTTTTGGAAAATCCCGGGTTCTTGCGTCCCGTTCAAATTTTACCGATAAAGGTAATGGGGGCTGTTATGCACGGTATATCAAGGCTAAAAATAAGGTTTTTCCCGGATTTTAGGCGCCGGGAAAGGGTCCGCAGGGTTTATATTATTTTTTTTGTACTGATTCTGGGGATTCCCCGGCAGGGCTGGGGAGAAACCTTTGCCTATAAGCATGAAGCAGGGAACAAGTACCGGATCCTGTCGGTGGTCAACGAGGATGTATACATAAACCGGGTTTTTAGCCACCGGGCGCGGATCCTTAACCGGGTATCGATAGAGATAACCGGCGTCCAAGGGGACTTGGCCAGGCACCACGCCACGTTTACCACCTCCGAAGAACTCATTGAGGGAGGGGGAGGGTTCCGCTGGGGTAATGAATATGTTTCTGTCTTCGACAGGGATAGACGGGGCCGCATGACCATAGATCCGCAGTACTATATGCCGGTGGTCCGCGATGTGCCGGTTTTTCCCGAGGGGGACATACAGGAGGGGGAAACCTGGACCGCGGCGGGCTCCGAGATGCATGATTTTAGGAAAGCCTTTGGCATTGAACAGCCCTACCGTATACCCTTTGAAGCCACGTACACTTTTTTAGGGAACCGGGACTGGCGGGGGAGCAGCTACCCGGTCTTTTCCGTATCCTACCGGATCTTTTACGAACCCCCGGCGGTGGCGGGCCGGATATGGCCCCGGCGGATCATGGGGGCTTCGGATCAACTGGTGTACTGGGATCCCGGGATAGGCCAGGCGCTTGTATACGAGGAAAATTTCCGGATGGTTTTTGAACTTTCCAACGGAACCACCGTGGAATACCGGGGCCGGGCGGGGGCGCAGATTATCGAATCGGAAATCATGAAAAAAGAAGAGGCCGCCCAAACCATCGCCGGCGAGATTAGCCGGCTGGGGATTAACGACGCCTCGGTGCGAATTGTTGACGAGGGGATCACCATCAGTCTGGAAAACATACAGTTCCAGCCCGATTCGGCGGTACTTTTGGCAAGCGAAAAGGAAAAACTGGACAAGATAGGGGAGATCCTTACCCAGTTTGCGGACCGGGATATACTGGTAGGGGGGCATACGGCCCTGGCCGGCACCGCGGCGGGGCGGATGAAACTTTCCCAGGACCGGGCCGCAGCGGTGGCGGCTTACCTTATTTCCAAGGGGATCCGGGAATCTCCCCGGGTGCTGATCCGGGGTTACGGGGCGGAACGGCCCGTGGCGGATAACAGCACCGCCGAAGGTATGCGGAAAAACCGCCGGGTAGAGATAACCCTGCTGGAAAATTAGGCCCGGCGGCCTGTCAATATCCCCGGCGGCCATGGATTTTCGACGGGGCCCGATACGGCCCCGGGCCCCGTTCAAGCCGCTTTTTCTTTATTCTTCCCCCTGTCTTGCCGATATTCTAATAAATATCTTGTGCACATTGTGAATAATGTGTATAATTCTAAGAAGATTTTTATCATTAGACCGGTTCGACGACCCGGTTGGCTGCCGAACAGGTCTTGCAAGATGCGAAGCGTTTTGCAGTTTTTAGCGGAAATTGGGCTGTCTGGGAAGTAACAAACTTCCTGGACATCCCCAGCTCTATTACTGAAAAAACTTCTGGGATACGGGAGGTACCGGAATGGGTGACGACGATGGCCTTGATCTTGGCGGAGAAGACGTAACCGGAATAGACGGCGCCGCAAAAAAAACAGGGGGCTTCTCGGGTCTGTTGCCGAATCTGCTTAAGTTTGTCGCCATGGGATTAGGGGCGCTGATCTTTATTGTTACCGTGGCGGTAATAACCTATAAAATTCTAAGCGGCCGCGGCGAATCCCAAACGGTGCTTGATCCCACCTCCGAATATATCGGGACCCGTCCACAGTTTTCTACTTTTACCCTTATCGGGCAGTTAAACGCCTACACCCGGGAACGGACCCATACGGTGGTGGTGGACATGCTTCTGGAATACGACCTGAACAACAACGCCGCCGCCACAGAACTTACCTCCAGGGTAAACCAGCTAAGGGACTTTACCCGGCACTACTTTGCCAGCAAATACTATACGGAATTGGGGCCGGAAAACGAAGCGCAGCTTAAACAGGAAATACGGGAAATCCTTAATACCCGGTATCTGGATACCGCTAAAATCAGGGGGGTCTTGTTTAATAAATTGGATGTGATGGAAATATAATGAGGAATTCCCAGGGGCAGTGGAATCGGACTTTAGTCCGCCGCCCGGGGCTTTTCAGCGTATCCCCGGCGGATCAGGGTTTCGCCGAGAAGCCGAAAAAACGCGTAAATGAGGTGTGGGTGTGACAGAAGTTCTGTCCCAGGACGAAATAGATCAACTGCTTACCGCAATAAACACCGGAGAAACAGAGCCCGAGGATTTTCGTCCTGCGGCGGATACCCGGAAGATAAAGATCTATGATTTTAAGCGTCCCGATAAATTTTCCAAAGAACAGATCCGCACGGTTTCGATTATGCACGAAACCTTTGCCCGCCTAACCACCACCAGCCTTTCCGCCAACCTTAGGTCCATGGTCCACGTTCATGTGGCGTCGGTGGATCAGCTTACCTACGAGGAATTTATCCGCTCAATTCCCACCCCCACCACCCTGGCCATAGTAAATATGGACCCCCTTAAGGGGAACGCGATCCTGGAGATCGATCCGGCCATAACCTTTTCCATTATCGACAGGCTTTTTGGGGGCACCGGGGAAGGGACCAAGGCCCAGCATGAACTTACCGACATTGAAAGCGCCGTCATGGAGGGAATTATAGTCCGGGTTCTGGGAAATATGCGGGAAGCCTGGTCCCAGGTTATAGACCTGCGCCCCCGGCTGGGCCAAATCGACACCAATCCCCAGTTCGCCCAGATCGTACCCCCCACGGAAATGGTGGTCCTGGTTACTCTGGAAACCAAGGTGGGGGATGTGGAGGGGATGATGAATCTTTGCATTCCCTACCTGACCATAGAACCCATCGTGGGCAAACTTTCCGCCCAGTTTTGGTATTCTTCGGTACGCCGGGGCGCCACCACGGAAAACCTGAATGTCCTAAAGGATAAGCTTTCCACTGTCGATGTAAATGTAGTAGCGGAAATTGGAAAAATAGATATTCCCGTACGGGATGTACTTTCTTTGCGGTCCGGCGATATAGTACGGCTTTACAATGTGCAGGTAGGGGACCCCTTTGCCCTTAATATCGGCAGCAAAAAGAAATTCTTGTGCCGGCCGGGGGTCATAGGCAGGAAAATAGCCGTCCAGGTTGTAAAAAAGACGGCGGAACTGGAACAGGAAGAATTTGAAGAACTTGTGTCGGAGGGGGAGGAATTATAATGAGTGACGGCGCTCTTTCGCAGGATGAAATAGACGCCCTGTTGGCAGGGGTAGATTCTTCGGCCCTGGGTTCATCCCCGCAGGCTTCGGCGGCCACCGCTGCTCCGGCGGGTTCGGAGGATGAACGAAGGATAATACAAGGTTTTCTGTCCGGTACGGTGGACGCCCAGTCCTCCAACCTGTCCATGATGACCGGTAAGGACGTCAGCTTCCGGGGCCCCAATGTGGTTCCCATGACCAGGGACGACCTTCTGCAGCAGCTTCCCGACATGGTTACCGCGGTAAAGGTGGATTTTAACTCCGGCTTTCCCGGGGAGCATAATTTTCTCTTTTCCGAAGATACCGCCAAAACCATTACAAGCCTGATGAACAAAGAAGAAAACATCCAGCTTGACGAAATGGCCATGTCGGTGCTGGGAGAAGTGGTTTCCCAGCTGGTGGGGTCCCAGATAACGGCCCTTACCGAAAAGACGGGCAACAAGTCAATTTCTTCCGTATCCCCCGAAGCGGCCAATGTACCCAAGGCGGTGGCGGCCCTGCCGGGGGGGACTTTTATGTGCGCCACATATCAGCTTATTCTGGATGATGGCAAGACCCATCAATTATGGGAAATCTTAGGTCCTTCTGTTTCGGCGGATATTGCCCGGGCGCTGGACAGTAAAAGCGGCGGGTCCGCGGCGGCTCAGCCTTCGTTTTCAGGAATGGATATGGGGGCCATGCCGAATTTGGGTATGGGCGGAAATATGTCTGCGCCCGCTATGGGCGGGGATCTTTCCGCCATGGGAGGAGGAATGGCCATGCAGGGAATGGGCGGCATGATGCCCATGGGCGCCGCCAATGTACAGTCGGTTCAGTTTCCTAATTTAATGCCCCAGACTACTCCCCAGGAGCAGGGGAATATCGGCCTGATTATGGACGTGTACATGGAAATGACCGGCGAATTGGGCCGGACCCGGAAGCTTATTAAAGAGATCCTTGGGATGGGAGAGGGAACCATTATTGAACTGGATAAACTTGCCGGTGAACCGGTGGATATATTGGTAAACCATAAACTTATTGCCAAGGGCGAAGTGGTGGTTATCGACGAAAACTTCGGGGTCCGGGTTACAGAGATTGTATCCCCCATGGAGCGTATGGGCGAAAGTATTTAGCCGCAGAGCGGCAACTCAGTTTAACTTGGGAGGGGAAAACTGAAAACTATTTTTATCGCGGCCCTGGCGGCCGTATTACTGCCGCAGTTTATTATTCCTCAAACACCGGAAAGTCTTAGATCCCCGGAAGCTTCCGCGGAAGTTTCCGGGGAGGACGGCCCCCGGCCGGAAACCCCCGCCGCGGAGGATCCCCAGGCCGGCGAAGAAAGTTTTCTTTTTTCCGACGACGCCCCCGCCGGGGCCCTTTCGGGTTCTCCGCCGGTTTTTGCGATCCTTAGGATGGTCCTGGTCCTGGCGCTGGTGGCGGCCTTTATATACCTGGCGGTATTTTTTTTACGC
Organism: Spirochaetaceae bacterium; assembly: GCA_031278215.1. GTDB lineage: Bacteria > Spirochaetota > Spirochaetia > Treponematales > Breznakiellaceae > JAISLT01. The sequence continues at coordinate 5,690 of JAITKV010000002.1, forward strand.
CGTTTCTCCCGTCCCCAGGGGGAACAGAATCCCCATCTTAAAATCCTGGCCTCTACCCATTTGGGAAACGGACGGTTTCTGTACGTAGTTTCCATCGGAACCCAAACCTGGCTTGTGGGCGCCGGGGAAGGGGGAATAAACCATATCGCGGACCTGCAGGACAGGGAAATAATCGACGCCATGATCCTGGAAGCCTCTAAAAAAAGCGCCGAAATGCCCGGCCCCGGAACCCTGCCGGCCTTTCAGGCCCTGCTTAAAAAATTTTCCGGCGCCCCGGAACGGAAAGAACAGAACCGTCTGGAAAACATACGGCAGCGCCGGGAACGGTTTAAGAGGTTCTAGGGTGAAAAAAATCTTTTTTGTGGTTACGGCAGTTCTTTTTATTTTTCCGCCGATCCTTTCTGCCCAGGAAGAGGTTGAACCCAGGCCGGGGTCCCTAAGCGGAACCACCGCGGAACAGGGAACCGCCGCCGTTCCCAATCCCCCGCAGGACGGTATTGTTCCGTTTATCGATTTAAGCATCCGAAATCCGGAAAACAACCGGGAAGTGGCCTTTACCCTTCAGCTTTTGCTTCTTATTACGGTCCTTTCCTTGGCCCCGAGCATTATCATCCTTATGACCAGTTTTCTTAGGATATCCATTGTTCTGGATTTTGTAAAACGGGCCCTGTCTCTCCAACAGGTTCCCCCCAATCAGGTTATTTTGGGGATCAGCCTTTTTTTAACCCTTTTTATTATGTGGCCCACCTTTGATTTAATATACCAAAATTCCTTCCGTCCCCTGGCGGAGGGGAACATCAACGTGGAACAGGCTTACCGGGAAGCGGAAGGCCCCCTGCGGCTTTTTATGTACCGCCAAATGCAGGGGAACCCCGCCAATGTCCGGCTTTTTATGGCCATGCGGGGCCTGGACCGGCCCAATTCTCTGGCGGATGTGCCTACCTATGTGCTTATTCCCGCGTTTATTTTAAGCGAACTTACCGTGGCGTTTAAAATAGGGATCCTGCTGTTTTTTCCTTTTATTGTAATCGATATGGTGGTGGCCAGCGCTCTTATGTCCATGGGGATGATCATGCTGCCGCCGGTGATGATATCCATGCCCTTTAAGCTGATACTCTTTGTGCTGGTAGACGGCTGGGGCCTGTTGACGGATCAATTGGTCCGTTCATTCTTATAGGAACGCGGATGAGTTTAGGAGATATGACTTCCCTGCTTCGGGAGGGAATTATGGAAGTAATTATGCTGGCCTCTCCCATGCTTTTTACCGCGTTGCTGGTGGGCCTGGTTATAGCTATATTCCAGGCTACCACCTCCATCCAGGAACAGACCCTTACCTTTGTGCCTAAGGTAATAGCCATACTCCTTATTTTGGGTTTTCTGGGAGGGTGGATGCTTTCTTCCTTGGGAGATTATACGGTCCGGCTCTTCCAGATGATACCGGAGATGGTGCGATGAAATTCACAAAGCCTAAAGGAATAAATATGGCGGATGCTGTAAATGAGGAGGATCACCGGTGATTAGAGAAATACTTGCCGTGGCGCCGCTCTTTCTTTTGTTGGCCGCCCGGGCCCTGGCTTTAATAGAAACCGCCCCTCTGCTTTCATCGGAAGCCAACCCCCAGGTGGCCCGGGTGGCCCTGGCGGGTTTTGCCGCGTATGCGGCCTTTCCTGCCGCCCAGGCCATGGACGGCTACGGCTTGGAGATATTTTCTCTTTCATTCGCCCTGCTGCTGATAGGAGAAGCCCTGGTGGGGATTATCATGGGATTTTTTATTACGATCCTGTTTTCCGCCTTTTCTACCGCGGGGCAGTTTTTTTCCCTTCCCATGGGATTTAGCGCTTCGGAAACCTTCGATCCCCTGTCCCAGATGGAAAACCCCCTGATGGGCCAGTACCTTAACCTGGTGGCCATGCTGGTGTTTCTTGCCATCGACGGCTTTAGCGGGCTGTTTCTGGGAGGCTTCCAGCGTTCCGTCCAGTCCCTTAACGTGGCGGCCCTGGTCCTGGGCCGGGAGGCGGCCATGGGAATGCTTTTGTCGGGCCTTTCCCGGCTTTTCCTGGATGCGATGATACTTTCCCTTCCCATATTGGGAACCCTTTTCCTAAGCTCCCTTTGCACGGGGCTTATTTCCAAGGCCGCCCCCCAGATCAATATCCTTACCGAAGGCTTTCCCATTGCCATAACCGTCGCGTTTATGCTGATCTTCGCCACCCTTCCTTTTATGGTAGAAGCCTTTAGCCGGGTGATAAACTCGGGATTCCAGAGCATCGAAAATCTGTACCTGCGGATTGGCCAAAGGGTGGGCGGTGTATGACCGGGGATATTTTTTTAATCATGGACCTACAGTGGTTTGCCGCCGAAGACGAGGGCCGTACAGAGGAACCCACCGAGTACAAGATCCGCAAGGCCCGGGAAGAAGGAAGGGTCGCCAAAAGCCAGGAATTTATCGGGGCCCTGGTGCTGCTTTTTCCCGCCCTTACGATCCTTTTTCTGGGCCCCTATATACTAAGAACCTGCGTGGAGATGATCCGTTTCTTTTTTCTGCGGATCACCGAACTTGATCCGATCCACGACAGACTGATTGCGGGGGTGTTCTTTTCGTACTTTGCCCGGCTTGCCCTGCCCATAGCCGCGGCGGCCCTGGCGGCGGCGGTGTTTTCCAACATCGTCCAGGTGGGCCCCCTTTTTACCACCAAACCCCTGACGCCGAACTTTTCTAAAATCGTACCCCGGTTTGGCCGGTATTTTCAAAAAACCCTCTTCTCCATGGAAGGGCTTTTTAATTTTGCCAAGGCCATTATAAAAATGGCGATTATCGGCATCGTGGCGTTCCTGCTTATCCGGAGCCGCATTAACCAGCTGGCGAACCTTCAAACCGCGGGGGTCTGGCTGGGCCTTACCACGGTGGCGGGCCTGGCCGTGCGGCTCCTTATTATTTCCGCCCTGCTGCTCCTGGTTCTTTCCATTCCCGACATGCTTTTTCAGCGCTGGCAGTACCGGGAATCCCTAAAGATGACCCGGCAGGAAGTAAAGGAAGAGCGAAAGATGTACGAAGGGGATCCCTATGTCCGGGCCCGGATCCAGCGGCGGATGAGGGAATTAATGGGCCGGAACATGGCGGTAAACGTGGCCAAGGCCGACGTGGTTATTACCAACCCCACCCATTTTGCGGTAGCCCTGGAATACGATGAGGATACCATGGCCGCGCCCCTCCTAACCGCCAAAGGGGCGGACGAGACGGCCTTTCGGATCCGGGCCATAGCCCGGGATAACGACGTGGCGGTGGTGGAAAATAAACCCCTGGCCCGGGCCCTGTATGCGGAGGTGGATGTGGGAAAAACCGTACCCGTGATATACTACGAGGCCATTGCCCAGATCCTGGCCCGGATTAGACGGCTTGAAGAAGAACGCCGCCGGGTTGACGGCATGAGGGCATAGCTTTGTTTGGTATAGTCGAGTTTGTTTTTTACGATAAGGATAAAATATGGCTGATGCACGATCAATGACGGGGGCCGGCGGCTTCCTGGGAAACCGCAGCGACATCGCCATTGCCGTGGCGGTGGTCTCGGTGGTGGTGATGCTGGTAATTCCCATACCGACGGTTCTTCTGGACGCCCTGATGGCAATGAACCTGGTGCTGGCGCTGCTTATTCTGCTTATAGTCCTTTACACTAAAAAGGCCACGGATTTTTCTTCCTTTCCCACGGTGCTTCTGGTATCCACCGTCTTTGGCCTGGCCCTGAACGTTTCTTCTACCCGGCTTATCCTTACCCAGGGAGCGGCCTTTGACGGACGGATGATCCGGGCCTTTTCTTCTTTTGTGGTGGGCTCCGGGGGTACCGAAGGGCTGGTGGTGGGCTTTGTGATCTTTATCGTGATCATCGCCGTCCAGGCGGTGGTTATTACCAAAGGGGCCACCCGTATTGCCGAAGTGGCCGCCCGGTTTACCCTGGACGCGATGCAGGGTAAACAACTGGCCATAGAGGCGGAGTACAATTCCGGCGCCATTACCGAAGAAGAATCCATAGTCCGAAAAAACGATCTCCAGCGGGAAGTTGATTTTTACGGCGCCATGGACGGTTCCAGCAAATTTATCTCCGGCAATGTTAAGGTGGGGATCCTTATTACCGCGGTGAACATTCTGGGGGGGATCATCATCGGGGCGGTGCTGCACGGAGAGGCGGTTTCCGCGGCCGTGGGAACCTACATTTCTTTTTCCATCGGCGACGGCCTTCTTTCCCAGTTTCCCGCCCTCCTGGTGTCCACCGCGACGGGCATTATTGTAACCCGGTCCGTGTCCGAGGGAACCTTCGGCGAGGATGTGACCAAAGAATTTTCCCGGGACGCCCGGATCTACGGCATCGGCGCGGGGGTGCTTTTGCTTTTTTCCGCCCTGCCGCGGTTTCCCTGGTATGTGCTTATTCCCATGGCGGCCCTCATGGGGCTTCTTGCCTTTCGGCTTAGCAGAAAAAGGAAACAGGATTTTGCGGAGGCTGTAAAAAGAAGCGCGGACGCGGCAAAACCCAAAGAAGAGGCCGCGGAAATGTCCCCGTGGGTGCCCCTGGACCCCCTGTCCCTGGAGCTGGGATACGGCCTTATCCCCCTGGTAGACCGGGACAAGGGGGCGGAACTGCTGGAACGGGTTCAGCGGATCCGCCGGGAGTCGGCGCTGGATCTGGGGCTGGTTATTCCCCGGATTAGAATTATCGACAATATGCGGCTGGAACCCAGTGAATACTGCCTTAAAATAAAGGGGGTCGAGGTGGGCCGGGGGAAAATCCGCATGGGCTATTACCTGTGCATTAACCCCGGAGGAGTTAAGGATGAACTGGCCGGAGAAAAAACCAGGGATCCCGCGTTTGGGCTTCCTGCCCTGTGGGTTAGTTCCGACAAGCGGGACGAGGCGGAACGGGCGGGGTATACGGTGGTGGATCCCCCGTCGATCATCGCGACCCACTTAACGGAAATTATTAAACACCACGCGGCGGAAATTTTAGGCCGCCAGGAAACCCAGGGGATCCTGGACGCCCTTAAAAAAGATTATCCTGCGGTGGTGGAAGAGGCCCAAAGACACCTTTCTCTGGGAGAGATACAAAAGGTTATTCAGAACCTTCTTAAGGAGCAGGTTTCTATCCGGAACGTGACGGCGATTCTGGAAGCCCTGGCGGACTACGGCCCCGTAACCAGGGAGATCCAATTTCTTACCGAAAAGGCCCGGCAGGCCCTGGCCCGGCAGCTCTGCCTTCAATACGCCGACGACGCCAGGGTGCTGCGGGTTTTAACCATAGAGCCTTCCCTGGAACAGAAGATTATCGACAGTAAAGTAGAAACTGCATCGGGGGCCATGTCCGCGTTGGATCCTTCGACCCAGAGCGGATGGATCAAGGCCCTTTCCCGGGTAGTGGCGGCGGTGCAGGAACACGGCTGGCTTCCTATCGTTCTGTGCTCGGAGGCGGCCCGGTTCCTGGTTAAATCCTCCACATCCCGGGAACTGCCCGATCTGGTGGTGCTTTCGGTGCCGGAAATTGTAAACGAGGTTACCGTGGAGGCGGTGGGTGAAATTAAAATTGAAAATGCGGTATAAGGAATAGTGATGCCGTATTTTACCGAACAGGGAAAGACCCACAACGAATGCCTGGAAAAGATCCGGGCCCGGTACGGGAGCGGGGCCAAGGTTCTGCTTGAACGGACCCTCAAAAAGGGCGGGTTTCTGGGCCTTGGGGCCTACGAAGAGGTGGAAATGACCGGAATCTACGGCTATGCCCCGGCGCCGGATCTGGAAACCGCAAAACGCCAGGTTTTAGCCGCGGCGGGCAAGGCCGCGCCGGATTCGGCCCTGCAGACGGTGTTAAAAGAGATCCGCAGCCTGCACGAAAAACTGGACGCCAAAATCAGCGACCTTCCCCCGGCGCAGGAGATACGGGAACATCCTTCGCTGCAAAAACTGGAAGAGGATCTGCGGATCAATGATTTTTCCCCCGCCTTTATCCGGGGAATACTGGAGCGGGCCCGGAAAGAATTTCCCCTGGAAGAACTGGATAATTACGAGGATGTGCAAAAAAAAGCGGTCCTGTGGATTGCGGAACGGATTGCACTGTACCAGGAGCCGGATATGCGAAAGAAGCCCCGGATCATTGTTCTGGTAGGTCCTCCGGGGGTCGGAAAAACCACCACCATTGCCAAACTCGCGGCCATGTACGGGGAGCTTTCCGGGGGCCAGTGGCGGCATTCGGTGCGCATGGTAACCTTGGACAATTACCGCATCGGGGGAAAATATCAGATCGAAAGATACGGGGAAATTATGGAAATACCCGTAAGCGCGGTGGAAAACTACGAGTCCCTGCGAAAGACCCTGGCCCTCTACCGGGAAAAGATTGACTTTGTTCTTGTGGACACCATAGGAAAAAGCCCCCGGAATTACGGCGAACTGGGAGAAATGAAGGCGATTCTGGACGCCTGCCCGGCGAAGGCGGAATTTCATCTGTGTATTGCGGCCTCCACCAAATCCAGCGACATTAAAGAAATTCTGCGGCAGTTTGAGCCCTTTAAATACCGGGCGGTCGTTGTTACGAAACTTGACGAAACCACCAGGGTGGGAAATGTCATAAGCGCCCTGGCGGAAGAAGGAAAAATCATTTCTTTTATCACCAACGGCCAAACCGTGCCGCCGGATATAGAGCGGGCCTCGATAGTTTCCTTCCTTTGCAACCTTGAAGGTTTTACGATAGATCGCCGGATCCTGGGGGATCGGTTTGGCGCGTACCTTGATTCTTTGGATCATCTTAAGTTAAAGAGTACAGGAGCTTACTAAATGGAAGATCAGGCGGAAAAACTACGGGAAATGATGCGGAAAAAAAACAGTTCCTACGAAAAACCTTCCAAGGTTAAGGAAGGAAAAAAGACCAGGATCATTACCGTTACCTCCGGCAAGGGGGGGGTGGGAAAGACCAATATGTCGGTGAACCTGGCCCTGGCCTATGCCCGGACGGGAAGAAAAGTAGTGGTCATGGACGCGGACCTGGGACTTGCCAATGTCAATGTAATGCTTAACATGATCCCCAAATTTAACCTTTACCATGTGATCCGCAAACAAAAGACTATGAAAGAAATAATGGTAGAAACCGAATACGGAATTTCCATAGTGGCGGGGGCTTCGGGATTTTCTAAAATTGCCAACCTTACCGAGGCGGAACGGCAGTATTTTATTGAAGAGCTTAATACCCTTTCTTCGGCGGATATTATTATTATCGACACCTCCGCGGGGGTTTCCAGCAACGTGCTGGACTTTGTGGCTGCGGCGGACGATTCCCTTATTATTACCACCCCCGAGCCTACGGCAATTACCGACGCCTACGGAATTATCAAGATCATCGCCACCGAGATAAACAGTCTAAATATGGGTCTTAAACTGGTTGTAAACCGGGTTAAAAACGCGACGGAGGCCTCTAAAATCGCGGACAGGATGATCAGCATTACCAGCCAGTTCCTTAACCTAAAACTGGAATATCTGGGGTTCATTTACGACGACGCGTCCGTATCTCAGGCGGTGTTAAAACAGCGGCCCTTTATGGTGGTGGATCCCAAGTGTAAGGCGTCCCTGTGCGTTCAACACATTGTAAGCCGGATGGATAAAACAGAAATCCGGAACAACGGGGGGTTTGGAAATATGCTTAAACGGATGTTTAGGGGGGACGCGTAAGCCTTGTTCAACTTTAAGATTGCCGGTATTGCCGCGGGGGCGGCTTTTGCCTTTTCCCTGCTTATCGGCCTTATGAACAGGATTGGCCCGCTGGTTCTGCTTTTTCGGGCCCTGTTATTCGCGGCCGTTTTTTTTGGCCTTTCCTGCCTGGTTTTCTGGCTCCTGGGTCAGTTTGTGCCGGAACTTTTAAGCGATCCGGAGGACGAACTTGATATACCCGCCGCCGGATCCCAGGTAAATATTACCCTGGGGGGCCCCGGGGAGGGGGCTTTTCCCTCCGACGGCTCGGAAGAAGTGGACGACATAGCCGGCAGGCCCGGCGCTTCTTTTTCCCGGGAAAGAAGCGCCGGCGCTCCTCTGGACCAGGACGGAAATGACCTGTATACTAAAAGGGAGGATCTTGTGGACGGTCTGGGAAGTCCTGCGGCCGGTGTCTCCCAGGGTGATGTTCCGGTTTCTTTCGCCCCCCCGGACGACGCGGAGGAGCTTCCCGGGATGGAAGATTTTTCGGACGCCCCCAGGCCCCCGGAAAAGGGGTCTGATTCGGAGGCCTTTAGTTTTGACGATCCGGCTCCAAAACGGAGTGGTTCCCGCCCGGGCAAACAGAGCCCGGCGGGGGATTTTGACCCTAAGGATCTGGCCCGGGCCATACAAACGGCGTTAAAAAAGGACGAAAAGGGATAATCTATGGGGAAGACTTTCTGGGGCGCCGATAAACCTCTGGAAGAAAAACGAGAAGAAGAACTCTGGGTGCAGTACCGCAAAAAGCGGGATCCGAAGATCCGGGAAGCCTTTATTAAACAGTACGCCCCCCTGGTTAAGTATGTGGCCGGCAAGGTGGCGGTGGGCATGCCCCATAATGTGGAATTTGACGACTTGGTGGGCTTTGGGGTCTTTGGTCTTTTAGACGCCATTGACAAGTTTGATCCGGAAAAAAATGTAAAATTTAAAACCTATGCGGTAACCCGCATTAGGGGCGCAATCTTTGACGAACTGCGTTCTATAGACTGGGTGCCTCGTTCGGTTAGGCAGAAGACCCGGGAGATAGAGGACGCCATCGGATCCCTGGAAGCCCAGCTTGGCAGAACCGCGACGGATCGGGAAATTGCTAAATCCCTGGGAATGGACGAAGGGGAATTTCTAAAAACCATGCAAAGAATTTCCAGCACCTCGGTCCTTTCCTTAAACGACGTGTGGTTTTCCGGGGACGAAAACGACAAGGTTTCCATCGGGGACAGCATTGAATCTCCTTCCAGCCTTAATCCCGATGTAATAGTAGAAAAAGAAGAAATACGCCGGGTGATTATCAGCGCCATTAACGATCTTCCGGAAAAAGAAAAAAAGATACTGGTACTTTATTATTACGAAGATCTTACCCTTAAAGAAATAGGCCAGGTATTGGAAGTAACCGAATCCAGGGTCTCGCAGCTTCATACCAAGGCGATCCTGCGCCTGCGGTCCAAGCTAACCAATATACGAAAAGGTATAGTGTAGTATGGTCGATTTTGTCCAGCTTCAGCATGCAATGAAAGAACGTCTGGAGCGGGACAGGGCGATCCACATTATCGAAGCCGAGGGGGCCACCCTGGAAGACGCCGTGTCCGAGGCGGCGGCGCTGCTTAACCTTTCGGTGCGGCACATTGAATACGAAGTGATCGCCAAGGGCTTTTCCGGCTTTATGGGAACCGGCGCCAAGAACTGGAAGATTAAGGCCTATGAACGGGTAACCGTTGAAACCATCAAGGAAGAAAAAAAGGCCGCCGTGGAAGAAGCCGCCGCGGCCGCCAAGGCGGCCCTGGACAAGGACGGGCAGGCCTATGTACACCTGCTCCATGACGGGGCCTGCCTAAAGGTTCTGCCCCCCGTGGGCAGGGGCCGGAAGGTTAACCCTTCTGACGTAACCCAGCTTATCGCCGCCCGGGGTATCTCTAACTACAGCATGGATAAGGTTACTGCGATAATTAAAGAAGAAAAGGGCGCCTATGTACGGATTGGAGATTTTCAGCATATTCCCGTGAACGACGCCATGGTTTCTGTGGATATTACCGCGGACGAAATGAAGGCCGTGATTACGGTTACTCCCCCCGGTTCCGGGGGCTGCGATCTTTCCCTGGAAACCTACCTTTCCTATCTTCGAAACAACCGGGTAATCTTCGGGATAGACGAAGAGGGCTTATCCCAATTTGCCGACGATCCTTCCTATAACGAGCCGGTACAGGTTGCCCAGGGGACAAGACCCGAAGACGGCAGGGATTCTTACATCCAGTATAACTTTGAAACCGATCAGTCCAGCGTGCGGCTTCGGGAAGGTTCCAACGGCCGGGTGGATTTTAAGGATCTTAATATCATTCAGAATGTGGTGGAGGGCCAACCCCTGGCGGTTAAGATTCCTGCGGAAGACGGGGTTATGGGCCGTACCGTGACGGGCAAGGTAATTCCCGCCAAAAACGGCAGGGAAATCGCCATACCCCTGGGCAAGAATGTGCATCTGGGGGACGACGGAGTTACCGTCGTCGCGGATATGAACGGACAGGTGGTAATTGCGGGAGGAAAGATCAATGTGGAGCCGGTATATACGGTTCAAGGAAACGTCAACATCAAAACCGGAAATATTATTTTCTTGGGAACGGTGATCATTACCGGAAATGTGGAAGACGGCTATTCGGTTAAGGCCGCGGGCAATATAGAAGTGGACGGCACGGTGGAAAAGGCGGAGTTGGACGCCGAGGGGGATATTATTGTTCATCAGGGAATTACCGGAAAAAGCAGCGGCATTATCCGTTCGGGCCGCTCCATCTGGGCCCGGTTTATCGAAAACTCCCATGTGGAAGCGGGGAATATGGTGGTGGTTTCCGACGGTATTATTAATTCCCAGGTAGACGCCTTTAGGCGGATCATCTGCAAGGGCAAGCGGGCTTCTATTGTTGGAGGCCGCCTGCGGGCCACGGAAGAAATCAACGCCAAGAGCATCGGAAGCCCCACCAGTGGAACCGAGACTATCTGCGAAGTGGGGTTTGACCCAAAAAGTAAAGAGCAGCTGGAAATACTGGAAGTGCAGAAAGCGGAAAATGAAAAACAACTGGAAGAGGTTCAGCTTAACATCCAGACCTTGATAAACATAAAAAAGCAGCGCAAGAGCCTTCCGGAGGACAAAGAAGCCTACCTTACCGAGCTTATGGACAAGCGGCAGGAACTTACGGAGGACCTGCGAAAGAATAAAGAAGAAACCGAAAAAATACAAAGTTTTCTTAATACCCTTAAAGCCCGGGGAAGGGTATCCGCTTCTTCAAAGGTATATCCGGGGGTTAAAATCCTTATTCGGGACGCCAAGGAAGACGTGCGCAATGAGTACCGGGCTGTAACGTTTATCCTTGAAAGCGGTCTTGTGCGGGTAACAAAATACGAAGAACCGGACGAAGAAATAAAGAAGGGACCCGATGGCTATATCTCCAATTGACCTTCAGACCCTATTTACCCAGGTTGATAAAGTGGGCAAGCAGGAAGCGGCCAGCCGTGAAGGGGCGGCGCTGCTCCATTCGGTTCAACAGGCCCGGATTCAGCAGCAATTAGACGAACGGATCCGATCGGTCAATGAGGCCCAGAATATGGGGGAGGGGGCCGAAAGTATTCAGGATAAAAACGGCGGTAAACCGGAACACGGAGGCGCCGGCCGCCGCCGGGAAGAAGAGAAAAAAACGGCCGAGAGGGAAGAGGAAGAGGTAATCAAAGATCCCGCTCTGGGTAAAAATATAGACGTTTCCCTTTAAGGCCCCATGAACTTATTTTTTACAGCCCTGGCCCTGGCGCTGATCCTGTGGTTTTTTGCCCTTCTGTACCTTAAATCTTATGTAAAACGAAGAACCAGCCCGGAGTATATGTTGGCCCTGCTTCAGGAAGAGGTGCGCCGGCTGGAGGCGGATATAGACGAAAAGACCGAACAGAACCTACAGCTTTTGGAAGAAAAAATAAAGACCCTGCGGGACCTGTGCGCCGAAGCGGAACGGCGCATTGCCCTGCATAACCGGGAACTGTTTTTTCGGGAACGGGACGAAAAGATCAAAACCCTTTTGAGCCCCCCCGATCCGTCTTCCGGCGCCCCGTCAATTTCTGCCGGGGCGCCGCCTGCCGCCGGGGCTTCCACCCCTAAAGGCGGAGGCAAAAAAACAAAGGGTAAAAACACCGGGGCGGCCCGGCAGGGGGGGGCGGCGCCCCCGCGGCAGGCGGAACTCCCGCGGCAGGCGGAACTCCCGCGGCAGGCGGCGCCCCCGCGGCAGGCGGCGCCCCCGCGGCAGGCGGAGCCCCGGAACGGGGAACCCCTGCTGCGGGGACTGGAAATCCGAAACGAGGCTGCGGCAAGCTTGGCCTACCGGACCCAGGCCCGCGGGGGGGGCAATTTGTCCGCCCCGCCCCCGGCTGCGGAAGGATCCGAAATTCCCCGGATGGATACCCCGCATATCGTGATTTCCGGGGCGCCGGTAAAGCCCAAGCCGCCCCCCCTAAAGGAACGGATCGGAGAGCTTCACCGGGCCGGATTTTCCCCGGAACTTATAGCGGAGCGGCTTAGCATTACCGTAGGGGAAGTGGAACTGTACATAGCCATGGGTTTTGGATAAGGCCTCCTAAGCAAGGGCTAAGGCCGCTTCTTTGACGGTGTGGGGCTTTTTATCGTTGGTGGCTCCCTTCCACAACGAGGAACGGCGTATGGGGGCCCTGCTTGCCGGGCCTGCCTCCCGGATTATCCCGAATTTGAAAGATATGTAAAAAACCATTGACAGCTTGAATTTTTACACTTATTATGTGTAATGGGGTATAATTATGAAGAATATTACATTGGCTATTGACGAGGAAACCCTTGTTTTGGGAAGAGAATATGCCAAAAGGCATAATATGTCATTTAACGCACTGGTGAGAAAATCCCTGGAAAAAACCGTCAGAAAATCATCAGAAGATTGGTTGGATGATATGTTTAAAGAAATGGATAAAGATAATGTTTCCTCAAAAGG
>JAITKV010000016.1 GCA_031278215.1 Spirochaetaceae bacterium
TACACGGAGGCTTGCGGCGCCGGACGGGATCGCCGGCGGCGCCGGACAGGATCGCCGGCGGCGCCGGATAGGATCGCCGGCGGCGCCGGATAGGATCGCCGGCGGCGCCGGACAGGATCGCCGGCGGCGCCGGATAGGATCGCCGGCGGCGCCGGACGGATCGCCGGCGGCGCCCTTACAGCAAGGATTCTATCTGGTCCACCAGGCGGCCGAAGGCGGCGCAGGCCGCCTCTACCGGGGCGGGGCTTGACATATCCACCCCCGCAAGCTTTAGGGATTCGATGGGGAACCGGGAGCCTCCGGATTTAAGAAAGGCAAAGTAATCTTCCCGTTCCTTCGCCCCCCCGGAAAGAACCCGTTCCGCGAGGGCGCAGGAGGCGGAGATCCCCGTGGCGTATTTGTACACATAGAAGGCCCGGTAGAAGTGGGGTATCCGCAGGCCCTCAAGGTCGCTTTCTTCTTCAAAGACCATTTCGGGGCCGAAGTATTTTTCCAGCAGTTTCCGGTATTCCCCCCGGAGCAATTCCAGGGTAAGGGGAACGCCCCCCTCTTCCAGTTCGTGGGTGATCTTTTCAAATTCGGCGAACATGGTTTGGCGGTACAGGGTGGAAAGAAAATCGTCGGCCCGCTTGTTTACAATGTACCGTTTAAGCTCCGGGGAGTCCGCGGTCTTTTCCAGGCGCCGGAAGAGGAGTTCCTCGTTAAAGGTGCTGGCTACTTCGGCTTCGAAGATCGTGTAGTTGTACTGCATAAAGGGGTTATTCGCCGCGGAATACAAGGAATGCATAGAATGGCCTCCTTCGTGGGCCAGGGTAAAAAGATCCCTTACCGCATCTTCCTTGTAGTTCATCAGGATGTAGGGATCCGCCGTATAGCTTCCCGCGGAAAAGGCCCCGCATCGCTTGCCCTTGTTTTCATAGCGGTCCGCCCAGCGGCCCCCCAGGCCCCTCCGCAGGGTAGAAACATATTCGTCCCCCAGGGGCGCCAGGGCGGCGGAAATTATGTCCACCCCCTCTTCCCAGCTTGTGTGTTTGCGTACCCCGGAAACCAGGGGGACGTGCACATCGTAGTGCCGAAGCTCCTCCAGTTTAAGGATCCGCCTGCGCAGCCCGTAATAGCGGTGGAGGGGGGCAAGGTTGGCGCTTACCGTGGCGATAAGGTTGTCGTAGACCGCTTCGGAGACCTGGTCGGGAAACAGGGCCGCGGCCCTCGCGGAGGGATAGGCCCGGATGCGGGCCCGGATCACGTCCTGCTTTACCGAAGCGGAGTACAGCGCCGCCAGGGTGGTTTTGTGGGCCTTAAAGGCGCCGTAAAAGGCCCGGTAGGCCCTTTGGCGCAGGCCCCGGTCCGGGTTTTCCATGAATACAAGCCAGGTGGACTGGGACAGGGGGAGCTTTCCTTCGGGGGTGTCCACGGCGCCAAAATCAAGGTCCACGTTGGTTAGAACGGAAAAGGCCCGGTTTGCCGTGTCTTCTCCCTCGGAGTGGAGGGCCAGGATCCGTTCTTCCGCATCACTTAATATGTGGGGTTTAAACCGGAGTATTTTTTTAAGGTAGACCGCATATTCCCCCATCCGGGGGTGGGATATAAATTCCTCCATGGCCGGGCCGGGGACGGCCTGAATCTCCGGAACCGCCCAAGACAGGGCCGTCTGTATTTTGGCCGCGGCCATGGCAAACTTGCCCGTCATGGCCCTGGCCGCGTCGGAACCTTCGTCCTCGGTTTCCCGCAGATCGCTGTAGTAGGCGAGCCGTTCTTCCAGAATTCCCAGGTCCCGGTAAAAATCCAAAAAATCCGCCAGGGCTTCCGCGGATTGTCCTAGGGTTCCCCGGTAGGGGGGAATTTTTTCCAGGGCCCCGGTGTAGCGTGTAAGGTCCCGGGCCCAGTCCTTGTCGCCGGCATAGAGGCGGGAAAGATCCCATGTATCGGCTTCTTTGATTTCGGACCGGAGGGGTATTGAACGGGCGGCTTCCATAGGTAAACTAAAATACACCGGAAAGGGTTTTTATGCAATGGACAGCGTAAGAACCTGGGGATGCAGGGGGCCGTCAACGGCTTACTTCGGATTCACCCTGCAGGTCAAAACGGGCGGTAAAAACAGGAAGATGCTTTAGGGCGGGGCTTATTTCCACCGTGCCGGCAAAGCGGTAATCCACCTGCCGCAGTTCAATGATCCTGTCCAGCACGTCCCGGCGCATGTTGGTAAAATTCATTACCAGGTACAGATCCGCTTCCGCGGATCCTTTTCCCGGTATGGTGTACGCCGCGGCATGGGTTCCGTCTGCCCAAAAGCGCCCCGCCCCGTACAACTCGTACCGCATGGATGAAAGGCTTACCGGAAAGGAATTGGGGTTGGCGATTTTTACCCGCACCTTAAGCCGGGTGTTGATAAGTTCCGCCTGAAGGATCCGGATGGATTCGATCGTAAAAACCGGCTCCAGGGTAAGGGAAAAATCCAGTTCCCCCTCCGCCGGAACCCTGGCCCGGCGGCCGTCGTCAAAGACAAAATCAAGGTCCAGAACCGCCTTAAGGGTAAGGTTGTTTTCTCCCGGCGCCCCGGAAATCTTTTTTAAATCCAGTCTGTACAGCCCCGGAAAAGAAGCTTCGGATTCCCCGGGGATCCGGCCCCCTTCGATTTCCAGAGGATCCCCCCCGCTTAATTCGGCCCCGTTGATAAAGATCCGGGCTTTTCCGGAGCTAAAGGACGCGCCGGAACTGTAGGGGTTGGCAATACGGCATATACAGTACACCAGGACTTCTTCGGCGCCGGCGCTTTCTACGCGGTCAAACTCGAGTCTTGCCCTGGGGCCGGGGCTTCCGGCGCCGGGGCCGCTGCGGCAGGACCAGGGTAAGAAAAATACGGCCAAGGCGGACAGGAGCAGGCCCCGGACGGCGTGGTTTGGCTTCATTAATATTAAATATCGGTAAAAATTGACGGACCGGTAAAAAAACCGGCTCTGCAACTTAAAAATATTTTTGGTGTCCTAAAAGCATGGATGCCTATACCAGGACCCGGGAGGAAGAAACCGTTAATTCGGCGCTTCACGGCATTGGGGTTCTTTTAAGCGCGGCGGGGCTGGTCCTGCTGGCGCTCCGGGCCAATTCTTTTACCGCGGTATATGTAATCTTTGCGGGGGGAATGGTCCTGATGTTTTTGGCCTCCACCTTGTACCATGCGGCGGTTTCCCAAAGGCTAAAGGCCCTGTTCCGGCTTTTCGATCACCAGGCCATATATCTTTTTATTGCCGGAACCTATACCCCCTACTGCCTCCTGGCCCTGCAGGGGCCCCTGGGCTGGGCGATCTTTGGTTTTGAATGGACCCTGGCCCTGGCGGGGATTGTGCTTTCTGCGGTACAATGGCGGTTTTTAAAAAAGGCCGAGACGGTGCTGTTTGTCTTTATGGGCTGGGCGATCCTGGCGGGGTGTATACCCCTGGCCCGGGCCCTTTCGCTTAAAAGCCTGATCCTTCTTTTTGCCGGGGGCATTGCCTATACCCTTGGGGTTTTCTGGTACCGGGCGGGAGAAGGAAGGCCCCGGCGCTCCGCGGCGGGCGGGCCGCCGCAGGTCCGGCGGAATCCCGCGGGGTTTCATATTATCTGGCACCTTTTTGTCCTTGCCGGGGCCGTTTGTCATTGGTTTTCGATTTGGTTTTTTTGTTTAACCGCGTGAAGGTTGCTGTCCACGGTTCCCTTTTTAACTCCCAGGATCCGGGCTATCTGCTGGTTGGACGCTTCAAACCGCATGGAGGCCAGGCGCTTGCGTATGGAAAGAAGCCGCTTCCGGGCCCTTTCAAGGCAGGTTTTCATTTTAAGCCGGTGTGTGGAACAGGGCGGGGCGAGGAGCATCCGTTTTTCAAAGGCCAGGCAGCGGTAAAACTGTGCATGGATCCGTTCTTTAAGGTCCCTGATTGCCTGGTCCCGCCGGAGCCGAAGCGTTCGCAGCTGGTCTATCATCGAGGATAGTTTTTCCTTTGTCAGCCCCACCGCGGGGGCCAGCCGGGCCACATGGGATTCCGAAAGATAATGGTAGGCCTTTAGCAGCAGCATTAAAACCTGCCGGGGATTAGAAACCCTGTGGAGTTCCGGTTTTTCTTTAAAATATTCCGGCTCCTCCGGCTCGCAGGCCGCGGTTTCTTCCGCCCTGGCGTCCCACCAGGCTCTTTCGATGATCCGGTGTTCCTTTTTCCGTATTCCGTATTCCCGGGCGGAAAGCTTGACCATGGCGGTAATATACGCGTCAAAATTTGCCCCGCAATCCTTATACCGGTCCACCGCCCTGCTCATCCGGGGGTAGAACCAACTGATAAAATCGTTGTAGGCGTCTTCGCTCCACCAGGTTCCGGAAAAGCGCCGGGGATCGTTGCGAAGGTGGTTAAAGATTTTACCCTCCAGTTCTTTTCGGGTAATATGGTCCCGGCGGTAGTCCTGGAGCAGTCCGTCAAGATATTGGGATTTTTCCGGCATAGTTTCTCCTTTTGTGGTATATCGGGTATTAAAGGGAAAGGGAGGGGTTTTGCTTGTATTTTTCGGGAAACTATGACAAATGTAATATTTTTAGGGCCGAAACCAGGGGGAAAAGGCCTTTACCACCTGTTCTTCCAGTTCCGTGATGGTCCCCGGAACCTTTGCGCCGGAGGCGTTTTTGTGCCCCCCCCCGCCGAATTCCCGGGCAATGGCGTCCACGTCAATGCGGTCCAGGGAACGGAACCCTATGGTGCATTCTTCGGGATTTTCCTGCCGGATCAGGGCTGCGGCTTCCGTTCCTTCGACGGAAAGAAGCAGTTGGTAGATCGTGTCCGAGTCCCTGCTTTCCAGGCCGAATTGCCGGGTTTCTTCCAGGGTTTCGCCGGACAGGAGGAGTCTTCCGCCGTAGAAGGGCTTGGTTTTTGCCAGTATGGCCCCCAGCAAAAGCCGGGAGTTAAGGGGCTTTTTTCCGTTAATGGCCGCATAGGTTTTTTTGGGACTGGCCCCGGCGCCGCTTAATACCGCGGCGGCCCGGAAGGCTTCGGTCATGCCCGCTTCAAGGTGGCGAAAAAAGCCCGTGTCGGTACAAAGGCCGAACAGAAGAAGTTCCGCCTCTTCCACCGAAGGCGCCATCCCCAGTTCTTCAAAGATCCGCAGCACCATAAAGGTTACCGAAGGGGCCCGGGGGTCGAGGTAGTGTATGTCTCCCCAGGAATTTCCCGGCTCGTGGTGATCCACCACCGCGGTGGGCATGCCGTCCAGGGGAAGATCCCCCACCCGTTCCTGGGCAGAGCAGTCCATGACAATAAGCCGCAGGCCGTCCCGTTTTTCCGGGCAGGGGGCAAAGTGTTTTTCCAGGGATTTAATTTCACTGCGCTTAAAGGGCCCCGCGGAACAGGCCAGGGCTGTTTTTCCCATCCGCCGGAGCAGGGAGGCCAGGGCAAGCTGGCTGCCCGCGCAGTCCCCGTCCGGTTCTTTATGGCCGGTGATGATAAAATCCGTTCCTTCCCGGATAAAGGCGAGTAAGGCTGTGGGTACCGGTACTGGCATACGATCCCTCCTGGGGGCCCCGGCGCCGCCGCGGGGGATTTTAAGAAAACACCGATTATTCCCTGACAAAGCGCCGGGGAATTCCGATTGTAATTGTTTGCAAGGCAAAGCCCTTGCCGGCAAACCAAAATCTATTGTGTATAAATGACGCCGATCAGCGCTTTCCTAGCAATGAAGCAGGCCGAACTGCCGGCCCTGTTTTGTATTCCCGGGGCCGGAAACCCAGGGTTTTCCGCCGCGGATAACCACATTTACCTCGGTCCTAAAGCCGTAGCGGGCACGGTAAATTCCCGGCTCCACGGAAAAGCAGGAACCTTCCAGCAAGGGCCGGGGGTCGGTAAATTCCAGCGAATCCAGGTTTACCCCGCAGCCGTGGCATTCGGTGTCGATGCCGTGGCCGGTTCGGTGTTTTAGTCCGGCGCCGTGGCCCCGGGCCCTAAGCAGGGACCGGCATGTTCTGTCAACCTCGGCGCCGCTAAGTTCTTTTCCCCCCTCAAGGGCGGTTTCTATAAACCTAAGGGTTTCTTCCCGGGCCTCCGCCAGATCCCCGAACAGCCTGTTCATTTCGGGTTCCGCTTTTTTGCCGTAAAAGCCCGCCCAGGAAATGTCCGCGTAAATACCGGCTTTTTCTTTTGCCCACAGATCAAGCTGGATAAGGTCCCCCTTTTTAATAAGGGCCCCGGGGCCTTCAAAATCGTAATGGGGGTTGGCGGAATGCCTTCCCGCGGCCGCCAGGGGGGGGTGATCCCGGACAAGCCCAAGCCGAAGAAACTCGTCCTCCATCCGCTGCCGCAGGTCCCCCTCGTAGAGCTTCCGGTTTTGACTATATGCAGAAGAGACCAGATCCCAGACCTTTTTTACAATCCGGTAAAGTTCTTCGGCGGCCCGTTCATGGGAAGCGATTCCCTCCTCGTCCAGCAGGCCCTTAAAGCGCTGGATCAGCCTTTCGGCGGAACACAGATGCAGCCCCGCCCCGGCCAGCATCCCGTAGGTTCCCGCATCCATGTACGACAGGGAGCTTATATTTTCCGATGCGTGGACCCCCCAGCGCTTTCCCCCCAGGGGTTTTAGCCGGTGAAGAAGATTTTCTCTGCTGATATAGGTTTTTCGTGTTCCCGGCAGCCCGTCCAGGTGATCCGCTTCTATGGCATGGACCAGCCCCTCCGGTTCCCCGGAGGCCGGAATCGTGTAGAACCACAGCCGGGAATTGGAAAGCCCCGCCGGCCGTTCCAAAAGTTCGTCGGAAAGCTTGTCCCGGTGGCGGAAGTTGCAAAAAAGCCAGCCGTCAAGACCCTCTTCCCGAATGACTTTTTGGATCTTTGTTATGACCTCACTGTTCATTAAGCCCTATATCTATGGCCTCTACTCCTTCAAAGTATTCGTCCAGGTTTACCGTGGAAGGAATGCTGCCCCAGCTTTGGTGGCTGCTTCTTCTGCTGATATAAAGCCGTACCGCGTAGAAGGCCCCTTCTTTATAAAAGATCGACATACAGGGCCAGGTTTTGCCGTCCCCAATTTGGATCAATTCCGCCTTGGCCACCGCGGGGCGGAACCATTCAAAGGGGATATAGGCCCTGCCCAGGCTGTTAAGACCCTTGCGGTACACCACGACGTAACCCTTGCGGTAGGAATAGACCTTTTCTATGGGAACGTTTATATAGTACAGTTCCGAAGTGTTTGCCGGACCCCAATCTTGCTGGGCCGCCAAGGGCAGGGCGCTTAAGGCCAAAAACCCGGTAAAAAACAGCAGGGCTAACGTCTTCATTTTTTCCTCCTTATGAAAGGGCGCGGGGAAACTTATTTAAGCCTGTTTTAAAACCCGGTTGGCGCGAAGCCCCGGTTCGATAAAACAAGCTCCCGGAAAAAATTGCCAATTCGTTATTATGTAAGGAACTGGCAATTTTCTCCGGGGGTAAGAAGCGGTTCTAAAACTGAAGTTTTAAAACGCCCCGTTTAACTATACTATAAACAGCCCAGGGTGGCAAGCAGGATCGCCTTAATTGTATACTTCCGGTTTTCCGCCTCGTCCCAAACCCTGCTGGCGGGGCCTTCGATAAGCTCCGGGCTTACCTCCTCCCCCTTAATGGCGGGAAGGCAGTGGAGAAAGACGGTGTCGCCCCTGCCGGTTTTTTCCATAAGCCCGGAATTAACCTGGTAGGGGCTTAGCAGGGCCCTTCGCTCCGCCTTTTTGTCCTCTTCCCCCATGGAAGCCCAGACGTCGGTGTATATGCCGCAGGCCCCCCGTAATTCCGCGGCGTCCGCGCTGACCCGGATCCGGGCCCTCGATTCCGCCGAAAGGGCTTCGCAGGCCTCCAGAATATCCCGGCGGGGGAACAGGGCCGGGGGGCTGACGATGGTAAAGTTAACGCCGAGTTTTGAACAGATCACCATGAGGGATCGGGCCACATTGTTCCGGCCGTCCCCTACAAAGCAAAGCGTTTCTCCCCGGAGGGAGCTAAAATTCTCTTCCAGGGTCATAATATCCGCCAGCGCCTGGGTGGGGTGGAAGTCGTCGGTTAGGCCGTTATACACCGGGACCCCCGAATACCGGGCCAAGGTTTCCACGGTGGACTGGCTAAAGCCCCGGAACTGGATGCCGCTGAACATCCGCCCCAGAACCCGGGCGGTGTCCTCTATGGATTCCTTGGCCCCCAGCTGGATGTCGCCGGTGGAAAGGAATACCGGATGCCCCCCCTCTTCGCCAAAGGCGGTTTCAAAGGCGCAGCGGGTCCTGGTGGAACGCTTTTCAAAGAGGAGGGCCAGGGTTTTGCCGGTAAAACGCCTTTGCAGATCCCCCCGTTTATGTTCCCCCTTAAGCCGTTTTGACAGTTCCAACAGGGCGCGGATCTCCTCCGCGGTATAATCCAGCCAGGTTAAAAGAGAACGCCCCTTAAGGGCGGTGCTTGCAGACAGATCCATGGCTTATGATCATAAAAATTACCCGTTTTTGCAAGATGTTTGTGTTGTAAAACGAAAAAGTCGTGTATAATCCAACCGGATGATGGTTCAGATAATCTTTTCCCTGCGGTTTCAATCCCAGCTTAGGCGGACCCGGCCCAAGCTCCTTAGGAATTTGGAAAAATCCATCATCGAAGCCATTGACGGATTCGGCGGCAAGGTTCATCTGGAAAACAAGCTTATCCACGCGTCCTTTGAGGGCGAAACCATCGGCTTTTGGCTCGACATCCTGTGTGTTCTAGAGGCGATTAAAAACGCCCTGGAAAAGGCGTCTTCGGAACTCTACGGCCATATTTGCATCCTGGGGCAGGACATTCGGGAAGAAGACATTCCCGTTCTAAGCCGGAGCCTTCCTTCGGACCTGTGGGGCACCGGTATATGGTGCGCCCCGGAACTGCAGAAATTTTTAAAATCCTTTATTGATTTTGACGAACCCCTGGACAAGGCGGAGGCCGGGGAAAACCCGGGGGCCGCGTATGTTCAAATCCGGGCTATTCGGGAATTTGGCGAACCGGCGGAGATGCAAAGCCGGGAAAAAAACAATTCCGAAAAGATCCGCCAGTACCTTAGGCCGGGGATCCGGCGCAATACCGTTATTGTGGGGAATGAAAATATCGGCAAACGGGAAGGACTGTACCGGTACTGCGCGGACCAGATGAAGGGCTTTCCGCCGCTGCGAATCCGGTTTTACGAAGAAGCGAATACGGTTTCGGCCTTTGTGGACGCCCTGTCGCCGGAGATCAAGGCGGCGCTGGAACCGGGGAAGGAGCTTGCGGAATTGGAAGGCCTGGGGACCGTCCTTTTTCGGGAACGGCTTAGGGACGAGTTTTCTGAATTTATTATTAAACAGGGGGAACGGTTTTTTTGCCTTCTCCTGGAGGCCTACCGGTCCGGGGCGGAAAAAAGAGAAGTCAGGCCGGCGCTGATCCTGGAGGATGTCCAGAACGCCGATCCCCTGTCCCGGCTTATCATAACCGGAATATACTTTTCCCTTCCTTCCCGGGAACGGATTACGGTATACGGCACCTGTACGGACCTGGAAGCCCTGGGGCCCTGGGAAGAAATGTTTCCCCGGATCATCAAGTTTACCCCGGAAAAAACGGGGGACGCGCCCCTGCCGGAGATACCCCGGGATCTGTGGGAAATGGCCTATTGCTGTAAGCTGTTAAGCCGGTATTTTCCTTCCTTCCTTCTTCCCCAGCTCCTTAAGGAAGAGGGAAAAAATCCCGGGATGATCGAAAAATCCCTGCTTATGCTTTCCCACCTGTGGATAAGCAGGACCCCCGCTTTTCTGGCCCGGGCGGAACAGGTTCTGGGGGAGGGGGCGGAAAAAATACGCCGGGTGGTGCGGAACCGGCTTTTGGCATGGGTGGAAAATTTTCGGCTTAAACCCTGTTACCGGCTGCTTAAAGCCCTGGCGGATCTGGGGGGCGTGGGGGACGATAACCTTATTCTGGCTGCGATCTGCGGGGATATTATGTACGGCGCCTACCAGGGGATCGACGGGGCCATTGCGGCGGGATCCTTTGCCGGGGTCGTAGGAAAGGACCGGGTTCCCGCGCTGCTTTCAATCGTTAAAACCCAAAAGGCCCTGAACCACGGGGACCGGAATGAAATTAACAACGCCTTTAAAACCCCCGAAAAAGGGATTTTTTTGGAGGAATTTCCGGGTTTTAAGGCCAAGATATACGCCAACACCGCGGTCTATTATTTGGGAAATTGCGACAGCCCCTCTGCGGCGAATTCGGTAAAGGAGGCGATGCTTATAGCCCAGAATAAGAACGGCGGCCGCTTTCTTGCCCATATTTACCGGATCTTTTCTTTGGCGGAATTTGCCGGGTACCACCTTTCCGACGCCATTGATTATTTTGCCTTTGCCATAGAAAACGCCGAGAAAACCGAAGATTTGGCGGAACTGGGGATTTCTGCCTATTACGCCGCGGGGGCCCATTTTATTTTTGGCAACCTTTCCAAGGCTAAACGGCTTGCCCGGCAGGGCCGGGAGGCGGCCTTGGCCGCGGCGCTTCCCGGCTGGGCGGACCGGTGCCGCTTTTTCGAAGGACGGCTTTGTTTTGAAATAGGCCGGTACCAGGAGGCCTTGGATATTTTTAAGGATCTGGCGGTAAATTATCTGGGGCCGGGAACCGGGGAATTTACGCAAACCCTGGACGCCTGGATTTACCGGGCCAATATCTACCTGCACAATACGGGGGTCCGGCATTCCGGGGGGCTGGACGCGCTGCTCTTTGAACTGGAGGGGGCCTTTCTTACCGGGGAATACCGGAAATCCTTAGAGCTAATTTCGGTATTGGAAAGAACCGATCTGGGCGAACGGTTTATCTTTGTGGAACAGCCCGACTGGCGCAGCGGTTTTTGCCAATGCGAGCTTATGCTTTTTCCTTTGCGGGATCTTTGGGACAGGATGCTTTGCACCTACCGGGCCCTGGCGCTAAGCCATGTAAGCGGCGGAGAAGCCTATGAACGGGACGAGGCCATTCGGGAACTGCAGCGGGTTATGCGGGACGAACTGCCCGAGACCGACCCTAACGACGCGTTTTATTTTTACGCGTACTACCGTATTTTAAAAAGAACCGGCGCCCCGGAGGTGGATATGAACACCGCCGTAAGCATCGCCTTTAAAAGACTCCAGCGCCGGGCCAGCCGTATTGATGAAAACGACGACAAGCGGTCTTTTCAGTCCTTTCACTACTGGAACGGCGCCCTCGCGGCGGCGGCCCGGGAACATAAGCTCATATAGTAAGGCCCAGGCGCCTGGCGCTTGCAGGGTTTTGCGCCCCCTTGTGCCGCCAAAACCGGGGATCAAGTGGAGCTTGCAGGGTAAAAACCGCCCGATCTGCGATTTTTTAGGATTTTATCCACGAAGCGCAGCGGGCTCCTAGAAGCCCCGGACAGGGGCCCGCGCGGGATTGACAGGGGCCGCGGTTTTTGTTACCCTTCCCTTGCCCTAAAGCTTACATGGACCTTTAATCAGCGTTTCCCTAAAAACTTAGGTTTTACGGTGTTTTTTAAGGGCGTATAGCGGGGTTCCGGCCATACCCACATTACGGCGGCATAGCTCAGTTGGTAGAGCAAACGGCTCATATCCGTTCGGTCATTGGTTCAAGTCCAATTGCCGCTAGTATTCCGCATTCCGGCCTTGGAAACGGCCCCGGGATTTCCGGATATCCCGCGGGGATCCGCCGCCCACGGCGACCGCCCACGGCGGAAGCCGCGGGGCCTGCCGGCCCACGGCGGGGAGGGCGGATCCCTATGTAAAACGCAGGTCCATAAGGGTAAGGTCGTCGGCCAAAGACGCGTCTGCCACCCATTGCCGGATCTCCTGGTCCAGGCGTTGTTTCATCTCCGCATGCGAATGGGTATGCATGGTCTTAAGGAATTCATCGGTCCGCTGCTCCCCGAACCGCTCCCCCAGGGGGTTGGACATGTCCGTAAGGCCGTCCGAATAGGTGCAAATCCTAAGGCCGCTGGAAATAGAAAGGGTCTGGCTTTCCTTTAGGTTTAGGGAGTCTTCGATCCCCAGAGGGGGCAGGGTGGGCTCCAGAACCGTATACACCGCCTTGCGGTCTTCCCGGGATTTAAAGATCGAAACCGGGGAAAATCCGCAGTTGTGGATCACCAAATTTCCCGAAGAAAAATCAATATGGACAAGCACGGCGGTTACAAAGTGCCCCAGGGGGCTGACATTTTTAATTAACGAATTGATAAGGGCCGTTAATGTTTCTATCGATTCCTGGTATTTAAAAAGTTCCAGGGTAGAAAAACAGGCCCCCAGGGTCATGGTAGCCATGGACCCGGCAATGTTTTTCCCCGACACGTCAAAACAGGCGGCCAGATAGCGGTTGTCCCCGCATTTAAAAACCCGGTAGTAATCCCCCCCGATTTCATGGGCCATCTGGTTGTAAAAGAGAAGCTGAAACCGTTTATCCATGTTGACAATGGGCTTTCCCAGCATTTTCTTTTGGATTTCCCCGGCGACTTTCATATCCTGGGACCGCAGGGTGTTAATGTATTCCAGCATGTGCTGAAAGCTTGCGATGCCGAAGTACTGCTGATTATGGCGGATCATAAACCATGCAGGAAATTTTCCCTGATCGATTTTGATGTTTTCGTCTACCACCCGGGAAATAAACGCCGAACTTTCCAGAACGCCCCGAAAGGGGATAAGAAAATTCTTTAAATCCTTCTGGTAACCCCGGTATACGGCGGAGATGGCGAAATTTTCGGTGATCTTGCGGGAAATAACCCCCAGGGGTTCTCCGTTTTCCTCTATGGGTATGGCTTCCAGCTCCGGCTGTTGTTCAAAAAGGTCTATCGCGGTTTTTGAATACGAGTCCACCGAAACCGGCTTAATGTTATTGGTAATGTGGCCAATTTGCAACGGCGAAAAATTCATACTTGTAAAGTATACATCAAGATACGCAAGAAAAAAAGCAAATTCTTATTATTTTACCAAGGTATTGCGACCCCTGGCGGGCATAACGGACGCCGTATAAATTCTTTCTATGAAAGTTATTTTAGTTTCGCCAGATATTTTATGGCGGGAAAGGCTTTCCCAAACCCCGGCGGCGGGGAAATACCCCTGCGGTTCCCGGATAAGCCGGGGCGCGCGCGACGATACGGTTCCATGGAAGAGCCGCCGGTTCATTTTTTTTCCAAGAGCGCGTATACTATTCCCTGATAATTTGAAATTGCAGGGAATTCCGATTGTAATGGTTTGCAAGGCAAAGTCCGTGCCTTGCAAACCAAAATCTATTGTGTACAGCGTAACCTGTAATAAGGGAGGGGCCATGGAAAACGGAGTATTTGTAGAATGGGACAACCGGTATTCGGTGGGAATTCCCCTGATTGACGAACAGCATAAAAAGCTTATCGAAATGACCAATACCCTCTATGAGGCATGCCTTGGGGGAACCGAAACAGCCACGGCCCATTTTAGGGAGGTGGTGCGCGGTACGGTGGATTATGTAAAGTACCATTTTACGGCGGAAGAAAAGCTTTTGGAAAATGCAAAATACCCGGATCTTGCCTGTCACAAGAAGGAACACGAAAGCTTTATCCTAAAGATCTTTGAAGAAGTAAAAAAATTTGAGGAGGGCAAAAAATTTGTTCCGAATGTTTTTGTCCGGTACCTTAAGGACTGGATCCTTGCCCATATCGCCGTGGAGGATAAAAAATACGCCGGCCATATCCTGAACCCAAAGAATAGGGCGCTTTGGAACAAGATCGGCGGATAAACGGAAGGTTCTGCGTAAGGCTTTAAACGAAACCCGGGAGTTGACATATCTTTCGGAGGCCGGTAAAGTATAGATTGTGGAAAAAACGGTTCTTATCGTAACCGACGGGGCAGAAAACACTCAAAAAACCGCCCGGGCAATTAAGGGGGCCCTGGAAGGCTGCCGGGTAACGCTGGTAAGGGCGGAAGATTTCGAGGGCCCCCAGTTGCTCTCCGCGGATGTTTGTTTTTTCGGAGCCGAAACCCCCGATCCCCCGTCGTTCACATACCTCTATAAAGTATTGGCGCATATTAATCTGGCCGGCCGTTCCTGCGGGATATTTTCAAATTCAGAAGAGGCCGCCGCGTACCTGCGGGGCATGGTTCATGATTCGGAATTAGTCCTGTACCCCCAGCCCTTTTTGGGCGCCGGGGATATTAATGCCTGGGCGGCGGGCATTGTTACCTGGTCCGTAAAAAAAGACACCCCCTAAGGCAGGCAGAACATGGCGCTTAACCTTGATGCGTACATTCGAAAAATTCCCGATTTCCCCAAAAAGGGCATTCTGTATTATGATATCACCAGTGTATTAACGGCGCCGGAGGCCTTTAGCTACTGCGTAGAGGCCATGGTGGATCTGTACGAGGGCAAAAATATTGACGCCGTGGCCGCCATTGAAGCCCGGGGCTTTGTATTTGCCGCCCCCTTTGCTGTCCGCATGGGCATTCCCCTGCTCCTGATCCGGAAGAAGGGAAAACTTCCCGGTATTACCCTGTCAAAAAAGTATGATCTGGAATATGCCCAGGCGGAAATAGAAATTCACCGGGAAGATGTTCCTGCGAACAAGCGGGTCCTGCTTTTGGACGACCTTATTGCCACCGGGGGTACCCTGAACGCCGCCCGGGGCTTACTACAGGCCGGGGGAGCGGAGGTGCCGGAAATTTTTGGGGTAGTGGGGCTTCCTTTCCTTAACTATGAAAAGATCCTGGCGCCGACCCCCATTAACACCCTTATCCAATACCACGGCCAATAGGCCCTGTTCCGGGGAATAAGCCGGGGATGCCGGAAAGCTTGGTGCTTCCCGGACATCCTCCGGAACGGCCCCTATTCGACCCGGCCTCGAATGAACCGTCCCAGAGGCTCCCCGCCGAAAGGCGGGTCCCTGGGTATTAAACCCGCTTGCGAATAAGGGCGGATTGACACTTTTTCGAACCGGTGGTATCCTCAATTCCGTGTACCGGAATGCCGGTAAGCGGCATACCCGTGTTATTCCCCGGTTGTGTAATGGTAGCACAGCAGACTCTGGATCTGCTTGTGGGGGTTCGAATCCTCCCTGGGGAAATCGCCGGAAGGGACAGGGTGTCTTTTGAATTTCTTCGCGTCCCCCGGGTTCCGGTTGTAATTGTTTTGCAAGAAATATCCGCCGGTTTTGCAGATAAGGCCCCTTCGTCTATTGGTTAGGACATGAGATTCTCAATCTTAAAAGAGGGGTTCAATTCCCCTAGGGGCTAAAACCAACAATACGCGATGAAGGGGAATTGAACACCTTTGGCCCGCCGACCCAAGGGAGGAAAAGGCGCCAGGATGGCGCCGTCAGGGCCAAAGGTCGGCCTGGAATGAGCAAACAGGATGTTTGCGAATGGAAGGTCAATTCCCCTAGGGGCTATCCTGCCGTTCTGCCGGAGACTCTCTTGGAAAAGGAAATAGCGGCCCTTATGGGGAACGGCGTCGCGGCGCTGCGCCGGCACTACCTGTACCCCGGCGACAGACCCTGTACCGGCGGCGTCAGGGGGCCGGGGAAAAGCCGGACAAGGCCCGGGAAGGGATTTTCCCGCCCCGGTCAAGGCTGCCATCAGGGCGGCGGGCAGGACGGGCAGACAGAGTTATCCGGCACCCCGGCCACTTTGGAACCTAATAAATAAGACTTTCCGCGTGAAATTTGCCGCCGGGGGCCCAAAGAAGGCCCCGGGGCGCAAAGAGAGCCGGTTTTCCCTGAATCCGGGAATATACCTTCCCCCCAAATCCACCGATAGATAAGCAATAGAGTTTTTTGTGTAAAAAATAGTATATTATTTATAATAAAGGGAAGTTTCGCATGAAGAAGTTGTGGACAGCCGCCGGAATCCTCGTTTTGTGCGCCGGCCTGGGCTGGGGGGTTCCATATATGTGGACCGGGAGCTACGATGGCGATTGGCTTAATGAAGGTAATTGGACGATAGGCGGTGCAACGGGAACTGATGGTAATCCTTTAAGCGCACCTGGTACGCTGGACGATGTTGTTATTGATACCGCAACTTATTCGGGCGCCAGCCTTTCCCCTACAGCAAATATCCCGGCTTCTCTTACTGTTGCTTCCCTTACCGTAGATGATTCAGCGGTGAATCTTTCAATGACAATTACTGTTTCTGCAGCAGTAATTCTAAGGGCCGGAACGATTACGCTTACCGGTAACAGTACTGCGGGTACGGTAACTATCAGCGGCGGAACCCTTGCGCTGGGCAGCTATGGTTTAACCGCCACGGGAACAATAAGCAACACCGGAACCATCACAGCAGGCGGCGGGGCCCTTGAAAGCAGCGGCGGTTCCGTCTCCGGAACCGGTGTCATAAGCGGGACAAGTTTAGTGGTAAGCGCGGCAATAGGCATAGACTTGAGCGGGGCCAATACCATAGATTCCGTGTCCTTAATCAATACCACAAGCGGGCCCATTGTCTACAACGGGGAGGTAAGCGGCGGCCTTACGGCGGCGGCCAATAATGGCGGAACCGGGGCGATAACGATACGTAACACCGGCGGCGATTTGACGGTGGGGTCAGGCGGCATAAGCGGCGGCGGCGCGGTAAATATTTCAACGGCAACGAGCGGCGGCATTGTGATAAATGATGGTATAGACGGCAGTACCGTAAACGTATCGGCGGCCGGCGGGATAAGCGGGACGGGGGGCATTGCCGCGGGAACAACGGTGTCTTTAACGGCGAACAGCGGTTCCGTCTCCGAAGGCGGCGTCGTAAGCGGGACAAGTTTAACGGTAAACGCGGCGGCGGGTATAAGCTTGGGCGGGGCCAATACCATAGGTTCCGTGTCCTTAATCAATACCACAAACGGGTCCATTGTCTACAACGGGGCGGTAAGCGGCGGCCTTACGGCAACGGGCGGTAATACCGGGGGCGGATCGATAGCGATAACGAACACCGGCGGCAATCTGACGGTGGGGACAGGGGGCATAAGCGGCGGCGGCGCGGTAACCCTGAGTACCCCCGATAATTACGGCATAACTATCGACGGGGTCATAAACGGCATTGAACGGCTTGCGTTGAAGGCGGGAACCTCGGCCTCCTCCACCGGGAATGTAGCCATAAGCGCCGCCGTCTCCGTAACCGGAAGCGGTGCGGGGCATATCGAAGCGGCTTCGGCGGTATATGTCTGGGCCCATGATATGACCGGAGGCGGAGGCATTACTCCCGGAACAGGGCAAGCCTGCCTGTGGGTAGACCAGCATCCCTCATACTCCGGCGCTGTTGCCGGCGGCCGCGTCCACATTCACCCCCGGAACGGCGGTCATGTCGTGTACCGGAACGGGGTCGATGCGCCCGCCGCGCACGGTGTTTCCCCCCCTTACTTCTACATCGATTCATCGTCCGCCGCACTTCCAACAACTCTTGTCTATCACCTCGCGGCGGGCAACAACGCCTATATCATTGACGTGGGAACCCGAAACAGGGCCGTTACCTTTACCTGCAGCGGAACCGGCTTTATCGAAATCCGGGGCGCCTATCAATCAAATGCCGCCCTCACACTGACCCCCGGAACAGGCGGGGTCAGGCTTGCCAACAGTGACGCAACACCGGCCGATCCCGGGGTAGTAAATTTAACGGCTTCCGCCTTTACCCTTCCCGCCGGAACGAATCTTGAACTGCGGGGTGGTACCGGTACACCCGCCTCCATCACCGCCGCGGACATCACCCTGGGGGGCGGGATTACCGGTACTGCCAGTGAGGCGAATAATCTTGTCCTGAATGCCGGGATCGGCGCTTTAAGCGTTACCGGGGCCGTGGGAAGTACGGGTACGAAACTGGGGGATATAAGCGTTGCCGCCGGAACCGGCGGAGCCGTGAGTTTTTCCAGTACGATAAATGCCAAAAGTTATACCCAAACCGGCGCAGGCTCCGCCACCTTCGGCGCCGCCCAAAACTACACGAAAGCTTTCTCCTTTACCGGAACCAACCTGACGGTGAACAGTTCCCTGCGGACCGATTCCGATAGTACAAACGATGACGGCCCCTTCTCCTTTACCGGCGCGGGCTTTGCCCTGAACGGCGCGCTCACCACCGGAAGCGGGAGTATTGGCGCCGCCAATACCGTTACCATCAACAACACCGGCGCTTTTACAACCAGCGCCGGAACGGGAGCCATCAGCGCCGGGGGCGCGTTCAGCCAGACAGGCACTACCGGAACGGTAAGCATAGGCGCGGGTATCACCACCCGCAACAGTACTGACACGGACGCCGCCATCAGCTTTGCCGACGCGGTAAGCATCGCCCCCGCCAATAACGGAACGGTAACCTTTAACTCCAACGCCGGAAACGGCCCCATTACCCTGTCCGGGGCGGTCAATTCCGCCGGAACCAACCGGAGCCTTACGCTGAACTCCGGGGCAGGTATTGTAACTCTTTCGAATACCGTCAGTTTGACCGGCAGTTTCACCAAATCCGGCGCGGGGAGAACCATTCTCAATAACAATATTACTTCCAATAGTGCCAATTCCGGTAATAACTATGGCATTAGTTTTGCCGGGGATATTGAATTGGGTAGAAATATCACGTTGAGTACCGGAACCGGGGGTGGAAATATTACCATAAGCGGTCTTGTGGACGGTTATACCAGCTCGACCCGGCGTAATCTTACCCTGACAGCCGGAACGGGAACTATCAGCGTTACCGGCGTAGTAGGCCACGATGGAGCCACCGAGAGTTCCACGATCCGGCTGGGGATTCTGAAAGTAACCAGCGCCGCCAATGTAAGCTTCGGCGGCGCTGTTTGGGCCGTCTCCTTTGACCAATCCAATGCGGCGGGAACCGGATCGGGAGGAAGCGGCCTCACTGCCTTCAACGGCGCCCAGGACTATACCGGCGGCTTTAAGTTTATCGGAACCAACCTCACGGTAAACAACACCCTCGCAACCGACACCGATACG
>JAITKV010000018.1 GCA_031278215.1 Spirochaetaceae bacterium
GTTCTTTTACTTTTAACAGGTCTCCTTTGGCTTCTTCCCAGTTTTTGCCGTTTTCCCTGGCAAGCATGTGGGTAAGCTCGTCCATCTGCGCGGTAAGCAGATCCCGGAATTTGTAAAGCGCCTCGACCCGTTTGGGGCAGGGGGTGTTGCTCCACGCGGGAAACGCGGCCTTTGCCGCGGCGATGGCGCTTTCCACCTCGCCCTTGGTACAACAGGGGGTCTGGGCGATAACTTCCCCGGTGGAAGGATCGTAAATGTCCATGTACTTGCCGCTGGCGCTTTCTACGAACTGTCCGTTTATAAATGGCTTAAGCTTTTCAATTCCCATAAGATACTCCGTAAAACTAAAAATATACACCGGGAACCTCTGAAAACCCTGGCTGGGTTTCCGGAAGTTTCGGCCAAAGGCCGCCGGAAAAAATTGCTAATTCCTTACCTGCCCAACAATTACAACCGGAACCACTATACCATAAGGAACCGTCCGTTTCTAGGGTGTTTCAAAAAATACCGCAAAATTTTTAGTGTCTGGGGCTGTTCCAAAACTCTGCGGCCGCTAAAAACCGGCGTCCATATCCTATAAAGGAGGTTTCCAAGTTCCGGGCAGCGTGATAAACTTTCCCCATGACATTAAATTACCTTATGCCCACCCGGATGATCCTGGAAGACGACTGTCTGTACCGGAACCGGTTCCTTTTAGGAGAACTGGGAAGAAAGGCCCTGGTGGTAACGGGAAAAAATTCCGCCAGGGCCAACGGCGCCTATGCCGATGCGGTACGGGCCCTGGAGGCCAACGGCCAGGATCATGTACTTTTTCAGTGGGTCATGAGCAACCCCACGGACCTGTGCGTCCACGAAGCCGGCGCCCTGGCCAGGGCCGAAGGCTGCGACTTTGTCCTTGCCATCGGCGGAGGATCCCCCATGGACGCCGGCAAGGCCGCGGCGGTTTTGGCCGTAAACAATATCCCCAAGGAAGAATTTTTTGGCCTGGCTTTTAAAACCGCCCTGCCCCTGGCGGCGGTACCCACCACCGCCGGGACGGGGTCGGAAACCACCCCCTATTCGGTGCTGGTAGACACCACCGGGCCCGGCGGAAAAACCCCCAGAAAAGAAGGACCGGTGAAACGCTCCGTAGGATCGTCCCTGCTTTTTCCCCGCCTGGCTTTTTTGGACCCGAAGTACAGCATGGGCCTTAACCGGGACATCACGGTCCATACCGCCATGGACGCCCTGTCCCACGGCATAGAAGGAATGCTCAGCGTCCGGGCCAGCCATATAAGCAACCTTCTGGCCCGGGAAAGCATCGCGCTGATTCAAGGCTGCCTTGATTCGCTGTGTACGTTTCCCCCGGATCCGTGGGCCCTTTCCCGGGAAGTCCGGGAAAAGCTGCTGCTGGCTTCTTCCATTGCCGGCATGGCAATCGCCCAAAGCGGAACCGTGGTCCCCCATTCCATGGGCTACCTGCTTACCCTTAACTGGGGAACGGATCACGGCAGGGCCAATGGCCTGCTTATGGAAAGCTTCCTTAAATGGTGCCGGGCCCGGGAGGCCGCCGATCCTTCCATCGCGCCCAGGATCCCTTCTCTCTGTTCCGCCCTGGGCATGGACCTGGATCGGTTCTGCGGCGTCATGGAACAGCTTCTGGGTAAGCGGGAAAAAGCAACGGAGAAGGAACTGGCGGCCTGGGGCGCCATGCCCATGAAAAATGCGGCCAACACGTATATCAAACCGGGCCAGGAAGATATAATGGAGATGTTTCAGGACGCGCTGGCCCCGGGGGACGCTCCGCGTTAAACGGACCGGACTTTTCTTTTCGTAAATTCCGTCCCGACATGATCGTGTTTATGCGGCCCCGATCTTGTTCTATCCGAGTTGTTCGAAAGCTTCGGCTTCCGAACAAGTCTATTGTTTCGAATAAATTTTTTGCCTATACTGGTACTGATAGGTATTTTTGTTATGGATATTTCTACTAAAACCGCGGCGGCAATAAACGATCCATCCTTGACTGCGGAAGAACGGCTTGCGATCCTGCAGCAGGGGGCTGTGGGTATCCGCGGGGGCAAAAAAAAACCCGGCGCAGGAGAGATAAACAACCACATCCACACGGTATACAGTTTTAGCCCCTATACGCCTTCCATGGCGGCCCTTAAAGCTTGGGAGGCGGGGCTCGAGGCGGCCGGTTCGGTGGATCACGATTCCTGGGCCGCGGCCCGGGAGATGATCGCCGCCTGCGGGATCCTTGGCATAGGAGGCTGTTCGGGGTTTGAGATCCGGGTAAGTTTTAAAACCGGGCCGGAAGGCAAACCCGGCCCCTTTGCCGCCCGAAAGATGAACAACCCCGATTCGGAAGGCATTGCCTACATGACTATCCAGGGAATACCTTTTACCGCCCAGGAAAGCACCGCCGCGTTTCTTAAGCCCATACGGGAATCCAGGCTCGAACGAAACCGGAGGATGATCCAAGGGGCTAACGCCGTTCTTGCGGGGTCCCTGGCGCCTATTGATTTTGAAGCGGATGTGGTGCAGGGGTCCCAGTACCTTCGGGGAGGGGAAATTACCGAACGGCATTTACTGGCCGCCGCGGCAAAAAAAGCGCTGGCCCGGTACGGCCGGGGCCCCGGGCTTGTCCGGGGCCTTGCAAAGGACCTGGACATTCCGGTGGATCCAAAACAGGAAAAACTTCTTGCCGATCCCGCCAACCCCCATTATCTTTACGATCTTTTGGGCGTCCTTAAAACAGGATTCCTGCCGCGTTTTTTTATTCAACCCGGCGACGATGAATGTATTCCCGCAAAGACCGCGGTGGATTTTGCCCTTTCCATCGGCGCCATTCCCGCCTATGCATACCTGGGGGATGTAAAAGAATCCCCCACGGGGGACAAGCGGGCAGAAAAATTTGAAGATGCTTTTCTTCCCGAATTATTTGAAGAACTGCGGCGGCTGGGCTACAAAGCGGTAACCTATATGCCCCCCAGAAACAGTCCCGCCCAGATAGCCCGGATACAAAAATTATGCGCCGGCGAAGGCTTAATGGAAATTTCCGGAGTGGACATTAACTCAAGCCGCCAGTCCTTTAACTGCCCCGAGGTGCTCGACCCCTCCTGCAGACATCTGGTGGACACTACCTGGGCGCTTATTGCCCACGAGCGGCTTGCATCCGTAGACAGTACCTGGGGCCTTTTTTCTTCCGCCAATTCTTTTTCTTCTCTTTCCCTACAGGAAAGAATTATATTATACGCAAAAGCCGGGAAATCATTGGATCTGCACCATCCGGAAGAATCCGTTCCCCGGCTAATCGAAAAATTCCACAAAGGAAGGTTCTTATGACTTCTATCCTCGCCCCGCTGGTAAGGGGTATTTGTATTGACGCCGCAAAGACATCCCGGATCGTTATTCCCGGTGAAGGGCCGGCGCCGCAAAACGCTCTGACTATTGATTTGGAATCGGCCTTTGAAAAAGACAACAAGGGCGGCGAAGCGTTCAGCGAAGAAGGGGCCGCGAAGATTTTACACGAAGCCTATGCGTCCTGGGAATTCGAGATTAGCCCTTCCGGAGCGGAGCGGACCGAAACGGTAAAAAAACAGCCCTCGTCCATTGTCCTTAAGCGGGGCGCCCAGACCCTGGCAATTTTCTGGATCGACCGGGATCTTGACACGGCCCGGAACCGCCGGAAAAACAGGGACGATACCCTTCTTGAAGAACAGGTCCTTCAAAAATCCGGGGAAGCGTCTCTTTTCCAGGCCCTTTCCGCGGTGGGCCGGTCCGGCGTAATGGCAAACCGGGTGGCGGTGGTAACCGGCGGCGCCCAGGGTTTTGGCGAACAGATAAGCCGAGGCCTGGCGTCGTCGGGGGCGCTGGTTTTTATCGCGGACCTAAACCTTTCGGGAGCGGAGGCGCTGGCGGAAAAAATAAACGATTCCGTAGGCAGAACCGCGGCCATCGCCGCAGAGGCCGATGTAACCAGCGAAGATTCCATGGAACATTTGTTTACGTTTATCGCGGAACATTCAGGGGGCCTTGATCTTTGCGTGAGCAACGCGGGGATACTCCAGGCCGGAAGCGTGATGGAACAGAAACTGGACGCCTTTGAGCT
Organism: Spirochaetaceae bacterium; assembly: GCA_031278215.1. Taxonomy (GTDB): domain Bacteria; phylum Spirochaetota; class Spirochaetia; order Treponematales; family Breznakiellaceae; genus JAISLT01. The sequence goes on from JAITKV010000018.1 coordinate 4,091, forward strand.
TACTACGAAGGTTAACTACGTGGGGTACTTTATCACCGCTAAACATGCAAGCCGCCTTTTACGGCTGCAGCATCTTGCCGCTCCGCAATGGAAGACCGACATTATCCAGATTAATTCCAAGTCGGGATTAGAGGGATCCAATAAAAACAGCGCGTACGCGGGGAGTAAATTCGGCAGCCTGGGCCTTACCGCAAGCTTCGCCCTGGAACTGGTGGACTACAACATTAAGGTCAATTCCATCTGTCCAGGAAATTTCTTTGACGGCCCCCTTTGGGCGGATCCGGAAAAGGGACTTTTTGTACAGTACCTTAACGCCGGAAAAGTAGCGGGGGCCCGGACCGTGGCGGACGTAAAGGCCTATTATGAAGGCCGGATTCCCATGAAACGGGGCTGCGAAGGCCCGGATGTTATGAGGGCCATCTACTACCTGGTAGAACAGGAATACGAAACCGGCCAGGCGCTTCCCGTAACCGGCGGCCAGGTGATGCTGCACTAAAGGCCGCCGCATAAACCGGACATTCCGTGAACGGCCGTTCCGTGAACGAGCGTTCCGTGAACGAGCGTTCCGTGAACGGGTATTAGACCCCGCGGCGAATAAACCAGAGCTTCCTTAAGCTCTTCCTGTTCAAAGGAGACCTTAATTATGAAAAAACGGGTTTTGAACACCGGCCTCTTATCGCTAAAAAATCTCAAAGCCAAACCTGTTCGTACCGCCTGCCTTGTAATTGTGGCGGCAATTCTGTCCTGCACGCTCTTTGGGGGGTCTATCCTCGCGTTGAATCTTCGCCAGGGCTTGGCCGCCATGACAAAGCGCTTTGGGGCAGACCTGATGGTGGTTCCCGCGGGAACTTCAGAAAAGGCCCAGTCCATACTGCTCCGCGGGGCGATCAGTTACTTTTACTTTGACGCGGCGGTTGTGGACAGCGTCGCCCGGACGGAGGGCATAGCCTGCGCCTCTCCCCAGTTCTTTCTTACTTCCCTGGCGGAAGGATGCTGCGACGCCATGGTGCAGCTTATCGCCTACGACCCCGCAACGGATTTTGTCGTCGGGCCCTGGATGGCCGAAAAATACTCGGGGGCCGTGGAAGACGGGCAGCTTGTGGTGGGCAGCCGCATCACCATCCGGGCAGACAACACGATAAGGCTTTTGGGGCATTACTATCCCGTGGCGGCCCGGCTTTCAAACAGCGCCAGCGGCCTGGACACATCGGTGTTTATGACCATCGATACCATGCGGCTGCTTATCGGCCGCGCCCGGGCGGAGGGTTATGGCTTTTTGGCAACCCAGGAAAAGGAAATGCAAAGAGGAGCGGTGTCGGTGGTTTTGGCAAAAACAGACCCTTCGGTTCCTTCGGCGCGGCTTGCACAAACCATAGATCAGGAAAACGCCGGCGTGGACGTGGTTGTTTCCCAGAGCATATTCGCCGGCATCTCCAAAACCCTCGCCGGGCTCACGGCGTATATTCACGTTTTCTCCCTTATCCTCTGGGTCCTGGCGCTTGTGGTCCTGACGGCGGTGTTTTCCCTTTCCGTCCACGAACGAAAAAAAGAATTCGCCGTGCTGCGGATCCTGGGGGCTACGCGGAAAAAGTTAGCCGGCATCCTGTTGGGAGAATCGGCCCTTGCCGGTCTTGCCGGCGGCGCGGCGGGCGTGGCTTTGGCAAGCCTGGCGATCTTTCCTTTCAGCACCCTCATAAGCGAGCGGCTTGAACTGCCCTACCTGGACGCGCCCTTCCTTTACATTATCCTGCTTGCTTTGGGGAGCCTCTCCCTCTCGGTTTTGACGGGTCCTCTGGCTTCGCTTTTTTCGGCGCTGCGGATAAGCCGGGCGGAAACTTATTTTACCATGCGGGAGGGCGAATAATGGGGCTGCTGGAACTAAAGGAAGTAAGCAAAGAATACCGGCGGGGCGGAAGGGCTTTTAACGCCGTAAACCGCGCCAGCCTTGTTGTCGAGCCGGGGGACTTTATCAGCATCACCGGCCGGAGCGGCAGCGGGAAAACCACCCTCCTTAACATGAGCGCGGGTCTGCTTACTCCCACGGGGGGAACGGTTCTGTTTGACGGAAAGGACATTCACCGCCTTAAGGACAAGGAAATATCTTTTCTCCGCAACGAAAAAATCGGCTATGTTCCCCAGGGGCAAAGCCTCCTTTCAAATTTTACCGTTTTCGACAATGTGTGTATTCCCTGGGCTTTGTTCAAGCGCGAAGGGGATGTGGAGGGCCGGGCCTT
>JAITKV010000062.1 GCA_031278215.1 Spirochaetaceae bacterium
TCTTTTTTCAAAAAAGAGCCGGATAGAATCCCGGCGTTTTCTGGACCGGCTTACCGCTTTTCGCCGGCATGCCGGAATAGCGGGGGCCGCAGGGGGGGGCGGGGAAAAAAAGCTTTCCACCCTTGGACATATTACCGCCTTTGCCCTGGCGGTGGTGGAAAAGGTCCAGGCCTGGCGGGGCGTTATCCCTTTTAAGCGGATCCGTTTTCAGGACGACGACATTGGGTCCCTTATAGAGGGGCTGGAACGGGGAAGGGGGGCGGTACTCCTCTGTTCCCACCTGGGCAACACGGAACTGCTCCGGGCCCTGGCAGATTACCATCGTACCGGGGTATCCCGGGACATTCCCGTTACTTCCATCGTGGACTTTGAGGTAACCCCCTTTTTTAACCGGATGATGGCCAAGCTTAACCGCCGGGCAGTGCTTAAAATTATCAGCGCCAATTCCATAGGCCCCGATTCGGTGGCGGCCCTTCAGGAAGAAACGGACCGGGGGGGACTGGCGGTTATTGCCGGCGACAGAACCCCCGCGCATACCCGGGGCCGGGTTTTTTCCGTCCCCTTTTTAGGGACAGAGGCTTCCTTTCCCCAGGGGCCCTGGATCCTGGGGGCCCTGTTGGAAGCTCCGGTCTACGCGGTTTTTGCTCTGCGCCGGAAGGATCTTTCCCCGGCCCCGGACTATGACATGCATGTACACCGGCTGGACGACTTTATCCCGCGGGCGCCGCCCCGGGACGGCGATGGGCCCCGGCGCCAGGGAACTTCCGCAGAAAGCGGGACTTCCGCGGGGGGGAAAGCCCCCGGGGGCTCCGGCGTAGAATATTCCGGTTCCCGCCGGAAAGAACGGAACCGGGTAATGGAAAGCCGGGCCCGGCAATTTGCCGCCCTTCTTGAAGGCTACTGTTTACAGCATCCGTATCAATGGTATAATTTTTATGATTTTTGGGCCCCCGGAGGGCCCCGAAATGGAGACGCCGATGAACAACATTAGTGCGGAGCTTGAGTTTTCCGTAGAATTTTACGAAGTAGATTCCATGGAAATAGTCTGGCACGGAAACTACATAAATTATATGGAACGGGCCCGGCGCGCCCTGCTTAACCGCATAGGGTACGGATACCGGTCTATGAAGGAGGCGGGCTTTGCGTTTCCCGTCATAGACGTGTCGCTGAAATTTATCCGGCCCCTCCGGTTTGGGGACCGGGTGCGGGCCAGGGCGGTTTTGGAGGAGTACGAAAACAGGCTGCGGATTAAATACGAGCTTTTTAACGCCGATACCGGGGAGCTTACCACCAAGGGTACAAGCACCCAAATGGCCTTTGATATTGCAAAGAACGATTCCTGCTTTGTCTGTCCGCCGGGGCTTATCAAAAAGGTTGAAGATCTTTTAACATCCGATCCGGTAAACGGGGACCCCGGAGGGGGCGAAGCAAAGCCCCGGCGGGAAGAAGCCCGTATATGATCCTATCCCGCGGCGCCTTTTATACGCGGATCGTATTCCGCTGTATGTTTATCCTTATCCCGGCCCTCCTGTGGACCCAGACGCCGCGGGACGGCGCGCCGCGGGACGGCGCGCCGCGAGGCGGCGTTTTCGATCATCCCCTAACCGGGGAAACGCGGCGGCGCTTTACCGCGGTCTGCGAAGCCATGGCGGAACACCGGCTTATGCGGGGTAATTTTGTTCAAACCAAAACCCTAAAGCGCCTGAACCTATCCTTGGTTTCCCAGGGAATTTTTGTGGTGGACGCGGGGCAGGGAATAATTTGGGATACCCGCAGTCCCTATTCTTCGGTGATGGCGGTGGGCCGGGACTTTGTGGTACAAAGCAGCGCCGGCCGGACCACCAGGCTGGACACCGCGGACAACGCAGCCTTTGTGCGGATCTCCGAAACCATGAGCGCGATTTTTACCGGGGATATACAAAAACTAACCGGTAATTTTAAGCTGTTTTTTACAGAAGAGGGAAAAGCCTGGACCCTGGGGCTTCTTCCCAATGATGCGGCGATCCGTTCCTTTGCCAGGGCAATTGTCATAAACGGCGATTCCGCGCTTAGGACGGTGATCCTCTATGAACAAAACGGCGATACCGTAACATACGAACTTTCGGATCATTCTTATCCTTCTGTGTTAAGTTCCAATGAAAAGGCTTATTTTGCCGTTCCCTAAGGTACGGCCCCTGGCGCTGTGGCTGTTCCTCCACGGGGGAACGCTTATTGCCCTGGGCCTGTCTGTTATTCTGGGCCTTCCCCCTCCGGCGCTGGATACGGACCTGTTGGGTCTGCTTCCCCAATCCGCTAAACACTATGCAGAAGCGGACAGGCGCCTGGGACGGCGCAGTTCCCGGAATTTTATAATCCTGGCGGAAAGCGCCGATTTTTACCGGGCCCGGGAAGGGGCGGAGGAGCTTTACCGGGCCCTGGAAAAACAAACAGGCCCCGCGCCCGATCTTCCCTTTAGGGAACTTACGTTTTTTTTTGACGAACATACCCTGGCCGGGTTTTCCGGCTATCTTCACCAATACCGTTATGTTTTGCTGGATCCCCCCGGCGCGGCCCTGCTTAAAAACGGGGGGGGGCGGGAATTGGCGGCGGAGGCCCTGGCCCAGGCTTACGGCGCCTTTACCTTTGGGGGCCTGGATACCCTGGATAGCGATCCCTTTTTGCTTGCCGAAAGGGAACTGCGGTATTTTTTAGGATCCCCCCTTTTGTCCGGCGCCGGCGTTTCGCTGCGGGAAGGGATACTGAGCGGGGAATATAACGGCAAGCACTACGTGCTGCTTCGGGGAATGCTTAGCGACGCGGGGGCTTCCATGAACAGTTCCCGCAACGGCATAGGCGAAATCTACCGGGCCTGCGAACATATAACGAAAGAAAACGCCGGCGCCGCCGGAACCGGCCCTGCGGAGACTGCCGGTGCCGGCCCCGCGGAGATACAGTTTATTTTTTCCGGGTTTCCTTTTCACAGTTATGAAAGTTCCTCCGGGGCCCAACGGGAAATAAGCCTTATAAGCTTTATCACCGTGGCGGTGCTGATCCTGCTGTTCCTGCGGGTCTTCCGTTCCCCCCTGCCGGCCCTGTGGATAATCCTTGCGGCCCTGTCGTCAATAGTCCTGGGCCTGGCGGCGGCCTTCCTGGTTTTTAGGACCATCCATATTCTTACCCTGGTCTTTGGCGTTTCCCTTATCGGCCTTTCGGTGGACTATTCCATCCACTATTTTATCCACCGGCAATGGGGCCTGGGGGGAACGGAAATACGCAGGCGCCTTCTGCCGGGAATATCCCTTAGTTTTGTTTCTTCCCTGGTCTGTTTTTTGATATTTCTTTTTGCCCCCTTCAGCATCCTTAGGCAGTTTGCGCTTTTTTCCGCCGCGGGTCTTCTAAGTTCCTTTGTAAGCGTCTTCTTTCTTTTTCCCGGTTCCCCTGTACCGTCCCCCGGCGCGGGCCGTCCGGGGAATCCGGAAAAACCCGGCCCCAAAAAACCGCCGCCGGCTTTTTGGGGATCCCGGTTCCTTAAAAAGGCCCTGCCCGGCGCCCTGGCCCTTGTGTCCCTGGGGATCGCCGCCTTTAAATGGCAAACCCTGGGGGTTCAAAACAATGTCGGAAACTTGTATTCCGTTCCGGCGCGGCTTTTGGACTGGGAGCGGACCGCCGGATCGGTGCTAAACTATCCGTCGGGGGAGGCCTATTTTTTGATTGCGGGGACAAACGCCCAGGAAGCGCTGGAGCGCGAGGAGGTATTCCTGTCCCGGCTGCAGGAGGCGGGGGGGGGAACTTTCCTGGCAACCAGCAGTTTTATTCCTTCTATAAAAACCCAGGAAGAAAACTACCGGGCGGCGGCGGAACTGCTTCCCCTGGGGAGCGAACAGTTCCGGGCCCTGGGTTTGCCGGAAGAAAATGCGGGAAACCTGGAAGAGGAGTACCGGACCCTGAAGGGGCGCTACGCCCTGCCCTGGACCGCCCCGGCGTATCTGTCCCAGGGTTTTTCAAACCTTTTTATCGGAAAGGCCGGAGAAAACTGGTACTCGGCGATCATGCCCCTGGGCAGGGTGAACCAGGCGGTTTCTTCCGCCCTGGCGGAAGAATACGAATGGGCGGCCTTTGTTACTAAGACCAAAGATATTTCTGCGGAACTGGACGCTTTAACCGTAACCATGCTTAAACTGCTGGCGGCGGCCTATGGGATCTTTGTCCTGGGAATTTGTATATACTACCGCAATGCGGCCAAGGCCCTTCGGATCATTCCGGCGCCCCTTCTGCTTGCCCTGGTAAGCCTGGGGGTGCACGGATTTTTTGACATTCCCCTTTCGTTTTTTTCTGTGGCCGGATTTATCCTTGATCTGGGGCTGGGCCTGGATTACATGTTTTATCTTACCGAAAACAAAGACGAATCCGGCACATCCGCCGTAAAACAGGGAGTGGTGCTTTCGTATGTAAGTACCGCCGTTTCGTTCGGCGCCTTCCTTTTTAGTTCTTTTATGCCCGTAAAACTGCTGGCCCTGGCGGTTTTTCCGGGCCTTAGCGCCGCCTTTATCTACGCCATGGCCGTGAACGAGTAGCGTTTTTCTTCGATACGCGGTACACTAAGGCCATGCCGCCGCGCCCCGGTTTTTTCCGGCTCCTTTGCATGCTTTTTTTAGCCGTGGTTTTGATTCCGGGCTGCCGAAGCTACGGCCCCGTGTACCTAAGCGGCGCCGCGGAGTTTTCCCTTCTTTCCCCGGAACACATCGAAAAAAATATTGACATGTTCCAGCGGATTAGCGGCGTTTACCAGGAACGGAGCTTTGAACTAAGCGCATGGGTCCGGGCGGACGGAACGGGCATTATGATGGAACTGCTTAACGATATGGGAAGTTCCCTGGGGGAACTTGTCTTTACAGACAGGGAACTGCGGTTTACCTCTTCATACTTTCCCGGAAAACTTCCCGCGGAATATGCGGTGGCGGATTTTCAACTGTGCTTTTACCGGGTCCCGGCGCTCCGGGGGGCCCTGGGCGGGCTGTGGCTGGAAACAGAAACCGGCGGTTCCCTGGAACGCCGGCTTGTATACGAAGGGGATGCGCTGATCATCGAAATCGAAAAAGGTCCCGGATCCTTGCGGTATACCAACTACCGGCGGGCCTACTCATACACCATCCTGGGAAACTTTTTATGAAGCCCCCTTCTGTCTACCTTTCAAATCCCGGACTTGTATGCTGCGCCGGAAAAAACCGGGAGGAATTTTTTGCCGCGGCGCTGCGGGGAGACCGGAGGGGCGTTATTCCCCTTAGCCTAAGGGCCGGCGGAATGGAGCAGACTTTTCTTGTGGGCCGGGCGGAACCCGGGGCTGCGGAAAATTCCCGGGGCGCCCGGCTGCGGGGGCTTTGCGCGGCGGCCCTGGAACAGATACGGCCCGCGGCAGAAAAAGCCCTGGGCCGCTGGGGGCCGGAGCGGGTAGGAGTCTGTACCGGCTCCTGCGACAATGGAACCGAATGGTCCCTTCCCGCCCACCGGACTTTTTTTGAAACCGGCGCCTTTCCCAAAAATTACGATCTCCGCGTCCAGGGCGCCGCCGCGCCCGCCGAATACGGCGCCGCCTTTTTTGGCCTTCGGGGTCCCGTGCTGGCTTTGGCCACCGCCTGTGCATCCAGCGCCACGGCAATTATCCGGGGAGCGGAGCTTATCCGTTCCGGAATCTGCGACGCCGTCATAGCCGGCGGCGCGGACATAGCCTCGGACATGGTGCTGCTGGGTTTTACGGCCCTGGAGGCGGTTTCGCCGGAACCCTGTAATCCATTCAGCAAAAACAGGCGGGGGATCAACCTGGGCGAAGGGGCGGCTTTTTTTGTACTTTCCCGGGAAAAACTTGAGGCGCCGGCCATAGTACTGGCGGGGTACGGCGAAAGCGCCGACGGGCATCACCTTACCGCGCCCCACCCGGAAGGAGCCGGCGCGGTAAAGGCCATGGAAGGGGCCCTGGCCCGGGGGGGCCTTACGCCGGAAGATATTTCCTACGTAAACCTTCACGGCACCGGTACGGTCTTAAACGACAGGGCCGAGGCGCTGGCCATGCGGAGGATCTTCGGGGATAAACAGCCGCCGGCGGGTTCCTCCAAACCCATAACGGGGCATACCCTGGGGGCCGCAGGGACCCTGGAACTGGCCCTGTGCTGGAGCATACTAAACATTCCGGGAACCCTGCCCCCCCATTGCTGGGACGGCGTGCAGGATCCGGAACTTCCGGTACTGCGCTTAACCGGCCCCGCCGGAATTCCGGGGGCCTCCGAAAAAACAAACAGGCCCGCTCCGGCGCGGCGGCCCCCACTAGTACCACAGGATAAAATTCAGTATTGTATGAGTAACTCTTTTGCCTTTGGGGGCTGCAATGTCAGCCTTATCCTGGGCCGGGAAAAAGCAGCGCCGCATGAACGGAATAAAGGAAACCGCTATTAACAGAGAAGAATTGCATACCCTGGTGCCCCACCGGGGAAAAATGTTTCTTTTAAGCAGAATTACGGGCTTTGATTTAGAGGGCCATGTGCTGGTTTCGGAATATGACATTACCAGGGATTGTTTATTTTACCGGGAAGAACTGGGGGGTGTTCCTTCCTGGGTAGGGTTTGAATTTATGGCCCAAAGTATTTCCGCCCTTTCGGGGATGAAGAACCGGAATTACGGAAAGCCCCCCCAGCTTGGTTTTGTTCTTAGCGTTTCGCAGCTGCAGTTGTATGTTCCGGTATTTAAAGAAAAAACCACGGTCCGCATTGAGGTAGAAGAAGAAACAAAGGTAGACGCTATTTACTCGTTCCGGGGCGCCATTTTTAATATGCCGAAAACCGAAAAAATTGTAGAGGCAAAGTTAACCGTCATGGAAACAAGCAATATTTCGAGTGTATTGAGTATGCAGGAAAGCTACCCCTTGGCAATTTGAAATTGACCGGGCTTCGCAGAAGAGCGGATGTAATTGTTTGCCGGGGAAGGAATCGGCCAATTTCCCGCCTGACAAACTTAAGCCTATGGGGTATAACTATTACCGTGGAGAAATAAACCCGATATGGAAACAAAACAGGTACTTGTTACCGGTGCAAGCCGGGGCATCGGCAGGGCGATTGCTTTGGCGGCCTCTGCGGCCAACTACGAAGTAATTGCCCATTATCACCGGAACAAAGAAGGGGCCCTGTCTCTGGAACGGGAAATAAAAGACCGGGGAGCAAAAATAGAACTTCTTAACTTTGATATTTCCGACAGGGAAGAGGCCCGCCGGGTTCTTGAAGACTATACCGGAAGAAGGGGCGCCCTTTGGGGAATTGTCTGCAACGCGGGGATCTGCGACGATAACGCATTCCCCGCCCTAAACGGCGAAAACTGGGATCGGGTAATTCATACCAACCTGGACGGATTCTTTAATGTTCTTCATCCGCTGGTAATGCCGCTCTGCCGGAAAAAGCGGGGCCGGATTATCACCATCGCCTCCGTATCGGGGATCATTGGCAACCGGGGGCAGGTAAATTACAGCGCGTCAAAGGCGGGAATTATCGGGGCCACCAAGGCTCTGGCGGTGGAACTGGCCAGCCGATCCATCACGGTAAACTGCATTGCCCCGGGAATTATCGAAACCGATATGATAAAAGACGCCCCCATGGACAGGATCCTTCCCTTTATTCCCATGGGGCGGCCGGGGAAAAGCGAAGAAGTGGCCGCCCTGGCGGTTTTTTTGCTTTCCGGCGGGGCTTCGTACATTACCAGGCAGGTTATCTCGGTAAACGGCGGCTTAATATGAAACGGGTAGTAGTTACCGGCGGGGGGGCGGTAAGCGCCCTGGGCTGCCAATGGCCGGAGATCCTTAAGGGCCTTAGGACATACAAAAACTGCGTTTGCCGCATGGACGAATGGGACAAATACGAAAAACTAAACACCCGGCTGGGGGCCCCGGTAAAGTTTGAACTTCCCGAATATCCCCGTAAAAAAATTCGCAGCATGGGCAGAGTTGCCCACCTTGCCCTGGCGGCCACCGACGGGGCCCTGCAAACCGCGGGGCTGGATACATCGGAAGAACTTGTCCGGGGGCGCTGTGGAGTAGCCTATGGTTCTTCCATGGGCAGCGTCAATCCCCTGTTGGATTTTTTTGGCATGCTGGTGTACGGAGATTTAAAAAACATGAACGCCACCACCTATGTAAAGGCCATGCCCCAAACCTGCGCCGCCAATATAGAAGTATTTTACGGGCTTACCGGCAGGCTTATTACCACCAACACCGCCTGCACGTCTGGAAGCATGGCCATAGGATACGCCTATGAAACCATACAGCGGGGGATCCAGGATATTATGATTGCCGGAGGGGCGGAAGAGCTAAGCCCCGCAGATTCCGCGGTGTTCGACACCCTTTTTGCAACCAGCACAAAAAACGATACCCCCGAACTAACCCCCGCCGCGTACGATGTAAATAGAGACGGCCTGGTTATTGGGGAGGGGGCCGCGACGGTGATCCTGGAAGAATACGAGCACGCGCTCAGCCGGGGGGCCCGGATATACGCCGAGGTGGCCGGATTCGGCACCAATACAGACGGCACCCACATTACCCAGCCAAACCAGAAAACCATGGAAGCCGCCATTGCGCTGGCCCTGGAGGACGGTAAAATTGCCCCCGGCGGCATCGGCTACGTTAACACCCACGGAACCGCCACAGGATTAGGCGACATTGCCGAAAGCCGGGCCACCCGGAATATCTTTGGACGCCCCGTGCCGGTAAGTACGATTAAAAATTACCTGGGCCATACCCTGGGGGCCTGCGGCGCCCTGGAAGCGTGGATCACCATTAACATGATGAACGAAGGCTGGTTTGCCCCGAACATTAACCTGCGGGAACTGGACCCCCAGTGCGCGGAACTGGATTATATCACCGGCGAGGGCAGGTACATTGACACTCCCTATGTAATGTCCAACAACTTTGCCTTTGGCGGGATTAACACGTCCCTTATCTTCCGGCGCCTGTAAAAAGGGGTTTCCCCAAAAAGGCCGGCCCCCGCTTCCCCGGCCGGCCCCTAATCTATCACCGTAACCCGGCAGGCCCGGTAACGGCGTTCCCCTTCCCGCCTTGATCGTTCCGGATCTTCTTCTACCTGGTAACGGACCCGCATGCCCGCCTGGAGTTCGGAAAAATCCTTATTGGCAAGGGTGCTGTAATGGAAAAAGATATTGTTCTGTCCTTCGTCTCTAATAAAGCCAAATCCGTTGGCATTAAGGCTAAAAATAGTAGAAGTGTATTCCTGTATGGTTTCTAAAAATTCGGCGTTGCCAAGCTTAAAGTTTGCCTGGGCCTGGGCCCGTTCAAAATTCTGGTCGGGGACAAACAAGTTTTTTACATACTCATCGCCGTTTTGTTCGATCCGTTGATGCATGGGAACGGAATAAAATACCTCGTCCTGTAATTGCCGGGATGTCTTGGTTTCTACCATTTCGCCGCTTTCGTTATGGTAGGAAAAATCCCAGCTTATTAGCAGCACCTGGGTTCCCAGGGTGTGGAGCTTGCGGACCAGGGGAACATAATCGCCGTCCCCGCCGACCAGTACCAAAACATCAAAATGTTTGTAAATGGCAAGTTCATAGGCTTCCAGGGCAAGCCACACGTCAATTCCCTTTTCCCGGGCCACATTATTCTCGTTATAGCGCAGGGGCAAATAATGGGTAACAATGTTTTCCCGCATCAGGATATCTTCAAAGACCCGTTCGCTTTGAACTTTTTCGCCCATTTCCTTTGCGGAGGAACGGCCCTTAAAATAATGGGCGTCAATTATTTGACACTGCCGTATATCGGTGGACATAAGCTTTGCCACTTCGTTTCGTATAAACTCGTGGAGCCCCGAAATACTTATCCTGGCTTTTTTTTCGTGTTCATATTTGTAATAATTGCTTACTTTGTAAAACCAGTACCCGTCATAAAAAATACCGATCCGAAGAATTTCCAGTAGATTGTTGTTCACTTTTAAAGTAAAATATGACAGCTTAAAAAAGTCAAGGAGTTGTTTGGTAAATATATGCTAAAAATGCGTATATGGGGTGATAGGGGATCTATCCCTTGTCCTGGCAAGGATACGGTTATATACGGCGGCAATACTTCGTGTGTGGAAATCCGGGCGGACGAGAAACTTATCATCATAGACTTTGGTACGGGAATAAAACCTCTGGGCGACTGGCTTATGGCAAACGACTTTAAGAGGGGGCCCATCGATGCGGATATTTTTATTTCCCACACCCATTGGGATCATATTATGGGGTTCCCCATGTTTACCCCCCTTTTTTTACCGACCACCAGGCTCCGCATCCGGGGGCCGGTTTCCTATGAAGACGAAACCCTGGAGCAGATCATAGGCGCCCAGCTTACATACCGCTATTGGCCGGTGCGGATCAGCGAGCTTTCCGCGCATATTGAATATGCCCAAATCAAAGAAACCTCCATGGATCTGGGGAACGGTCTTTGGGTTACAACTAAGTATCTTAACCATCCCATACTCTGTCTTGGATATCGCTTTGAGTACAAGGGAAAGAGCATTGTAACGGCATACGACAATGAACCATTTTGGAATCTGTTTCCCACGGACCCGGAGGACCCCGGCTATGATGAAGATGCGGCCATGGAGGGGGAGGCAACGGCAAAAGAAGAAAACGAAAAACTGCTCCGGTTTTTCCGGGGGGCCGATGTGTTAATCCACGACAGCCAGTACACCGCCGCGGAATACAAAAAACACCTGGGCTGGGGGCACTCTTCGTTTGAACACGCGATTAACGCTGCGAACAAGGCGGGGGTAAAAAAGCTGGTCCTTTTTCACCACGATCCCAACCGCACCGACGCCCAGATGGAAGAACTTGAAAGGGAATACAAAAAGCGCGTCGCCGGAAAAACCTCCATGCAGATAATGATGGCCCGGGAGGGTCTTGAGGTAGAAGCATAGCCGCCTTTGGTTTTGCGGGCCCTTTTGTAAGGCGCTTCCCGCACCGGGGTTTCCCCTATATACTTACCCCATGAGCAAGGGCCTCCTAATCGCCGGAAATCCGTCTTCGCTTTTTTCTGCCCTGTGTACCGAGGCGGCCAAACGGACGGAAAAATACGCGGCGGCCTGCATCCCCCGGGGCGGGGAAGCGGCTTCTCTTGACGCCCCGGCCAAACAAATAACGCTGGACTGGAATCCTGGGAGCCCTATTTCTACCCGGGCGATAATTATTTCGGCGGCGAACAAGCTGAAATCCATCGATAATGTGATTCTGGCCTGCGTTCCCCCCGTGTACAGAAGAACGGTGGAGGGGTTATCCCAGGCGGAACTGGACCGGTTTACCGATAACAACATCAAGGGATGGTTTTTTTTGGTTCGGGAACTGGCGGTGGTTTTTACAGCCCGCGGATCGGGCGCCCTGTCCTTTGTCCTGTCCGAGGTGCAGGGCGGTTCCCGGGACGAGGCCCCGGACCTGCTTGGCCCCTCTGCGGCGGCGGCCTTTCGCAGTTTTGCCCAGGGGGTGTTAAATTCCTCCCTGAACGAATCCTGCAGCATCATGGGGTTTTCGTCCTGTGAACCGGGAGAAGAAAGCGCCTTTGCCGCCTATGTTTTTAAAGTCCTGGAAGAGGGACGGCGGAATTCGGGCAAATGGCACAAACACGGCAAGTTCGGCATCTTTGGGCGTTAGGCGCATAGGCAGGAAGACAGAAGACTGTTCAATAGAGTTGTTCGGAAACCTCAGTTTCCGAACAAAATCCGCTTAAAAACAGCAAAATGCGGAGCATTTTGCAAGACTTGTGAGATAAGCAACCGGGTTATCGAACAAGTCCAATGAACCGGCTGGCTGCCGAACAAGTCCATTATACGAAATCGGCGCCCGGCGCAAAACAAATATTTTTTATCTCAAGAGGGCCTGCGGTCCCGGTCCATAACGAGTCTACATTATAGACGGACGGTGGATGTTTCCCTGTTACAAAAAGTACCTTACTCCGGCTTCAAAAATTCTTTGGGCCTTGTTTCCCGGTATGTTGGTGTACAGAAAGGGCCCCGTCCGTTCCGAATGCCCCATCTTTCCAAGGATCCTTCCGTCGGGACTGGTAAGGCCTTCGATGGCAAAGTCCGATCCGTTGGGATTATCCGGCTCTTCCGCCGCGGGGCGGCCTTCCGCATCGGCATAACAAAAGGGAACCTGCCGGGCCTTAAAGAGCTCTTCCGCCCCGGCTGCCACAAGCCGCCCCTCGCCGTGGCTGACCGGCAGAACATGGATGGTCCCCGGCTCTTCCAGGGCAAGCCAGGGCGATGCCGAAGGCATTACCCGGGTCCGTACCATCCGCGACACATGGCGGCCTATGCGGTTAAATGTCAGGGTGGGGGATTGGACCGACGCCGCGGTATAGCGGCCATAGGGAACCAGGCCCAGCTTGATAAGGGCTTGAAACCCGTTACAGATACCCAGTATAAGGCCCCGGTCCAGGAATTTGTTTACCCCCTCGGCAATTTCCGGGGTCCGGAATACGTTGGCGATAAACTTCCCCGATCCGTCCGGCTCGTCTCCGGAGCTAAAGCCCCCGGAAAGGGCGATGATCTGCGCTTCCGCGACGGCCTCTGCCAATTCCCGAATGGAGCTGCGGATGTCGGCGGCGCTGCGGTTTCTGAACACCACCGGCCTGGTTCTTGCCCCGGCGGTTAAAAAAGCCCGCTCCATGTCCCATTCGCCGTTGGTCCCCGGAAAAACCGGCAGCACCACCAGGGGCCTGACGGAGGCGCCGGAGCCCGCGGCGGGCCGGGGCAGGGTCCGTCCGAAGGCCGGTTTATTTACCGCGAAGGCCGGAACGGGCAGGGGCCGTGCGGCCCCCGGAGTCCTGGTTCCCGATACCGGCGGATATACCTGGGAAAGGGGTTCTTCCCAGGCCCGGCGCAGTTCTTCCAGGGCAATTTCTTCTACGCCCTCATGGTCCTTGTCTTTAGGGCTGTCTCCCTGCGCCGGGCCGGTAAAGCGGAACACCGGTTCCGCAATGGTCCGGGCCGCTTCTGTCCAGGACGCGCCCTTAAGCAGGGCGGACAATTTAGCCCCCCCGGGGGCGGAAGATTCCCCGGCAGGATCCTCCAGGGCTTTTCCGTTTATTTCTACCAGCACGGCGCCGGGATAGGTTTGTTCGTCCAGCAGATCCAGGCGCCGGGAGCGGACTTCGACCCCCGTCATATTCCCAAAGGCCATAAGGGCCAAAGCCGCGGCAATACCCCCGGCGCCCACGGGGTAGGCCGCCGCGGCCAGCCCTTCCTTTGTCAAATTCCCCAGCGCGTTCATCTGCGCTTTAAAAAGATCCCACTCTTCTTCTTTTTCGGTATCTTTTTCGGCATATAAAAGAATCACCGGATTTCCCGGTTCCCCGCTAAGGGCCCCGGACCGCACCGAGGCCGCAGAGACGGTTCCTGCGGCAAAGACCACCACCGTGGGGGGAACCGCCAATTCCACGCCTTCGGGGGGGTCCCGGTACGAACCGGACATGGAATCTTTGCCCCCTATGGCGGGAACCCCCAGGGCAATTTGGGCTTCCAGGGCCCCAAGCAGGGCGGCAAGAGGCCTGCCCCAGGCTTCGCGGCTTTCCGGTTTTTCAAAATATTCCTGCATGGAAAGCCGGGCCTTCCAGGGATCTCCGCCCAGGCAGGCGTATTTTGCCAGCGCTTCTTTTACCGCCCCCTTGGCGCCCCGGTAAGGGTCCGCGGCGCTTAAGTGGGGATCAAAGCCAAAACACATAAGGCTGGCGGTAAGGCTTGTTCTGTCCACCGGGGCCGGAAGCAGCGCCGCCATGCCGCATTCCGGCGTTCCCTGTTCTTTGCCGCCCCAGGGAAAAAGCACCGACCCCGCGCCGACGGTTCCGTCAAACCGTTCCTGAAGGCCCCGGCGGGAACAACTGCGAAGGGAAGACAGTTCATCCTTTAACTTGTCTGTCATGGTCCGAAAGGAAGGCCCGGTTTTGCCGGCAAAGGAACCGGGGCGTATCAGGGCCTCGGCAAACCGGGAAGGGCCGGTTGAATCAAGAAAATCCCGGGAAATATCCACGATGGTTTTTCCCCGCCAGTTCATCCGCAGGCGCCGGCGGCCGGATACCGTTGCAATAACCACCGCATCCAGGTTTTCCGCCGCCGCCAGTTCTATCAACGCGGGGGCGTCGTCTGGAGAAACCACCACCGCCATCCGTTCCTGGGATTCTGAGACCGCCAGTTCCGTTCCGTCCAGCCCCGTATATTTTTTTGGAATCGCATCCAGATTAATGTCCAGTCCCGGCGCAAGCTCCCCCACCGCCACCGAAACACCCCCGGCGCCAAAATCGTTGCAGCGCTTAATAAGGAGCGAAGCCCGGGGGTTGCGGAAAAGCCGCTGGAGCTTCCGTTCCTCCACCGCATTCCCCTTCTGCACCTCCGCGCCGGCGCTTTCTACCGATTTTCCCGTATGGGCCTTACTGGAACCGGTGGCCCCCCCTATGCCGTCCCGGCCGGTCTTTCCCCCGATCAAAATTACCGGATCCCCCGGCAGGGGTTCTGAACGGCGAACCTGGCTTACAGGCGCCGCCCCAATAACGGCCCCCAGTTCAAGGCGCTTTGCCAAATATCCCTCGTGGTACACTTCCGTTACCTGCCCTGTGGCTATGCCGATTTGATTCCCGTAGGAGGAGTACCCCGCGGCGGCTTCCCGGGCAATCTTAAGCTGGGGCAGTTTACCCGGCAGGGTTTTTGTCAGGGCCCTGCGGGGATCGGCGCCGCCGCTAATCCGCATGGCCTGATGAACATAGGCCCGGCCCGACAGGGGATCCCGGATCGCGCCGCCCAGGCAGGTTGCCGCGCCCCCAAAGGGTTCTATTTCTGTGGGATGGTTATGGGTCTCGTTCTTAAAAAGAAGCAGCCAGGGTTCGGTACGTTCCGCCGAATCGCCGCCGGGCAAAGCGGTAAAACCGGCGTTTACCCTGACCGTACAGGCGTTGATCTCCGCGGATTGATCCAGATCCGGCAAAAGGCCCCGCTTTTGCAGCGCCCTTGCCCCGATGGTGGCCAAATCCATGAGGGTCCGGGGGGGGGCTTCGGATCCCGGACCGTATAGTTCCCGCCGGATGTCCTCGTACAAATTTACGGCATGGTGTAATCCGCGGGCCCCGGGGTCCGAAATCGTAATGGACCTAAGGATCGTGGTAAAGGTAGTGTGCCGGCAATGATCGGACCAGTAGGCATCCAGGACCCGCAGCTCCGTTAGGGTAGGATCCCGTTTTTCGGCGATAAAGTAATCCCGGCAAAAGGCTAGATCCGCCGTAGTCATGGACAGGCCGTGGTCCCGGCCCAAAATGTCAAGGTCCGCACCGGCAAGCTCCCGAAAGCCCGTAAGAACCGGTATATCCCCGGGCGCCGCCGCCGTCTGTTCCGGAGAAGAAGGGCCCAGGAAAGGAAATTCCACCTCCCGGGAATCAACGGGGTTTATCAGATATGCCTTCACCGCGGCCATCGCCGCATCCTGTATGGGGCCGGGGGCCTTTAAAATGTAGAATCTGGCGCAGCGGACCAGGGGCTTTGTTCCCACCGCCAGTTCTATACACTGTTCTGCAGAATCGGCCTTTTGATCGTATTGGCCCGGAAGATATTCTATACCAAAAAAAACCTTTGCTTCTTCTGTTTCCAGGGGAAGTTCCCGGATATACACCGCGTCGCACTGGGGCTCGGAAAACACCATATCCACGGCCTGTTTAAACTGTTCATCCGTCAGGCCCTGGACATCGTAACGCTGGAGTATGCGGATCCCCTCCAGCCGGGCAAGGCAGGGAAACTGGGGGCCTAAAAAATCCGTCAGGCCGGCCTTAAGTCTTTGGGCCTCCAAATCGAACCCTTTCCGTTTCTCCACAAAAACCCGGTTTACATCCATCGGTTCTCCAAAAGATTGACAAGCCACAGACAGTATGGTATTAAAGAATACGCCGCAGACTTTTATTTTACAGCAGAGGCTTTCCGGGCTCATGGTTCCCGAAAAGCCCCCTTCTGGTCCAGTAGCTCAGTGGATAGAGCGGCTGCCTCCTAAGCAGCAGGTCGGCCGTCCGATTCGGCCCTGGATCATCCCCCGATTTTAGTAACGAACCGCAGTATAAAGACCGCAAATAAGACCCAGCTTATGATGGAAATATCCTTAAATTTTAATGTTAAGGTTTTAAGGATCACAAAGGAAAGAATACCGTACATAATGCCGTCGGCGATGCTATACGCAAAGGGCATCATTACGATGGCAAGAAATGCGGGGATCCCTTCGGTGGGGTCCCGAAAATCAATTTCCGTAACCGACCGCATCATAAAAAAGCCTACGACGATCAGGGCCGGAGCGGTCGCGGCGGAGGGTATCAGCAAGAACAGGGGAGAAAAGAACAGGGCCAGCAAAAAGAGAATGCCCGTTATTACCGACGCAAGGCCGGTCCGGCCGCCCTGGGCCACGCCGGCGGTACTTTCCACATAGCTGGTAACCGTGGAGGTTCCCAGAACCGCGCCGGCCACGGTCCCCAGGGCGTCGGCCAGCAGGGCCTGTTTTACCCGGGGAATTTCTCCGTCTTTGTTGATAAGCCCCGCCTGGGTAGTAACCCCCACCAGGGTTCCCACGGTGTCAAAGATATCCACAAAAAGAAAGGTAAAAAATACAATTAAGAACTCTGTAGATAGAATTTGGGAAAAATCAAACTGGGCCAGAAGGGGCGCCGCCGGAGCGCTAAAGGGAGAAAACCCTGCGCTTAGGGTAGTAACCCCCAGGGGAATGCCCAGAAAGGCCGTGACGAATATCCCGATAAGAATAGACCCCGGCACCCGGTTGGCATAGAGCACAATGGTAATTATCAGGCCCATAAGGGCCAGGAGCGGAGAACCGGTAGAAAGGTTCCCCAGTCCCACAATGGTGCCGGTGTTGTTTACCACAATTCCGGCGTTGCTAAAACCAATAAGGGTAATAAAAAGCCCTATGCCCACGGCCACCGCCCTTTTTAGGTTCGTGGGAATTGCCTTGATAATAAGTTCCCGGACATTTATCAAAGACAGGATGATAAAAAGAATGCCTTCAAGAAAAACCGCGGTCAGGGCCATTTTCCACGAATAGCCCATGGCTTTAACCACGGAAAACGCAAAAAAGGCGTTAAGGCCCATGCCGGGGGCCAGGGCTATGGGCAGGTTTGCGGCAAAGGCCATAACCAGGGTGGCCGCCGCCGAAGCCAGGGCGGTGGCGGTAAAAACCCCGCCGGCATCCATGCCCGCGGCGCCCAGGATGTCGGGATTAACCGCCAGAATATACGCCATGGTAAGAAATGTGGTAAGCCCTGCTACGAATTCCCGTTGAACGGTGGTTCCCCGCTCATGAAGCTTAAAAAGTTTATTCATGAAATCCTCCTTGAACTAGAGTTTGTCCATCTGTAAACACAGTATGGATCCGGACCGCAGATCCGGAACTACCTTGCAACACTACTAATCATAGAACCCCGCTCTTGGATGAGGTAAAATTCCTGCCGGTCCATGTTTCCCGGACAAGAACGCCGCGAGGCTGCCATAGTATAGCTCTTTTGCAAAGAAACGTTAAGATAGTCCCGGCAATTTCCAAGCTTAAAGCCCTAAGGCCGCGACCTTTACCCACGAACCACAGGAAGGGAAGGGGCCGCCGCCGTTAAGACAAAGACAGGGTGTCTATGACGCGGAAAAGGTTGTCCATGGTAAGTTCCAGGTTTTTTGCGCTGCGGTCCTTTATTTCTTTAAAGGGTTTTGCCACCCGGATAATACTAAAGATCCCCGATACCCCTTCGCCGTAGGCTTCTTCGACGGGGTCCCCTATCTCGCCTACTATGGCCAATACCGGAACGCCCAGTTTTTTGGCCCGCCGGGCAACGCCGATAACCACCTTGCCCCGCAGACTTTGGGCGTCGATTTTGCCCTCGCCGGTAAACACCAGGTCCGTACCGGGAAGGAGGCTGTCGAAATGCACCGTATCAAGGACCGTTTCTATGCCCATTTGGAGCCTGGACCCGAAAAAAGCCGCCATGCCGCCCCCCATGCCTCCCGCGGCGCCGGCGCCGGGCGTCAGGGAAACGTTCACCCCCAGTTCCTGTTTTACCGTTTCCGACACCGCCCGCAGCTGGCCGTCGAGGAATTCCACCATCCCCGGATCGGCGCCCTTTTGGGGGCCGAAGATGTAGGCGGCGCCGGCGGGGCCGTAGAGGGGATTGTCTATGTCGCACATGGTAATAATTTCTATCCCCGCAAGTTTGGGCAAAAGCCCCGCCGGATCTATCCGGGCGATACGGGAAAGGGTTTCTCCCACCGGGACAAAGTCTTTTCCCCCGCGGTCGAGAAAGCGGATCCCGCAGGCCGCGGCGGCGCCGGCGCCAAAATCATTGGTGGCGCTGCCCCCCAAGCCCATGATTATTTTCCTGCATCCCCGGCGCGCCGCGTCGGCCATAAGCTGGCCCACTCCGTAGGTGGTGGTCTTGGCCGGATTAGGGGCGTCTCCCGCCAGGGGAAGCCCGGCGGCGGCGGCCATTTCAATCACCGCCGTGGCGCCGCCGCCGATAATTCCGTAAAAGGCCTCTATATCTTCCATGTAGGGGCCCTTTACAGAAAGCCGTATCTTTTCTCCTCCCAAGGCGGCAAGAAACGCATCCACGCTTCCTTCGCCGCCGTCCGCCACCGGTATGGAGATAACCTCCGCGCCGGGGCAGCGTCGGCGGATCACGCTTTCCATGACCGTGCAGACTTCCAGGGAACTCATGGATCCCTTAAAGGAATCGGGGATTAGGATGAATTTTTTTAGCTGCGTGCTCATGCCGTTTTTTCCGCCTCGCCTATGACGGGTTTATAATCCGCCCTTTCCCAGGACGGTTATGGATCCGCCTGCATCAAATCGAAGTTTTCCCCTTACCGGATAATTAGGGAAAGGATAAAGACCCCGGCCATACCGCAGAGGCCTTCAATAAGGGTTCCGAGGGTCTGCGTTTTATAGCCCTGTTGGGGGCTCATGCCGCCGAAATTTGTTACCACCCAAAAATACGAATCGTTGGCGTGGGAAACCGTCATGGCGCCGGCGCCAATCGCCATAACCGCAAGGGCAATCCGCGCTGGCGATTCAAAGCCCAAGACCCCAAGCAGGGGCGCCACAATACCGGCTGTGGTGGTAAGGGCGACGGTAGAAGACCCTTGAGCGGTTTTAAGTATAGCCGAAAGCAGGAAGGGAAAGAAAATGCCCACCGTAGCCAGGGCGGCGGCGTTGTTTTTGATAAAGTTTACAATATCTGTGGAAGAAATAACCCGTCCCAATACGCCGCCGGCGGCGGTGATAAAAAGAATGGGCCCCACAACTTTAAGGGTTTCGTTGGTAACATCATAAAACCTGTCCAGCTTACCAACCTGGGCTATCTGCCATACCGCAAAAAGCACCCCCGCGGCCAGGGCGATGATCGGGGTCCCCAGGAAACTAAAAAGCCGGAACGAAAAACCTGTCCAGCCCGCCATTGCAGCGATTGATCCCAGAGCCATAAGAATAATAGGAACAATAATGGGCGCCAGCGAAATAAACCCGCCGGGCAGCTTACCGTAACTTGCCACAATTTCTTCGTAGGTTTTTGTAGCGCTGTCAATGTCGATATCTTCCCGGGATTTAACATTTTTGCCGATTACCCCCGCAAAAATAAGAGAACCGATAAGCGCGGGAATGGAAACCAGGACGCCAAGGCCCATTACCAAAAGCAGGTTAACCGGCTGATTTGCCCCCTCGAACAGGGTGTTGGCCGCCGCAATGGGACCCGGGGTAGGCGGAATAAACACATGGGAAGCGTACAAGCCTGTGGAAAGAGCCACGGTCATGGCCGCGCCGCTGATCCGGGTTTTTTTGACCAGGGCCTTACGAATCGGATCAAGAATAACAAATCCCGAATCGCAGAACACGGGAATGGAAACCACCCATCCCATAAGCTGTATTGCCAGTACCGGATGCTTGGGCCCGACCAGTTTTATCACCATGTCGGCAAGCTTAAACGCCGCTCCGGTAATCTCCAAAACCGTACCGATTAGGGCCCCCAGGATAATGACAATACCGATGCTGGTAAAGGTTCCGGAAAAACCTGCGCCGATTATATTGGCAATTCCCTGGGTGGTTGTTCCGTCCCTGGTAACGTTGACCAGGGGAATTCCCGCCACCAGGCCGAAAATCAAAGACACCGCCATGATCGACAAAAAGGGGTGTATCTTTAATTTTGAAATAGCCAGAATCATCACGATAATCGCGATGACAAACACAATAACGAGAGGAAAACCGGTCATAAATGCCTCCTGATAAAAAGTATTTTATTCCCTGACAAACCAAAATCTATTGTGTATAAAAAGCCCGTCTTTAAAAACCGCAAAATGCGAAGCAGTAATGCTTCGCATTTTGCAAGACTTGTTCAATAAGCAGCCGGGTTATTGAACAAGTTCAATGCCCTTCCCGCGGAGCGGCGGCAAATAAAAATTCCGCCTAATACCGGTAATGGTCCGCCTTAAAGGGGCCTTCCACGGACAGCCCGATATACGCAGCCTGTTCCGGCGTAAGCGCCGTAAGCTTAACCCCAATCTTAGACAGGTGAAGCCGGGCTACCTCTTCGTCAAGTTTTTTCGGCAGCCGGTATACTTTAGGTTTGTAAAGGTCCCGGTTTTTCCACAGATCGATCTGGGCCAGGGTCTGGTTTGCAAAGGAGTTTGACATGACAAAGCTCGGATGGCCCGTGGCGCAGCCCAGATTTACAAGCCGTCCTTCGGCGAGGATAAAGATTTCGTGGCCGTCGGGAAAAATATATTTATCCACCTGGGGTTTAATGTTAAGCCGCTTTACCCCCGCTTCCTTGTTTAAGGGGGACACCTGGATCTCGTTATCGAAGTGGCCGATATTGCAGACAATGGCCTGATTTTTCATCTTCTTCATGTGTTCCAGGGTAATAATATCCCGGTTCCCCGTGGCGGTAACATATATGTCTCCCCAGCCCAGGGTGTCTTCCACCGTGCTTACCTCGTAACCGGCCATGGCGGCCTGGAGCGCGCAGATGGGGTCGATCTCGGTTACCACCACCCGGGCGCCCATGCCCCGAAGGCTCTGGGCCGAACCTTTACCCACATCGCCGTATCCGCAGACCACGGCGACTTTCCCCGCGGTCATTACATCGGTGGCCCGCTTGATGCCGTCCACAAGGGATTCCCTGCAGCCGTAGAGGTTGTCAAACTTGGACTTGGTTACCGAATCATTGACGTTAATGGCCGGAATTAGAAGGCTTCCTTCCTCCATCATCCGGTAAAGCCGGTGAACCCCGGTGGTGGTTTCTTCCGAAACGCCCTTCCAATCCTTTACGGTCCGCGCCCAGCGATCCGGGTCCTGTGAAAGGATCTTTCCCAGGCATTTGTAAAGTTCTTCTTCGTCTTCGCCGCCCGGCGGGGTTTTAAGGACCGATCTGTCTTTTTCTGCCCCGTAGCCCTTATGGATCATCAGCGTGGCGTCTCCGCCGTCGTCTACTATCAAATTGGGCCCCAGGCCGTCGCCAAAGTCCAGGGCCCGTTCAGTGCACCACCAGTACTCGCTTAGGCTTTCCCCCTTCCAGGCAAATACGGGAACCCCCGCGGGGGCGGCTTCGGTTCCCCGGCCCACGACCACCGCGGCGGCCGCGTGGTCCTGGGTAGAAAAAATGTTACAGCTGCACCACCTAAGCCGGGCGCCCAAGGCGGCAAGGGTTTCTATAAGCACCCCGGTTTGTATGGTCATGTGGAGGGACCCCGTAATGCGGGCCCCCGCCAGGGGCTTTTCTTTTGAATACTTTTCCCTAATAGCCATAAGACCGGGCATTTCCTGTTCGGCTATGTCCAGTTCTTTCCGGCCCCACGCCGCCAGACCGATGTCGTGGATTTTAAATTCCATAATTGGCCCCCCCATAATCCTGTTCCAAAACTAATTGACCCTGCGCCAAACGGGGGATGTCCGGCAAGTTTGTTACTTTCCGGACCCCCCCGCAGTTGCTCCCGTTTTGTAGAAACGGTGCAAAGCTCCGGTTCGATGGAACAGCAGCCCGTATATACACTTTACTTTGTACCCCGAATCATGTCAATATTTAGTAGGGCGGCTTGACAAGCAAGGCTTGTCTTTCAAAAATCGAAGTTTCTAACCAAGCGGTTATTTTTTTATGTGTAAGGAGGCTTGTATGCCCACACCGGCAAAACGGGATCCCGGGGCTCCAAAATTTCTTGAAATTTCAATAAAAGACTCCGGCGGAAAAGTATGGTCCACGATCTATGCCCAGGCAAAAGAATTTTCTACCGGTTCCGTGGGATACTATGTTTCCGAAAAAACCACAAACCCGGAAAGCGGGGAGCGGTACCAGTGCGGTTTAAGTTTTACCCTTATCGGTTCAAAGCCGGGCGGCTAGGTTCTGCCTATGACCGGTAACGCGCTGCTGCAAAAAATCGCCGATCCTTCATCGGGGGCCGTGTTTGAAAATCTCTATGGAAGTGAAGGCGCGGAGGAAGGGAAAAACCGGTACCGCAGGCTTGTTGAAGAATTGATCTCGGAAAAAGCCTTTCCCCGGGGGGCTTTTCCTGAAACCGCGGGGGACCTGCGGCTTTTTACCGCGGCGGGGCGGACCGAACTTGGGGGAAACCACACCGACCATAACCGGGGCAGGGTGGTGGCGGCCTCTATACAGCTCGATCAGGCGGCGGTGGCGGCGCCCCGTTCCGACGACCGGATCTTCTTCCGGTCTTCGGGCTATCCCGACGTAACCGTAGATCTGCGGGGCCCCGGGGGCAGCCTGGAACTGACGCCGCGGGCGCCGGAACGGGGAACCACCGAAGCCCTTATCCGGGGTATGGCCGCGGAATTCTTTGCCCGGGGGGCGGAAGTGGGGGGCTTTACCGTCCATGCCCACTCTACGGTTTTGCCCGGTTCGGGGCTTTCTTCTTCCGCGGCGGTGGAGGTCCTTTTTGGCCGCATCATAAACAACCTGTACCACAAGAGCCGGTGCAGCGCCCTGGAAATTGCCCAAATAGGCCAAAAAGCGGAAAATATTTATTTTGGAAAGCCCTGCGGGCTTATGGACCAGGCCGCCTGCGCCTACGGGGGGGCCATAGCCATCGACTTTGCCGATCCTGCAAACCCCGCGGTTCAACAGGTAAACGTAGACCTGGACTCCGCAGGCTACGTCCTGTGCGTGGTCAATACCCGGAGCAGCCACTCCGATCTAACCGCGGATTATGCCGCGATTCCCGCCGAGATGATGGCGGTGGCCTCCTTCTTTGGCAAAAGGGTCCTTCGGGAATGTGATGAAGAGGTGGTGGAAGCCAGGGCCGCGGATATTCGAAAGCGGTTTGGAGACCGGGCCCTGCTGCGGGCCTTCCATTTTTTTGACGAAAATCAACGGGCCGTGGAGATGCACGGCATTCTGGAAAAACTTAAAACAAGCAGCCCCGCGGCAAAGCGGGAACTTATGGCGGCCTATTTACGGCTGGTAAATGAATCGGGGGATTCTTCCTGGGAACTGCTGCAGAATGTGTATTCGGTAAAAAACGTAAAAGAACAGGGCGTCGCCGTAGCCCTGGCGCTTACCCGGGACTTTCTGAAGGCGGAAGCGTCCATCCCCGGCGCCTGCCGGGTCCATGGCGGCGGTTTTGCCGGAACCATCCAGGCGTATATTCCCATTACCGCCATGGACCCCTACAAAAAATTGATGGACGGGATCTTTGGCCCCCATTCGGTAACGGCGCTGCGGATACGGAACGTGGGGGCGGAAGAACTGGAACTGTAAGGCTAGGGCGTATAGGATTCATCCGGGGACGGCGCTTCGGCGCCGGGATCCGCCGCGCCGGGATCCGCGGCGCCGGAATCCGCCGCGGCGGGATCCGCGGTGCCGGAATCTGCGGCGGCGGGATCCGCCGCGCCGTCTTCCTGTACGATTTTGTCGAGGCCCACCACAAAGTCGGGTTTGTCGATGGTAAGTATCCTGACGCCCTGGGCTGAACGGCCCATGACACTGATCCCCGAAACCTTAAGCTTTATGGACTTGCCCTGGCTTGTGATGCACATGATCTCTTCGTTGTCCAGGACGCTTACCGCGCCGGCTATTTCTCCGGTTTTTTCCGTTACCGTATAGATCCTTTGGCCCCCGGTGCCCCGGCCATGAGAGCTGAATTCGTTGAATTCAACCCGTTTGCCGT
The DNA here is from genome assembly GCA_031278215.1 of Spirochaetaceae bacterium. GTDB lineage: Bacteria > Spirochaetota > Spirochaetia > Treponematales > Breznakiellaceae > JAISLT01. The sequence goes on from JAITKV010000062.1 coordinate 24,186, forward strand.
AGCCGTATTCGGAAAGGATCAGCATCCGTTCCGCCGGGGCGGTTTCGTCCGCGGAGCTTACCCGGAGCAGCCCCGCTAGTTCATCGTTGTCCCCAAGTTTGATCCCCGAAACGCCCCGGGAACTGCGGCCCATGGGCCTAACCTGGTCTTCGCCGGTACGAAGGGCCTGGCCGTTCCGGGAAATAAGCACCACTTCGTTGCCGCCGGAAGTAAGCAGGGCGCTGACAAGCCTGTCCCCCTCGTCAAGGTTAATTGCAATAATACCCCGGGTGCGGGCATTGGCAAACTCGCTGGTCATTACTTTTTTTACAACCCCCCGGGCGGTTCCCATAAAAATATACCGGGTTTCGGCAAACTCTTTAAGGGACACAATGGCGGTAATGTCTTCGTTGGGCGAAATTGTAAGAAGGGTTTTGATATGCGCCCCCTTAGAGGTGCGGCTTCCCTCGGGCAGTTCGTGGACCTTCATCCAATAGGCCTTGCCCGCGCTGGTGATAAACATGATATATTCATGGGTGGAGGCAACAAAGATCTGTTCCAGGAAATCATCGTCCGCCAGTTTGGCGCCCTGCATACCCTTGCCGCCCCTGCCCTGGTTGCGGTAACTGGAAACGGGCACCCGTTTTATGTACCCCAGATGGCTGATCGTAATCATCATTTCTTCTTTTTTTATTAAATCTTCTATATTGAAATTTTCTATTTCGCCCGCCACAACCTCGGTACGCCGTTCATCGCCGTATTTTTGAGCGATACTCTTAATTTCGTCCTGGATAAGCCCCAGCAGCTTTTTTTGATCCTCCAGCAGGGATTTGTAATAGGCGATTTGCACCTTAAGCTCCGCCAGTTCTTGCCGGATCTTTTCGATTTCAAGGCTTGTAAGCCGTCCAAGGCGCATATCCACAATGGCCTGGGCCTGGATTTCTGTAAGGCCAAAACGCTGCTGCAGTTTTTCCTTGGCCGCAGCAATGTCCCGGCTTGCCTTTATGATCGTTACCACCTCGTCGATATGAGCCAGGGCCACAACCAGGCCTTCTAGAATATGGGCCCGTTCTTCGGCCTTGCGCAGATCGTACCTGGTCCGCCGGGTTACCACCTCTACCCGGTGTTCCACAAAGTAACGGATAAGTTCTTTAAGATTAAGACACTGGGGCTTGCCGTTTACCAGGGCCAGGTTAATGATCCCAAAGGTGGACTGAAGGGGGGTGTTGGAAAAAAGCTGGTTCAACACCACCTTAAGGATGGCCCCCTTTTTTAGCTCGATAACAATCCGCATCCCGTCCCGGTCGGTTTCGTCGTTAAAGGCGGCAATTCCGTCGATGGCCCGTTCTTTTACCAAAAAGCCAATCCGCTCTAAAAGGACCTTTTTATTTACCCCATAGGGAATTTCGGTAAATACGATAAGTTCCCTCCCGCCCTTGCCGGTCTCTACGGTAAACCTGCCCCGGATTAGAATCTTTCCCCGGCCGGTCCTAAAGGCGCTTCCTATACCCTGCCGGCCAAAGATAATTCCCCCGGTGGGAAAATCCGGCCCCTGGATATACCGGGCCAGCCCGTCGATAGAAATATCCGGATCGTCAACATAGGCGCAGACCGCCTGGCAGACCTCCGTCAAATTGTGGGGGGCCATATTGGTAGCCATTCCCACGGCAATGCCGCTGGAACCGTTTACCAGAAGATTCGGAATCGCGGCGGGAAGCACCGCGGGCTCGTTCAGGGATTCATCAAAATTGGGAATAAAGTCAACGGTTTCCTTGCCCAGATCGGCGAGCATCTCGTCCCCGATTCGGGAAAGCTTCGCTTCGGTATACCGCATGGCCGCGGCGGGATCGCCGTCCAGGGAACCGAAATTTCCCTGCCCCTGGACCAGAGGATACCGGAGGGAAAAAACCTGGGCCAGCCGGACCAGGGCGTCGTATAGGGCAAAATCCCCATGGGGGTGATACTTCCCCATGGCGTCCCCCACTATGCGGGCGCTTTTTTTGGTTGCCGCCGTGGGCCGCAAGCCCAGCTCTTCCATGGAATACAAAAGCCGCCGGTGTACGGGCTTAAGCCCGTCCCGCACATCCGGCAGGGCCCGGGACACAATAACGGACATGGCGTAGGTAAGATAATCACTCTTAACTTCGTCTTCTATGGCAACAGAAATTACTTTTCCGGTCTGCACTGGGGTATTGGCGCTATCTGGCATGGAGACAGTATATCAGTTTTTTAAAAAATGGTCGAGCGGGGCCTATCCGGTATTTTCTAAAAAAAGATATGCCCCACCATACTTTTTATCCCAATGGTAATAAGCGCCGCCCCTTATTCCCCGGCAATTTTAAACTGTCGGGGCGCTCCGATTGTAATTGTTTTTCAGGCCAAAAATGTATATTCCGGCCCTTTTTGTTTTACCGTTTTAAGCACCCGCATGGCGTTAAAAACCGCGATAAGGGCCACCCCCACGTCGGCGAATACCGCCTCCCACATGGTGGCCATACCCAGGGCGCCCAGGACCAGGATAAGGCCCTTGGCGGACAGGGCAAAGACGATGTTCTGCCGGACGATGTTCCGGGTCCTTCGGGCAATGCGGATGGCGCCGGCGATTTTTGAGGGCTCGCCGGTCATCAGCACCACGTCCGCGGCTTCGATGGCCGCATCGGCGCCGGCGTCCCCCATGGCAATACCCACATCGCTGCGGGCCAGTACCGGCGCGTCGTTAATGCCGTCTCCCACAAAAACCAGTTTGCCGGAACCGGATTTATTCCGTTCCAGTTCTTCCAGGCGTTCCACCTTTTGGTGGGGCAGAAGTTCCGCGTACACCGCATCAAGGCCGGTTTGTTTTGCGATGCTTTCTCCCACGGCCCTGCTGTCGCCGGTAAGCATGACGATCCGTCTTACCCCGGCGGCCCGCAAGTCCGCTACCGCCTGCGGGCTGCCGGGTTTTAGTTCATCGGAAATAAGGATGTACCCGGCGTATTCGCCGTTTACCGCCAGGTGGACAAGCGTTCCCGCCTCCTCCGCGGGGGGAAGGGTAATGTTCGCGGCCTTAAGCAGTCCGGCGTTTCCCGCGAGCACCGCGTCTTCCCCAATCCGGACAGAAACGCCCTTTCCGGCGATTTCTTCATAGGCCCCTATTATTCCGGCCTCCGGTTCCTTCCGGCAGGCGGCGCTGTATGCGGCCCTGATTGAAAGGGCTATGGGATGGCTGGAGGCGGACTCCGCATGGGCGGCGTAGTAGAGCAGGTTTTCTTCTGTGAACCTTCCCGCCGGGACAATTTTTGTTACGCCGAAGGCGCCCTTGGTTAGGGTTCCGGTCTTATCAAATACCACGGTGTCCACCTTGGTCAGGGCTTCAAGGTAGTTGCTTCCCTTTATAAGGATGCCGTTCCGTGAAGCGCCGCCGACGCCGCCGAAAAAGCTCAAGGGTATGGAAATGACCAGCGCGCAGGGGCAGGAGACTACCAGGAACACCAGCGCCCGGTTTATCCATTCGGCAAAGGCCGCGCCGGGGATAAGGAGGGGCGGAAGAACCGCCAGCGCAAGGGCGGAAAACACCACCACGGGAGTGTAGTACCGGGCGAATTTGGTGATGAAGTTTTCGGTAAGGGATTTTTTGCTCCCCGCGTTCTGCACCAGGTTAAGGATCTTGGAGACCGTGGACTCTCCAAAGACCTTGCTTACTTCGATGGTAAGGAGCCCGCTCTTGTTGATGGAACCCGACAGAACGGCGCTGCCCTTCTCCACGTCCCGGGGAAGGGATTCGCCCGAGAGGGCGGAGGCGTCCAGGGCGGAAAAGCCCTCTGTTACCACGCCGTCCAGGGGGATTTTTTCGCCGGGTTTCACCACGATAAGGTCGCCGGTTTGTACCGTTTCCGGGGACACCCGCTCCAGGCCCGCGGCGGTTTTAAGGTTGGCGTAATCGGGCCGTAAGTCCATGAGGGCCGATATGGATTTGCGGGAACGCCCCACCGCGTAATCCTGAAAGGCTTCGCCTATCCGGTAGAAGATCATCACCGCCGCGCCTTCGGGGTATTCGCCGATGGCAAAGGCGCCGATGGTGGCGACGCCCATCAAGAAATTTTCATCGAATATTTTACCCTTGGTAATATTCCTCCCTGCCTTAACAAGCACTTCGCCCCCCGCCAGGATATAGCTTGCCAAAAAGACGATAATCCGCATCAAAGGCGGCAGGGCGATGGACGGAACATAGTCAAAGACCATGCCCACGGCAAAGAGGGCCATTCCAAGCGCCGGACTTATCCGCCGGAACCATGTTTTTACAGGAGCGGGCTTTGTGTCCTTTACGGGTTCCGCAGTCTTTTGCTTGGGAACGGGAGTAAAGCCGCGCAGTTCGACAGAAGGTTCAAACCGCTTGATGATCCCGCCGGTACGGGCCATGATGTCGTCCCATTGTCCGGCCCTGCGGGCCTTGATGGTAAGTTTTTGTACAGAAAAGTCAACCAGCGCGCTGCTTACCCCTTTTAAGGCGCCCACCTGCTTTTCGATTTTTAACGCGCATTTGGGGCAGCAGAGCTTGTTTAGAATATACTCCCGTTTTAATGCCGCTTCCATAATTCCCCCTCATTCACAGACATGGACCAAGCCCTGATCAAAGATGGTTCCCACATGGTCATCTTCCAGGGAATAGTAAACCACCTTTCCCTCCCGGCGGTACTTTACAAGCCTGGTCTGCCTGAGGGTCCGCAATTGATGGGAAATCGCGGATTTACTCATGCCCAAAAGGGCCGCCATATCGCAGACGCACATTTCGGCCCGCAGCAGAGCGCAGAGAATTTTTACCCTGGTGGAATCGCTGAACACCTTAAACAGGTCTGCCAGATCCAGCAATACTTCGTCGGCGGGCATCTTTTTCCTGACCGCGGCCACCACTTCTTCGTGGATCACGGTGCAGTCAAGGTTTTCAGCGTCCTGAACAAGCGGGGTCATAAGCCTCCAAAACAGTTGAACGTATGATCATATATATAAAATATAGGGATTTCCGGTTTATGTCAAGGGAATTTTAAAGAAAAGCCGTTTTTTTGGACGGCGGAAACTATGGCCGCGGGGTCTGGCAAGGCCGGGGAACATGGGGTACAATCGGCCCCGGAGGCCGCCATGAAAAGTTTTCCCTTGAACAGGGCCTTTACCTTCCTTGAACCGGGCCCGGTGATTCTGGTAACTACCGCCGGCGGGGATCATCCCAATATCATGACCCTGTCCTGGACCATGGTGCTTGATTTTACCCCCCGCTTCGCGTTTATGACGGGCCCCTGGAACTATTCGTACCAGGCCCTTATCAAGCGCCGGGAATGTGTGATCGCCGTACCCACGCTTGATATGTCCAAAACCGTGGTTTCCATCGGCGCCTGCTCCGGGGCGCAGGTGAACAAATTTGAAAAATTCAATCTTACCCCGCTCCCGGCAAAAAGCGTGGGCGCGCCCCTGATCAAGGAATGTTACGCCAACATAGAATGCCGGGTGGTGGACTACGTAAAAAACCACGGCGTCTTTGTGCTGGACGCGGAGGCGGCCTGGATAGACGACAGGCGCAAAGAAAAGCGCCTTTTCCACGCCGTTGGGGACGGCCGCTTTATCGCGGACGGGGAAAAAATCAGCCACCGGAGAATCATGGCGGCGAAACTGCCGGAAGGGGTGTAAAGGGCCTTTCCGCTGTTTGTAGTGGTCCCCCGTACTTGCGCGGTTTTTCATACTATGCTACACTGTCTCCATGCGTATGACACGGACGCCCGCGGCTGGTAAAGCAAACGCCTCTTGCCCTGTTGTTCCCTGTTCATTGCCGCTTAGCCGTTTTACCCCCCCCCCCCCCCGCATTTAGCGCGATTTCTTGACATTGCCTTACATTTAGTTACAAATCCATGCAAATATAACCCGTTTTTCTGGGAAAATAAGCCATTTTCCCGGATCGGAGCGGCTGCCTTGCCGCCTAAAGCAGTCCGGCGTCCTTGCCGGATTGGTTCGTCGGAGTTTTGCGCCTT
>JAITKV010000008.1 GCA_031278215.1 Spirochaetaceae bacterium
CCGACCGGCCCCATCGAAAACGGGATCACGTACATGGTCCGGCCCTTCATGCTGCCTTTGTAAAGGCCCGACATGGTCTTTTTAAGCTCGTCGGGGTTTATCCAGTTGTTGGTGGGGCCTGAATCTTCTTCGTTTTTACTTGCTATATAGGTACGGCCTTCGACCCGGGCCACGTCGCTGGGGTCCGACCGGAAAAGATAGCTGTGGGGCCGTTTTTCCAGGGGCGTGGCAAGGCCGGCGTCGATGGTGATCGTGATCATCCTGTCGTATTCGGCCTGGGAACCGTCGCAAACCTCAATCGAATCGGGAGTCATTAGGGCCGCAGCCTCTTCGATCCATTTCTTTAAACCCGCATGCTTTACATCACCTATGTTCATAAGAGCTCCTCTTCAAATCCGCCGGATGGGGAAAATCTTTGTTCTATTGTTATCATAGCGGAACCGGGAATAAAACTCAAGATCGTGCATGCAGGCCCCGGTCCGGATCCAAAAAGGTTCGGCCCTGGTTACCCTGTTTCCCTTAGCCCCCCACCAAAAGACGGCCCACATTGGCCAGGTCCGGCATGGTGGTATACAGGGGCACATGGCCCTTGGCATCGGCTTTATCGGCCTCCACGAGCTTGACAAATAGTTCGTTGACCAGGTCGGCAAAAACCTGCAAATTCGAGGCAAAATTATTTACCGCCATGTCCCTTAGAACCTTGTCGGAGGAGGACGGATCCCGGCTTATGCGGTTTCTAAGACCGGGAACCAGTTCCCGGCGGACCACGGCGGCAAAATGGGCGGCGGCAACGATCTCCCGGTATAACTCGTCCAGATGAAGAGTTTGGGAGGGAACTTTTTCCGTTAAATCTTCCATCAGGTCCCAGGATTGATTGTCAAAGGGAAGCTGAAGCAGGGCGGGCCGTATAAAGCGGTTTGAAATATTGGTCCTGTAATGTTCCCCGATGCGTTCAATAAGCCGGGTAATGGAAGCGTCATGGATCTGCATTATACCAGCATAGCATCACGGCCAAAATTTTTCAAGGCCGCACGGGGCCGTCACCCGGAATATTTTTAGCCGCCCGCAAGTCTAATAGAGTTATCCAACAAGTCTAATTATTATTTCCGATATACCGAAAATAAAAGGGTAGTTTACAGGTAATAAGAGGTTTACGGAGAAAATTATGAGGATCCATGGCGCTTCGGCATTTCCTATGGGATACGCTATTACGGCCTCGGGAGCGGGGAGGATGTCCTTGCCGGTCTCGCCGGGAAGCTATATTTATTCTCATTTTAAGCATGTCTCCGGCGTACCGGCCCCGGAAGGAACCCGGGGGGTAACAATAAGCAAACTAAAGATCCTCGATGTACTGATTGAACAGCTGGGACAGATAAAAAAACAGTCCCCGGCAGAGCCCGGGATCCTAAGCTCTTCAAACGAACAAATCGACGCCCTTATCGAGCAATACGAGGGCCGGATAAAAGCCGCCAGGGCCGCCAACAGCGCCATGCCCTATGCCCCCGCCCCCCAGGCTCCCGCGGGGGTCCTTTTTAACCTGGTGGCCTAAGCTTCCGGGCCCCGTAACGCTTAGGTTCAACCGGAGTCCGCAGCATAAACAATTCCGGGCTCTAGGGCAAACTTTTAAAGGGCTCCGGCGGTTTTGTAAATAGCCTGGTAAACCTCCGGTATTTGTTCTTCTTCCAGGGCTGCAAAGGCCACCCTCAAAAACGACGGCCCCAGGGCGATGGTTCCAATGTTCTGTTCGGAAAGGAGCCGGCGGCGCAGGGTCTCCGCGTCTATTCCCCGGCAGCGAAAGCTCATAAAGTACCCGGAATTAAAGGGCAGGGCTTCAAGCCGTCCGCCGCCGCCGTAGTTCCGGATATAGTCTTTTACCAGCCCGTACCGTCTTTTTAGCATCCCGTAAAAACGCTGTTTTTCCTCCGCGGTCCGGGGATCTTCCATGGCCCGCAGCATTAAGTGCTGGGCGGGGCTGTTGGTACAGGATACGGAAGACCTGATTATCCCCATAAGTTTTTTTATCAGAGCCCCGTAGTGTTCCTCTCCAAGGCCGCGGGCGCCAAAACTTAAAAAGCCCATCCGCAGGCCCCAGACATAGTCTTCTTTAGTGGGGCCGTCCACCTTAACCGCCAATACCCGGGGGTGAAGATTCGCCAGAATAGAAAAAAGAGATTCCCGGCAGGCGGACTCTTCGTACACCAGGCCAAAGTACGCATCGTCGCATATAACAAGAACCTTCGCCCCGTCTTCGGCGATCTCGTTGATAAGCCCGGCCAGGGCCCGGGCCTCCGCCGTCGTGGGGGAATATCCCGAAGGGTTGTGGGGAAAGTTAAGGATCAGTTTAAGGACCCCGGTTTTGGCCTCTTCTTTAAGGGCCCCTTCGATGGCCTTGATATCGAGTCCGCCGTCAGGCCCCCCGCCTTCTGAACCGGCGGCGCCTAAAAAGGGTATTCCCCGAAGCGCCGCCCCCCGGCGTCCGGTAAAGATAAGCTCGTAATTTTCCCAGCAGGGATCGCCGGCCAGGATCGTTTTTTTTTTGTCCAGAAAAAGATCCGCGGCGTAGGAAATTCCCGCGGTAATTCCCGGCACCACCACAGGAAGGGAAAACCACCCCGGATCCAGGGAAGGGTTTTTACGGATCAGCAGGTCCTTCCAGGCCCGGCGGACCGGCTCGAAGCCCGCAGTAGGGGCATAGGCCACCGTTTCGCCGGGGCTTAGGCCCCCCACGCGTTCCGCCACCGCGGACAGTATCAGGGGCTGGCCGTGGTGAAAGGCCATGCCTATGGTGGCGTTTTTTACCGGCGCCAGTTCCCTGGCCTCCGCGGCCTGGGCGATGATTCCCCGGGGAAAGTACATCCGGCGGCCCAGGGCGGAAAGAAGCCCTTCCGCGACGGTTCCGGCCAATATCGAATTAAGTTCTTCCGCAAGCGGGTTCATATCTGTAACCATACTGCCTCCTTAATCATTTTAACAAGATGGATTTTGGAAAAATTCTTGACCGCTGGGATAAAAAATCCGGGGGTATATACGATAAGGACGCGGCCCTGGAAACCCGGGGGGAATCCCCCGCCTCCCGCCGGCGCCGGCTTTTACGCAAAAAACCCGACGGAATTCTGGATCTACACGGCCTTACCAGGGACGAAGCCTGGAACGCCCTTTCCGGTTTTTTCCGCATGGCTAAGGACCGGGGCTTGGAAAAACTGCTTATTATTCACGGCAAGGGGATCCGGGGGGGCGATCCGGGGGAAAATTCCCCGCCCGCCGGCGTCCGGGAAAGGGGAATACTGGCAAAAACGGTCCATGAATTCTTAGAACGCTGTCCCCTTGCCGGAGAAAGGGGCTACAGCAGCGCCTCCCAAGGGGGAACCGGTTCAACCTGGGTATTATTGAAAATCGGCGGGTAATTACCGTTCACGGTAAATTATCCGCCCCCGGTTAAGGTCGTAGGGAGAAAGGGCAATACGAACCCGGTCGCCGGGGACAATACGAATATAATGCTTTCGCATTTTACCGGAAAGATGGGCAAGGATAAGGTGCCCTTTTTGGTTGTCAAGTTCGATCCGAAACATGGTATTTGGAAGGGCCTCTTTTACAATCCCTTCTACTTCTATCGCTTCTTCTTTGGCCACAAAACCTCCGTTGGTATATTGACTTAAAGGTACTCGTATTAAGCGCCGGCTGTCAATCATACGCAGTTTGCCGCGCCCGCAAAACCTACAAGCGCCACAGGCGCCGCCTGTGGCGCCTAGGCGGCGCCCTGCCGGTAAGTGGCCAGAAAGTCCCCCAGCCGCCGAAGAGCCTCGGTAAGAGTTTCCTTATCCGGTAAAAAGACAATGCGAAAATGATCGGGCCTGTCCCAGTTAAAGCCCGTACCGTGGACCAGGAGCAGGTGTTTTTCCCGGAGCAGATCCATCATAAAAAGCTCGTCGTCCAGGATCGCAAAGCGCTTGGCGTCTATCCGGGGAAAACAATAAAGCGCCCCCCGGGGGGCCACCACGGAAAGGCCCGGAATCTGGTTAACCAGGCTTATGGCCGTATCCCGCTGTTCCTTTAGGCGGCCCCCGGGCAAAAGATAGTCGGTAATGCTCTGGTAGCCCCCCAGGGCGGTTTGTATGCCAAACTGGGCGGGCATGTTGGCGCAGAGCCGCATATTGGAAAGCATGTTCAGCCCCTCAAGATAGCCCGCCGCGCCCTTCTTGTTTCCCGACAGAGTCATCCATCCGGAGCGGAACCCCGCGGCCCTGTAGGCCTTGGAAAGGCCGTTAAAGGTTACGGTAAGGGTATCGTGGTTTACCAGCGCCATGGGAATGTGCTCCGCCCCGTCGTAGATAATCCGGTCATAGATTTCATCGGAATACACGATCAGATCGTTTTCCGCGGCGATTCGGGCGATCCCCTCCAGTGTTTCCCGGCTGTAAACGGCGCCGGTAGGATTATTGGGGTTGATGATCACCATGGCTTTGGTCCTGTCGCTAAGCTTCGATTGTATATCCGCCAAATCGGGGTTCCACAGGGATTCCTCGTCGCAGCGGTAATGGACCGCCCGGCCGCCGGAAAGGGTTACCGCCGCGGTCCACAGGGGATAGTCGGGCATGGGGATAAGAACTTCGTCCCCGGAATTAAGCAGCCCCTGCATGGCTATCATAATAAGCTCGCTGACCCCGTTTCCCAGGTAGACGTCGTCGATGTCCACGTCCATAATCCCCCGGGCATGCAGGTCCAGGACAATCGCCTTCCGGGCCGCAAAGAGCCCCTGGGAATCCCCGTAACCCTGGGCGTTTTTTAAATTGACAATAATGTCGTGGGCTATTACATCGGGAACATTAAACCCGAAAAGGGCGGGATTTCCTATGTTCAGCTTAATAACGCTGTAGCCTTCTTCTTCCAGCCTCTTTGCTTCTTTAAGCACCGGCCCCCGAATATCGTAACAGACATTGTTTAACTTTGTGGATTTTTCAATAATCCTGTTCATTGGCCCCTCCTAGGCATACACATAATCCGCGGCCAGGTTAATATACGAAGATAAGACCGTAACATAAATTTCCGTTTCCACCCGCTTTACTTCCCGGTTCCAGTCAGAGCGGCGCCGAAGGCTTTGGCGGACCCTCTCCTTCCCTATTTTTGCATCTTCCCGAAGCCCCCCGGCCCGGGCAGAAAGAAACCCGGCTAAATTATTGGTTAAAAAATACGCGGAAAGCCCCGTAAGTATCCCGTCCCGGGCATTCCGGACCATCGCGGAAAAAACGTCCGCGGCCTCCTCGAAGCGCCGGGAAAGCAGCAGGGAAAAACCGTAATACCAGCGGATCCACTCGGCATGGGGGCCGGCTTTATACCGCGGCCCCCCGGGAAGGCGGTCGAAGAAAAAGGCCCCGGCCCCCTCGTAGTCCTTGGTTAGGATCCGGGCGGTTCCGAAGATAAGGATATTATGTTCTATAAGCCCGCTCTTGCCTATGGCAAGTTTTTTTTCCAGTTCCGAAACCGCCCGGGCGTCGGAAAGGACCAGGTACGTATTAAGCAAGAGCCGCACCAGCCGGGGGCTGTACCGGCCCTGCCGGATTACCCGGACCTCCAGTTCCCTAACCAGCGCGGGCCAGTCTTCTTTTTCCAAAAGAAAAAAAATCCGGTAATTTACCAGGAAATACAGGTCCACCGCCGCCAGAAACACAAACACCAGGGGAATTAAAAACCAGCTGGATCTCCAGAAACCCAGGGCCGGCTCCCTGCCCAGAATTGTAAACGGAATAATAAACACCATGACAATAAAAAAAACCATCACGGCGTTAAAAAAGATCAAAAGTCCCTTAAATTTCAACAAAAACCCCCATCCCGCATAATTGGGACCCTCTAAAACCATCCTGGAGTTTTTGGACCTTCCCAATTGCTATTTCTCGTACTTTAAGTCATAATAATGAATTGGATGGAACTTCGTCAATTTAATGGTGTGGAACCGGTATGAAGACTTTTAACATAAAGGATATACCCGCGGGAAGCTTTTTTAGCCAGCCGGTTTATCTGGATGAACGCTTTATTTTAACCACCCCGGAGGTTATGTTTTCTCCGGAACTGCTAAAGACTTTGCAGGAATGGGAATTTAAAGAAATCCAAAGCGACGGGGAACCCCAGGAAGAATATTCCGGCGCCGACGACGCCGTCCAGGAAACCGAGGGAATAGCGGAAAACGCCCTGCTAAGCGACGGGGAACAGATCCGGGGGGCAGAAAAGACCTACCGGGAATTTCTTAAATACGTAGAAACCCTCTTTAACCAGGTGGCCACCCAAAAGGAATTTCACTTTAACCAGGTGGCCGAACGGGTTAAAGAACTCTGCGACGCCGTTAAGGAAAACCGCCGCTACCTGCTTAGGGTAATGAAGGGGGATCTGGCGGAGGGGCAGAATTACATGGCCTCCCATGCGGTAAAATCGGCGATCATTGCCATCATCATCGGCGGTTTTATCAAGCTGCCGACCCACAGGCTTATCGAGTTGGGGGTGGCCGCGCTGCTCCACGAGATCGGGATGATTAAACTGCCGCCCCAGACCTATTTAAGCAAACGGGCCCTTTCCCCCCAGGAACGAAAGCTGATCCTAAGCCATCCGATCCTAAGTTTTAATCTGCTAAAAAACCTTGATTTTCCCCTGGTGGTAAGCCTTGCGGCCCTGGAACACCACGAGCGGGAAAACGGGGCCGGGTATCCGCAAAAATTAACGGGAGAAAAGATAAGCCTCTATGCAAAGATCATCGCCGTGGCCTGCTCCTACGAGGCCCTGACAAGTTCCCGGCCCCACAAGGACGCCAAGGACGGGTATTCGGGGATGCTGGATCTGTTAAAAAACGAAGGGAAACAGTACGACGATACGGTGGTTAAGGCCCTGGTTTTTTCCCTGTCTATTTACCCCATCGGGCTTTACGTGCTTCTTTCCAACGGCAAGAAGGGTCAGGTGGTGGACGTGAATCCCGAAAATCCCAAATACCCCATGGTTCAAATATTCGGGGAACTAACCCCGGACGGGAAGAACAAGGTTATAGAAACTTCCCAAGAGGGGGTTTACATAATCCGGCCCCTGAAAAAAGAAGAAATCTCCTGATGGAAGACCCCTTCTCTACAGTCATTCTTTGTTCCCTGGTGATCCTAAGCGGTTTTTTTTCCTTCGCCGCCGCGGTTCTGGGCTTGGCCAGAAAACCGCGGCTCCACTTTAGGGCCCCGGGGAAAAAAAGAACCCCCGCCCTTTTAGGGGCCCTGGAAAAGCCGGAATTTTTTGTCCTGTCCTTGCGGCTATGGAATATGCTGTTCATATTCGCCGCCGGGGTTTTTACGGTCCTCTTCTGCCCTTTCCGGCCGGTCCTTCTGAGCGCCGGGGTCTTGGTCCTGGCCTTGGGGGTTTTTTCGGAACTTCTTCCCCGGCTTTTGGCGGCCCGGGATCCCGAAAGATTCCTTCCCGGGCTCTTTCCCCTGATAGAATTTCTATCCCTGCCGTGGAAACCCCTGTACATCCTTGCGTCCAGGATCCCCCTTTTAAAAAACCGCCCCGCCCCGGCGCCGGGGGAAGAATACCTTCGCCTGGCCCTGGAAGAAGGGGAAAAAACGGGGGCGGTGGAAAGCAGCGAACGATCCATGGTGGAGGGGGTCCTGTACCTGGGGGATAAGCCGGTAAGCGCCTTTATGATCCACCGTTCGGAAATCGAATGGCTTGACATTGACGCCCCCCGGGAAGAGGTACGGGAGAAGGCTCTGGCCCATAAGGCCCAGGGATTTTTTCCCGTGGTCAGGGGAACCCAGGACGATATTGCCGGGGTTGTTTCGGTCCAGGATATTTTTATAGCCCTTTCCGGGGAATGGGGGGGATTACAAAAAATTATGCGGAAGCCCCTGTTTATTCCGGAAACCCTGGGGGCCCTAAAGGCCCTTGAAACCTTTAAACGGGAAGACGAATACTACCTGTGCGTAATGGACGAATACGGCGGCTTTGCCGGGTCTTTGCGGTTCCGGGATTTAGTTATAGGAACCCTTACCCGGACAGAGAAAGAGGCGGTCCTCCAGGAAGACGGCGCATGGCTCGCGGAGGGCAGCATTAGCATGGACGAGTTGGCGGAAACCCTGGGGCTTGAGGAGTTGGAGGAAGAAAACACCCGGGATTACCATACCCTCGCGGGGTTTATCCTAAAACTTGCAGGCGAAATACCCCGGACCGGCGAAAGCTTTTCCTGGAAAAACCTTCACTTTAAGGTGCTGGATCTGGACGGAAACCGCATCCACAGGGTCCGGATCAGTAAAATCGAATAATTCCGGGGCTGTACATTTGATAACCTGGGTATTATTCTTAAATACATGAAGTGGCGTTGTCTTGCCCTGGTTTTATGCACCCTGGCGGTTCCCCTGTTTGCCCAGACGGAGGGGGAAGAGCTCGTTCCGGCGCCGGAAGAGTCAAGCTACCAGCGCAAACCCCTTATCCCCACCGACAACCTGATTTTCGGGCAGAGCGAATTTTTGGACCTTGGGATAGGGATGGATGCGGGGTATGAAAAGGGTTTTTGGCTGGGGATGGATATGTTGATGAACTATACCATCGGCCCCTTCGGGCTTACCGCGAACCTGATCCTTAAGAACGATCAAAAGTACGCCCCCGCGGCGGTAATGCTTCCTTCGGGAGAGCTCTGGGGCTTTTACTTCTTACTAAACGAAGGGGGCCTTTCCTATTCAAAGGGCCCCCTGTATATTGAAGCGGGCCGCTTTAAAAATTACGACGAAGTAGATTCCCCCTACTCGCTTTTTTTGAATTCCACGGGTATCTCGGCCAATACCCTAAAACTGCGCTGGGAATCGGAACACTTTATATACCAGACCCAGTGGATAGAGCTTAACCGAAACAGCGGAACCTCTTCCCCTGCCTGGAACGAATACGACGCCCGGAACCAGGCGGGCCAGGACTGGATCGCGGCGGGTAATAGCGGTAGTCCGTACCTGGCTAATCCTGCCGATACCAGCGGCCTTCCCGGCTACGGGTTTCCCGACCGGGGGGTTAATTACAAAATCTACGCGTTTAAGGGCAGCGACTGGAGGATAGGGTTCCTGGACGCGGCGGTATACACCGGCAGGGCCTTTGATCTGGAATACTACCTTAACCCCATTCCCCAGTATTTTATTCAATATTTTAAAACCACCGCCGGCAGGCCCTGGGCCACCCAGTCCAACGAAAATAATCTGCTGGGCATTTTCTGGGATCTAAAGCGGGAATCCTGGAGCGCCTACGCCCAGGGGCTGGTGGACGACTTTAGCCTGGGTTTTCTTCGTTTTCTGTACAGCGGCTTTTCTCCGAATCCCTGGAAGGCGGCCTGGGCATTGGGGGGCCGGCTTTTTACCCCCTATGGCCGTTTTGGTTTCCACCACGGAGGGGCCCTTAAATATACCTTTGAACCTATCGGTACCAACGGTTCGGGAAAATACAAAAACGACAGCGCCGCGACCGCCTACGGTTATACCTACTACCCCGAAACCCGTTACTATAACGACGACGAAACGGTAAGTCTTATTATCCAGGATTACATGGTGGGGTATAAACACGGAGAAAACAACCTGGCCTTCCAGGTGGATTACCAGAACACGTTCTACGATTTTCTACTTACCGCGGAATTGGAACTGCTTTTGGCGGGGAATAACTCTCCCGCCAATCCCTGGCATGACTACAATGAGCGGGCTTCCATGTACGACGACGACCGCCCGGGAAGCCAGCTTTTTAACGACGGCCGGATAGAAAAAAAACTGGAACTTCGGCTTAACCTGTCCCGCCAATTCGGGCCCCTTTCCGCCTATGCGGCCATGGCCATAGGGGGCCGGTTTAACAAACTTGAACTAAAACCCCCGAAGGAGGACCCCTTTAATCCCCCCGGAACCGGTGAAGCGCGGACTGTGGATAACGACATCTGGATATGGAAGGCCTCGGATCACCATGAGTTTATTTTTCGCTTTTCGGTGGGTTTCCGGTACCTTTTCCCGGTACTGTAAGCATGAAACGCTTTTTTCTCCCGCTCCGGAACGTCCTAAGCCTGGGGTTTTTTCTTGCCGCGGGGGCCCTGGCATACGGGGAATACTTTTATACCGATGATCCGGAATTTCTGGCCCTAACCCATATTAGCCGGCGCATGGGCAGGACCCTTCCCTTTTCTTCGTTCCCCGTCCACGGCGGGGACCTGCTGGATTACGCGGAGGAGCTTCTTGCCCTTCCCGGAGCGGAAACCCTGGACGAAGCGGATCGGCTTATGCTGGGGGAGCTTATCGCCGGCCTTGGAGAACCGCGGGACCGGGGGATCCGTATTCAGGGATCCCTAACCTTGGCTTACGAACACCGCCTGCAGACCGGATCCTTTACCATTGACGGGGAAGAGGTCCCCAACGGAGAAGACTTTCGCCGGGCCTTTCTTAACTTTTCCCCGGTCCTAAGCCTGCGGGCCGGCGCCGGGGTCTTCGACGGCCCCTGGATTGCCGGGGAGCTAAACTTCCGCCCCCCCTGGGAGGGGGATTACGCCCCTTCTTCAAATTTCTTTTCCAAGGTGGATATTTCTTACGACATCCTAAAACGGGGGATCCTTGCCTGGAACGGCAGGTACCTGAATTTTTTTCTGGGCCGGGATACGGTACACTGGGGAAACCCCCGGGGCGCCACCTTCTACCCCTCGGCGCTGCTTCCTTATTTGGACAGCCTGCGGCTTAATGTACCCCTGGGGCCCTTTAGCTTTGATTACCTTTTAGGGGCCATTATCCCCAGAAAGGCGCCCCGGGATGTCTACGACGTAAACTATGATCCTAATCCCCCGGCGCCGGGGAAGCCCTATACGGATTATTTTGGCTTTCTCCATGACCCCAATCCCAGCACGATCCTTGCCGCGGCCCACCGTCTCCAGTGGAACTTTGGCCCCCTAAAGGCGGGAATCGGGGGTACGGTGGTGTATGTCCGGAGCAACAACGCCTTTCATATTACCGACGTACTTCCCGTGATGATCTACCACAACGCCGACTTAACCCCCAACAACCTTTCCCTGATCGTTGATCTATCCTGGACCGTGCTGCCGGGCCTGGACCTTTCGGCCATGGCGGGGTTTGACGACATTAGCGCCCGGATCTTCGGCATTCCCGACGGGGATACCCCCACCATACCCGCGGCGGTATTGCAGCTTGAATACAGCGCCGCCGCGGACGCCCTTACCCAGTACTATATGCTGGAAGGGGGCTATACCCACTACCTCTGGGGAAACTACGCCTTTGACGATCCCCCCTTTACCCAAAGCGAAGCCCGGCTTGCCAGGGCCTTGTACCGCTATACCGCCAATAAAAACGCGGCGCTGCTGCCCCTAACCAGTCCCTACGGACCCGGCACGATCTGGGGAAGATTCCTGGGGAACTTCCGCTTTCCCCGGCGGCATATCCGGGCCGGCATCGAGATGCTCTTTCTGGTAAAAAACAGCGAGGTAAACCTGGTGGACATCCCCTATGAGTCCAACGAAGGACTTGCCGGCTATGACCGCTGGTTTTTTGCCCTGGACCTGCCCCTTACCTATACATGGAAGAACTTGGATGTTTCTCTTAAACCTTCCCTGCTCTGGGGAACCGGCGGCAGGGCTTTGGAATGCACCCTGGGCTTAAAATGGACCCTTGGGGGGGCGGGGTACCTTTCCCCGCTCCGGCGATCCTACCCCTTGTAAGGGCGTACAGGGCGCGCGGTAAATCACGGGGACTCTTCCCCGCAGGGAACCACCCGGCGGTCGCGCAGTTCCTTGGGGTACACCGTGATACCCAGTTTCTTTTCGATCCGTACTAGCTGCCGCAGTTCCGCCTCGTCCCCTATGGTAACCATGACGCCCCGCTTGCCCATGCGGCCCGTGCGGCCCGCCCGGTGAAGATACGTGTGGGGATTGGAAGAAACATCCATGGCTACCACATGGCTTATGCCGTCCATATCAAGGCCCCGACAGGCAAGATCGCTGGCCACCAGGATGCAAAGGCTTCCGTTTCTAAAAAGATCGATGGCGGCCTTTCTGGCTTTTTTTTCCATATCCCCCCAGATACCCCCGGCGGCCGCATGGGCAGACTGAAGCCGGGCCACAATCTTCCCCGCTTCTTCTCCCCGGGAACAAAAAACCAGGGTTTTCTTTGGCTTTGCCGCGGCCAGAAAGGACTGGAGAAAGGATAGTTTTCTTTGTTTCTCCGCAAAAAACGCCCAATGTTCTATGTTGCGCCGCAGCACCGAAGCGCCGGTTTCTTCGATAATCTTCCAGTGATAAACCGGCGCTTCACCGGGACCCTGGGAGGGCGCCGGTGAATCCGAACCGGGGGATTTTAGGGCCGCCTCGTTTCCCAGGGCAAAAAGCCGGTCCCGGCTTTTGGGGGGAAAGGTGGCGGAACAGGAGATAAGCCGGACCGGGATTTTCCGCACCCCCGCACAAACGGCGGCGGTTTCTTCGTACAGTTCCTCCGCCAAAAGGGAATCCCCCTCGTCCAGCACCAGGAAGCGCAGCCCCCGAAGGGAAAGTTTTTTCATGTGCAAAAGCTGCAGGACCCGGGCGGGATTTCCCACCACCCCCGGAGGTTTTTTCTTTTTTAAATACTCAATCTGCCGGACAAGGGAGCCGGAACCGATAAGCAATGCCGACGAGCCCATTTCCAGGGCCCCCAGTAAAAAATCCAGTTCCCGTTTGATTTGGGAACAGAGCTCGTGGGTGGGGGCCAGGATCAGCAAGCGCGGCCCTAAAACGGCGCCGGGCCGGTTTTCTCCGGAATCCGTTCTTTTTATCAGGGTTAACAGGGGAAGAAGGTAGGCCAGGGTCTTCCCCGTACCGGTGGGGGCGGTAAAAAGCAAATTAGCCCCCGGAGTATCAAGGAGCGCGGGGATCACCGGCTTCTGTATGTCCGAGGCTTCCACGATACCCCGGCCGGCAAGAGCCGCCTCCAGGGAAGGATCCAGGCCGAAGGAAGAAAAATTCATCGGCCCATAAATTGGAAAGATTTCCGGTATATTTCTACAAGCTGCCCGGTAAGGCTGTGGATGGTCCATTTTTGAGCGTGCCGCCGGGCTTCTTCCGACTTTCGGCGGTAAAGGTCCCCGTCTTCCAGAAGTTGTAAAACCCGGGCCTTAAATTCCCCCCTGTCGTTCCGCACCATAAAGCCCCCCTGGTCCCCTTCCATCAACTGTACCGTTCCCATGGCTCCGATGGCTACCACGGGGATCCCCGACAGCATGGCCTCGACAGTTACCAGTCCCTGGGTTTCGGTTAGGGAGGGCATAAGGAAGATATGGGACACCGCGTAGGTTAGGGCTAATTCCGCCCGTTCAAGGTAGCCGGTAAAAACACACGATTCCCCCGCGCCGCAGTGCTTTGCCTCGTCTTTAAAATAATCAAGGTAGGGGCCGTTCCCCGCGATAACCAGGGCTAAATCGGCATGCCGGGCGAGTAATTCGGGAAAAAGATTGATGATAAAACTGATGTTTTTTTCTTTGGAAACCCTGCCGGCAAAAAGGAGCAGCCTTTTGCCTTTAATGGCGGGGTATTTTTTTTTCATGCTGTTCCGGAATTGGGCCAGTTCTTTTTCACCGTGGGTAAACAGGGCCGGATCGATCCCCGTGGGAAGCCGCCGTATTTCTTTTTTTACCCGGTATTTTTTTACGATTTCTTCAATTTGAGGAGTGGGCACAATAACAAGGCTCGCCTGTTTTAACAGGTGCCGCTGCCCCTTCTGTATTATAAAGCGGAGCAGTCCATCGGGCAGATAGGGAAGATAGTTGATCGCGTAATCTTCCCAAATGGTATGAAAGGTATACACCGCGGGAAGCCGGCGTTTTTTGGCATAGCCAAAACCAAAGTCCGCAATAAGAAATTCCGTGTTGATATGGACCACCTCGGGAGAAAACGCATCGAGCCTGCTTTCCACCCATCCGCGCTTACTAAGCTTGGCCATTCTGTCTTCGGATGAAAAGAAAATCGAATGGGAAGGCACCCGCAGCACTTTAAGTTTTTCCCGGGCGGGATCTTCCTTTTCGATTCCGAATTCCGTAATAGTATCCGCCATGGAAGGCGCCGGATACTCGGAGCAGACTATCATCACCTCGTGGCCCGCCTTAACAAGGGCAAGAGAAAAGGTATCTACCGAAACGGTAACGCCGTTAACCCTGGGCCAATAGGTATCGGTAAACATAGCGATCCTCATACATTCAAAAGTATAGACCCCTGGAATAAAATCATCAATCCCGCTATTATTTTTTTCATGATTCAAATCGGCATTGTTTTTCTGGCGGTATTCCTGGCCCTAATGACGGGCGCCGGAATTTGGGGAATGAAAAAAACAAAAACCCTGGGCGATTTTTTCCTGGGCGGCAGGACCCTGGGGCCCTGGATTTCGGCGATTGCCTACGGCACGTCGTATTTTTCGGCGGTGATCTTTATCGGGTTTGCCGGCGCCCAGGGCTGGCAGTTCGGTCTTAACGCGCTGTGGATAGCCCTGGGGAACGCCCTTATCGGCGCCGGCGCGGCCTGGCTTACCCTTGCCCGGCGGACCCGCCGTATGACCCAGAACCTTGACGCCATGACAATGCCCGAATTTTTACAGGAACGCTACAACGCAAAACATCTAAAGCCCGTGGCCGCGTCGGTTATTTTCTTTTTTCTTCTGCCCTATTCGGCCTCGGTATTTAAGGGCCTGGGCCACCTTTTTGAAACGGTCTTCGGCATTTCCTACGACATAGCCCTGCTTCTTATGATAGCCTTTACGGGAATTTACCTGATCCTGGGGGGCTACTTTGCCATAGCGGTTACCGATTTTATCCAGGGGATTATCATGTTTGCCGGGGCGGCGGTAATGATCCTCGTTATTTCCGACAGGGGCGGCGGGCTTATGGAAATGATCGGAAAAGCCGCCGAAGCGTACAATATGCATATACCGCCCGAAAAACAGCCCGCGGTTTTAACGATAGCGAGCCTGGTGTTTATGACCAGCTTCGGCGTCTGGGGCCTTCCCCAGATGACCCAGAAATTTTATGCCATAAAAAACGAAAAGGTAATCTCCAAGGCGGCGATTGTTACCACGGTTTTTGCCCTAATGATAGGCGCCGCCGCCTACCTTACCGGCGCCTTTAGCCACGTGTTTTTTGACCTTGCGTCGGTACCTAAAACCGCATCGGGAAGCATCGCCTACGATATGATCATCCCCGCCCTGCTTACCGGCCAGCTTATCGGAAATTTGCAGATCCTCCTGGCCCTTATACTGCTCCTGGTTCTTTCCGCGTCCATGTCTACCCTTTCCTCGCTGGTGCTGGTTTCTTCCAGTTCCGTGGCCATCGACCTTTACCCTTCCAGGGTAGATGCCAAAACCGGCAAGGACCGTTCCGTGGCGATGATGCGCTTTCTTTCGGGCGTCTTTATTGTCATTTCTTATTTTATTTCCCGCTTCCAGATAGGCATCATTGTATACCTTATGTCCTTAAGCTGGGGGGTCGTGTCGGGGGCCTTTGCCGCCCCCTACATACTGGGCCTGTATTCAAAGCGGATTACCAAGGCGGGGGCCTACGCGGGACTGCTTACCGGAATGGCGGTAATGATTGTACTGTTTTTTGTCCTGGGATCTTCCAGTTCCCCCCTGGCCGCGTCAATCGCCATACTAGTTCCGTTTATCGTGGTACCGGTGGTGTCGGCCTTTACCCGGCCCCCAGGCAGGGAACTGCTGGACAGGGCCTTTTCGGGGATCGGGAAAAAAAGCCGGGATCCTCCGTAGATTTGAGTTTGCCGGGCTTGCCCTGGCCCGTATTGATCATCCGGCAGTGATCCCGGTACACTTGGACTTGCCCGGTAACCCGGTCGAATGACAGGGACAGGATCTTTTACAGGTTTCTATTGGAATTCGGGCCTCTGCGAAGCCTTGACAATCTAAAATTGTCGAAAAATCAAAAACAGGGAGTTTATATGCAGAGAAAATTTTATGCTTGTTTGTCTTTTTTCCTGGGTGTGGCGGCCCTTATGACCGGCTGTGTAAGTACCGGCGTCGATCCCGCGGTAAGTACCAAGACCGCGGAGACCGCGACGGTATACATTATTCAGCCATCCGCTGCTGTGAACGTGTCGTTTACAACGTTTACAAGCGGCCTAAACATCTCTAAGGTGCAGCTTCAGCTTTGGGATAACGATACATGGCTTGGATATATATCGTCCAAAAACTATATTGTTTATTATGCCAAACCGGGAACCCATTATTTTATGGCCAAAGCGGCAAACTGGGATGTGGTAAAAGTGGAAGTAAGGGCCGGAAAAACCTACTATTTAAAAACCACGGATCTTCCCGGTTTTAGCGAACCCAGTGTAAAACTGGAGCCCGTAGATCCTAAGGACCCGGACCTTCAGTCGTGGCTGGATGGCAGCAAAGAGATTGTCCCTAAAGCCAGGGCGAACCCGTATATGCTTACGGAGGCGCAAAAAACTCTGGAAAAGGTCAAAAGCGGAGGAGGGGAATTCAAGCCCTTCCCCGTCAGTTGGGCTCAATGAAGCGCTCCGCCGAAAGGCGGGTTTTTGGCGTCAAACCCCACTGCCAATGAACTATTCCGGGTGAACGCGTTATGAAAGATTCGGAGCGGCAAAGGGCCCTGCTGGGAGATGAAGCTCTTGCCCTGGGGGCAATTCACGGGGGCCTTAGCGCCGCCTACGGGTATCCGGGGACGCCGTCCACGGAGATCATGGAATACCTCCAGGGGGAGGCGGCAAAACGGGCCGGTCCCCGGGGGGGGGCTTTGGAGGACCCGGCGGGCTCCACCACGCCGGATTCCGGCGGCTTCCGCGCAGTCTGGTGCGCCAACGAAAAAACCGCCCTTGAAGCCGCCCTGGGGGTTTCTTTTGCCGGCCGGCGGGCCCTGGTTACGATGAAACACGTGGGGCTTAATGTGGCCGCCGATCCCTTTCTTAACGGCGCCCTTTTGGATATCCAGGGGGGGCTTGTTATCGCCGTGGCGGACGATCCGGGGATGCACAGTTCCCAGGGGGAGCAGGATTCCCGGTTTTACGCGTCCTTTGCGATGGTTCCCTGCCTGGAACCCCGGAGCCAGCAGGAAGCCTACGACATGGCCAGGGAAGCCTTCGATATTTCCGAAAATTTTCACGTGCCGGTTTTAATCCGCCTTGCCACCAGGCTGTCCCACGCCCGGGGGGGGATCCTTACGGCCCCGGCAAGGGATCAAAACCCCTGCAAAAAAACCGGGGAAAAAACAAAGTGGATGCTGCTCCCCGTCCATGCCCGGAAAAACTACGCCGCGCTTATCGAAAAACAAAGGGGCCTGGAAGCGTGGTCGGAAAAACACGCGGAAAAAAACCTGGAATTTTCCGGGGGCCCCCTGGCGGTTATTACCTCCGGCCTGGGGGGGAATTATTACGAAGAAAACCTTCCGGACCTTAAGGCCCGGTACGGCTGCGCCCCCTCCCGGCTTCATGTAGAGGCCTACCCCCTGCCGGCTGCATCGATCCGCCGGCTTTGCCAATCGGTTCTGCACGGACGGGCCGGCGCGGAAAAAACCCTGGACGAAAAAGAACCCCCGGGCAAAGTGCTTGTTATTGAAGAAGGCCAGCCGTTCATCGAAGAAAAACTCCGGGGAATTCTGCCCCCCCGCATAGAGATCCGGGGCCGGCTGGACGGGACGGTTCCCCGGACCGGGGAACTGGACCCCGACAATGTCCGCGCCGCCCTGGAGCTTTCGCCCCGGCCCGGAATCCTGGACGGGCAGGCTTTGCGCAGCCCGGAAAATCCCGGGGCCCTGGATCTATCCCGCTTACCCGGCAGACCTCCCCAGCTTTGCACGGGCTGTCCCCACGCGGACAGCTACGAAGCCATTAACCGGGCCGCGGCGGAACTAGACCCGGCGCCGGGGCATCCGAAGGTGGCGGTAAATTCCGACATAGGCTGCTATTCCCTGGGCGCCGCCCCCCCCTACTCGGCCGTCGAGTCCATTGTCTGCATGGGGGCCAGCATAGGCATGGCCCGGGGCGCCGCCGACGCCGGCATTCCCTACGCGTTCGCGGTAATAGGGGATTCGACCTTTGTCCATTCGGGGATCGCCGCCCTGATTGACGCGGTCCGGACGAATGCCCCGGTAACGATCATCATCCTTGACAATTCCACCGTCGCGATGACCGGCTGCCAGTCCACCGCGGTGCCTTCGGACAAACTAGGGGCGCTGATCCTGGGAACGGGCCTTGATCCCGCCCACTTTTGGGAACTCGAAGCCCGCAGACAAAACATCGAAGAAAACGCCTCCCGGCTAAAACAGGAAGCCTCTTACCGGGGCCCCTCGGTGGCGGTTTTTAGGAGGGAATGCCTTGAGGCCGCCCGGAAACGGCTTAAGGGAAGCGCCGGAAACTCCGGTTAGGTTTCCAGAGGTTCCCTTACGGCAAAGGCCGGATAATTTTTTATAAAAAATTTGCCCCCGTTAAAGCGCCTCCTATGACTTTGCCCTTTAGGGGATGTGAAACCCCTCCTATGTTTACTGTTCCTTGCGGTCCTTGGCCCGGTCCGGGTATTTTCCGCAGGGCCCCGGACGCTTCCCGCGGCGCCGGCGGGGGCTTCCGCACCGGCGGGGACTTCCGCGCCGGCGGGGGCTTCCTCAGCACCGGCGGGGGCTTCCTCAGCGCCGGCGGGGGCTTCCTCAGAACCGGCGGGGGCTTCCGTAAAGCCCGCCGCCTTCCTCCTGGGGCCGCCGGAATTTCTTTGGTCCGGATCCTGGGAAAACCAGGGAAACATCACCGGCCGTTTTAACCTTACCGCGAAGCTGTCCCGGGCAGATATTTCCCTGCGGTTCCAGCTTCTGGATCAACGGCCCGCCTCGTCCTGGGAAGCCTTTGTAAAAAGCTTTAGCCCCGGGGGCGGCGCGGTCCTTACTCCGGGGCTGGGAATGTACCATAACTCCACCGGGTCCCGTCTTTTATACGGAACCCTGGACAGCCACGGTCTTGCGGCAAGGATCAGGAATATCTGGATCCGGGGGGCGCCTTATGCAGAGACCCACGAGGCTTCCTATGCGGATTTAAAGACCGCCCCCTCGTCCACCGCGGTATCCCAGGTCTACGCCTATCTGGGAACCCCCCTGTTCAGCCTGGGTCCGGGGAAATTCCGGGGCTTTACGGCCCTGGCCTTTGACGGAGAATCTCCTGCAATCGGCGTGGGGGCGGACTACGCCTTGGCGGATCAAGGGTCCGTTACCGTGGAAGGTTTTTATACCGCCGGGACCATGGAAGAACGGACGGCTTCCACCTGGTTCAGCGAAAAGCCCCCGCTTCCCGAGCGGGACACCCGGCTTGCCGCGGGAACCCTGGCCTTTACCCTTCCCGCCTTCGGCTTTGCTGCGGATCTGGCCTGTTCCGAAACCTTTGCCTACGGCAGAGATTATTACGCCAGCCTGGGCCTTCGCTTTGGAAACCGGCCCTGGCGCCTGTCCCTGGCCCTGGACGGAGCGGGAAGCCGTTTTGTTGATTCCGAAACCCGGGAAACCGAAGCGGGACTTCGCTTCGCCGCCCGGCTGGAGCGGCATGATAAGCGATCCGGCCTGTTCCGGCTGGGCCTTCTGTTCAGGGGGCCGGGGCCGGAAGAGGGACTGTGGCAAAGCCTTAGGGCGGGGGATCCGGGGGCTTCCCTGACAAGTTTTACCCGGAGTTCCGCGGATCTTTACTACCGCCTTCCTTCATCATCCGCGCCCGTAGCCCTTGAGCGGGTTTCTTTGTCCCTGAACCGGGACGGCAGGGATCCGGAAAAGATCCTGGATTCCGGGGATATTCTGGCGGCCCTAAAGTTCTGGTCCCTAAAAACCGCCGGCGCCGCCAAAATTTCCGGGGCGCGGCAAAACGGCGTTTACCGGTACAATTCGTTGACGGTGTCCCAAAATCTTTCCTGGACCTTTTACGGTCAGGGGCCGAAGTCCGCGGAAACCGGCGCCGGTTCCTCCAAGCGAAAATCTTCGTTTTCCCTGCGGGTTTCTGCCCGGGGGGCCTATACACATAGCGCCGGGGACGATGATCTGTGGACCATGTCGTTTTCCCTTTCGGGACAAAGCAGGAAAAACCGTCTGGGGTTTACAATTTCTACCCCGGAGTATCCGAAAAAATGGAAATACTCCCTTACCTGGAGGCTGCAATCCTAAGCTATTCAGTCCCATCCTATTGAAATTAATTGAAAATTTTGTATATTATTACATGAGCCTGTTCCAAAACTGAAGTTTAGGAACAGGCTCACTGGTAAAATAGTACCTGGGGAGGCGCCGATTAACTAACGCCAATCGGCGCCTCCCCGGGAGCCTTGAAAGGAGTAACAATTAATGAGCATCGATATTACCAAGATGCGGAACATTGGAATAAGCGCTCACATCGACTCGGGAAAAACCACCCTGTCGGAGCGGATACTTTTTTACAGCAATAAAATCCATGCGATCCACGAGGTCCGGGGCAAGGACGGCGTGGGGGCCACCATGGATCACATGGAACTTGAACGGGAGCGGGGCATTACCATTCAGTCCGCGGCAACCCAGGTTGAATGGAAAGACTATACCATTAACCTTATCGACACCCCCGGACACGTGGATTTTACCATTGAGGTTGAACGTTCCCTGCGGGTGCTGGACGGAGCAATCCTGGTACTCTGCGCGGTGGGGGGAGTTCAATCCCAGTCTATCACCGTGGATCGCCAGCTTAAACGCTACCATGTTCCCAGAATTGCCTTTATAAACAAGTGTGACAGAACCGGGGCCAACCCCTTTAAGGTTAAAAACCAGCTAAGGGAAAAACTGGGCCTTAATGCGGTGCTGATCCAGCTTCCCATCGGCCTGGAAGATAAGCTCGAGGGGGTGGTGGATCTTATTACCATGAGGGCGGTGTATTTTGACGGGGAATCGGGAACCGAGGTCCGGTCGGCGGAAATTCCCCCCTATCTTAAGGAAGATGCGGAAAAATGCCGGGAAGAGCTTATCGATGCGATTTCCATGTTTAGCGACGAACTGGCGGAAAAATACCTGGGGGGCGAAGAGCTTGGGGAAGACCTGATCCGGGCCGCCGTTCGCCGGGGGACCCTGGAAGAAAAATTTGTCCCCGTGATGGTGGGCTCGGCCTATAAAAACAAGGGCATTCAGCCCCTGCTGGACGCGGTAAGCTACTACCTTCCTAATCCTACGGAGGTAAAAAACTACGCCCTGGATCTGGACCGCCACGAAGAACAGCGGGAACTAAGCCCCGACGAAAAAAGCCCCACCGTGGCCCTGGGCTTTAAGCTGGAAGACGGACAGTACGGCCAGCTTACCTATGTACGAATATACCAGGGCGCCCTGAAAAAGGGGGATGAACTTATGAACACCCGGTCGCGAAAACGGTTTAAGGTCGGCCGGCTGGTCCGTATGCATTCGGACAACATGGAAGACATCAATGAAGGTTCCCCCGGGGACATTGTGGCCCTCTTTGGCATTGAATGCGCCTCCGGGGATACCTTCTGCGGCGGGGGCCTTAATTATGCCATGACCTCCATGTACGTTCCCGAACCGGTTATTTCTTTGGCCCTTAACCCCAAGGACAAAAAAAGTTCCGACCAGATGGGCAAGGCCTTAAACCGCTTTACCAAGGAGGACCCCACCTTCCGGACCTTTGTGGACGGTGAATCCAACGAAACCATTATCCAGGGAATGGGGGAACTCCATCTGGAAGTATACATCGAGCGGATGCGCCGGGAGTATAAGTGCGAGGTGGAAACCGGGAAGCCCCAGGTTGCGTACAGGGAAGCAATACAGCACCGGTCCGAATTTAACTATACCCACAAAAAACAAACCGGCGGTTCCGGGCAATACGGCCGGGTGGCCGGGTACATGGAACCCTGGACCGGGGGGGACTACGAATTTGTAGATAATATTAAGGGGGGCTCAATTCCCACCGAATTTATTCCCAGCTGCGACAAGGGCTTTAAAGAGGCCGTTAAACGGGGATCCCTTATCGGCTTTCCCATTGTGAATATCCGCTGCGTGATCAACGACGGCCAATCCCACCCGGTGGACTCTTCGGACATCGCCTTCCAGATGGCCGCCATCGGCGCCTTTCGGGAAGCCTACGGCAAGGCCAAGCCCTGTATCCTGGAGCCTATCATGAAAGTATCGGTGGAGGGCCCCACGGAATTCCAGGGCAATATTTTTGCTTCCATTAACCAAAGGCGTGGTATAATATCCTCATCCACCGAAGACGGAACTTTTTCCCGGGTAGAGGCGGAGGTTCCCTTAAGCGAAATGTTCGGATATTCTACGGTCCTCCGGTCTCTAACCCAGGGAAAGGCGGAGTTTACCATGGAATTTGAAAAATACGGGAAGGTACCGGCCGGCATCAGCGAAGCGCTGATTAAGAATTTTGCGGAAAACCGAAAGGAGCAGAAATAAAGTGATTAAGGAAGAACTGATCCAGCGCAGCCCCGTGCGTATTTTTGAAAAATCCATCCACGGGGGGCTGGGGCCCGGTGAAACCGGCATCATTGCATCTCCATCGGGAATCGGAAAAACATCGGTACTGGTCCAGATTGCCCTGGACAAGCTGCTCCAGGGCAAAAAGGTAATACACGTTTCCTTTACCCAGCATATTGACTATGTCCTTGCCTGGTACGAGGATATTTTTGACGAGTTTATCAAGCGAAAAAACCTTGACCACGCCCAGGAAGTCAAAAACGAACTGGTAAAAGACCGGATTCTGCTGAACTTTAGCCAAGACGGAGTAACCGGTTCCCAGATCCTCAGAAGCCTAAGGGCCATAATAGTCGAGGGGGGGGTAAATGCCGGAACAATTATTATCGACGGCTTTGACTTTGGCAGGACCAGCCGGAAACCGATGGAAGAGGTCAAGGCCGAAGCAAAAGAACTGGGGGTTTCTATCTGGTACAGCTGTACCGTCAAGGGAAAGGAACCCTACTACGATAAAAACGGCATACCCCTGCTGGTTAAAGATTTTCAGGATCTTATAGACGTTATGATTGTCTTGGAACCCAAGGCGGACCATATTGAACTTACCGCTTCCAAGGACCGGGATACAATAAACCTGGAACATCTGGCGCTTAAACTGGATCCAAAAACCCTGCTTATCTTAGAAGAATAGCCGCGGCGGATCTATTCTTTGGCAATGCGGCATGGGCAAAGAATTTCGGCGGACAAAAAATGCAAATACGTAAGGAAGCTATAAACATGTTGGAGTCAGACAAAAGGAAAACCCGCAGATACCCGTCCAGCGCCCGGGTCCAGATTCCCGAAGTTTTTTCCGGCAGCGCCCTGCTAAAAGATCTTTCTATCACCGGCTGCCGCATTGAATGTACCATGCATGTGGATATACAAGAAGAAACGGCCTATACGATTACCCTGCATCCCGAAGCCACTGCAAAAATCGGCAGCTTTGATCTTAGCGCCGAATGCAGATGGTTTCGTCCCGGACACTACTCCTGCGACATTGGCTTTGAAATCAAAAAATCCCCCACGGGGAAGGATTTTCAAAAGTATGTGGACTACCTTTCCTGGCGGCAGAAGCGGTAGTTCGACAAAACTCCTGTTTTGTGGTATGCTTCGCCCATGCAATTGTATACCGGCGCGGCGCTGTGTGCGGTGGGGGCGGAAAAAGCGGTTTCCAATGAACTTAAAAAACTTTCGGAAGCGGCTCGCCCTTCCCCGTCCATAAGGGTGCTGGAAAGCGGCTTTGGCAGGGTCCGCTTTCAAACAAACCTGGAGGGGCTTTACCGCGCTCTTATATCCCTGCGGGCCGCAGACCGCCTGCTCCTGGAAGCGGGGAACTTCCCCGCGGGGGACTTTGACGGGCTCTTTGAAGGAACCCGGAACATCCCCTGGGAAAACTTTATTCCCCGGGGTATGGGTCTTAAGGTCGGCAAGGTAAGAAGCAGCCGTTCGGCCCTTACCGCAGAAACTTCTATACAGGCGGTGGTGCACAAGGCGGCGGCGGAACGGCTCTGTAACCGCTACGGCGTCCGGCGCCTTCCGGAACCCGGCAAAACGCTCCGGGCCGAATCCAAAGACCCCCGGACCGGTTCCGGGGACAGCCGGACCGGCCCGGTGATACTGTACAAAAACCGGGAAGCCCGGGGAGAACCGCGGATGGCGGAACTCCGGGTGTATATCGAAAAAGACGAAGCCCGGGTGCTGCTGGATATTTCCGGCGCCCCCCTTTTTAAGCGGGGATACCGCCCCGCGGGAGGAACCGCCCCGCTGCGGGAAAGCACCGCCGCCGCGCTGATTCTTCTTTCCGGCTGGCGGCGCCGGTTCCCCCTCTATGATCCTTTTTGCGGTTCCGGTACTATCATAATTGAAGCGGCCCTTTATGCATGGGATCAGGCGCCGGGCCTGGGCCGAAGCTTTACCCTTTCGGATCTGCTTATAGGGAACAGGGAACTTGAAGAGGATCTGCGCCGGGAACTGGCGGCCAGGGCGGACCACCGCCGGAAAATCCGCATCTACGGAAGCGACGGCGATGAAAACGCGGCGGCCCTGGCCCGGCAGAATTTTCGCCGGGCCCTGGGCCTCTGCGCCCCGGCGGCCGCGTCCGCGAAATGGGCCGGCGAAACAGATCCCGTGGAGGGAGTAGGGATCCGCCGGCTTTCACTGGAACAGGCCCGGGCGCCGGAGGAAAACGCCGGGGAAGAAGGGTATATCATCACCAACCCGCCCTACGGCAGGCGGATGGGGGACGCCGAATCCGCCGAGGCGGGGTACCGCAGCATGGCGGTGCTGGAAAAACATTTTCCCCGGTGGAAAATGGGGGTTATCTGCGATCATGCCGGCTTTGAATCCCACTTTGGCAAAAAGGCCGATATTTGCAGGAAGATAAAAAACGGGGCCCTGGACGCCTACTTTTATCAGTATCTACACTTATAAAAATATAAAAACGGAATGTTCTATGGCGATAATTGTTGAACATGACAAAAGACGTAAACGGATCCTCGGAAAGGCTCTGGATGTTTTTGTGGAAGAGGGTTTTGAAAACGCCACCTGCCAAAAAATAGCGGATCGGTGCCAGATTACCAGGACCACCCTGTACTTGTATTTCCGCAATAAGCGGGAAATTTTTAATTACAGCATCAAACAGTTGCTGGGGGATGTGGAAAAAGACATCCTGCGCGTAAAGAACGATACTACCCTGTCTTTTCCCGATAAAATTAAAAAAACCATTTCTGTAATTCTTAACAGGCTGGAAGAAAACAAGCGGCTCCTTTCTGTTATTCTGGACTGCCTGCTCTCTATTTCATGGGCTTCAACCAGCAAGGGTCTGCAAAACACAAAGGACGGCGATTCCCTTCCGGACATTCGAATTCGGCGGCGGACCATCCGGCTTAGGCATATCCTGGCCACCATGGTTATAGAGGGCATTAAGACCGGAGAAATAAAAAAGACAAACGTGGCGGTTGTAGACAACCTGCTGTACGGGTTAATCGAGACGGCGATCTTTCATCTGGCGGTGCTTAAGCGAAAATCCGTCAAGGACCTTGCCAAGGCGGTAGAACTGGTGGTCAACAGCCTGCGAGCCTAAGCGCCACAGGCTCCTAGCATACCCGCAATACCTTGGTGGGACATTTTTGTCCGCAGGCGCCGCAGAGGGTGCATTTTTCATGATCCACCACCGGTATGCCGTCTTCTATAACAATGCACTGTTCAGGACAATTTTTAACGCAGATGCCGCACTTAATGCATCCTACAGGACAGGCTTTTCTGATGGCGGTCCTTAGGGGATTGCGGTTTGAACAAAGGGTCAGGGTGGTTTTTTGATCCCGGGGTATAAGCCGCAGTATACTCTGGGGACATTCCGCGACGCAGACTTTACAGCCCGTACACTTGGTTCTGTCTACGACAGGAAGCCCGCCGGTTCCCATGGTAATGGCGTCGAATTTGCAAACCCTTGTACAGTCGCCGAAGCCCAGGCAGGCCCAGGCGCAGAGCTTGGTTCCTCCGGCAATCTTTGCGCCCCGGCAGCTTGCCAGGCCCGTGTATATTCCCCGCTTTACGGCGACATCGTCTCCGCCAAGACAGCAGCACACCGATACCATGGGAACCATCTCCGCGGCCCCCACCCCCATAATTTCCGCCAGCATATCCGCCGTCGACTTGCCCCCGGCGGTGCAGAGGCTTATCTCCCCTCCCCCGGCCACCGCCGCGGCATAAGCGTCGCAGCCGGGAAAACCGCAGCCGCCGCAGTTCGCCCCCGGCAGGGCTTCACGGATCGTTTTGATAAGGGGATCTTCCTCTACTTTAAACAATTCCCGGAATAGGCCCAGGGCCAGGCCCAGAACCAGCGCCAGCAGGGCTGCAAATCCGGCGGTAACAAAAATTATGATCATCGATCCTCCGCCTTCACTTTCCCAGCCCCCCAAAGCCCATAAAGGCCATGGAAAGCAGGGCCGCGGTTACAAAAAGTATGGGGGTTCCTTTAAGAAAAGGCGGTACCGGACTTGTCTTGAGCCGGCGGCGTATGCCCGCCATAAGCAGCAGGGAAACAAGAAACCCCATGGCCACGCCTACGGCATAGACCAAAGATTCGATATATCCGTATTTTTTAAGCCACACATCGAAGGTTACGGCAAGGATGGCGCAGTTGGTGGTGATAAGGGCCAGGTATATTCCCATGGAACCGTACAAACCGGGAACCATCTTTTTTAAGTAAAATTCCACCAACTGAACCAGGGCGGCAATTACCAGGATGAACACAAGGATCTGCAGGAATTCCAGACCCCCGGGAAGAAGCGTCCTAAAAATGCCGGTTTCTTTGGAAAGGATAAAGTAATAAATGGGCCAGGTAACAGCGGTGGCCAAGACCGTCACAAAGGTAACCGCCAGACCCATGCCCACCGATTTATCTTCATCCGTACTCATCCCTATAAAAGGACACAGGGCAAGAAAGCGCATAAGCACCACGTTGTCGATAAGAAAGGCCGAAATAAAAATCTTAAAAAGATTCATACGCCCCCTCCGTGGTGCGGCACGGCGCAGCCGGTTTGCCCGGCATCGCCGCAGCCCCCGCAGCCCGGAACCGGGCAGGCGCCGTCGTTGGAAACACCGGTCCCCGTTCTTTTCCCGGACCCCCGCGCCTTAATCGCCAGATTAAGCGAAATAAAAAGGGCAAATACAAAAAAGCCCCCCGGCGGCAGGGTAAAAAACAATACCGGCTGGTAGTTGTCAATTTTCAAAGCGGGAAAAAGACTATTAAGAACGCCAATAAGGGGATCAAAAACTTCAACGCCCCATAAGGTTCCGTTTCCTAAAAGTTCGCGAACCGCCGAAATGCCGGCAAGCACCCAGGTATATCCCAGACCCATGCTTAGGGCGTCGGGGATTACATAGTCCAAGGATTGTTTGGAGGCAAAGGATTCGACCCTGCCCATGATTATACAGTTCACCACGATAAGGGGGATAAAAACCCCCATGGCCTTGGAAAGACCGGGAGAGTACGCCTTAAGCACATAATCGATTACCGTGGTAAATGCGGCAATGACGATAATAAATACCGGTATCCGGATTGAATTGGGGATAAGCTTGCGAAACAGGCTTATTACAATTTCCGACATAAGCAGCACAAAGGTCATGGAAAGGCCCATGCCTATGCCGTTGACCACCTCGGTGGTAACCGCCAGAGAAGAACAAAGGCCAATCATCAGGATTAAAAGGGGATTTTCTTTTACCAGTCCGTTAAGAAATATGTCCATCCTCTTCAGTTTCTGCGGAGTTTGACTCATGTGCCCGCCCCCTGTTCTGTCAACCACTGTTCCGCGGCGGTTCCCGCGGCCTTCACCGCCGTTGAAACAGCCTGGCTTGTGATTGTCGCGGCGGTAATGACCACCACGTCGTCTCCGGGCTTAAAGGGATCGCTTACCGGTTTACCGTC
Source organism: Spirochaetaceae bacterium (assembly GCA_031278215.1). GTDB lineage: Bacteria > Spirochaetota > Spirochaetia > Treponematales > Breznakiellaceae > JAISLT01. The sequence continues at coordinate 27,896 of JAITKV010000008.1, forward strand.
AAATTGACCGTAAAACGTAAGCTTCTTTTCTTTATTCACAAAATATCCTTTTTTGCCGGCATTGGCCCCTAATCCGGGGGTGTCGGAATGTTCCATTATTTTAATCCGGCTAATCGTTCCGCCGGTGTTTACCCCCACCAGGATCTTAATGGGGCCGCCGTAACTTCCCCCGACGGCCTGCAGGGCCACGCCGATAATTTTGTCCCCCTGTCTGACCTCCCACTGGCTTTCAAAACTAACCCTGTGGTCCGGGCTTGTAATGGCGCCGGTGATCTCCTTAAAACTCTCCGCGCCGGGAAAAAGTTCTTTCAGGGCCGCTTCCTGATCGTCCATTTCCCTCTGTTCTATGGTTTTTGCGGTACCGGCATATACAAAGGCAAGGCCCACACAGGCCGCCGCGGCGTATGCCATAAGAACCAGCCCGAACTTAAGTATGTCCCAGACCTTCATGGAGCGGCCCCCTTTGCCCCCGGCGCGGCAGGGCTTCCGGGTTTTTCCGCGGCCGCCGGTTTACCCTTTTTTACAAAACCGTACTTCCTTTGAATAAGCCGGTTCAAGAACGGCGTTACGGCATTCATGATCAGGATCCCGTAAGTAACCCCCTCGGGATAGTTGCCCCACTGCCGGATCAACAGGGTAATAATCCCCGCGCCGGCGCCGAAGATAAGCCTTCCCGCGGCGGTGGACGGGGCGGTGGTATAGTCGGTGGTCATAAAAACCGCTCCAAAACAAAGGCCCCCGGCCAGGACGCTAAAGAGGGAAAAGAGGGGGTCCATGCTGAGCAAAAATGAAAGTACCAGAACCGAAGCCGCCATGGCTACGGGGGCCCGCCAGTCAATTACCCTGTTTATAAGCAGATAAAGACACCCCGCCAGAATAAGCAGGATAGAAGATTCCCCTATGGTTCCGGCATGGTTCCCTATAAAGAGGGTCCGCAGGGTCTGCCAGTAATCCGGCGCCGGGGCAAGTCCGAAGCCGGCAAATTCTCTGCCCACATCGGCAATGGTTCCGCCTGTCTTTACAATGCCCAGAGGGGTGGCGCCGCTTAAGCCGTCGGCGGCTTCCACGGCGCCGCCGGGAAGGGTCCAGCTTGTAATGGCCGCGGGAAAACTCATTAGTAAAAAGGCCCGGCCCGAAAGAGCGGGGTTAAATACATTGGCCCCCAGGCCTCCGAAGAACTCTTTTACTACCACCACGGCAAAAACCGCCCCCAGGGCGGCCATCCACAGGGGCGTGGAAGGGGGCAGGACCAGGGCCAGCAAGAGCCCCGAAACCGCCGCGGACAGGTTCCCGCTGCGGTTTTCCCGGCGGAGAATCAGGCGGAACAGGGCTTCGCCCCCGACGGCGGCGGCCACGGACACAAGGATCACCTTTAGGGCCGGCAGCCCGTAAAGGACAATGCCCCAGACGGACAAGGGGGTAAGGGCAATAAGGACATGACCCATGAGCACCGGGGTGCGGACGGGGGTTCCGATGTGGGGGCTTGATCCCAAATACAGTTCCGGCATATCAGGCCCTCCCGGGGGCCGCCGAAGCCGGCCGTTGAGACAGGGCCTTCAAGGCCCGCAGACGCTGCTTGCCCACCCGGAAACGCTGAACCAGCTTAATCCGGGCCGGACAGACGAAGGAGCAGCTGCCGCACTCAATACAGTCCATAAGCCCCGTCCTAAGCGCTTCGTCCATATCCTCCGAGTCCAGGGCAATGTTGATAAGGACCGGCGAAAGCCGGCAGGAACAGTTTTGTATACAGCGGCCGCAGCGTATACAGTCCCCCTCCGCATCAATGACGGTTTCTTCCTTGGTCATAAGAATAATTCCCGATGTATTTTTCTGAATAGGAACAGCCACGGTGGCCACGGCGTTTCCCATCATGGGTCCGCCGAAAATAATCTTTCTTAAATGGTCATAATTGATATCAAGAAATTCCGGGGGCAGATCGGCAATTAGGGTTCCGATGGGCGCCCGGATGTTTTTAGGAAGTTTACAGGCCCCGCCGGAAACGGTTAGATCCCGGTCGATTAAGGGCTTTCCCAGGACAAAGGCTTCGGCTATGGCAACCAGGGTCCCCACATTCTGTACAATACAGCCCGCATCCATGGGCAGCCCCCCGGAAGGCACCTCCCGCTGCGCCAATGCCTTGATCAGCATTTTTTCACCCCCCTGGGGATACCGGGTCCGGCAAAGCTGTACGGTGATGTCCATATCCTTGGCAAAATCGTTTATACGAATTTCCCGTTCCAGCAGCGGCACAAGGTTTGCCTTATTATCCTCCATGCCGATTATGGCCCGTTTTACCCCGTTGATCCTCATGATCCCCGCCAGCCCGGTAATAAGCAGATGGGGTTTTTCGGTGATAACCGCTTCGTCGGTTGTAAGGTAGGGTTCACATTCGGCGCCGTCGGCTATTACCAGATCGACGGCCTTTCCCGGAGGCGGATTAAGCTTTACATGGGCAGGAAAGCCCGCCCCCCCCATGCCGGTAATGCCCGCATCCCGAATCCGTTCAAGGGCCTCTGCCCTGGTACAGGTATAGGGATCCAGGGGGGGCATAAACATCGTGGCGGTTTGATCTTCCCCCGCTTCGATGACAATACAGGGACCCGCGGTATTGTTTGACTGGAGCCAGGGTTCAATTTTTTTTACCGCGCCGCAAATAGACGCGTGCACCGGAACCGTCATGGGCCCCGGCCCGGCGCCGTCGGCAATTTTCTGGCCCCGGACAACCTGATCCCCCACATTCACCAGCGCCTTATTGGGGGCGCCGAAATGCTGGTTCACCGGGATAACCACCTGCTTGGGCAGAGGGGCAAGTTCCACCGGCTTTCCTTCGGTGGCATGTTTACGGGTCGGAAGCTTGAGCCCCCGCTTAAAGGTACTTACCTTCATATAATTCACAACTCTATAAAAACAGAATTGCCCGAAAACCCCTGGTTTCCGGACAACGTTTACCGGCTATCTTGCAGGCAATCCTCCGGATTGTCAAGCAAGCCCATATCCCATCCGGGAAAAAACAAGTCCCGCGGTCTTTAGCGGCGGCGCCTTTAGCGGCGGCGCCGTTAACGGCGGCGCCGTCTAACGGCGGCGCCGGGCCAGCAGTATAAGCCGGAGCAGGCTCATTACCGCGGTAAGGGCGCTGGCCACATAGGTCATGGCCGCCGCGGAAAGCACCTTCTTAACCCCCGCCAGTTCCCGGCTGTCCAGCACCTGGTTCTCTTCAAGGATTGCCAGGGCCCTGGAGGACGCGTTAAATTCCACCGGCAGGGTAATAAGGTAAAAGGCCACCGCTCCGGCAAAAAGGATGATCCCAATGGTAAGGAGGGGCTGGAATGACATGACAATTCCCCCCAGCGCCAGCCAGGGGCCAATGGTAGAGCCGATGTTGGCCACCGGAACCAGGGTACTGCGAAGCCCCAGGGGGCCGTAGCCCCTGGCGTGCTGTATGGCATGGCCGGTCTCGTGGGCCGCCACTCCCACCGCGGCGATTGAAGGTTTATCGTAAACCTGTTCAGAAAGCCGCAGCACCCGGTGGGCCGGATCGTAGTGATCCGTCAGGGACCCGGCCACCGGCTCGATCCTGACATTGCTGATGTCGTTGGCGTCCATCAGGATCTGCGCGGCCCCCGCCCCCGTTATGCCCCGGCTGCACCGTATTCTGGAATACTTGGAAAAAGCGGATTTAACCGTAAACTGGGCCCACAGAGAAAGAAAAATAGTAGGAACCACTAAAACAAGATAATACGGATCTAAATACATGAAAGAAAGTATAACCCGGATTATCCGGGCGGTCAACGGGCGCCGGGTTTTGTTTTGAAGCATTACGCGGCTTACGCGGATCGCCGGCGGACAAAATACCCCGGTCCGCCGCGGCCGCAGGCCCGGAAAGTCGGCGTTTCCCCCTTACGGCGGCGGATAAAAAAAGCTAGGATAGAAAGGATGCCTCAAAACCCGCTTCACAGTGTACATACCAGGGCCTGCCTTTCCTGTAAAACCCTGGGAACCGTCTTTTTAACAGAAGAAATTGTCCGCCTGGATTTTTCCTGGGGGGGGCCGGCGCCAAGGGCGGGTCAATTTTTTATGATTAAACCGAAGCGGGGTTCCGTTTTTCTTCCACGGCCCTTTAGCGTGGCCCGGTGGCAAACCGTTAAATCTTCGGGTCCCGAAACCATTGTACTTAGTTTTCTTGTGGCCCTGCGGGGCCGGGGAACCCTGGAATTGTCGCAGCTGGGGGCCGGGGAAGAGGCCGAATTAACCGGACCCCTGGGAAACGGCTGGGCCGATTTTTTTCCCCCCGGTAATCGGGGGCCGGGCAAACCGGAAACGGATGCGGGGCCGGAAAAGCCCTGGGCCCTTATAGGGGGCGGGGCCGGAATTGCCCCCCTCCTGGCCCTGGCCGAAGAACTTTCCGGGGATGGGGCAGCCCCGGAAACCGGAAAAAATTTTTGCGGCTTTGATTTTTACGGCGGCTTTAAAAAAGCCTTCCCGGATCCCCGGCGCCGGGAAGGCTTTACCGGTTCCGCCCGGGGGGCCCGTAAGCTGATCCTGGCATTCGAGGATTCCGAAGCCGGACCAAGTTCCGGGGACCGGTATCCGCCGGAGCGTCCGCTGGAGCGTCCGCCGGAGCGTCCGCCGGAACGTCCGCTGGAGCGGGCGGGGAAGGGGCCCCCGCCGGTGATCCACCGGGGCCGGATTCCGGACTTTTTTAATCCCCCGGACTACGCCGTGGTGTACGGCTGCGGCCCCGAACCCATGTTAAGGGTCCTGGGGCGCCGGTGCAGGGCCCTGGGGGTCCCCTGTTACCTAAGCCTGGAACGCCGGATGGCCTGCGGAGTGGGGGCGTGCCTGGGCTGTACGGTGGAAACCAGAGGCGGCAACAGGCGCTGCTGTACCGGCGGGCCGATTTTTCCGGCGGAGGATCTGTACTTTGACGAATAAAAAACCCGTGGATGAACCGGACCTGTCGGTCCTTATCGCCGGGGTCCGGCTGCAGAACCCGGTGATTGCCGCCTCGGGCTGTTTCGGCTACGGAAGCGAATACGCGGAGATCATCGATGTTTCCGCCCTGGGGGGGATCTGTACCAAGGGCCTTACCTTTAAGCCCCGGCAGGGCAACCGGGGGGAGCGGCTTTACGAAACCCCTGCGGGGCTTCTTAATTCCATAGGCCTTGAGAATCCCGGCATCGAAGCGTTCATTGAAAAAGAACTTCCCCGGATGCGGGCCCTGGGGCCTGCGCTTATCGCCAATCTTTCCGGGGGGGATACGGACGAATACGTCCTGGGGGCCAGGCTCCTTGACGATTCCGCGGTGGACATGATCGAACTGAACATTTCCTGCCCCAATGTTAAGTCCGGGGGCATGGCCTTTGGCCTTGACGGGGAAAGGGCCGCGGCGCTTACCGCCCTGGTCCGGAAGGCGGCGGCCCACAAACCCCTGATGGTAAAACTTTCACCCAACGCCCCGGATCTTGCGGCGGTGGCCCGGGCCTGCGCGTCCGCGGGGGCGGATGCGTTTTCTTTGGTTAATACCTTTACGGCCATGGCCATAGACACGGCGCGGCGGCGGCCCGTATTCGACAATGTCGCCGCCGGCCTTTCCGGTCCCGCGGTACGGCCCCTGGCCCTTCGCATGGTGTGGGACCTCTACGGGGCCCTGGAGGATTCGGCCCGGAACAGCGCAAAGCGGTTAAAGCCGCCGCCCATTGTGGGCCTGGGGGGCATCGCCTGCGCCAACGACGCCCTGGAATTCCTCATGGCCGGGTCCAGGGCGGTTCAGGTTGGTTCGGCAAGTTTTGCACGGCCCCGGTCCATGACAGAGATAATTGCCGGCATAGGGGAATACATGCGGGCCCGGGGCCTAAAGACTACGGCGGAACTAAACATACGGGGATCATATCCGGGGCCGCAGAATTCCGGGGCCGCGCCGCAGGATTAGCGCGCCGGGTCCGCGGCGCTAAGCTACGAATCGGAAAGGGTCTTGAAGGTGTCCGCCACGGCTTCAAAGGTTTCTACTATTTGGGGGTCAAAGCGTTTCCCCTTTTCTTCCAGTATGATCCGGCAGGCGTCTTCGTGGGGTATCCGGCTCCGGTACACCCGCTCGCTGGTAAGATCGTCGTATACATCCGCCACCGCCACTATGCGGCTGCAGACCGGTATGGCGTCCCCCGCAAGGCCCATGGGGTAGCCCCCGCCGTCCCAGGCTTCGTGGTGGGTCAGGGCGATAAGTTTGGCATAGTGGAAAAAACACTGGGCCGGCAGCTGCCGGGAAAACTGGTCCAGGATCTTTGCCCCCCGGCTTGTATGCTGCCTCATCTCTTCTTTTTCTTCCGGGGAAAGCGGACCGGGCTTAAGCAGGATACGGTCGGGAATGGCGATGTTTCCAATGTCATGGAGGGGAGAGGCCCGGACGATATGCTGCAGATCCAAGGAATTTATCTCCCCGGCATAGAAGCCCCGGCGCAGCAGTTCCTTCCCTAGGATCGCGCAGAGTCTGGGGGCCCGCCGGGAATGGCCCTCCATTTTATAGCGGAAATTGATAAGTTCCGCAAAGGATTCCGTCATGATCCCCGAAAGGGACAGGACGGTCTGCTCCATGCGCTGCACGTACCCGGCCAGGCTCAGGTGCAGATCGATCCGGTACCGCAGAACATCCGCCGGCGCGGGCTTTACAATAAAATCCCTGGCCCCCATCTTGAAGGCCCGCAACTGGGTTTTTGTATCCGCCAGGGTCGTGTTAAAGATAACCGGAATGTCCGTTAAGGCGGGGCTTTCTTTAATTTTGTCCAAGAGTTGAAACCCATCCATGCCGGGCATTTCCACGTCCACCAGAAAAAGATCCGGCCGCCTGCGCCGGGCAATCTTAAGGGCCATGGCGCCGGATTTTGCAAGCATCACTTCGTAGATTCCCAGAAGCTGGAACTCTATCTGTTTAAGCAGCGAAAGATTATCGTCAACAATCAAAATACGCTTCACCGGAGGGGCTCCTTTCGAGAATGGAGGCTGTCTGCTGCAGTTCATTTTTTAAGCGGTCAAACCTACCGCTGTTTTCTAAAAAGACGTCAACTATCCGGGGGTCAAACTCCGATCCGCTCCCCCGGCGAATCTCTTCGCAGGCCGCGGAATGTTCCATCGCGGGGTGGTACACCCGGTCGCTGACGCATGCATCGTAGACATTGGCCACCGCGACAATCCGGCAGCACAGGGGAATACGATCCCCGGAAAATCCAAAAGGATAGCCGGTTCCGTCGTACCGTTCATGGTGAAACCGGGCTATCAGTTCTGCCGTTTTAAAATAGTCCCGGCCGGGAAGCTGTTCATGGATGTCCTTTAGTATGCCGGCGCCGATAAGGGTATGCCCCCGGACGGTCTTAAATTCGTCCTCGGAGAGGGGGCCCTTTTTACGGAGGATCTCTTCGCTGATGCCTATCTTGCCAATGTCGTGAAAGGGCGTGGATCGGGTCATGGTGTCAATAAAACCCAGGGTAAGCTCCGGGGAAAAGAATCCCTTGTCATAGAGGCAAAGGCCCAGCAGTTCCGCATATTTTGCCGTCCGCAGTACATGGCCGGAAAAGTTATAGTCCTTGCATTCGATAAGGTCCGCAAAGGCGTACCCGATATGGTCTTCCATCTCTTCTATGGACCGTTCAAGGGACCTTGTATAGGCGGCAAACTGCAGGTGCAGCTTGATGCGGTGGTACAGGATATCTCCGTTTACCGGTTTGTGTATAAAATCCGCGGCCCCGGATTTAAGGCCCCGGATCTGGATCAGGGGGTCTTCGCTGGCGGTTAAAAAGATAACCGGTATATCCCGCAGGCCCTGCCGCTGAAGCTGGATAAGGACGTCAAAGCCGTCCATTCCGGGCATGTTGACATCCAGCAGGATAAGATTAGGCCTAAGCACCCGGGCCATTTCCAGGGCCCATTTTCCGGAAGGAGCGGCATAGGTTTTATATAAAGAAAGCTGGGCGCAGATACTTTCCAGGACTACTTCATCATCATCCACAACAAGAATGGACTTCATAAACAACCGCACCCCGTGTCAATTTTGTTATCATTGCATTAGGGTACTAAAGATACTTGCTTTTGGCAAGACCGGGGAAGACGGGCCAAGTCCCCGTCAGCCAGAGGCGGTACCCCCCGCCGTCAGGCGCTTAAACGCTGATGTCCGCGGCCTTTCGTTCCGCCTCTTCTTGGGCCGCGGCAAGCTGCCGTTTTTTAAGGGCCTGTTTAAAGATCGTTTCGGTATCGATTTTGGTATCCACCCCAAAGAGGGGGCGGATCCCTTCGCCGTTTTCACTGCGGAAAAGAAAGCCCGTGCGTTCGTAGGCCCAGCTGTCTTCGTTGTTCAGCAGATGGTCCAGCACCACCGTCACCGCCAGGGTAAAGTAAATCAAGGACGCGTTATTCCGCTTTTTGGGGGCCAGCAGCAGGTCCAGGCGTTTTGAAACCGGGTTTGGAACCTGAAAAACATAGGGATCCCAGGGGTTGTCGACGCCGTCGCAGGGGGACCGGTTTTCCGCGCCCCCCCGCTTATTCCCCTGCTCTATGCCCGCCGCGATGGTGCTAAGATACCGGCGAAGGGTTCTAGCCTCCGGATACAGGGCCTGGATAGAATTTTTCTGGAACGGCGGGGGCATGATCGACTCAAACCGGTAATAGGGCAAAAAGTAAAGCCGTTTGCCCCAATGCAGGTCATTAATCAGCCGTTTGGCGTAATTGCTGTTCCTGGATTCCGCGGTATTTTCCAGAAGCCGGCAGTACTCGTCCAGCTTGGGCAGGTATCCCTTATCAAAGCCTTCCTCGCTAATCCCCGACCAGGTATTGATAATCCGGGTCATGGGCTCGTCGATCCGTTCGGAATTACCGTCGGGCCCCATGATAACCCCGAATACGGTGTAGCGGAGCCCAAAAAAAAGTTCTTCGATAATCCGGGTTAAAATATAGACCTGCTGCAGGGGATCCGTGGGGGCGATTAGTTCTACCCGCTTCTTTAAGCTGAACACATCGGAAAAATACGGAAAAAAGTCCGGAAAAAGATGTATCCGGTCCCAGCCGGCCTTGGGGAAGAGGGTTTCCAGGGCCCTTAGGCCCCGTTCCAAAGCCTTGTTTTCCGAATCCCGGATCTGCCGCCTTGCCCGTTCTTCTTCTGTCAGGGCTTCGTCCTCCGGGGCTTCGTCCTCCGGGGCGCCATCCGCCGGGGTTTTATCCGGCGGAACTTTATCTGCCGGGGCTTCATTGGCCGCGTCCCCCACGGGAAGATCCGGGGCCCCGGCTTGGTCCGGCCCTTCTTGGGAAAGCGCCGCAGCCCCTTCGGCGCCGTGTTCTACCTGCGGGTTAATCCGGTCTTTCTCTGTAAGCTGAAGAAAGGCCATAAGGCGGTTTTTCCGTTCCTCAAAAAAGGATTCGTAGGGGATCCAGCAGGCGGAAAGAAGTTTAAGCAGCATGGGATAAAGCTGGTACCGGACATCCCGGCGGATAACGCCGTAGGAAAACAGGGCGTTCCGTATCAGTTCCTGGTATTTTTCCTTGGCCTCCACGGGATTTTCCAGGTACAGGAGCTTGTACAGGAGCTTAAAGGCCCCCTTGATGTGAATTTCCGGGTCCAAGCGTTCCAGGATATACAGGGGCCGGTAAATGTACCGCAAAATCTCGGTAAAGTCCGATACTTTAGTGCTTCGGGGACGAGTTTGGAGCCGGGAAAGGATCACGGAAATTTGGTCTATGTTCCAGTACCGCAGGGTATCCAGGATCGAAAACGCAAAGGGGGAAGCTTTTTTTAGCCGTTCGTTTCTTTTTAGACTGTTCCGGGGAAGCAGGGAGCGGACCGAAGTAACCAGCATTTCAATCCGCTTATAATACCCGTTCATCTTTCTGTTTACAAAGGCGGGGTTCACATAATCCGGGGGATCGGTAAAGATAGAAAGCATGGAAACCAGTATTTGGGTAGAATTCTTGATTTCAAATTCTCCCTGGCCGCAGTACTTGTCTATTTTAATCCGTTCCCAGTAACCGGCTTTAACGGGAACCGCAGGATTGTCCGCCGGATCGTCCTTTCGCATTACGGCCTTTTTACGGCGGGAGGGTTTTTTGTCCTCTCCCAGGCCGTCGGCCTCTGCGGTCTCGATCCGGCGCCGGGGCCTGCGGTTCCCTATGTTTATCTCTACCGTCTCGTGCCGTACCCGCTTCTTCCGCGACGCCTCCTGTTCGCTGGTGCGTTCATAGCCGATTTCGCCCCCCAGAATTTGAGACATCCGTTTGGCTTCGTCCAGATCAAGATCCCCCAGGCGTTTCCGAACGTTATTAAGTTCCCCGGGGGCGTATACCGCTTTTTGTTTTCCCATCCAGTAAATCCATTATTCTCTGACAATTTAGGATTGTCCGGGCCGCGCAGGGGCCCGAATTCCGGCTGTACTTGTCTGCCCGCAGGGGATTGAATTTTTTCCCGCCCGGCAAACTCAAATTTATACTGTATAAAATTGAACCCGCGGCGAATAAGAGATCCCATTTACAATTCTATCCGAAAGCGCCAAAATGTCAAATAGCCGGGGTCCGGGACACGGCGCTGCCAATGCAACGCGTCCGCCAACGCAGTGTACGCCGCCGGCATACCCGCCCCGGCTTTTACACAAACCCCTCCCTCCAGTGCCATACCGGCGTTGAAAGTTCCGAAGGAAAGGGATTGGTCCGTTCAAAATCGGGAAGCCATTCGGCGTCCGCGGCGGGATCACTGCCCGGCGGCTCCTGGCAATAGCCGTCTTCGACGCCGTATTCCCGCAGCCAGCCCAGGACGGTATGGTATTCCGCCTCGCTGATCCGGCGGTCCGGGCCGGTCCTTTCGGCGGGGAAATCCGCGGGGCGCGCCGCCGCCATGTCTGTATATTGAAACATCAGGGAAAGCAGGGCCCGGCCGGCGCAGTGTTCCGCAAACCAGCGCAGCACCTTCCGGGTGGAGTCAAGGTGGCCGGGAAGCACCAGATGGCGGACCATGACCCCGGAAACCATGACTTCCCCGCTCCCGGCCCGCTCTTCAAACCGGAGCCGCCGCAGTTCAAGCATCTTCCCTATGGCCGCGGCGGCGGTTTCCGGGTAATTTGGCGCGTTGTAGTACCGTTCCGACAGGGAGCGGTCCAGGGTTTTTAAGTCCGGAAGAAACACCTCCACCGCGCCGGAAAGGAGTTCCAGAGTTTCCGGAACCTCGTAGGCCGAAGAATTCCACAGGACCGGTATGCTAAGGGGCCCGCCGCCCCGCCCCTCTCCCGAAGCCGGCCCCCTCCGGGCGGCGGCAATGCCGTCCACCAGGGCCGGAACGGCGTGGCTTCCCGTAACGATGTTAATATTTTCCGCCCCCCGGCCCTGCAGGGTTAGGCAGATCCGGGCAAGCTCCTCCGTATCCACCAGCCGGCCCAGTCCTTTGAAGGGGCCCGCCCCCCGCCGCGCTGCCGCCGCGCCGGGGTTCCCGCGAAGGCCCAGGGATATTTGCCGGTTTTGGCAAAACCCGCAGCCCAGGTTACAGCCGCTGACAAAGATCGTTCCGGAACCGCCCCGGCCGGTAATGGGGGGCTCCTCTCCCCGGTGTATAGAAGCGCCGGCAAGGCGCAGGCCCGCGGCTTCTCCGCAGTACCCGGGGGGTTCCGCCGAAGCGGTCCGGCGCATAACCCCGCAGCGGCGGGGACAGAGGCGGCAGGGGGCGTAGGGGGCCGGGGCTTCCATATCACCCATCATAAAAAAAACCTTGTTTTTTACAAGTCCCCGGGGTACACTAAAGCATGATAGAGGGGAGCGCCGTAAAAACCGGGCTTACCGGGAAGCTTCGCTACGGCATGGTGGGGGGCGGCCCCGGGGCGTTTATCGGGAATGTACACCGGGCGTCCATAGCCCTGGACGGAATGGCGGAGATTAGGGCGGGCTGTTTTTCCCGGTCCTTTGAAAAGACCCTGGAAACGGGAACGGCATTGGGCATAGACCGGAACCGGCTTTACAAAACCTTTGACGAAATGGCCGAAGAAGAAGGCAAAGCGGGAACCATGGACTTTGCCGTTATTGTTACCCCCAATGTAAGCCATTACCCTGCGGCAAAGGCTTTTCTAAGCCGGGGAATCCACGTGGTATGCGACAAGCCCCTGTGTTTTAAAGAGTCCGAAGCACAGGAACTGGCGGATCTGGCGCAGCGGCAGAAACTTCTTTTTTGCGTTACCTATACCTACACAGGTTTTCCCGCGGTTAAGCACGCCAGGGAGATGATCCGGAACGGTGAAATCGGCGAGGTGATCTATGTGGCCGCCGAATACCCCCAGGATTGGCTTATGACGGCCCAGGAAAAGGAAGGAAACAAACAGGCCCTATGGCGCACCGACCCCCAATGGACCGGAGAATCCAACTGCGTGGGGGACATTGGTTCCCATATCGAAAATATGGCGTCCTATGTAACGGGATTAAGGATCCGCTCCGTTTTAGCCAGACTGGACAGGCTGGGCCCCGGCCGGGTTCTGGACGACAACGCCGCGATCCTGGTGGAGTACGGCGGCGGCGCCAAGGGAATGTACTGGTCAAGCCAGATCGCCGCCGGTTACGATAACGGCCTGCAAATTAGGGTCTTTGGCAGGCGCGGTTCTATTGAATGGCGGGTGGAAGATCCCAACTACCTTAGGGTGTCCCTGCTGGGCAAGCCCAGGATGGTGCTTTCCCGGGGCAGGGACGGCTTTTACCCCCGGCCCCAGTCCCTTTCCCGGATCCCCTCGGGACATCCGGAGGGGTATTTTGAAGCCCTGGCAAATATCTATAAAACCTATATCGGGGCCCTGGTTAAACAAAGGGCCGGAGAAACCCTGACGAAAGACGATCTGGATTTTCCCACTGTGCAGGACGGCCTGGAAGGGGTGCGGTTTATACATGCATGCGTAGAAAGCTCCCGCCGGGGGGCGGTCTGGATTACTTATTAGGAGGAAACGGATGCCGCGGCCAGTTACCTTATTTACCGGACAATGGGCGGATCTGCCCTTTGAAACAGTTTGCGCCAAAGCAAAATCTTTTGGGTACGACGGTCTTGAGATTGCCTGTTGGGGGGATCATCTGGATTTAAAACAGGCCGCGGAAGATCCGGCCTATGCCAAAAACCGGCTGGATATTCTGGCAAAGCACAATCTTAAAACCTGGGCCATCAGCGCCCACTTAATCGGCCAGTGCGTGGGGGATCGCTGGGATCCCCGGCTGGACGGATTTGCCCCCGCGGAATATGCCGGTAAGCCCGATAAAATTCGCCAATGGGCGGTGGAATATATGACCTATGCCCCCGCCGCGGCAAAAAACATGGGGGTCCCGGTGGTCAACGGCTTTTTGGGGTCCCCGGTTTGGGCCTTTTGGTATTCCTTTCCCCAAACCACCGGAAAGATGATCGACGAAGGCTTTAAAGAAATAGTTACGCGATGGTCCCCGATTTTCGATGAATTTGACAAATGGGGCGTTAAATTTGCCCTGGAGGTACACCCCACGGAAATCGCCTTTGACTACTATACCGCCCAGCGGCTTTTGGCCGAATTTAATCTTCGCCCAACCCTGGGCTTTAACTTTGACCCGTCCCACCTTCTGTGGCAGGGCGTTAGCCCCCAGGGCTTTCTTCGGGATTTTGCAGACCGGATCTACCATGTGCACGTGAAGGATGTGGCGGTAACTCTGGACGGCAGGGCGGGAATCTTGGGATCCCACATTACATTCGGAGACACCCGGCGGGGATGGAACTTCCGCTCCCCGGGACATGGGGACGTGGACTTTGAAAACATCATCCGGGAACTAAACGCCATGAACTACCGGGGGCCCCTGTCGGTGGAGTGGGAAGATTCGGGGATGGAACGGGAGTTTGGCGCCAGGGACGCCTGCGAATTTGTCCGCCGGGTGGATTTTGCCCCCTCCGCGACGGCCTTTGACGACGCGCTGCGGTCCTCATAAGCGCGGCGCCCCTTACCGGGCCGCCGCCGCAGAGGCCGCCAGGCCCACCATGCCCCGTATATCCCGATCGCTAAAACGCAGCCCCCCGCCCAAAAACAGGTCCCGGTCCGCATGCAGGGCGTCGTAGATCCCCCCCTGAAGGTAAATCCAGTTAAGGGGGTTGTTGGCGTCGGGGTTAAAGAACGGATACACGGTAACCGTTCCCCGCAGATTAGGCGGAGCGCCGGTGCGGAACTTAAAGACCTCCGCCGAAACTGCAAGCTGGCGAAGGGGTTGAATATCCACCCCTATGCCGGCGCTGCTTTCCAGAAGGCCCCCGCGGATAGTTACGATGCCAAAACGGCGGGCCAGTTCCGCATCCACCGAAAAGCTGTACCGGGTTTCCGTTTTGTCCTCGGTGGTGGTTATTCCCCCGGAAGAGGTGGTGGTAACAAGCCGGGAATTTACCCCGTCGGGGGCGCCGTTTATTCCCACCCGGTACCAGCGGTCCCCCGAAGCGGGCTCCAGCCGTAAGGAAGCTCCGGCCCGGACATTAGAACTGTTAAACCCGTAGCTTGCCCGGGAATCGACCATAATGCCTATGCCGCTGGCCCGGTTGACAAATTCCCCCGCGCCGTCCAGAACTCCCTGAAGTTTTACCACCGCCTTTTCCGTTTCTTCTATCGTGGACAAAAGGGAATTGTAGATCCGGTCGTCGTAAATTACCTGGCCCAAATTTCCCCGACCCTGGGCTACTTCATCGGAAATCTGCCGTATGTTTGCCATGGCCAGGCGGATGTCCATCAAGGACATGCTGATGTCTTCTTCCCGGGAGGCCAGGAGCCGGTCAACCCGTTCAGTGATAAGGGCGGCGCTTTCCAAAATCCGGAGGATCCGGTCCTGTTCTTCTTCGAGCCGCTGGTCAATTTTTTTTGCGATGGAGTTAAAGGTTTCCAAAGAAATGGTCAGCAGGGCCATCTGGTTGCTTTGAAGCTCCCTTAGGATATCCGAGGCGGTTTCCATTAAACTCGGATCCTCGTTGTCCGCGCCGATAACGCTGCCTGCCGGCAGCAGCGCTTCCGATACCGGCCCCGGCTCAAGGTACAGCATCGCGGTCCCCAGGAGGGAAGAGGACCTTCGGGATATGCGGGAACCCCGGCGGATTTCCATGTCCCGGAGTACGGCAATCTTAATCCGGGCCCGTCCATCCTCCAGATATATTTCTTCCACCTTTCCCACCGGGACCCCCGCCATATAGACCCGGGAACGGGAAGAAAGCCCCGTGGCGTCATGGATGATTAATTCGTACTCCTTGGTGTTGAACCGTGAAAAACCGCTGCTGGACATGATGATATACCCGGTTCCCGCGGTTCCAAGGACGATAAAAAACGACGCTATCTTAAGGTACCGGGATGCTTTCATACTCGTAATTCGTTAAAGGATATCCTTATAAAATCTTTAATCAGGGGATGTTCCGACCGGATAAGCTCTTGGGGTTCCCCATCGGCGATAATATACCCCTGATCAAGAAAGGCGACGCGATCTGCAATCCGAAGGGCCGAAGGAATGTCATGGGTGATCATTACGCAGGTAATGCCCAATTCCCTGTTCACCCGGGTTACCAGGTTATTGATCGTCTCTGACAATACCGGATCAAGACCCGTGGTGGGCTCGTCAAAGAACAGAACCTGGGGATTCATCATCAGGGCCCGGGCTACGCCCACTCGTTTTCGCATCCCGCCGGAAAGCTCATCCGGCCATTTGTATTCTATACCCGGAAGCTCTATCCATGCAAGAAGTTCCGCTACCTTTTTGCGGATCTGCCCCCTGTCCTTTACGGCTAAAACTTCCTGCAGGGGAAAGGCCAGGTTTTCCCCCACCGTCATGGAGTCAAAAAGGGCCGCATTTTGAAAGGAATAGCCAAAATTCCGCCGGATCCGGTTTTTTTCCCGGGGAGACAGGGCGGTAAGTTCCGTATCCTTAAACCAGATGCTGCCCGAATCGGCCGTAAACATCCCCATGATGGTTTTAAGAAGCACGCTTTTGCCGGTTCCGCTTTGGCCAATGACGGCATAAAGGGATTTTTCGGGGATCTCCAGGGAAATGCCCCGAAGCACCCGGTTTTCTCCGAAGGATTTTACAAGGTTCCGGATGCGGATAATCGGGGCCATTAAAACCTCATCATCACCGTGGCCAGAATATAATCCGCCACCAGGATCGAAACCGAAGAAACAACCACCGCCTTGTTGGCCCCCTCTCCTACCCCCTTGGCGCCCTGGGCCGCGTTAAGGCCGCAGTAACAACAGACCGTCGCGGTAATAAAGCCCATCACCAGGGCCTTTATTAATCCGCTTATTACATCGGTGGGTATAAGCATGTTAAACATATAATCCAAATATCCCCCCGGTTCAATGCCGTGAAGGTATACGGCGATACCGTATGATCCTATGGCGCCGATCATGTTTGCCAGCAGGGTTAGGGTGGGAAAAACCAGGAGGGACGCCGCCACCTTGGGCAGCACCAGGTACTGAACCACATTTACCGACATGGATTCCATGGCGTCGATCTGTTCCGTTACCTTCATGGTGCCCAGCTCGGCGGCCATCGCGGAGCCGTTTTTGGCAATCAGCATAAGGGTGGTAATTACCGGGGCCATCTCCCGGGCCATGGCCACGGCGGTTACCGCCCCGGCGCCGATTTCCGCGTTAAAGATCTGGAGGATCCCCACCAGTTGGAGGGCGAAGATCATCCCTATGGCCCCCCCGGAAAGGAGGATTATCGAAATCGAACGGATCCCCAGATGTTCTATTTCCGTCATGTACCGGCCCCAGCGAATGGGGGGGGCAAAGGCAACCCGCAGGAGTTCCCCCAGGAATGCGAAAAAACGGCCCAGTTCTTCCAGTTTTTTTAGTATTCTCATAAACAAACACGGCGCCCCGGCGGAACCGGACATTTTAAAAGGTCCTTGACATAAAAGGTCTTTGAAGGACCTCCGAAAAGCTTCCAAAAAGCCTTTACGGGTATAAGTTTATACAAAACCGGGAGAATTGACGAGGGGGCCTTTACATCGTATTATGGGACTGTGGCGACTTCACGAAAAAAAAAGACCGGAGGCTGGCTTTTATTCTGGCTGGCTTTTTTTATTGGGCTTGCACTGCTTTTTGCGATAAACCTGGAGCGGATTAAAACCACCCTAAACGAAACCAGGGTCCTGGAACGCCTGGTCCGGGGCGCCGCCGAAGACCCCGGCGTGCCGGAGGGCGCAGAACCGGAAGCCCCGGAGGGGGGGGCGGCTGTTCCCGACCCGGAAATTTCCGCCCCCCCGCTGGAGACGGCGGACCGCATTCTTGACGACCCCACCCCGCCGGCACAGGACCCCCCCCCGGAGCAGCCGGCGGGGGGAAAAACCGTGGAAAGACCGGTGTACTTAATACGGGTGGACTCCAGCGGCGCCATACTGGGGGCCAGGGTTAAACGGACCCTTCCCGCCAGCGACAGCCCCCTGCAGGATGTTCTGGCGGCCCTTATTGCGGGGCCTTCGGCGGAAGAAAAAAAACAGGGGCTTATCTCTCTTATACCCGGCAATGTTAAGCTTCTTAGCACCATCGTCCGGGGGAATACGGCCTACATTAACCTAAGCGAAGACTTTTTGTTCAATACCAACGGAGTGGAAGGGTATATAGGACAACGGCGGCAAATTGTATTAACCGCCACGGAGTTTACTAATATAAAAGATGTGCAGATCCTAATCGACGGAAAACGGCTTGACTATCTGGGCGAAAGCATCTGGATAGGAAGCCCCATCGACAGGACCATGCTGTAGTTGGAGGCCCCAATGACCGGCAAACTTTTTGCGAACCATATTCTCGCGCTCCTGGATGTAATTAACACCTACGACCTGGGGCTTTGGGAAATGGAGAACAATATGATCAGCCTGGATCAAAAAACCAGAGAGCTTATCGCCGTAAAAAAAACCGCCCCCATGTCCTTAGACGATTTTATTGAACTGGTGGAGCCGGGGGATCGGCACGAACTGGCGGGAACTTTGCAAAGGCTGCTGGAAAATCCCGGCCAAAGCGCCTGCGTGGAATGCCGGGTGCTGGCAAAGAAAGACAAAAGTTACCGGTGGCTGCGGATCATGGGAAAAAGCTACCTAAGCCAGGGAAAGAAAATACTCCTGGGCACCTCCCAGCCCGTGGAGGGCAAGGTGGTGGAATATCTTACCGCCAAGATTAACGCCATGACCGGGGAGCTTGATAAAAAGGCCCAGCTTAACCAGTGTATCTTCGAGATTACCGAGGTTCTTCTTAACACCGACGACGCCGCGTTTGAACAGGCTTTCCAGTCCAGCCTAAAATCCATTGCCGCGGCCTTTGCCCTGGCCCGGGTATACCTGTATAAAAATCATCTGGTGGACGGGGTCCTGTGCTGTACGGAGATCCACGAATGGAGCGAAGGGGTGGACCCCACCCTGGGGGAAGATTTTACCAAGGACATACCCCTGCACGCCTGGCCAAAGGTTCTGGAACAGGGACAAAATTATACGGGGCTGATTAAGGATACCCCCCAGCAAATTTGCGATCTTATTCCCCGGGGAATCGGCGCGATCCTGCTGATCCCGGTTTTTCTAAAGGATCTGTTCTGGGGTTTTGTGGGCTTTGAACGTATTGCAGACTGTCCCTTTAGCAAAGATGAAGAACTGGCCCTGGGTTCGGTGGCCCTGCTTTTGGCAAATTCGGTTATTCGTTTTGATCTAAACAAAAATCTTTATCTGGCCATAGACAAAATAAACACCACCTCGATCAGGGCCGAGGTACTGGAACGATTTGCCTACACCGACGCATTAACGGGTCTATACAACCGCCGGCATTTTATGGAACTGGCCCAGAGCGTTATAGAAAAGGCCAAGCGCTTTGAATCTCCCTGTTACGCGATGATCCTGGATTTGGATTTCTTTAAAAAAGTCAACGACACATACGGGCATTTAGCGGGAGACGAGGTGCTTAAGGGGGCCTCTTTGGTTATGAAGAACACCCTTCGATCCTACGACCTTTTGGCCCGTTACGGCGGCGAAGAATTTGTGGTTCTTATTTCCGACACCTCGGAAGACGCGGTGCTGCATCTGGCAAACCGCATACGGGAATCCATCGCCCATACCGTCTTTGTGCACAACGACGCCAAGATGCACTGTACCGTAAGCATCGGCGTGGCGGAAAATTTTCCCAGCTCCACAGTCAGCAGCCTGCTGGAAAAGGCGGACAGGGCCCTGTATACGGCAAAGGAATCGGGAAGAAACCAAGTGGTTATGAGCAAAGATTAATCCGCGTTATGGCCAGGGCTTTTTCTTCCAGCGTTACCGCGATGCCCTGGATGGTCAGCGCCGGATCGGCGGAACATTCCATTCGGTAGGGAATTTGGGTCCTGGCCCGGTCCAGGCAAATTTTTATATCCATTCCGATAATACTGTTTTTAGATCCGGTCATACCCAGATCGCTGATATAGGCGGTTCCCCGGGGAAGGATCCGTTCATCCGCGGTCTGCACGTGGGTGTGGGTTCCCGCAACAATTCCCGCCCGGCCGTCCAGATAATAGCCCAGGGTTTCTTTTTCCCGGGTGGACTCTGCATGAAAATCCACCACCAGGGGGCAGCAAGAAGCCGCGTCCGGGGACAGTTCCCGGTAGATCTGATCAAAGCACCGGAAGGGGCAGTCAATAAGCCGCATCTGTTCCCGGCCCTGAAGGTTTACCACCACACACGAACGATCTCCCTTTGTCAGCCGCATCCAGCCCCGGCCGGGAATTCCCTCTATGCAAGGATAATTTGCCGGACGCAAAACAGGCTTGCCGCCGTTTAGCACCGGCCAAAAATCCCGCTTTTCCCAGATATGGTTTCCCCCGGTTACTACGTCGGCCCCGGCGGCAAGAATGCGGTCCAGGGTTTCTTCGGTAAGGCCAAAACCCGCCGCGGCGTTCTCGCCGTTTACCACGGTAAAATCCGCCCCATGGCGGCCGATAAGATCGGGCAGTTTTTTTTCCAGGGCCCTTAGGCCCGTCTCGCCCACCACATCGCCTATCATAATTATTTGCAAAGCCATGGACACCATCTTATACTAAAAAAAGGGATAAAGAAAACCAGAGAACAAAAAATTATTTCTTCCCTTGTTTCCGACAACCTCATACACCATAGATTTAAGGCTGCCGGGAAAAATTTTCTATAAACGGCATGCGCCGTTTGGCTAAGGAGTATCTTATGTTAAAAAAGTCGGAAAAGTTAAAGCTTGGCGTGGTTTTTCTGTCCATGCTGGTTCTTTCGGCCCTTCCCGCGGCGGAAGAAACTGAGGGTAACGCGGAAGAGGGCGCCGCGCCCAAGGAAAAAAGATCTTCTGTTTACTCGGTATTTGTAAACGTGGCGGCCGAAGATTTTTATTTTCCCCTATTTGGCCTTGTAAACATCGCCAGGGGCGATCAGCGGGTTCCGCAGTTTGGGCTGATCAATATAAACGGCGGCACGCTTCGGTCGGGACAGATGGGGCTTTTTAACACCGCCGGAAGAAACCTGCTGGGGCTTCAATTGGGTTTAGCCAATGCCGCGGGAGGTGAATTGCGGGGCGCCCAGATGGGTTTAGCCAACTTCGCCTTTAAAGGGGTCCGGGGCGTCCAACTGGGACTGGCAAACATTTCTACCAAGAGTATCCGGGGAATGCAGTTTGGCCTTTTTAATTACGCCGATTCCGCAGAAGGCGGCGTCCCCGTGGGTCTTCTTTCCGTAGTCCGGCACGGGGGCTACCGCGCCCTGGAGCTTAGCTTTGCCGAGGCCCTGCCGGTAAACCTGGCTTTTAAAATCGGTACCGAAAAATTCTACAGTTCCTTTATCTTTTCTTTTTACCCGGATTTTAAGGATCTCGAAATCGCCTTTGGCTTTGGCGCCGGATCGATTATCCCGGTTACACGCTATTTTTTTATCAACCCCGAAATAAACAATGTGACGCCGCTTACGTTGGAGCAGAATTTTCTGAGCTTTACCCCCCTGGCCGGATTTAATCTGGGATCCCATATAAGTATAGTGGCCGGTCCTTCTCTGGCCTATATATACACCATCGACGACGGTGATATCCGGAATCCGCTTTTTACGATAGGTAAAAAATTCAACGATGAACATTCCCTGCTTCTGGGGGTAAAAGCGGGGGTCCGGATCCGGTTCTAGACCATTGACAGCCGTACGCTAAACGTTAAACTTTGCCCGGTATTCGGGGATGTCGATCATCGGGGGCCGTTCCATGGCGGATATTTCGGTCCGCAGCACCCGGTGTTCCGCCTCTATCCGTTCCAGTGAAATATGGCGGTCTCCCAGGGCAGAAAAAATCCGGGACCTGCCGTATTTTCCCAGCCGCCCAAAAAACGTATTAAGGATCCCGTAGGACATTTTACCCAGGGATTCGGTGCTTTGATTACGGTGGATCCGCATATCCAGATCTACCTGGGCCAGGGCTTCTACCCCCTCCAGTTCCAGAATGTCAATCAGGTGGCCCAGTTCCACCCCGTAACCCACGGAAAAGGGGAGCCGTTCAAGAAGTTCCCGGCGTCCCGCGTATTCCCCCGACAGGGGCTGGACAAAACGGGCCAGTTCGGGAAAAAACAGGGAAAAGAGGGGCCGCACCAGAATTTCTGTAACCCGTCCCCCGCCGGAGGGGACAATGCCCTTAGAGGACCGGAGGGGCCGTTCGTAAAAAGCCTTTACATAGCCGATTCTGTCGTTCTCCAGCAGGGGCCCTAAAAGGCCGTAGACAAATTTCGGCGATATGTTGGAAATGTCCGCATCCACCCATACAATAATATCCCCCTCCAGGACATAGAGGCTTTTCCAAAGGTTTTCTCCTTTGCCCCGGAAATTACCGTACTTGGGCAGTATAACCTTGGATGTAAAAACCCGGGCGCCGAACTGTTCCGCCACCTTCCGGGTATTGTCTTTGGAAGAAGAATCGATCACCACAATTTCGTCCACCAGGGGGTACCGGTCCATAAGCTCGGTGCGCATGATAAGGATCTCTTTGCCTATGGTGGCTTCTTCGTTAAGGGTTGGAAAAGCCAGGGATATGGTAAGGCCCTTTTTTTCTTTTAGGGCTACCAGGTTATTAATATCGGAAAACTTGGCATGGTGCCAGGTTCTTTTTAACAAGCCGTTTTCATCAGCCATTCTGCTTCCCCACCTGTACAATAAGCCGTTCTAAAAGCTGGCGGCCCTTTTCTATAGAAGCAATTTCCACCGTATCCCGGCCAAGCCCTTCCCTGCCCGATGCAATGCCCACCGAAATGGCGGGAATGCCCTGGGCGGAAAGAAACGAGGCGGGATCGCTCTTTGCCTCTTCTTCCGCGTTGATTTTAAGTTCCTTCATTAGCTCCAGCAGGATCCGGCTAAGGCCTTCGCTTACCGAAGGATCCCCCGGGGGTATAAATGACACGATCCGGAAGGCGCCCTTAACGTTCCGGTACGCTGTATTTTCGGCGATGGCCCGGATCTTTTCCATGGCCTCTTCCAGCAGGTCCTTATCGGTGGATTCCAAATCCAGTTCCAGAACCCCCTCCGGGGGGGTGCGGTTAAAGGAACTTAGGGCCTCTATGCGCCTAAAATAGATGTGCAGCAAATCCCCGAAGGATTCGGCAACTTTTTTAAAATGCCGGGCCGTATCGATTAGGGTGTTTACCACCGCATTGGTATTTCCGGGTTTTTCTTCTTCCTCTGTAAAGGTCAGATTCACCCGGTAGGAGCCCAGGGTATGGCTGGTAAGAAAACCAAGCATGAAGCCCCCAACCCCTATGGCGGCAAAGGGCCTAAACCGGCGATCGGAGGTAAAAAGCCGGAACACGTTGCTGTAGGGATCGTCAAAATGGAGGACCGAAAAAAAGAGCAGAATATCCCGGCCCAAAGAAAGGCGCCCTTCGGTAAAGGCTTCGGCAATGGAAAGAATGGCCGCCGGCCCCAGGGCGTCCGCCAGGCCGGCGCCCCGGGCGTATTGGAGCTCCAGTTTTCCCAGGCTTTCCAGGGAATTCCACCGTTCCGAGACAAGCCTGGTAAACACCAGCAGGGGCTCGGCGGAGATGTTTTCCGGCTCCTCCTTTTCCGCCGCCGAATGGAGCCGGGTTAGGATATTCCCCGCATCGTCCACCGTATAGGAAAGGCCCAGGGCTTTAAGGCGCTCTACCACAAAGACCGCCCGCATTTCCTCTTTGTCCATAGGAGAAGGAAGCTGCCCCAGGCGAAATGCATCCGCCAAAAGGCGATCCGCCAGGGGAAAAGGGGACTTCTTTGGTTTGCCCAGATGGAAAAGGATCCTTCCGGAAAGGGTATTATACCCAAACTGGAAGGCGTCTTTAAACATTTTTAGTAAATTCATCATCTTTAGGATACCCCATAATAGACAAAGTGTCCATTTTCCGCTATTCTGTGGGTCTTATAAAGGACAAGAGATGCCACAAAGCGCACAGGACATAGGCCGGGTTTTTTCGCCCCTGCAAATTGGGTATATTACCGATGTAACCGAACCGATAAACGCCAGCGCCAATGTGGACTGGGTTCTGGAAACCATAGCCACCAGGCCGGACGTGGAGGTAATTCCCATAGAACGGAGCGGAACGGTCCTGGGAGTACTGCCCAAGGATGTGGTCGAAAAGCTTGCCGCGTCGGCCTGGAGCAAGTTCTGGCAAAGAGACCTGGACGAGTACATTATCCATACCGAAGACGTGCTGGACGCTTCTGCATACATCAACAGGGTCATTGACACCGCCTTGACAAGTAAAAAATCCGAATTATCCTGGTTTATCGTCCACCACCGCAGAAGTTATCTGGGGGTAATAAGTCTTAAAAAAATGCTGGAATATACCACGATCCTCCGGAATCAGGATCTGCTCCGGGCCGGCGAAATCCAGCGCTTTTTGCTGGAAAAATCGTCGCTAAAAGATAAACGGGTCAGCGTGTTCCTGTACAACCACATGGCCCATGAAATAGGGGGGGATTTTTACCGGATCTACAAAGCCGACAAGAACAAATTCGTGGTGGGCTGTTTTGATGTGGCGGGAAAAAATATTTCCGGCGCCCTAACCACCATGGCCCTGGGCACCTGTTTTGCATCCTTTGAACTTTTTGAATTTGCGGGGACCGCGGAAAAAACAACCCAGCGGATCAATACCCTGATTAAAAGCGTTAATCCCCCGGGAGTTTTTGTGGCCGCGGTGCTGTTCTACATCGACTTTACCGTAAAACAGGTGCGGATCCATAACTGCGGGTTTTCGCCGGTGCTGATCTTTGTACCCCGGCCGGATAACAAGATAAGCTATAAAATTTCTACCCCCAGTCTTCCCCCCCTGGGTATTGAAGAAGAATACGATCTGTCCGATACCCTTCTGCTTCCCATTTCCAAGGGACTGCGGCTCTGCGCCTATTCCGACGGCCTTACGGACATGATGAACATCTACGGTGAACGGTTCGGCGAAGAACAGGCCACCAGGCTTATCAAGGAACTGCATTCGATGCCGCCGAACACCTCTGCCAGGACCATTGGTACCACGATAAAAAGCTGGATAGGAACGGCTTCCTTGGCGGATGATGTAACCGTGGCGGATATACGCTTTAATTAGAGTCTGTCTATAATGTAGACACATTATAGACTCGGACCGTAGGTCCGCGACTACCTTAAAACAGGCATTTTGCGAAGGTTTCGGAGAAACCACGTTTTGGTACAAAACAGGAGCAAATGCATCGGACTAAAGTCCGCGGTCTGTCCGCAAAGTCGCAAACGTAGTTTGCGCACCGACTTTATGGACAGACACTAATTAGTGTCTGTAAAGCGGGCATGGCGGCAGATGCCATTCCCAACAATTAGGAGCATACGATGGATCCATTACAAAAAAATCCCCGCTGGAAGGGCCGCCGGGGGCCGGTGGTGCTTGTTATCATGGACGGCGTGGGCTACGGCAAATACCGGGAGGGGGACGCCGTCGCAGATGCAAAAATGGACGCCCTTACCGCGATAAAGGCCATAAGCCCCCATACAAGGCTTAAGGCCCACGGAAAGGCCGTGGGCCTGCCCTCGGACGACGACATGGGCAACAGCGAGGTGGGCCACAACGCGATGGGCTGCGGCAGGGTGTTTAACCAGGGGGCGGCTTTGGTATCCCAGGCAATCGCAAGCGGGGCAATGTTTGAAGGCAAGGCGTGGAAAGAAATTACCGCAACCGTGATGCGGGGTCCGGAAAACGCCGGCCCAGGGCGGGGGGGCGTCTTCCACCTTATCGGTCTTTTTAGCGACGGCAACGTCCACAGCCACATGGACCACCTTAAGGCGATGATACGCCGGGCAAAGGAAGAGGGGATCAAAAAGGTGCGGATCCATACGCTGTTTGACGGCCGGGATGTGGGAGAAACCAGCGCCCTTGAATACATAGACCCCTTTGAAGAATTTCTTGCGGGCCTTGCGGGCGGCGGTTTTGACGCCCGGATCGCCTCGGGGGGGGGCCGCATGTGGATCACCATGGACCGCTACGGGGCGGATTGGGAAATGGTTCACCGGGGCTGGGAAACCCACGTTCACGGCAGGGGCCGGCTTTTTAAAAGCGCCCGGGAAGCGGTGGAAACCTACCGCAGAGAAATCCCCGGCATCATCGACCAGGACCTTAAGGAATTTGTCATCGCCGGAGAAGACGGGAAGCCCCTGGGGGCCATAGAAGACGGGGATTCGGTGGTATACTTTAACTTTCGCGGGGACCGGGCCCTGGAAATAACCGCCGCCTTTGAGGAAGATTCGTTTGACAAATTCGACCGGGGCAGGCGGCCCGCAGTCTGTTACGCGGGCATGATGGAATACGACGGGGACACCCACGTGCCGAAACGTTACCTGGTAAGCCCCCCGGCCATTGACCGGACCATGGGCGAATATCTGGCCGCCTCGGGCGTCCGGACCCTGGCGCTTTCGGAGACCCAAAAGTACGGGCATGTAACCTATTTCTTTAACGGCAACAGAACCGGCAAGTTCGACGAAAAGCTGGAGGACTATGAAGAGATAAAAAGCGACGTGGTTCCCTTTGAACAGCGCCCCTGGATGAAATGCGCCGACATTGCCGACCGGGTTATCCGGGCCATGGGTTCGGGAAACTACGACTTTATCCGGCTTAACTTTCCCAACGGAGACATGGTGGGTCATACGGGGGTTTACCAGGCGGTAATCTGTTCCATGGAAGCCATGGACATACAGATAGGGAGGATCCGAAAAGCCGTCGATGAAACCGGCGCGGTGCTGCTTATAACCGCGGACCACGGCAACTCCGACGACATGTACGAGCACGACAAAAAAACGGGGGCGGTCTCCCGCAAGGCAGACGGAAGCCCCAAGGCCAAAACCAGCCACAGCCTTAACCCCGTACCCTGCATCGTCTACGATCCCGAATACAAGGGCGAATACGAAGCGGATAAGGCCGAAGGATCTTTACGGGAAGCTTTGGGAATAAGCTCCATCGCGGCAACCTGTATGGAGCTGCTGGGTTTTATTCCCCCCGAAGATTACGATCCGTCGGCGCTTGTGATGAAACCTTAAACCCTAACGGCGCCCTGAACGGACCTCTCCGTCAATCGAAGGAATCTTAAGAATCTGTCCGGGGTAGATAAGGTCCGGGTTATCGGGATACCGGAAGGTACTGCTGTTGTAATCGTAGATCCGCTTCCATTCCCTTGGGTCTCCGTAAATAAAACCAAATCCGGCTATGCGCCACAGGCAGTCCCGGTTTGCGGGATTAAGCTTTACCTCGTACTCTGCGGCCAGGTTCGAAGCGCCCTGAGGATCCCCCGGACGCTGAAGGGACTGTTTGGAAAGGGCGGCGTATTTTTGTGATTCCACGGCGTATTTTGCCGCGGCGTCATAGGAGGCGGCGTCCATGGCCGCCTGGGACTGGCCGGCTAATTCCACCGCCTTCCGGTAATACTCGTTGCGTTCCAGGGATTGGGCAAAAAGCCCGGCGCTTAAAAAAAGAAGGCCGGATACCCACAGAATTTTCGTCATCATTTTCCTCCCCGAGGCTGATTCTGTTTAGCGGCCTCGTTTTCGACATCTTTGATCGCGGTCCGGGCGGCGTCCAGTTCTTTTTGGGCGGCGTCCCGTTTCGCTTTAACCGACTCATATACCGCGGTAAAAAGCCGTTCCGACTCCTGGTACTTGGCCCCCGACGCGTCCTTGTTGGACGCCTCAAGACCGAGGGCTTCGGTAAAAACCTTCTGGGCCGCGGTAAACTCATTTTTTGCCGCGACATCGGCCTTTACCGAAAGGGCCCTGTCCCGGGCTTGTTCCGCCCGCGCTTTTTCCGTTAATCCCGTCCGGGGGGCGCCGGAAGCGCAGGAAAAGAACAGCGCTGCCAAAGGCAGCAGGACAAACATTTTTTTCATAATTATTCTCCTGTTAGATGGAACGGTCCGCAATCCCAGACTGCAAAACCGGCCACCTATTTTAGGTATAATGTTTCCCCGGCAAGAAAACAAGAAAAAATAAAAAAATTCCCCCCAGATCCGGAGCCCTTGGGCGTACTTGTTTTTTTCGTTTATATTCCGTACATTTCCAGCTATGCCAATTAAGATTCCCAGAACCCTTCCGGCCTTTGACGCGTTAAACGAAGAAAATATCTTTGTCATGACCGAAGACAGGGCCCTGCATCAGGACATTCGTCCCCTTAGGGTGGCGATTGTAAACCTTATGCCCACCACCATTGACACGGAGATACAGCTTCTGCGGCTTTTGGGAAACTCGCCCCTGCAGGTGGACATTACCCTCTTCCACATGGAAAGCCACGAGTCGAAAAACGCCCCGCCGGGACATCTTAAAAAATTCTACGCCAGTTCCAAAAAAATTACCCGCCAAAGATTCGACGGCCTTATCATCACCGGGGCGCCGGTGGAAACATTGGAATTTGAAAAGGTGGATTACTGGAACGAGCTTGCCCGGGTCATCGACTATTCCGCGGACAATGTTTTTTCCACCCTCCACATCTGCTGGGGCGCCCAGGCGGGGCTGTACCGGCGCTACGGCATAGGCAAGAAGCCCCTCTCCAAAAAGCTTTTCGGCATTTTTCCCCACGGCCTTAGCGAACAGGAACGGCACACCTCCCTGTTCCGGGGCTTCGACGATGAATTCCTGGCGCCCCAGTCCCGGCATACCGAAAGCGACCGGGACGCGGCGCGTTCCTGCCCGGCGCTGACGATAGAATCCGAAACCCCGGAAACTGGGGTCTTTATCGCCACGGCCCGCCGCTGCCGGGAAATTTACGTTACCGGCCACCTGGAATACGATCCCCTTACCCTGGACCGGGAATACAAGCGGGATCTTGCCAGGGGCCTTCCGATAGAAGTGCCGAGAAACTATTACCCGGAAAACGATCCGGCCCGGGAGCCCATAGTCCGCTGGCGGGCCCACGCCCATCTTTTTTTTAGCAACTGGCTTAACTTTGTGTACCAGGAAACCCCCTACGACCTGGAAAAACTGGAGCCCCCTTCACGGTAAACAGATTTTTCCGAAAAGACAAAAGCCCTTCGTCCCGCAGGGCGCCCGGCACTCTGGAAAGAACGCTCCGGTCCACGGACAAATAATCGGCCAATTCCTGCCTGTCGTAGGGAATGGTAAAACGGTTTCCGCCGATTGCCGCCCCTACGCGTGCTGCAATTTTAACCACGAGTTTATGAAGAACCGCATAACCCTTATCGGCTGCCCCAAACTTGACGGCATCGACCACGGTGAAAAACTTTCCGCCATTCCGGCGGGTAACAACATCAGGCCGGCGACGGGGTATTAAACCCGCTTGCGAATAAAAATGCTTTTTGCGGGACTTTCCCCGGGCGCCGCCGGGCCAAAACGTTATAAGCCGGCTGTTTTTACCGGGGAAATCTCCCAAAATACGGAAAAGCTTTAAAACTGCCCCATTTTACGTAACAAAAAGAAAAACCGCTGATAAAATCCTAGTATTTAGATGGGTTTAATATGATATATTTCCCGCACCCCGCTGACCGGCTTAACCTTGGATGTGTTCCCGGACAATTTGAAATTGTCAGGGAATTCCGATTGTAATTGTTTGTCAGGCAAAGAATTAAAATTCCCTGCCTGACAAACAAAAATCTATTGTGTATAAAAGAAAGGTAGTATTCGGGGAATAACCCTAAGGGGAACACCCTTAAAAAGGAGCAATCTATGGCAAGAGAAAAATGGGCTTTTGAAACCATCCAGGTCCACGCGGGCCAGGAAAAGCCGGATCCCGCCACGGACGCCCGGGCGGTGCCGATTTACCAAACCTCGTCCTACGTGTTTCCCAGTTCCAAGTCGGCGGCGGACCGTTTTGCCCTGACCGAAACAGGAAACATCTACACCCGGATTATGAACCCCACCTGGGATGTGTTTGAGCAGCGCATAGCCGCCCTGGAAAAAGGCGCCGGCGCGCTGGCCCTTTCGTCGGGGGCCGCCGCAGTTACCTATTCAATTCAGAACATCGCCAAAAGCGGCGATCACATTGTGTCGGATAATCAGCTTTACGGCGGCACTTTTAACCTCTTTGCCAACACCTTTAAGGATATCGGTATAGAGGTGAGTTTTATAGACGGCGGCAAGCCCGAAAATTTCGAGAAAGCCATAAGGCCCAACACCAAGGCGCTTTTTTTCGAGACCATCGGAAACCCCAACGCCAGCATTGTCGATATTGAAGCGGTCGCCGCCATCGCCCACAAGCACGGAATCCCCGTTGTCGTAGACAGCACCTTTGCTACCCCCTACCTTCTGCGGCCGATTGAATACGGCGTAGACATCGTGGTCCATTCGGCAACCAAGTTTATCGGCGGGCACGGAACCTCCATAGGCGGCGTCATCGTAGACGGCGAAAAATTAGACTGGGCAGCGAACGACAAATTCCCCGGCCTTTCAAAGCCCAACCCCAGCTACCACGGGGTTGTGTTTACCCAGGCCGTGGGGAACCTTGCCTACATCATCAAGGCGCGGACCACGCT
>JAITKV010000034.1 GCA_031278215.1 Spirochaetaceae bacterium
CCGTGCGCCGCCGGATACCCGGCGGCCTTCGATACGCTTCGCAGCGGCCCCGAATCCTTTCGAACCCGGCGCCGCCTTGGCTTCTTTCTTTCTCTCCCTTCCCTACAGACTGCGGTGTTACCCGCAGCCCGGTTTCCAAAGAACATTCACCGCCGAAAAACCCGCAGGCCTCTACATCCCGCCAAGCTCCCCGCAGGCCCCGCCTGAGCGGGCTTGAAGACACTACTACGCCACAAGAAGTTTTGTCAAGCGCTCTTCTTCAAAATTTAGGTCTTAAAACTCAATTTTCGAATTTTGCAGGCCCAGCCTGCAAAACCGCGTTTTCCAGAAGAACAGCCTCACGGCTAAGCCCTGAAACTGCCTAAATAGCCCTGACCCCAAGGGGCCCTATATATAATTCCACCGATGCGGAACGTATAGTCTGTAACGATAACAATACTTAAAAATGCGATGTATGTCAAGGGGATCCGTGAAAATTGTGAATAATCCGTGAAAATTTTTAAAAAAATTAACCTGATTATGGAAAAACCTTGATTTGCCGCCAAGGTTCCGTATCCAAAAAGAGGCCGGCGCATACGGCGTAAAACCGTTTCCCTATATCGAATTAGGGTCTGTCCATAATGTGTCTACATTATGGACAGACTCGAATTAATACGCGGTACCGCAGCCCGGCGGGTCTCCGGAGGCGGCGGAGGGGGAAAACGGGGGGCCGGGGCGCCGGGCGTAACAGTATACGCAGCCTGCGGGACAGGGGCCGTAAGCGCCGATGTCTACACTGGAGGCGCATCTACAGTGGGAACGCTGGTTTTTGTCCTTTCCGCCGGTTTTAATGCCCCAAAGCTTTTCGATAAGCTCCCCGTCAATACAGGCGCCCCGTACTATACCCGGGGGGATGCGATCCTCCGGTTCGGCGCAGGTTTGGATGGTCATGCCGGCTTCCCGGGCAATCCGGGCCAAGCCGCTTAACAGGTCCCAGGGCCCGGGAAGCAGGCGGCCTTCGGCGTCCGTCACCGGCAGCCGTTTAAGGCGGCCCTGCCGTTCCAGGGCGGCAAGACGCCGCTCCGGCCCCCGATAGGCGTCGAAGAGGCTGATAATGACCCTTCGGACAAGCCCCTCCAAGGACCGGGAAAGGGTCCTGAAATTACAAAGATGGAATTCTTCATCGGTGCCGCCGCTAAGAAAAACAGGATCGTAGCGCCATATAAGCCTGTCGGGCCCTAGCCGGGCGGCAAGGTTTTCCATGGCCCGCAGCACCGCCTCCTGCCGGGGTCCACGGGGTTCTAGAATTTTGGGATACCCCGTGAGGGTGGTCATCACATAGTACCGGCAGCCCCGTTTGGCCAGGGTTTCTTCATGAAGCAGGATGGCGCCGGGGTCCCGGGTCCAGAAGACAAAAAGCTCCGCGTCGCCGGGAAGCAGGGATACCCGCCGAATTTGCGTATGGTTATACGGATTTACCGTTTCAACAAACCCCGCATCCAGGCGGTTTAAAAACCACGGAAAATGGAACCGGGGAATATCACATCGGCGGGAAGCGGAGATTATCATATTCCCCAGTATACGGCGGCCCGCCGTAAAAGCGCCAGGTCTTGCAGTGTAAACGCCGCGCCCGCAGCCCCGGCCTATGTCTTCCTGGAAACCGGGTTCGCTATGCCTTCTTAGAGGCCAGTTCCTGTTCCCGTTTTTCCAGGGCTTCTTTGAGGGCGCCTATTTCGCTAAACATGGCCTTGATTTCGGGCTCGTCCACACTGACAGTCGAGACGCCGTTTTCAAAGATTTTGTACAGTTCCACGCCGAACCGGCCCAAAAGTTTTTTTGTCTGGCCCTCAAGCTGCTTTATTTCCAGCATCAGGACCCCCCTTTCCCCCAGTTCCTGGACCTTGGCGCCGGCTTTGACGGCAAAGTCCTTAGTCGCCTCCAGGCCCCGGCTGCCCCAATCCTGGGCCTTCCCCCCCGCCCTGGCCGCTATTTCCCGGGAAACCTGTAATCCCTGATCCAGCAGTTCCTTCAAAGTATCGCTAAATCCCATAATCGCCTCCTTTTTTTAGGTCCCAGGGAAACGTTGATTAAATGACGCTAATCGGCGTTTCCCTATGTATTGGACCTGTTCAATAACCCGGTGCTTATTCTCAATTGAATAAATCAGTGCTTCCTTAGCTTACTTTTACAAAACCGGAGTACTACTTCCGGTTTATCCCTAAAATCGTCAGATCGTCGTACTGTTCATCTTCCTTTAGATGAGTATAGTACATATACGCGTCATTGCCAGGGTTTTCCCGGGTGTTGTAGCAGTAATTCCGGTACTGCTGGAAATGTTTCTGCAAAAACGCATCCACCTTTTTATCTACCAGAACCTGGTTTTCTTCGGCGGCCTTGGGGTCCTTGTATATACGGAATATTTTTTCCACCGAAACCATGGCCATGATCGCCTCTTCTACCTTACCCTCGCAGGTGGTAAAATCAAAGGAAAGGTCCCGGTTTTCTCCTTCGGGGTTGTGGTACTTGTGGAGGACGTATACCTCCTTGTTCATCACCGCATTGATGATCCCCTCCACCCGGTCGGGACCCATTTCCTCGTCTCCCTGGCCCACCGTATGGGTTGCATGGGCGGTATCCTTTTCGCCCTCTGCGCAAAGAATTTCGGCAAAATCCGCATTCCTGAATTTTCGTTTGGCCTCTTCAATACCGTCGGTGAACAGGAACAGGATATCCTCGTGATCAATGGTCAGGGTTTGGACGGGATACCCGCCCTTGGATTCTACCAGGAAGTTGGGCAGCACCCCGGTGGCGGGGGTTTCCCGAAGGGTTACGGTTTTTATGCGTCTTTCGGACGCGTCGTACCAGTGGATAATGTTGTCCCCGGCGTTGCAGAACCGGATAAGGCCGGTTTGGGAATCCAGGAGGCAGAGGGTAAAGGCGGCAAAACGGCCCTTGAAACCCAGGTTTTCCAGGAAATCGTTGATCTGGTAGACCAGATCTTCAATATGGAAGCCTTTCTCGGTGGGCTTCCAGCGTCTAAAGAAGTTGATAAACATAGTGGCTACCTGGATCATGATCAGGGCCGCGGGAATTCCCTTTCCTGCTACGTCGCATTTAATAATCGCATAGTACCGATCGTCCAGATCCTGGTAGTCAAAGTAGTCCCCGGACACGCCCTTGGCGCCCTCGTAGTAGCCGAAGAACCGGACATTTTTGGCGTCCTTAAAGCCGCTGGAAAGCTTGTTTCCCTCCCGGTCCAATTCCAGGGGAATAAATTTTTTCTGGATCTCCTTACCCAGAGAAAGGTCCGACGCGGCAATGGCGGCCTTAACCAGGCCATGGGTCATATCGTTGATGGTTCTTCCCAGGATCTCAATTTCATCCTTGGTTTTGATTTCAATGTCCACCCCTTCAAGCTTGGATTTATCATCCGTATCCCGGATCCGTTCCACATGGCTTACCAGCTTGGCGATGGGTGTTATGATAAGGGTAGACAGAAGCAGGGCCCCTATGGCGCCTATGGCTATGGCCGCCAGGGCGATAATAAGAATGATCCGCAGCAGGGCCCACTGGCCTTCGCGGATCTGGGTTATAATCGAATCGATGGTCACTTCCAGGCGAATAAGGCCCCGGTAATACATGTCGTCGCCGCCCGGGTAAAGGACCGGCTTAAAGAAGATATAGGTGTTGCTGGTATTTTCCCGTAAAGAAACGGTGGAAAAAACCGGCTCGGAACCGATTTCCCGGCTGATTTCCGCCAGCCGCTCGCTTAGCTGGGTCTGGTACGACTGGGTGGTAATGGCTATGGCGTCGATCCTGGCGTTTTCTTCCGGGCTTAGATTGGGCCGGTCCAGCAGTTCCCCGGCCTCCCTGTTCAGGATGGTAATGCTGGCGGACAATTCGCCCACCGACTGCCGGGCGCGTTCGTTCAATTCTTCCACCATGCCTTCGATTCGGGGGCTAAGGCTGTCCGTAAGTCTGGATACTCCCAGTTCCAGGCTGGAATCTATTTTGGAAGCTATGTCGGGATCGTTGGTGGCCAGTACGTGGTTGTTAAAGACGTCTTCTTTCCCGTAACCGGTAATGGTAACGTAACGGGCTTCGGGGATCGCCGAGGACTGGAAGGGCAGGTACCCTAATTCCAGCAGGTTATTGCTGGGCATGTAGGCCCGGGCGCTGGTGGCAATTCCTTCCAGAAGTACCGCCGAACGATCCCGAAGCCCCTGCAGCAGGGTAGATTCCTGGGTTCTTCCCATCATGACGTAGAGGGGGCTGGAGATCATCACAACCACCAGGATCACCAGGACTATGGTGAAGGACGCCATTTTAAGGCGCAGTCCCCCGCCCTTTCGCTTAATTCTGATCATCCGCTTTTTCTTTTCCGAAGGCATAATATCTCCTGTGATAAGGGCGATGGTTTCCATCCGTATCGCCGCACTTTCGGCCATTACACTGCCGATCCCCCGCAGCGAAGCAAGGAATCCCAGCACACAGAACGCCATGATCGCCCCCAGGATCAGGTAGGACGGGTCAACCACGAATGTCCGATCTTTTCGCAGAACCCAGGAGGGCTGCCAGGTTTGGCTGTAATCGCCGAATTTAATGGTCCCGGTCCTGTCCACCGTTAGAAGAGGAGGAGACACATACAGGCCCCGGCGGGGATGGTCCATAAGGATCCGGTACAGCCCCGGAGAAATATCGTTTACCAGAAGATCGCTGATTTCCCTGTCCGAGGATACCTGGTAATCCCCCCCGTTAAGCCGGTATTCCCGGTCGTAGGGTTCCAGCCCGTCCCGATCCAGGATTATCCGGGTAACAAGGCCCCCGTCGGCAAAGCCCCGGCCTATGATCCGCATGACAAGCTGCCCTTCTTCATTCTGCCGGGCGTCCGCATAGCCTATATACGTATAGGGTACATACTTGTTGGTCTTAAAAAAATACCTGCTGGGTATACCGATATTTCCTACCTCGTCCACCGCGGAAACGGTAAAGGCCCACAGGCCGTTGTCTTCGTTGGTAAAAGAAGCGGTGTTTCCCGGACCAAGGACAGCCCGGGGGGGCTGGGCGGTTCTTTCAAAACGCTGTCCGGCGGCCCGGTTCAAATCTTCGCCGGTTCCCTCCAGGATCGAGGCGGGGCCCAGGTATTCCAGGTTCCAGGTATATCCGGTAATATCCGACGCGGGGGGGGTGTTCCAGCGCATGGTAAAGGTATTTGAAACAAGGAAGCCCTCCGGGTCTGTTTCGGGAAGAATAATCCGGGCCGCCGGGGGAGGGGTGGTATCCCGGATAAACGTAACCCGCACCGGATCCGACCAGGCGCCGGAATGGTCCTGGGTAATAAGGGAAAAATACCAGGTTCCGTCGGCATCCACGGTCATTTCCAAAGAAGCCGGGGGAATGGCGCTCATGATTTCCCGGGGGGGCTCTTCGCGGATGTTTTCGCTCCAGGACCAGGCATAGCCCCGGACATTTATAGAAGACCGGGGGGCGCTCCAGCTGATAAGGGCCGTGCTGTTTCTGGTTCTTCTTCCGGAAACAAAATTCCGGGTAAGGATCTGGGGCTGGCCAATGGAGGTGTCCGGCGACAGGGAGTAGATGCGATCCTGCCCCTGCCGGGAACTTTGCCAGAATATGGTCAGGGTATCCCCCGCAATCACCGGACGGCCAAAAGACGCGTCCCCCCCCAGGCCGTGGGAAAGGTCCGTTCCCTGGCTCCAGCCGCTTCCGCTTTCGCCGGCCATCATGATCCGGTTAGAGCCCTGGCTGTTATCAAACCAGACCACCATGGTGTTTCCTTTAAGGGCAAAGGCCATGGGGTTGTTACAGTACGCGTTATTAACGTTTATTTTATTCGGCGCGCCGGAAATGGAGCCGTCGTTGTTTAGGCGGGTTCCGTAAATTTGGGGGGCCTGGCTTTGATACCGCCGTTCCCAGACCACAAATAGATTCTCGTGTTGAACCGAAAGGTGGGGCCGCTGGTTGTCGAATTCGTCGGGGTTTGCTTCCGGGTTAAGAAAATCCCGAAACCCCGTTACCCTAAGCGACGGGGACCAGGATATTCCATTGTCCCGGGAGGATTTAAGGAAAAGTTGAAAGGTGGGCCCCACGTCGGCTAATCCGGGAACCTGGGACTGGTAGATTACATAATCCCGGCCGTTTAAACTTACATACGAAGGCAAAAAGTTAAAGTTTCTTCCCTGTTCCGTAACAAAGGGCTGGAAATTTGTCCACGTAATTCCGTCGCCGGAACGGGAATAGTACAGGGAAAGGCCGTCCCTGGTTGTACCCCGGGTAACAAACAAAAGGTACCCGCCGTCGGACCGGGTAAAGATCCTGGGGGCTACGGAACTTTCCGAACCCAGTTCTAGCTGATGCCTGTCGAAGGTTTCTCCCAGGTCCGAGGAAATAAGAATATCCGTTTCCGTGCCCGAGGCGGCCACCGCAATGAGGATCCTTTCCCGGGCGTCAACGGCGACGCTTAAAATTGCCGGTTCGGCGCCGGCATAGGTATACGCGGCTGCCTGGCTTCGAAGGATCCACGGCGCCCTTCCCTGTCTTACCGCCAAACTAATGGTAATCTGCCCCCCGGAATCGGTGCGGGTGGTTTCCTGCCAGGCAACCACGGATAGACCTTCCCGGTAGGCGGAAACGGGAAAACTCCCGTTTCGATTTGAAAACAGCCGGGGTTCTTCCCAATAGAGTTCCTGGGCAAAAAGCGGGACAAAACCCAGTAAAACCCACAAAAAAACCGGGAAGCGTTTGTTTTTCATTGGTCGAGATTGACCCGGGCCCGCCGTTCAAGTTCAAGCACCCGGTTGTTACTGCGGTATTGAGGATTCCGGGCGTATATCTGGTTTATCAGCCGCATGGCGCCGACATAATTACTCTGGTTCAGCATCGTACCCGCCTGGACAAACAGCCTTTCGGCTTCGGCGTCCAAAATGGTTCTGCCGGCAACTTGGATCTGGGCAACCTGGTCAAAAAGCCTCCGGGCCTCCTGATTGCCCGGATTAAGCCGGATTGCCCTGGCCAGATCGTTTCTGGCCCCTTCCAGTTCATTCATAATCCGGCCGGCAACAATGGGCCGGGCCTGGGCGGTTAGTTCATCCGAAAGGGCCACGGCGGCGGGATCCGGCAGCGGGGGGGCAAGCCCCACATCCCGTTCCGCCTGTTCCACAATGGCTGTTATGTTCGGATACCGGGGGTTTATTTTTTGGAGGTTCCGAAGATCGTTATAGGACTGCATATCCCTTCTTTTAGTTCCCGCCACGGCCTTGTTTATCCTATCGGCAAAATTTCTGTCAAATTCAGCGGGATCCACTACCTGTTCAATCCGCAGATCCAGAATTCCCGCCTCTTCGTTCATGGGGTACACAAGTCTAACCTTCTGGATATTCCGGCTCGCCAGGGTAAGCTTCCGCAGGCCCTCGCCGCGATCCGAGCTGATAATACTCCGCCCCTCGGTATAGTTTTTCTGGGCCTCGCTTAAAAGCTGGCTCATTTCCGCGTACAGGGGGGCGGTTACCGGTATGGTTCTGCCGGAACGGCGGCCAATCCGGATCATCCCCCGCCAATAGTCAAGATCCGGGCTGTTTTCCGACTGGGTAACTTTCCAGCGGTTTTCTGCCCGGGTCAACAGTTCTTCGGCCTTGTCAAAGTCCCCCCCCCTGTACGCTTCATCAACCTGAGCCACCAGCCCCCGGACATCCCGCACCACCTCTTCATTTAAAAGCCGGGCTATTTCCGCGTCCAGATTGGGAACCGCCGTTTCACGTTTGTCCCAGGTGCTTTGATCGTCCTCGTACACCAGGGACTGATAATAGGCGTCCCCGGCCTGTTGCAGCCGGTTCCGGGCGCTTTCATAGTCCCCCTGGTTTAGGGCGCCCTGGGCTTCCGCGTACCGGCGGTCCCCCTCTTCGCGCAGGGCCGCGGCCTGGGCCGACTGGGACCGGGCGGAGGCGGCCGTGGATCGGGCCCGGGACCGGACCGTGTCCAGGCGGTTTGCGATGTCCTGGGCCGAATCCCGAAGGGCCCGGACCCGGGAGACGGCGTTAAATTCGGCGGATTCCGCATTGTACTGGTCGATAAGATTCTGCAGGGCCTGCTGGTTTGTCCCGGCCAGTCCGTCTATGCGGCCTAAAATTTCCGCGGCCGCGGTGGGGTGCTTGGATACGTACTCGGACTGATCCTGACTTTTGGTTCCTTCCAGCAGGGTAAGGCCTTCCTGGAATTCCTGTTCCCGGGCCAGCACCTGGGCGTCCACAACTCCGTTGGCGATGGTGTAACGCTTAACGGCGGAATCTTCTTCCCGGGCGGCAATTCTTTCCACCAGGGCGGAGGCCAGGGCGTCTATCCGGTCCATGTACGCCCCTCCCCCCGAATCGGGGTAACGGTCTTCCAGGGCATGGTATTCCGCCCCGTCCCGGCGAACCGCGGCGACCAGGGTTTGGGCGTCCTGCCGGATCTGCCGAAGGGTGTTAAAATTGGCCTGTTCCAGCCGTATTAATTCCCCGGCGCTCCCTCCGCTTCGCCATGCCGCCACGGTGTCCCGGTCCTCAACGGCCATGTAGCGGCTTCCCAGCTGGCTCAGGACCCGCAGATGTTCCGACGCGTTCCCCAGGGAACGAAACCGCAGGAAATTCTCCTCTTCTCCCCTGGGAACGGCCTGGTTAAACAGGGTAACTTTTTGGTCCTCCGTATCGAAGCGGTTCCAGCGGATTTCCAGATCCGCCGGCAGGGCGGCGTAGCCCGCCAGGACTTCCGCCCGGGCGCCGGTTCTGCTGTAGTTAAAGGATTCTGCATCCTGAACCGCCGCGGCATACACAGACCGGGCCTTGGCGTCCATTAAATCCCGGGCCCTGGCAACCGCGTCATCCCAGAGACTGTAAAAAACCCCTATCATGCCGTCCCGGGGATCATTGGTTCGTCCTTCCATCAGCATAAGCGCAAAGGCCAAAAAATTTCTGTCCCGGTTCTGGGGGTTTAGCCGCCTAATCTGATCCAGATCCCCCCGAAAGGCCGTATCGGTCCCGGTAAAGAGGTTTTTTAAATCCGTAAGCCGGTCCATTTCCGCCCCCACCCGGTTATAGATGTTCCGGTACACGGTAAGATTCTGGGCTTCCATACCCTGATCCGCCTGGGCCCGTAGTTCGTTTACCGCGTTCAGAAGGCCGGCGGCGATTGAATTAAAGGTTCCGGTATTACCCTCCAGGGCCGCAATCCCCTGCCGGGCCCGGTTTTCAACGGCGGCCCCGTATCCGGCGGCAAAGAAATCCGCCTGGTATATATCCAGCCCCCCGGTATATGTCCTTAGGGCCTCGGTATACGCATCCCGGCCTATAAGCTCCTGGCCCCGGGTTAAAATTTCTTCCAGCCGGCGCTGATTTGACTTAAAGAGGGCCACTTCCCGGGTGCGGTTGATAAAATCCTGGGTTTCGGCGATCCGCTGGGGATCCAGGTCCAGAAGTTCGTTGCTTAAGGCCAGGACCCGGGCGTCGTCAACGGGATACTTTTCCAGTTCATCCAAAAGAAGCTGGGCGGTGTAGTTGTAGGCGTCCCGGGCCCGCAGGATCCGCTGAATGCGGACCTGGGCCTGTTCAAATTCTACGGCCCCCCGCCTGCCGTACCCGCTTAGAATCCGCAGGGCTTCGTTATAGCGCTTTTCCGCAATTAGTTCATCCGCCGTGGACAGGATGTCTTCCTGCTGTCCCCTCCCGTAAAGGGCCGGAAGGGCGGCAAAAAGAGTAAACACTATAATTGCCGGGCGAAGCCAGTGCCCCGGACTGTGCAGTCCGAAGGGCTTCCGCCTTTTGCGGCGGTCTTGCAACATCAATCGGTATACCTTATTTTACTATCGGTTGACGAATTATACCACTATACTAAATAATAGTACGATAGGAAATAAATATCCTACCGATAAATAAAATAATGGGTAAACAGCGCAAATAGGATATATTTGTAATAGGACATGAAAAAGCGCGTTTTATTGCCGGGAATTTTATTTCTCTTTTTTTGCCTTTCCGCGGAGGCCTGGGACTTCGATAACGATACCTACGGATCCCTGTCGGATATTTACAAGACCGACGAGAACGCGGGGCTTACCAGTTTTCCGGTCCTGTTGATTCCCATGGGGGGCCGTTCAGAAGGCATGGGGACCGCCTTCGCCGCTTTAGCGGACGACCTTACGTTTATCGAATGGAACCCCGCGGGGTCTTCCATGCTCGGTTTTACCGAATTAGGATTTTTCCACAATAATTGGATCGCGGATACCAAGCTGGAAAGCATAGTTTTTGCCTCCCGGTTTAACGATCTGGGCTACGGGGCGGGGATAAAATGGCTTTACACCCCGTTTTCCGAATACAATATGTACGGCGACAGGGTCTCGAAGGGCTACTATTCCGAAATGGTGGCTTCGTTAAACGTGTCCTACAATTTTCTTGCGGGGTATTACTTTTCCGGGGTTTCCGTCGGGGCAACCGTTAAGGGCGCCTTCCGGTTTATGCCGGATTATACGGACGCCGACGACATGGGGAATAACGAAGGGGAGCTTATTTCCGGCTCCGGGCTTTCCCAATCCGCGGCCATGGCCATGGTGGATCTGGGGGCCCTAACCCGCTTTAACCTGTTTAAATTCTACAATGCCCGGGAAAAAAACACCTCCGCGGCCCTGGTGATCCGGAACCTGGGGCCCCCGGCAAAGAACGAACCCCTGCCCACGTCGCTTACCGCGGCCCTGGCATATAAGCCCCTGCGGCCCTTAACCCTGTCTTTCGACTTTACCCTGCCCCTGAACATGCAGGACATAGGCCTGTCGGAAAAACCCTACTGGGCGGCGGGGACCAATGTGCAGATTACCGATTTCCTTTCCATGCGGGCGGGCCTTTTGGGCCGTTACGGCGGCTACCGCTTTACCTTTGGCAGCGCGATAAACCTGGGGAAGATCAGCCTGGATGTGAATTACTCCCTGGATTTGCTTACCCAGATTACCCCCCTTAACCGGATAAGCCTGGGGGCCCGTTTTAGTTTCGGGGACCAGGGCCGGCAGGAAAAGTCCGAACAGGTGGACTCCTTGTACCTTTCCGGCCTGGAAGCGTACACCGATGGAAACTACGAGCAGGCCAAAAGCTACTGGGAAGAGGCCCTGGACATCAATCCCCGTTTCGATCCCGCAAAGGAGGGAATAGCCCTTATTGGGGATTCCCACGCCCTGGACACCCGGGTTGAACAGATGCAGACCCTGGATCTGTACGAATAACCTCCCCGCCGCAGAATAAGCCGGTGGGTACAAGAACCCCTGTTTACGGATGGCTATTTCTTTTTGCCAAAAACCCGGTAATTAATATACGGGAAAAGGGCGTGGCGCTTTTCCAGGGCCGCCAGCCATTCGGTGCTGATGTGGTTGCTTCCCAGGGCTTCGTAGATTGTCGTAAAATTCCGCAGGGCCCCTTCCAGTTCTTTTTCCGCGTGTTCCCGGGTGGTTTTTTCGTCCCCCTGGGGGTTAAGGGGTTTTGACCAATCGGTGCTTTGGGCCAGAAGTATTTCCCGGGCCGCTTGATTTAGGGCCCGTTCCTTAAGCCCCGTATCCGCGGGGAATCGTTCGGTCATCTCGATCATCCGTTGGATGGAACGGAATATGTGCCGGTATATCCAGTCGTTCGAAGCGTCCAGCAGCATGCCGCCGTAGCCGTCCCGAAGGGAAGAGGAGTATTCCGGCTCGGAAATCTGGAAGGGAAGGCCCGGCCTTTGATCAAGGTAATCCTGGGGAGAAAAAATATCCACGGTCCCCCTAAGGGCAATTTCGTGTATCAGGGCTTCTAAAAAAAACGGACCCTCGTACCAGCGGCGGCCCAGGTCGGCGGCGTCAAAGGTCCAGACGCTTACGGCCTCGTTTTCCAGGCGCCTGCGGGCCTCTTCCAGCCGGGAAAGCCGCAGGGCCAGAAAATCCCGGGCCTGTTCGCAGGCCAATTCCCGGGCCTCCTGGGGCTTATAGAGGATTTTTTCCTTTTCCGCCTCCTGCCAGTACCGGTACCCGGTGGAACAGCGACAGTCCCCCGGACCCAGCAGGGGCTTAAGGGCTTCCAGGGAAAGTTCATAACCGGCGTCCAAAAAATGCATCTGGTATATTCCGGGACGGACTTTAATCAGTTCATTCAGATCCGTCCGGGCCGTAATGTCCCTGGCAAACACCGTAAGACCCGAAGAGGTTTTTACCGGATTAAAAATACCCGCCCCGGCCGGAGGCCTGCCCAGAATAAGGGCGTGGGAATCCACCACGGTATAAGAAAAATGATATTCCATAAGGGCCGGCCCCAGGGCGGCGGTCCAGCCCAGATCGGGAAGCCAGAAGCCCGAAGGGGCCCGGCCCAGGTAGCGGCGATGGTGAACCAGGGCGGTTTCTATCTGGGCATGGACGGCCTCGCTCATGGAGGCGTAAAAGGGCAGAAATGCCGCGGTCGCGGCGGTGCCAAGGAATTCTATCCGCCCTTTTTTTTGAAAGCTCCCGAAGGCCCCCAGCAGGTCCATGCCGTACCGTTCCGTCAGGGATATGCGCCGTTCTATGTCCTGGGTAAAATAGAATCTGATTAGGGACGACAGTTCAGCATCGGCTCCGCAGCGATCCAGTTCATGCCGCCCGAAGTCTATGCGTTTATCCAGCCACCCGACGTATTTTTCCATAAGCCGTTTATTCTGGAACATCGCGCATAAGGAGGGGGAAAGCACCATGCCCAGCCGGAAGGGGGTCCCGGAGTTTTCCAGCCTGCCGAAGAGTTCCAGCAAGGGGATGTAGGTTTCGGAAACCGCCTCAAAAAAATTCTGTTCCTCCGGGCTGGAGTCGGCGGCGGCGCCGCCGCCGCCGCCGCTGGCGCCGCCGCCGCCGGAAAAAGAAACAAAGGGCTCGTGGCCGTTGATGATGATGCAAAGACAGGGTTTATTCATGATCGAAAGCGGGAAACTCCATCGGCGTTGCGAAGTATGATAAGGTCCGCCGCCCCGGAAAGCCATAACAGGGGACAGGCCAGGATATCCTTATTTTCGGGGCCGTTAAAAAACCGGGGAAGGGTAAAGGGCCGGGAAACCGTTAAAATTCTGTCGAGCCCCCGGGCCCGCAGTTCAAGGCGAAAGTTTCCGTCCCCCGGCGGGAATCCCAGGTACCAGGAATTATCGTTAAGCCCCACGGGAACCACAAAGGATTCCACCGGCTTGGGATCCGCAAGTTCCATAATCCGCAGTTCGTATCCTTCAAAGCGGGAGGATCGTTCACAGGTTTCCCTGTCCAGGGCCTTGATTTCCCAGAATGCATATACCCACTGGGGGTCCCGGGGCAGAACTTCCAGGTAGGTAATGTGGTATTGCCGGGGAAGGGGGGCGGTGACTAGTTCCGGCGCCTCGGAAAGGGGCTGGGAAACATCCTCTTCAAACTCCGCGTCCAAGAGTTCCCGGATGATAAAAGGCCGGTCAAGGTCCGGGGGCACATCGATCCCCGACGCGTCCGCCATGGTAAATAGTTCCCTGGTGGTTAAGCTTTCCAGGTATAGTTTAAATCCTGCTGCATCCCGGCCCATACCCGGTTGATCATGGGGAAAAATGATTCTCCATGTCAAGATGGAATGACGCAATTTCCGGTCCGGGTTCTTCCAGCCCCGCTTTTTTTAAAAATTCCAAAAAATAATCCGGCGGGGGGGCGGTAATTTCCCTTCCCTGCCCCAGCAGGGCGGGGGGAAGGTATAAAGAAAGGGCGTGGAGAAGAAGCCGTTTAAGGCCCAGATTTTTCTGTAAAAGCCGGTTAAGCTTAAAGTTTCCGTATTTGCCGTCCCCCAGAACCGGATGCCCCATCCCCGCCAGATGCCGCCGGATCTGGTGCATCCGGCCTGTCGCGGGCTCTAAAATTACCAGGGAACACCGGGGATCCGGCGTATCTTCCGCAATGCCCGGCAAATTCCCCGCGCCCAGAAGCTTGTACCGGGTTTCGGCGGCCTTGTTTTTACCCCGGACCCCAAGGGTTTCGCGGATAAGGCCCCCCGGAGGGATCAGGCCCCCGCAGAAGGCCAGGTACCGTTTTCGCAGGGCCGATTTTTGGGCAAACAGGGCGGCGCAGGCCGCGGCGGCTTCCCTGGTTTTCGCCACCACCATGACGCCGGAGGTATCCTTATCCAGCCGGTGAACCAAAAACGGCTTAGGCCGGTACAGACGGCCCAGCAGGGCATCCAGGGAAATTCCCACCCCCTCCCCTCCCTGGACAGCCAGACCGGCCCGTTTGTTAAGAACCAAAAAGCGGGGGTCTTCAAACAAAATTTCTATGGCCCCCGGCGGGTCCGGAGTTTTTTGACGGTTTTGCATCCTTTAATCCCGGCCTATATACACCATGACTTGAGTTTGCAGCCGCGGAATTGGCTAAGGGGCGCCTTTGGAAACCCTGGCTGGGCTTCCAAAGGCGCCCTGAAGCTGTTCCAAAACTTCAGTTTTCGGCAATTGGGGCCGTCCGGGAAGTTTGTTGCCTTCCAGACGGCCCCGAATAATTCCACAGGCCGGCGGATAAACCGCAGCCCCCGTACTCGCATAAGGGTATTGTATAGTGTATGCTAAAAATATGAAACGCCATGGGTTGATGATACTTTTCCTGGTTTTTTTGACGGCCGCCGCAAAGGCTGAGCCGCTGTACTCCCCCACCTGGGGTTTTCGCCTGGATCTGCCCGGAGGATACGAACTTTCGGGGGGGGACGGGAAAAATCAA
This sequence comes from Spirochaetaceae bacterium, assembly GCA_031278215.1. Taxonomy (GTDB): domain Bacteria; phylum Spirochaetota; class Spirochaetia; order Treponematales; family Breznakiellaceae; genus JAISLT01. The sequence continues at coordinate 14,711 of JAITKV010000034.1, forward strand.
TTTTCCTTTGTGTCCTCGTTTAATACCCATTTTGATATGGCGGTTTATACCGGCGCAGATTCGGTCCCGGCCCTGGCGGAAGAACTGATGAAAAAGCTTTCCAGCGGGGGCGCGGTACATTCCTTTACCTTTAACGGAAGGCAGGCGGCGCTGCTGGAACTGCGCTTTACAAATCCCCGCCGCGGAAGCGGATACCTAAGCGGCTGGGCCCTTTGCATGGAACTGGAGCAGGAAAAGCGCCCCCTGTTGACCGCCGTCGCATACGGTCCGGAAAGGAAAGAACTGAGCGGCCTTCACCTTTCGATCCTGGATTCCATAGAAGGGGGAGAGGGGGACCATAATCTGCCCGGCCCGGTAACGGAATACTTCTACCCCCGGGGAGAATGGAAGCTGGAAAAACTGGCCCGGACAACAAGACACGCGTTCTTCCGGGAAAACGACGCCCGGGGGGCCCAGGCTCTGGTGGATCGGGAATTCGAAGTAATGAAGCTTTACGCAAACTCCCCGCAGTGGCAGGAGGCCTGGAAACGGTTCTACCGGATGATCCACAAGGATTCCTTTAGCCGCCTTACGGACGCGGCCTTTGTACTGGAACGGCTTTGGAACAATCCGGCCCCGGAACCCGGGGAAAAGGAGATCCGGGCCGAAGAAACGGGGCGGCTGGGGGCCAGACCCGAGGAAGCGGCGGCCATCGCGGCCAAAACCCTGGAATGGGTGCAGGGCTTTAACTATGAACGGAATCTTTTCGGGAGCGATTTTGTAAACCTGGTTAGCGCCGCCCAGGAAGGCCGGGGAGACTGCGACAGCCGGGCCATGCTGTGGGCCATTATCCTGGAGCAGGCAAACATAGCCGCGGGGATCATGGTTTCCCGGGAATACGGCCACGCCATGGGCCTGGCGGATATAAGCGGCGAGGGCGCCCGGTTTCCCATGAAGGACGGAAACGGCCGGGAACTAAAGTGGCTGGTCGCCGAAACCACCGCCCCGGTACCCCTGGGCCGCATCGGGGAAGGGGTCAGCGAAATCCCAAAATGGCTGGGGATGGTGTTTAACTAGTGTAAGGTATCCCGGGCCCCAGATTGACGGGGACCCTTAAACCCTTACCAATAGGCGGTACGCCTCTTCGGTGGTCTGGGAATCCAGCAGGGAGCGGCGCAGTTCCCTGTTTTTAAGCCGGGCGCTAAAAAACGACAGGGTTTGTAGATAATAGGCATGCTGGTTATACGCGGCGGCGATCATGAACAAAAGCCGAACCGGCTCGTCGTCCAGGGATTGAAAGTCAAGGATATCGGTCCGGCTGATCCCTACCGACACAACCAGATCCGTCACCGACGATAAGCGGACATGGGGGATGGCAATTCCCCGGCCAATGGCGGTGCTCATCAGCTCTTCCCGGCGGATAATCTCTTCCACCAGTTCCTGACGGTTCTTAACCTGCGGCGCGGCGGCCAGATTCGCGGCCAGGGCCATTAGAGCGTCCCGTTTTGTTTCGTAATTTAAAAAAAGCACCCGGTCCACGGAGAGTATGGATTCTACCTGGACGGCGTTATAACTGGCCCCTAGATGGTGATTAGAAAGCCTGTGGTTGACCCATTTTTCTATTTCCGCCTTCTGGAAACGCCACACGGTGCCAATTTTGCCGGAGGGGATGTCCCCTTTCTGAGCCCAGTCATACACGGTCCGTTCGGAAACCCGCAGGTATTTGGCAACTTCTTCTATGGTGAGAATTTCTTCTTCAATCATTACAAATATTTTACATCATACCGCAAGATATGTCAAGTAGCGCCAGCCAATTCATGAAGGGAGTCGTGGGGATAAAGTTCCCCGATGGTGGTATCCACCCGCTGCGGACCTGAACCGCCAAAACGAACCGGCGCTTCGGGGGCCATAAATTCGCTTAACACCTGACGGCATGCCCCGCAGGGGCCCACGGGAACCGGGGAGTCGGGGGCCGCGACGGCCAGGGCCAGAAACGAACGGCAGCCCCTGCTTACCCCCTGTACCACCGCGCTCCGTTCCGCGCAGATCGTCAGCCCAAAGGAACGGTTTTCCACATTGCAGCCGGAAAAAACCGTCCCGTCCCCGGCCAACAGGGCGGCCCCTACCCGAAACCGGGAATAGGGGGCATAGGCGGCCTCTGCCGCCCGCCGGGCTATACAAAAAAGAGTATCCATATCCATTTGCTTCTCCCTGTTCCCAGTATACCCCAAGCGGTAACATTGACTATCCCCTTTTTTCCGGGTATAGTGCCCCTGTGATTAAGGGTAAAAAAGTATATTTTATTATTTTGGCGGTTTTTGCGTTTATGGGCTATATGCTCCTGGCCGCCCAGCCCATACCACAGGAGATCATCCTTACCAACAGCTGGCTTAGGCGGCTGGAAACGGAACCCGAAGACGAAGCCGCTTCAAAGGCGCCGCTGATCCCCTTTGTTTTAGGAAACCGCTTCGGGTATGCGGATGATAACGGAAACCTTATCCTAAACCGGGTACGGGAAAAAACAATTTCCCTGTCCACCGGCTACTGGGCGGAATACGATCCTGTTCCGCAGCACATTACCATCCACGATCCCCGATCGGGGGAGGATATAAACCTGGAGGATCCCTGGGGATATCCCTTTTTTTTAAAAAGCCGGATCTTTGTTATCAGCAAGGATCAGACCACCCTGGGGGAGCTTAACACCGGCGGAACCTTGCTGTGGAAATACGATTACGAGGCCCCCCTTACCTGCATTGACGCCACGGAAGACTATGTCCTTACCGGCACCCTGGACGGCATGATCGACCTTTTAGACAGCCGCGGCAGGGCCCTTTTTCCTTCCTATGCCCCGGGGGCTTCCGAAATTCCGGTAATCCTGGGCTGCCGCATTTCCTCGGACGGTTCAAAACTGGCCCTGGTGTCGGGGATTGATAAACAGCGTTTTCTCTTTTTAGAATGGTACGGGGAAAACGAATACCGGGTAACCCACCATGAATTCCTGGCCGGCGAGGGCTTTAGGCGGGAGGTACGGATGGCTTTTATCGACAACGATTCCCGGGTTGTGTTTGAACAGGAGGAGGGCCTGGGGATCTACGACATCCGTTCCCGGTCCTCCATTACCCTGCCCCTTTCGGATAAACTGGAGGCCCTGGACGAAGACGGCGGCGAGGGGCTTTTTTTCTTTGTTACCGGAGGTAAAAACGGCGAAAAGCGGCTTATCGCGTTAAAACTGCCGGATAAGGAAATTCTTAACGTCCCCTTTAAAAGCGAAACTTCTTTTTTAGCCCGCCGGGGTAAAAAGCTTTTTATCGGAGGCGGCATAACCCTCGCGGCATTTATGTTGGACAAAAAATGACGCAAAAAAATCCCTGGACCGGCGAAAAAAAAGAATTTTGGGGCGCCGGGTATCTATCCGGCGGAAGCAGGCGGATCTGTACCCTTCTTCTGTTTCTGCTCTTTTCCCTCTTCGCGTTTTCCCTGGAATGGCCGGCAAGCGAAGGAACCCTGCTCTCTAATTTTGCCAGCCCCGACGGCGGCATACCCGCACTGGGGGATTCCTTTAGCGCTTCCGGCGCCATCTACCCCTCCGATGTGGGAAAACTGATCTTTGTCCACGAGCCGGACAGTTCCCCGTCCCGGCTTCCCTCTCCCCTGGGTTCCTGGGTGGCCCTGGATCACGGGGATAACCTGGTGGGAATATACGGCCGCTACGAAAGCTCCCGGGACGTTCCGGTTCCCGCCATGGTGGAAAAAAATACCGTCCTTGCCACCGCGGGCAGATCCGGCTGGGCCGGCGAAGGGGGCTTTTATTTTGCTTTTTTTGACCGCAGCGAAAGAAGATGGATTAACCCTTCCATTATCATTTCCAATCTGGAGGACAACTATCCGCCGCTAATACGCCAGGTGGAACTGCGGAATGTTGCGGGAACTTCCTTTAACCCCGCTTCGATCCGCAGCCTGCCCCAGGGGCTGTATACGGTCTACGTGGATACGGTGGATACCATCGCCGCGGCGGGGAAGAACCTTGCCCCCAACCGCATTATCTGCTCCATCAACGGCGTTGAAGCCGGCGCCTTAAGCTTTGAAACCTTGATTTCCAAAAACGGAGAGCGGATGGTGTACCGGAACGGAATTGTTCCAGCGGCCCAGGTCTACGATTCCGGTGGTTTTGGCCTGGGGGAAGTCCGTTTTACCCGGGGGCAGGCAACCCTTACCATCGAAGCCCGGGATATCGCGGGAAATTCCCGGTCCCTAAGCTATAGGCTTACGGTGGAATGATCCTTTTCCAGAAAACCCCGCGGCGTCCCTAAGCGCCCCATGGCGGTAAAAACCTGGTCAACCCCGGTTTCCGGCGAACAGGGCCGTCTCGTCCCCTGCACCCTCTGCGGGGGCCTGGAATTTTCCCCCTGCTTTACCTGTACAGAAGCCGGCCCCTCCGGGAGCGGGGCTTCCTTTTCTTATGTCCGCTGCAAACACTGCGGCCTGGTTCAGATTAACCCCCAGCCCTCCCCCGGGTCCATTGCGGCCCGGTACGGGGAGCTCTACGGGGCCGATTACTTGGCCTATGAGCAGGCTAACGAAGGGGCCTTTTTACGCCTCCAGGAACTGGCCCTGCGGGATGCGGGATTTTTTAACCTGGAACGGAAATTGAACCTTCCCGGATCCGGCAGGGTCCTGGACATAGGCTGCGCCACCGGGGCGCTGCTTAGGATGCTTAAAAACCGGGGCTGGACCGTAGAAGGGGTGGAGCTTTCCGGACCCCAGGCGGAGTACTGCAAAAGCCGGGGTTTGGACGTGCGTCAGGGCGCCGTGGAAGAATGCTCGTTTTCCCCTGCTTCCTTTGATGTGGTCTTGGCGTCCCATCTGATCGAACACCTAAACAACCCGGATACTTTTGTACGGGAAGTACGGCGCATTCTAAAACCCCAAGGCCGCTTCTATGTAACCACCCCGAATATTCATGGTCTTCAGGCCCGGCTGTTTAAAAACCGTTGGAGATCCGCTATTTTTGACCACCTCTATCTTTTTTCGACACGGACCCTCCGGCTTTTGCTGGAACAAAGGGGATTTCGCGCGGAACGGATCGTAACCTGGGGCGGCCTGGCGGCAGGTTTGGCGCCGGGGGGGATAAAAAAAATCCTGGACGCCCTGGCCAAACCCTGCGGGTTCGGGGATGTGATGATATGCCGGGCCGTGCTGCCGGAGGCTTCCGGAGGGCTTGTATAAACCCGGCTCAGCGGCCGTACAGGGACGCCAGGGCGGCAAAACGGGGGGCCAAATCCGCCTTACTATTTCCAAGCCTCCAGGACCAGTTCCCGCCGCCGCAGGTGGCGGGGGTATTCATCCGGGCTTCGGAACCCAAACCTAAAAGATCCTGCATGGGAAAGATCGCGTACTGCGCGTGGGACGCCATAATTGACCGGATCATGGCCCAGGCAACTTCCCCGGCCTCGGGGGAGCAGTTAAAGTAATCCGCCACGGTTTTTTTATCCGGATCCTTCAGGGCTTGGTACCAGCCCGCGGTAGTGTCGTTGTCGTGGGTCCCCGAATAGGCCGCCCAGGGATAGCCGTAATTGTGGGGCAGAAAAAGGTGCCGGCTGTCCAGAACGCCCTCGTTGATGTCTTCGAACCCGAACTGGCAGACCTTCATCCCCGGAAAACCCTGGCTGTCCCGCAGGCGCCGCACCCCTTCCGTCATAAACCCCAGATCCTCCGCGAGGACCGGAAGTTTTCCCAGTTCCTTTGTCAGGGCCCGAAAAAAATCCTCCCCCGGGCCCTTCTCCCAGACGCCGGCTTCCGCGGTGGCGTTGCCCGCAGGAACCGCCCAGTACTCGTCAAAGCCCCTGAAGTGATCGATCCGGAACAGGTCAACCTGGTTTAGAAGGCGGCGGATCCGGTCTATCCACCAGCGGTACCCCGAGGCCTTCATTTTTTCCCAGTCATAGATCGGATTCCCCCAGAGCTGCCCCGTGGGACTAAAGTAATCCGGCGGCACTCCGGACACCACCGAGTACTTTCCGCCGGGGCCGGTGCGAAGAAGGTCCCGGTGGATCCAGGAATCGGCGCCGTCCGGAGCCACAAAGACCGGCACATCCCCGATGACGCGGATCCCCAGGGCATGTACATATTCCGTTAAGGCCCGCCACTGCCCTTCAAAAAAATACTGCAGGGCCTTCCATTCCAGAATCTCCGGGGCCCTTTCGGTTTTTATCTTTTCCAGGGCCCGGGGATCCCGGGATGCCAGCCCCGGGTCCCAAACCGTATGCCAGCGGGCGTCTCCGTATCCTTCATGGAGAACCTGAAAAAGGGCATAGTCGTCAAGCCAAAAGGCCTGATCTTCACAGAAGCGGCTAAACCCATCACCATCCCTTTCCCGGTTACCGGCCCGGCCCGTGTCCGTAACTGTACCCCGCCCGTGCATGCGGGCTTCAAGAAAACGGCGGGCCGCTTTCTTTAACCGGGGAAGTTTTTCCGCCCGTACCAGCCCGTAATCCACCCTTCGGCGGTCCGCCGGGACGGCCTTTCCAGGTTCCATGCGCTCCGCCAGTTCCCCCAGTTCCCGGTTTGTTAGAAAACCTTCGGCGGCCAGCAGTTCCGGCGAAAGGAGCAGTTCGTTTCCCGCAAAGGACGAATGGGCCGCATAGGGTGAATTACCGTACCCCGTGGGCCCCAGGGGAAGGATTTGCCACAGGGAAACCCCCGCGGCGGAAAGAAAGTCCGCAAAAGCCCGGGCCTCTTTGCCCAGGTCCCCTATTCCGTAGGGACCGGGAAGAGAAGTGATATGAAGAAGCACCCCCGCATATCTGGGCCGGGTTTCGTACAGGGGTCCGGGAACCGGCTTTAAAAAAGGCATTAGCTCTTTATCGCGCCGTCGCTTATTCCCTTGACGATAAATTTCTGCAGAAAGAGAAACACAATTACCATGGGAACGATCGACACAAGCACCGCCGGAAAGATCAGCTGCCAGGGGTTGCCGAACTGACCGGCGGTAATCCGGGCAAAGTACAATTCCAAAACCAGGGTCTTGGCCGAAGAATTACCGATTACCAGGAACGGCAAAAGATAGTCGTTCCAAATCCACATGGAGTTAAGGACTACCACCGTTACGGTAATGGACTTTAACAGGGGCATTACAATAAGAAAAAAAATCTGAAAGACATTGCAGCCGTCTATAAAGGCCGCCTCTTCAATGCCCAGGGGAACGCTCTTTACAAAACCGTGGTACAAGAAAACCGACATGGAAAGCCCAAACCCGCCGTACATAACAATAAGGCCCCCGGCGTTTTTTAATCCCAGGGTGTCAAAAAACTGTATCAGGGGATACATGATGGCCTGAAAGGGTATTAGCATCGCGGCCACAAAGGCCATAAAAAACAAAACGGATATTTTTGTCTTACTCCGCACCATAAGCCATGCCGCCATGGAAGATACAAGGACGATCAGGCCCACGGACACAAAGGTAATAAGGGCGGTAATTCCCAGGGCTTTAAAGAAGTGGATCTCTTCCATGGCCCGCTGAATGTACCCAAAATCAAACCGGGCCGGAAGCCCCAGGGGATCGTTAATAATCTCTGTTTGGTTTTTAAATGAATTAACCACCAAAAACCACAGCGGTGAAAGGACATAGAGCGCAATAAGAAGGAGGCCCCCGTACACCAGGGCCGTTCCAAGCCGTTTTTTTAAAAAATAATGTCCTGCCATGTTAAAGCTCCAGTTCCCGTTTTTTTGTAATCCCCACCTGGGTTAGCGTGATAAGGGCAATCAAAATAAAAAATATCACCGCCTGGGCCTGGGCTTTTCCGTAATCGGGGGGGGTGGTATCTTTAACGGTTCTAAGGATCTGCATGGCCAGCATCCGGGTGTTAAATTCCCCGTCCGTCAGGGCCACGTTCTGATCCAGAAGTTTAAAGCTGTTTGCCAGGGTCATAAAAAACACCACGGTAAAAGAAGGCATCAGCATGGGGACGGTGATCTTTCTGAATGTTAGCCACCGGGAAGCTCCGTCTATGCTGGCCGCTTCGTAGAGGTCCTTTGGTATGTTGTTAAGCCCCGCGATGTAAATAATCATCATATACCCCGCGGTCTGCCAGGTGCTAAGAAACGTCAGGGCAAAAAGGGCCTTTACCGGATCCTGGGTCATATACCGCAGGAATTCGACGTGGACCAGCCCGCCGGGACCAAAGAGCAGATCGGTAAAAATAATCTGGAATATGAACTGCCAGATAAAACCCAGGGCAAGCCCCCCCAGCATATTGGGAAAGAAAAAGGTGGTTCTAAAGAGTCCTGCCCCCCGGGTAACACGGTTAACCAGAAGGGCCATGCCAAGGGCCCCTATGTTAATCGAGACCACCGCCAGGGCTGTGTACCGTACCGTATACCACAGGGACCGGGCAAAGCGCTCGTCCGTAAAGGCCGCCTTGTAATTGGCAAAGCCCACAAAAGAATCAAGGATGTTTTGGGCCCTGGACCCGGCGGCGGGATCAAAGTAATACGTTCCCCGCCAGGCCACAAAGGAATTGAACACCCCCATTACAAAAGGAAACACAATGACAAAGGCAAAAAGCAGCAGGGCGGGGGCTGCAAAAATCCAGAACCACCTCTTGTATATGTTCATTCGGCCCCTCTATTTAAGTTTTAGCCATTGATCCACCGCATAGTCGGCTATGGCCGCATAATCCGCCTCGTTCCAGGGGGTCTTAATAAGATAATGCTGCATAATCTCCAGACCCACCACGTCTCCGGACCAGGACGCGGGGGCGCCGTGGTAGGGGGCGCCGATGATGTCTCCGCTTTGCAGGTACCCGATAATCGAATTTCCCAGCGCATTGGGCACCGTGGTAACGGCGGGGTCCGCGTTATAGGGAATAAACGCAAAGTCCTCTACAAGGAATTTCTGCCCCCGGGGGGAAGTATTAAGCCACACAAGAAAATCGCAGGCCAGTTTTTTTTCGGTTTCCGAGGCCAGGACATTAACGGCATAGTAGTTTGGCACAAAAACCGGGATTGACCGGTTAAGTTTATCCACCGTCATACCGTCGCTGCGGACTATGTCGGACGCGGCAAAGGGCATCTTGACCGGAAGAAATTCAAGCCGCTGCACCAGATCGGCGTCTATCTTTTTGATATTGTCGTTGATCCAGTTTCCCTGTTTAAAAAATACCGCCTTGCCCTCCGTAAAGATCTGCACCGTCTGGTCGTACCCAAAGTTTGCGGGGGACACAAAGTCCTGTCCCCGCTGGGCCGGGCCGTTCTTGCCCGCCAGATAACTGGTCTTAAGGTCCAGGGCCCGGGCATAGGCTGTAAAGGCCGGGCGGGCGGAACGGATCTTGTCATCCGGGGCGGTAAACGCTTCGTTGGGAGAAGAAAAAACCGCATTCAGCGCCACATTGATAAAATGATCCCCGTAGGTCCACTTTTCCGCCCCCATCACGGCAAATACGCCGGTAAGATTAAGGGCCGGGCCGGCGTGGGCGGGAACTAAACTATAGGACCGGCCGGAAAGAACCACCCGGATTGCCTGGGGAGTTCTAATCCACCGGTCGAGGGCCCGGATTAGAGCGGCCCACTCGTCATAACTCGCGCTCTTAATGTCGGAGATCACCGGTTCCACCGCAGCCGTCCCGAAGATGGCGGCCAGCATCCGGCGGTCCACAATGTACCCGTACCCTTCCACATTGTAGGGGATGCCGTAGCTGGAGGCGTCCCCGGTGGTAAGCCTAAGAGAAGGGGCGACGCCGGATACCAGGGCGGCAAAGGGAGGATCCTGAACCTGGCTTAGGTCCAGCACAAAACCGCCCTCCTGCCATTCCACCAGTTCCTTAAGCCCCTGGATAGAGAATATCGCGGGCTTGTTTTTGGCGTTCATCTCTGCCCTAAGGGTTTCCATGTGATCCTGTCCTGAACCAATGGAAAAAGCCTTTACCCGCACCCCGGTTTCTTCCGTATAGGCCCGGCACATGGCTTCAAATTGTTGAGCATTTTCCCCCTTGGAATTATAAATATACAAATCATAGCCCTTATCCAGGCCTCCGCACCCAAAAAGGGATAATGATAAAAAAACCGCAAAAAACCGTTTCATAATTTGCTCCTAACTTTTATTATATGGATGACCCTAAAAGCATGATCCTGAGGATCGCAGATTTTAAAGCGCCCTGTCTTTTTATTCTAATTGCATCGGCGGCAATTTGCAAGTTTATTTTTTTTAGTGTATATTTTGATGAATAGGCAAAAACTGGCGTATACGCCGCCCCTGGATCCTTGTTATGCCAGGGTAAACGGGAGTTTATATGACCATGGACGACCCCCGGGTAAGGGAAAACAGCAGAGAATTGTGCCGGATCCTGGCGGAAGCCACGGATCCAAAACTACTCGAAGCCTTTTTAAACTGCCTTTTAACCCCCGCGGAAACCGCAGACATTGCCGCCCGCTGGGCTCTGGTTAAGGCCCTTCGGGACGGCATGCCCCAGCGGGAAATCGCAAAAACCCTGGGACTGTCGCTGTGTAAAATTACCCGGGGCTCCCGGGAATTAAAGAAACCGGGGTCGGCTTTTCAGCAGATACTCCTCATCCTGGACGATCTTAAGCCGGAATAGGGACCGCTTTCGCGGTGGTTTTTCGGGCCCTATTCCTGGCCGGGGAGGAATAGGCGGTTATACCGGCGGTTATAATTGATAAGGGAGCCGGCCAAAAGCAGTTCCCGGTCCAGGGGGCTAAGATCCGGCAGGGTCAGGGTGCAGGAACCGCAGATCCCGGCGTCCCCAGGGCCGCGGGGCCGTATAATCCGCCCCTCCACCGCGGAAGCCTCCCGGATACAGGCCCTGATCCCCGGTATAAAAATATAATCTCCCTTTTGAAAAGGGGGAGGACCCTGGATAACAAAGGGAATAATTCCCCAGTTAATTAAATTGCTCCGGTAGCGTTTGGTAGCGTAGTCGTTGGCAAAATTCGCCCCGCCCCCCAAGACCCGCTGGCAGCTTGCGGCTTGTTCCCTGGCGCTTCCGTCCCCGGGCCTGACGGCAAAAATAGACGAAGCGGTTTGTATTGCCCCGGGTCCGGGCCCCCCCGCTCCGGAAATGGCGGCGAACACCCCGTGCAGTTCCGCCAGGGCTTCTTCCAAACCGGGATCTTTCACGCCCCGGGTTTCACCGCCGGCCCCCTCCCTATGGGCCGCATTCCTATGCGCCGCATAGGGATGCGCCGCATAAGAATGCGCCGCATAAGAATGCGCCGCATCCCGAAGGGCCTTCGAGCGGCCCACATAGGCGGGGTCTTTGCGGGAAAGGGTAAATTCCGCCAAGGCCTGAGGATTGGAACGGTACGAAGAAGCTTCCCCCGAAGGGATAAGCTCGTCGGTGGTGGTAACCGGATCGCTAATAAACGAAACGATTTTAAGAAGCAGGTTTTCTCCCAGCGCTTCCATGGGGGGCCAGTCGGTAATGTTGGGGCCGTACCGGAGATCCGCCTCCGCTTCCGGCCGGCCTATGCCGTTATACACCCGGGCCCGGTAGGGGCCGTCGTCATAGTGGTAGGGCAGGGGCCGCTCTTCCCTTCCCAGGGCGGAACAGAGGAACCCCGCGGCGGCGGTGGCGGCGATGCTTCGGGCGTCCATAAGGGCTACGCAGGCAATCTGCCCCTGGCCGGGTCTGGATCCTTCCCGGCTGGGGAAATTTCTTGTGGTATGCCGTATAGAAAGCCCCTGGTTCGCGGGTACATCCCCCGCGCCGAAACAGGGGCCGCAGAAGGCGGTTTTTACCACCGCCCCCGCGGATACAAGTTTGGCCAGTACCCCGTTTCTGGCAATTTCCAGATACACCGGCTGGCTTCCCGGGTAGACCGAAAGAGGAAAATCCCGGAATTCGGCGGCTTCGCTGCGGTGCACGCCGGCTTCGAGTATCTCCGCGGCGGCGCAGATATTCTCAAAGGTCCCGCCGGCGCAGCCGGCAATAATTCCCTGATCAACACGGATCCGGCCCCGGCGGTCTATTTTATCCAGCAATCCCAGGGAAACATCCGCTTTTCCCAGGGTTTCCGCCGCGCCCAGTTCCACCTCACGAAAAATATCCGCGGGATTAGCCAGCAGTTCATCCAACTCGTATACATTGCTGGGATGAAAGGGCAGGGCCGCCATGGGCTTAAGTTTATCAAGGCGGACCTTGATAAGACCGTCGTAGCAGGCCAGGGGGCCGGGTTTAAGTTCGCGGTAATCGCCGGCCCGTCCATGGAGGGCAAGATAATCCCTGATAACGCCGTCGGTCTCCCAGACGGAAGACCAGCAGGCGGTTTCGGTGGTCATCACGTCGATTCCGTTGCGGTAATCCGCGGAAAGCCCCGCAAGCCCCGGACCGGTAAATTCCAGCACGGCGTTTTTTACAAAGCCGGTCTTAAAGACCGTTCCGATAATTGCCAGCGCCGCGTCCATGGGGCCCACCCCGGGACGGGGCTTCCCCTCCAGGTACAGGGCAATTATCCGGGGATAGGCCATGTCGTAACTTTGACGGAGAAGCTGTTTAACCAGCTCGCCCCCCCCCTCCCCCACCGCGAGGGTTCCCAGGGCCCCGTAGCGGGTATGGCTGTCGCTTCCCAGGATCATCTTACCGCAGCCCGCCCAGGCTTCCCGCATATAGGAATGGATCACCCCTAAATGGGGGGGGACATATACGCCGCCGTATTTCCGGGCCGCCGAAAGCCCAAAGACATGATCATCCTCATTGATGGTCCCCCCCACCGCGCAAAGGGAATTATGACAGTTGGTTAAAATATAGGGGAGGGGAAAACTTTTAAGCCCGCTGGGCCTGGCGGTTTGGATAATTCCCACATAGGTAATATCATGGGAGGCCAGGACGTCAAAGTGAAGATGAAGGGGGTCCCCGGGGCCGGAAATTTCCCCGCCCCGGTGATGGGACGCCAGGATGCCGTGGGTGATGGTCCCCTGCCGCAGGCCGCCAGCGGCGGCGCCAGCGGCGGCGCCGGCGGCGCCGGAACGGAAAATTTCCTGCCCCCGGGGGCTGCCGCCGGGAACAATTTCCCGCCCCTGAAGCAAAATCACGGGCCCGTCAAACAATTCAAGCGCTGGATTCAACATAGGCCAGTATATACCGGAAATCTCCGCTTATTGAAGTACCGGGCCTTAGTATCCGCCACTTCCGCAAGCCTGTCCCCTCCGGTATACTTGGGCTATGAAATGGGAAGTGGGGCTCCTATCCCCGGAACGCTACGGTTACGATTTTATCCCCCCTGAACATCTTCCCCCGGGAAAGGACGAATACTGGATCCGAAACGCCCAAGCCGCGGGGGGGAAAGCCGGCGCCGGATCCTGGCGTCCGCTCCGGGCCGCAGAAATCGAGGCCCTGGAAAAAAACGGCAACCGGGCGGCGGCATGGGACCATTTCCTGGTTACCGATCCCTTTGATCCGGCGCTGATACGCAATTCATCATTTTACGGACTGGTGCGGCTTGGGGCTCTGGAACATAAAATTCTTAACCACCATGATTTTTGCATCCCCGCGGGAATACAAAACAGCCGGATCGTCTCCTGTGACATTGGAACCAACGTGGCCATCCAGGATTGTTCCCTTATCTCTCATTACATTATCTTTTCCCGGTGCATCCTTTCTCGGATCGACGAGTTGGTAACCACCAACCACGCCAAGTTCGGCAACGGGATCATCAAAGACGGAGAAACCGGGGATCTGCGGGTCTGGATTGACGTGATGAACGAAGCCGGAGGCCGGTCCATCCTTCCCTTTGCGGGCATGATAAGCGCCGATGCCTTTCTATGGGCCGCCTACCGGGACGACGGGGAATTGCTGGAAAGGCTTGTGGACATTACCCAGAAAACATGCGGAACCATAGGAGGGGCCTTCCCGGACCCGGAGGAATACGGCCCGGGCCGCCGGGGATATTACGGGGTGGTGGGGTCCGGAACCGTGATTAAAAGCTGCCGGATTATCAAAGATACGGCGGTGGGGGAAGGGGCGTATATCAAGGGGGCCAATAAACTTAAAAACCTTACGGTTCTTTCTTCGCAGGAAGAATCCACCCAAATCGGGGAGGGGGTGGAACTGGTCAATGGAATCATAGGATACGGGAGCCATGTGTTTTACGGCGCCAAGGCGGTGCGCTTTGTCTTGGGGAACCAGTGTAATTTAAAATACGGGGCCCGGCTTATCCACTCGGTCCTGGGAGACAATTCCACGGTTTCCTGCTGCGAGATCCTGAACAACCTGGTTTTTCCCGTTCACGAACAGCACCATAACAATTCTTTTTTAATTGCCAGCCTTCTTGAGGGAATGAGCAATATGGCGGCGGGGGCCACCGTGGGAAGCAACCACAACAGCCGGTCCAACGACGGGGAAATCCGGGCGGGCCGGGGTTTTTGGCCGGGCCTTTCGGTAACTCTAAAACATTCCAGCCGCTTTGCGTCTTTTTGCCTGATAGTTAAAGGGGACTACCCCTACGAGCTTAATATTCCCCTGCCCTTCTCGTTGGTAACCAATAATGTCCGTATGGACCGGCTTGAACTTATGCCGGCCTATTTTTGGATGTACAATCTCTATGCCCTGGAACGAAATTCCTGGAAGACCCGCACCAGGGACCGGAGGAAAAACCGGGTTCAGCGCATCGAGGCGGAGTACCTGGCGCCGGATACCGCGGAAGAGATCCTGGGGGCCCTGGACCTGATGCGGGGCTGGATGGACGCGGCGGGAGCCGGCGCCGAACGGGAGGAAACGGCTTTCCAGACCTGCCCGGCGCCGGGGGATCCGGAGGAAGATCCCGAATACGACTACAGTTCCCCGGATGAAGACGTCCTTTTATCCCGGGGCCTGGAACGGCACAAGCGCCCCCAGGTGATCCTAAAACCGCGCCGGGCCCTATCTGCATACCGGGAAATGCTCTTTTATTACGGCATGAAATCCCTGGTTGAATACCTTAGCGGCGGCGCTGCAGGCGGCGCTGCAGACGGCGCTGCCGCCGGCGCTGCAGACGGTGATCCGGAAGGGATACGCTTCTGTGCGGACCTTGCCGCCGCTCTGGAGGCCGGAGACGGGGAATGGAAGGCCGCGGCAAGGGATGGCCGGGTTAAAGACTGGGTTAACCTGGGGGGACAGATTGTCCCCGCGTACAGAGTTGACCGGCTGCGGAAGGATATTCGGGAGGGGCGGCTTAATTCCTGGGAAGACATCCACCGGCGCTACGCCGCCATGGCCGCCGCCTATGGGGAGGACAGGGCCCGCCATGCCTGGTCGGTACTGGCCCTTGTGTGCGGCAAGACCGGAAAGACCCACCCCCTGGCGGAGGAGGGGGCGCTTAACGCGGCCCTGGAAAAAACCGTAAAAATCGCGGGATGGGTTCGGGACCAGGTGTTTGCAAGCAGGGCCAAGGACTTCCATGATCCTTTCCGGAAAATCACCTACCGGAACCAAAGGGAGATGGAACAGGTGATAGGCAGGGCGGAAGACAACTTCTTTGTCCGGGTGGCGGAAGAAAAGTACAGGGACCTTACGAGCCGGGTGGAACAGATCCGGCGCCGGTTCTTTCCGGCGGCCTCACCGGCGCCGCAGAACAGGAATAACCGGCCCGGTTAATTCAATGACCGCGGGAAAATCACCGGGTTCCAGCAGCACCGTCTCCCCGTCCATCTGGGCCAGCACGGGATATTCCCCGCGGAATTCAATCCGGTCCGCGCTAAAAAGGATGGACTCCTTTTTGTCCACATGGGCGCCGGTGGTAAAAAGGCCCTTTAGGGCGATTTTCCGCAGCAGGGGCATCTGCTTAACGGCGCAGACATTTCTTTCGTCGGGCAGGATCATCTTGTGGGAGCCGTAGCTCCTGCGGCCGCTGACCCCCATGGCGCAAAGAAGAATTTTTTCCCGGATCCGTATCAATTCCTTTCCCTCTTTAAAACCCCTTAGCTCTACGGTCTCTACCCGGTACAGCCTGTCGTAGAGGATCGACGCGACGTCCACCCACAGTTTATAGGAATCCCCCGGAAGACTCCCCTTCATCTTATTGGTCATGTGGGTTACAAACGCGTCCAGCCCCAGGGACAGAATGTTAAAGGCCCGCAAGGCGCTGCCGTCGGGCCACGTTTTCCCCCCCGCGGTTGAAAGCGTAAGACCCCGGACCATCTCTATTCGGGAAGGAAGCATTAAAAGTTCCAGGGCCGTTTCCAATTCCCACGCGTCGGCCCCGTCGTTGCCGGTCCCCATGGGAAGTCGAAGGACCGCGCAGCGGGAGCGAAAGCCCTCTGAAACCTGGCATAGAGTCTGCAGTACCTCAAGGCTGGTCCCGTCCCCTCCGGCGGTAATGATCAGGTAAAAATCTTCGTTTTCTTCCGCTTCCGCCGCAAGGGCCCGGGTAATGGACGCCGCATGGCCGGGGCCGCCGGTGGGGATAAGGCCGGATTGTCCCCACCCCGCCGGGTCCCCCCGGTCCTGGGACAAGGCATAGCGGGAAGGCTGCGCGTCCTGTCTAAGCCGGTTCTGCCGGACCCGTTCACCGCACCGCTGGAGAACCTTCCTGTGTTCATTCCAGCGCCTGTTTATGGTAAATCCTCCTGCGACGGGATTGGCGATAAGGGTCCAGCGCAGGGCCTTGTCAGGAACAAGCAGACTCCGGGTAATAAGGGTTCGTAAAAAAAAGGCAAAACTTTGCAGTTTAGATCCGCTCTCTTTATTCAGGGATCTTTCCCGCGGCCGAATGGTCATAATAAAAGTGTAACACTATTTTTATGCGCCGTGAAGCGTATACTTAAGGGCGCGGTTCCGCTAAGGGGCCGCCGGGGAATTTAAACCCGCCGAGGAAGCCGGATAATAGGTTTCCCGAATACGGATCATGGCCGCGGTTTTTTTGCGGATCGCCGCCCCGTCCGGCGCCCCCTGCGGAGCTTCCAGGGCCAGGGCGCCCAGGACGGCGTCCCCCCCCAGTTCCGCATCGGGAATTTCCGGCACCTTGAATACCCGCCCGGAAAGATCCGCCTTGTATTGGTTCCAAAGGGAGCTTCTGCTTTGGCTCCCCGATATGGTAAGTTCCTTTACCGGAACACCCAGTTTTTCCAGTTCTCCCAGGGCTTCCAGAAAGGAACTTCCTATGGCGTTCAGCGCCGCCCTGCCGGGATGAAAGGGATCCGTAAGAATCTTCGCCACCAGGGGGCCGTAGGATATTTCTTTATACCCTGCGGAGCGGAAATCCTCCAGCAATTTTCCCGATTTTTTTATTACCACCCCAAGGTTCCAAAGCCCTTCAATGGCGTGGGGAAGTATCCGCAGATCCTCCTGGGCGCCCGGCGATCCCCGCAATTCTTTCGGCAATTCCGCGGGCTTTTCCGCCACACAAACATTGATCCCTTCGGAGCTGCCGGTCCTGTTACAAACCATTCCCGGTTCCAGGGAACCGGTTCCAATCAGGGCCATGATAAAGTCCGAGGCCCCGGCGATGATGGGGATCCCCGGCGGAAGCAGCCTCTGGCCGGGGCTTTCCGCGGCATAAAGTTCCGTTTTATCGCGCCAGCCATTCCCCATTGTTCCGATTATCCGGCCCATGGTTACAAAGGGCGGAAAAAGCTTGGAGTCAATTCCCAGGGATTCACATTGGCGCCCGTCCCAGTAAAAAGGCTCGTAGCCCCGGTGGGGAAGGACCGTAACCATCTGCGCCCCCAGCTGCCAGGAAATCCATGCCTGGGGAGAAAAGAAAAACCGGGTTCGCTCAAATCCGCGGGGATCGTATTTCTTAAAGGCGCCGATATGGGGAAGAAAAAACGAAGGGCCCTTAAGAGCTTCTACGGGATCGTACCAATAGAGGGGCCTTAGACTTTCCCCCTCCGCGGTAACCGGCGCCAGGGTAGGGCCGTTCCCCGAAACAATGACCGCCGAAGCCCTGGCGCCGGGGCACTGACAGTCCAGGGCCTGTAACGCGGCGGCCAGGGCGCTAAGCCACACAAGGGGGGATTCTTCGTTTTCATAGGGGGAACGGCAATAGCCGTGGAGGACCCCGGCGGTGTCAATCAGCGCCGCTTTAAGGGCGCTGGTTCCCAGGTCCGCACAGAACAGAAGCTGCATTACGTGTAGCAATCCTCCGGCAAAGAAGGCCCCTTGGTTTCTTTTTCTACGGAAAGAAGCTTTTCTATCAGTTCCCGGTTGTCCAGCAGGGAGCTGACGGACAGTTCCTGATGGAGCCGGGATATGGTCCGGGCAAAGAGTTTGCTGACACTAACCGGAATGTACCATTCTTTTTTTAGGAGTTCCTCGTGGTACACCGCGTTGGTCCCGATGATGCGGTAAAAAAGTCCCTGCCGGAAGGCTTCGTCAAAATAATCCATCGCGTCCCCGGAAAAGAGGGGCAGGCTTATGGCGGCTATTACATCCAGGGCTCCCTGGTCCTTGAGGAACCCCATGGCCTTAAGCAGGGTTGCCCCGGAGCCAAGAATATCATCCGCCATGAAGACCGTTTTATCTTTTACGCTGCCCAGCAGCCGTAGTTCCGCGATGTTGCTTTCGCCGGCATCCTTGGTAACCCGGGAATAGTCCCGCTCCTTGTACAGCAATGCCAGGGGTTTTTTAAAACTATTGGCATAAAATTTATTCCGATCCACCGCTCCCGTATCGGGAGAAACCACCACAAAATTTCCCTCCCGGATCTGGGGCATCTTTGAAAGTTCCCTGATAATTTGATAGCTGGCATGGAGGCTTTCAAAACCCATGGTCCTAAAGGCGTTGCTTATTTCCCGGGAATGAATATCCAGGGTAAGCAGCCGGTCCACGCCCAAAGATTCCAGAATGATCCCGATACGACTGGCGGTTAAACCCTCCCGGCCCTTTCGTTTATGCTGCCGTGAATAGGGATAGTTGGGAAGCACCAGGGTTATCCGCTTTGCCCCCGCCTGTTTTACCGCATCCACTGTAACCAGAACCGACATGATATGATCATTTACCGAAAAGGACTTACTAACGCCGCCGTGAAAAACAAGGGGATAGCGGTTTTCCACATCCTCCACAATATAAACGCATTTGCCCCTGACCGATTCAAGAATTTCCGCCTTAATTTCTCCGTTGGCAAAAAGGGTAAACCGGACATCCACCTTAAATCGGGGAGAAAGAAATTTTCCCGTCCCCGCGGTACTTAGATTTGCCGCGTCGTGGACAAATGTAAGCTGCCGAAGCACCTCGTCCCTGGTCATGCCGTGGTGGGCGGCCAGATTCGTCACGGCGTTTTCAAACTTTTGACGGTAACAATGTTTAAGGTGGACAATTACCTCATTGGCAAAGGCTTCGCCCCCCGGGCAGGCCAATACGGCAAGTTTTGACGGATCCGCGTAACTCATGGATGGTATCAGGATACCATGTCCCTTCGATCCGGTCAAGAGCTTCCCGTCCTAAAGGCAGCTTATTCCCTGACAATTTGAAATAGAAGAACGGGGATGTCCAGGAAGTTTGCTGCTTCCCGAACACCCCTCGCGTTTGTTCCCGTTTCCTAGAGCCGTGGTTTGAGTTTACATAGGCAAACCGCTTGGTTCCGTCCCGCACCGCCTCCTCAGAACGGTAGTATGCGAATATTTTTTCTCTATCAAATTTATATTTTCTATCTATTTCTAGTGTCCCAAAGAATAAACCTTTCTCAGTAAATACCCATATTTCATTGTTTTTTATATGTGCCTGATATGCGTTCCTAACTTTGTCTATATATTCCCTTGAATATTCCGCAAGAAAATGTCCATCCAGATCAGACAGTCGAATCCCTATTATATGACTATGTTCCTCATGCCCCATGGCGGCAGGCGCATAACTTATACCTTCAGGAAAGATCACCGTGTGGTTAAGCCGTTCTTCAAGGAACAAGTTTCCACTTGGATCACATGAGGTCATCAGAACAATATAAAGACTTACAACCAGCAAACCCGATTCCGTTTTCATTTGAATACTCCTTCCGTACCGGTCTTACGGAACCGGCGAAGTCCCAAATTGCGCATAATTGTCCGCCGCCGTTTTATATTTTGACTTACCCATAAAATCATGAAAGCCTTTTTCGTTTAATCCTCCATTCTTGATTGCCGAACCGAATATAATGGGTATCGTGAATATTCCATACGCCTGATATTGATAGGTATGCGCCTCTTCGTGTTTCCCTAAATTAACCTGTGCAGTTCCGTCGTATCTATCTGTATCTGATGCAGAATCCTTCAGTACTTCCTCTGTTCTGCCTCCAGCATGGATTATTACATTACCAAGTGTAATAGAACCGCCCAGATTAAACCCCGTTGTAAAAGTTATCGCATTATTTTCAATACTGATTCTACCCTCCTTCCCTGCAAGAAGGCTTGTTCCGGTTAAAATCGATCCGCCGATAATGCCAATCGCCGTCGTAGGGCTTCCCCGTGTAGCCCCGGTTCATGCCGCTTTCAAGGCTGCCTTTGTGGGGCCTTCCGAACGCGTCGTATTCGTACCGGTCTTCCAGGACCCCCAACTCGTTGGTGCTTGAGCGCACGCTCCCCAGGATGTCCGTCCCCAGGTACACGGTTCCACCGACGGCTCCACCGACGGTTCTACCGACGGCGCCGCCGCGGGTCCCGGCGCTGGCGCTCCGGCTTAGCCCCACCGCTTCCCCGTTCTCGTACAGGGTTACGCTTATTCGCAGTGGGGTTTGATACCCAAGAACCCGCCTTTCGGCGGGGGGCCTCTGGGTCGATTCAGAAATGTTACGTTTAGATTGCATGGTAGCAAACCCCACAGTTAAATAATTTCCTTACAGAACGAACCTCGTAAATGATGCAACGCCTACAGGATACCCCGCCGCTCTACGGCGGGGAGGTTCATTCCCTCATACCGGGCGGTCTGTCCCCCGGTTAGGGTTCCGGCGCTCCGGGTCCGGTTTCCCTCCCCTTCTTCTGGCTTTTATATTCCACTTGCAACTGACCACCACGATCTATTACGTCTTTTTGTTATTATTGTTTCATGTAAATATTCGCGATATTCATCGTTGAAATAAAATCTAATTTCTACTTTAACTTTTATCTTTCTTGGGAAAAATAGCGAATATTTATAGTATTTATATATATTTCCACTTTTAATATCAATATGTTCTTCAACAGGATCGATGAGCATACCATTTGATGTATAAATATCATAGGTAACACTTATAGCCTGGAATTTTTCACTATTAGACGGCGTTGCGCCAAAAAGCAATGCGGTTTGAAAGTTACTCCATGGCAATAGATTTTCCTGCTCTAAATATGTCAAATAAATATGAACATCATCATTTTCCGTGAGTTTATCACGAAACAGGAAACTTTCTTCACCATCTTTTTTTTCATAAAACAAGATCGTATTACAACTATAAAAAAGAAGGACAAGCAGACAAACACCTCCAAGACATACTTTTGATAAAATCGGAATAAGTGACTTCGTTGTTCTCATCTTCAACCCCTCTAATGTGATGAGCAGCTAGTTCTTGGAATAGGACCATTATAAGTGCCTAGAACTCTTTCCCAAAATTTAGTCGGGTCATCAGGTGAGTTCCCCCATTTATAGTACGGAACCATATCATTTTCAAAATGTCCCATCCAATCTGTATTCGGATCGCTAAAATTATATGTCCCTTGATTAACAGGATCGGTTACCAATTTTCCGTTCTGGTCATAAACTCCCTCTTGATGTCCATCACCAGTCATGTACTTATTGTTCTTCTCAGGTTCCACACCATTATACGGCTTTCCTTGTTCATGATAATCATCTTTATCCTCAGGCACAAGATACCATTGTGTACCATTATGATCTCTAAACGTAGGAAATGGATCATTAACATCATAACCAGGTATCGACTCTGGCGGATGATTATTGTCATTTCTTCTATAATGTTCTTGCTTTGTTGGATCCAACCCCCAGGGATCCACCCAATTTACCGGGTCCTTGTTTACGTACGCAAACCAGTTATTGCCGTCCCGCACCGGGTCTGTTGTCGTAAACCGCGCCGTGGCGGGCTCGTAATCCCGGTAGCCGTAGTTGTATAAGCCCGTCCGGCTGTCGTAGGGCTTCCCCGTGTAGCCCCGGTTCATGCCGCTTTCAAGGCTGCCTTTGTGGGGCCTTCCGAACGCGTCGTACTCGTACCGGTCTTCCAGGGCCCCCAACTCGTTGGCGCTTGAGCGCACGCTCCCCAGGATGTCCGTTCCCAGGTACACGGCGCCGCCGACGGTTCTACCGCTCGCGCTCCGGCTTATCGCTGCCGCTTCCCCGTTCCCGTACAGGGTTACGCTTATTCGCAGTGGGGTTTGATACCCAAGAACCTGCCTTTCGGCGGGGAGCCTCTGGGTCAATTCAGAAATGTTACGTTTAGATTGCATGGTAGCAAGCCCCCACAGTTAAATAATTTCCTTACAGAACGAACCTCGTAAATGATGCAACGCCTACAAGATACGTTCATTGGCTGGTACGCTGCCTCCCAGTGCGCCCCGCTCCCTTCGTCCGAAAAGGCCCAGAAAACGCCATTGTTAGGATTCATGCTGAACGGCCACGCCTGCGAAGCCTGCGGCCTTTCCGCTAGTTTTTAAATAAGCCGACACTTCGCATTGCAGTTTTTTATTCTTCAACCGATTTCTCAGTTCGTTGACACTTTGCTGATATTAAGATATATTGATACAACTTATCTCCAATATCAATGGTTTCTCTCAATTTTTCTCCTGTCTTTTCATACCAATATTCAATTAGTTGATTGTAGCTTTGTGCATACCTAATCATATTAAGTAATTCCAAAGGTTCAAGTACATCGGTTTCATCATAAAAGGAATTATTTTCTATATCCCACACGCTCTGAATGCTATCTGTTTCGATTACTTTTAATCTATTATTTTCTAAAATTGGTACTTTTTTTGTAAGAGTAAATCGATAATAACGGTTGTTAATATTATATTCGCAAGCTTCAATTGCTTTCTCCAGAAAGTCAAGTATATAGTTATACTCTTGTTCCAAATCATTCGATGTTACATTTTCTTTTGAAGTTATATAATCAGAAACAAGCGGGCTGTCTATAATCTGGGGCCAGTTTTCATCAGGAGCAATATCTAATATAAGAAAAATGAAAAATACTATAAAAAAAATATTCTTTGACATTTCATTCCTCCGTTATTGTCCTTGTGGTTTGAAGCCGGATGCACTAGCAGTGTTATTTACACGAATAACCCGTCCGTTCTGAGGCATAGGCCTATTTGTTGGTAATTCCGATTTATAGATTTGTCCATATGTTATGGTAACGTCAATACGCCGGTATTTATTCTGTGTAGAATCGAGAAACTCTCTTTCGTTTTTGGGATTTTGTATTATTACAGGATTGTTTTTTAGGGGATCCATCTTATCGTCTCTGTGTTGTGTGATTGCCATTTTGTCATCTGAGTAGTATGTATAATGGAAGTCTTGGTTATATGTGTAGGATTGTCTATTTAGTCCATAGACAGTAATTTCACTTTTTACTGTTTCCTCATAATAATACACAGGATTTAGATTATACTGAACAGTTTGAGCAATATATTGAACTTCATCTTGTCCGCCATTGCTGCCTCTATCACTCCCACTCAGCCCCCAGGGATCCACCCAGTTGACCGGGTCCTTGTTGACATACGCAAACCAGTTGGTTCCGTCCCGCACCGGGTCTGTTGTGGTAAACCGCGTCGTGGCGGGCTCGTAATCCCGGTAGCCGTAGTTGTATAGCCCTGTCGCGCTGTCGTACGGCTTCCCCGTATAGCCCCGGTTCATGCCGCTTTCCAAGTCGCCTTTGTACGGTGTCCCGAACGCGTCGTATTCGTACCGGTCTTCCAGGACCCCCAACTCGTTGGTGCTTGAGCGCACGCTCCCCAGGATGTCCGTCCCCAGGTACACGGCTCCGACGACGGTTCTACCGACGGCGCCGCCGCGGGTCCCGGCGCTGGCGCTCCGGCTTAACCCCACCGCTTTCCCGTTCCCGTACAGGGTTACGCTTATTCCCTCATACCGGGCGGTCTGTCCCGTTGTCGTCCGGCTTGCCGTACTCCTTGTCCGGCCTTCCTGTCCCTCGCTCAGCCACCGGTACCGCTCCCCCGTGGGCGTGTTGGACGGGGCCGCGCCGTTGTTCACAACGCCGTTGCCCGCCGTGCCGCCGTTTTGCCCGCTGGCCTGTACCGGCCCGCTCGCGCTCCGGGTGGTTAGCTGCCCGTCCCTGTAGCTGGGGCCTTCCCGGATCACTTCAAAACTTCTCCCATCGTACAATGTCCGTAACACCTCGCTTCCTTCCTCCTGCGCCAGCGTCCGCCGCCCCAGCGCATCGTATCCATACCGGATTACCGTCCGGTTCCCGCTCGCCGTGTCCCGGACCTCCGCCTCCTCAAGCCGGTTCCGTCCGTTATGCCGGCCCCGGGCTATTTTATGGTAAGCCGTTTCTTGCGGGTTGTCAATAGAAATACTTTCCGGGTAAAATTTTGCCGTGGCGCAGACTGCTTTGTTCTGCCCGTTTTCCGTATCAACATACAGTAAAGGCTGCCTTTGCATAAAAATCCGGCGTATTCTCCGTCTAATCGTCCTGTAATAAATCGTCGATATACGCAAGCCTATCTCTGTACTCTTTATTTTCCGGATCCATTTCTATAAGTACCCTTAAATCCAATCGGGCCTCCGGAAATCGTCTGGTAGTATAATACGCAAGGAACCGGTCGTAATATGCCGATTGATTACCGGGATCTAACGCCATAGCATGGGAAAAATCATCGATCGCTTCCTCCGTCATATTTAATGCCGTATAGATCGCACCCCGCGTGTTGTAATCATCGCCGTCTACCGGCCCTATCGCAAATGCCCTGGCATAATCCTCTAAGGCTTTATCGTAACTTCCCAGTTTATAATATATTTTTGCCCTATTGGTAACGGCGAGCTTAAAAGACGGATCAAGCTCTATGGCCCGGGAAAAATCATCAAGAGCCTCCTGGGTCATATTTAATTTATCGTAGATCGTGCCCCGTATGGTGTAATCATCGCAGTCCGCCTGCCATGTCTCAAATACCCGGTTATAATCCACTAAGGCTTTATCGTAATTTCCCAGGTTATAATATAATTTTGCCCTAGTGGTAACAGCGGTCTTAGAGGACGGATCAAGCTCCACTGCCCGGCATAAATCATCAAGAGCCTCCTGCGCCATATCCATTCCCGCGTAGATTACTCCCCGCATGATGTAATCATCGCCGTCTACCGGCCCCATTTCAAATGCCCTGGCACAATCCTCTAAGGCTTTATTGTAATTTCCCAGTTTATAATATATTTTTGCCCTATTGGTAACGGCGAGCTTAAAAGACGGATCAAGCTCCACCGCCCGGCATAAATCATCAAGAGCTTCCTGGTCCATATTTAATTTATCGTAGATCGCGCCCCGCATGTTGTAATCATCGCAGTCCGCCTGCCCTATCGCAAATGCCCGGTTGTAATCCGCCAGGGCTTTATCATAATTTCCCAGTTTGTAATACAATTGCGCCCTATTGGTAACAGCGAGCTTAGAAGACGGATCAAGCTCTATGGCCCGGGAGTAATCATCAAGGGCCTCTTGCACCATACCAAATTCTTCGTGGATCACACCCCGGGTGTTGTAATCATCGCAGTCCACCTGCCCCATTTCAAATGCCCGGTTATAATCCTCCAAGGCTTTATTGTAATTTCCCAGTCGGTAATATGTTTTTGCCCTCTTGGCAATAGCTAACTTAGAAGACGGATCAAGCTCCACAGCCCGGGAGAAATCATCAAGGGCTTCCTGGGCCATATTTAATTTCGCATATATCATACCACGCGTAAAATAATCATCGTAGTCCGCCTGCCCCATTTCAAATGCCCTGGCACAATCCTCTAAGGCTTTATCGTAATTATCCAGATTATAATATAATATTGCCCTATTGGTAATAGCGCGCTTAGAAGATGGATCAAGTTCTATCGCCCGGCATAAATCATCAAGGGCTTCCTGAGCCATACTCAATTCCGCGTAGATCGCGCCCCGCGAAATGTAATCATCAATATCGGCCTGCCCTGTTTCAAATATCCGGTTGTAATCCGCCAGGGCTTTATCATAATTTCCCAGATTATAGTATACGTTTGCCCTCTTGGTAACAGCGCGCTTAGAGGACGGATCAAGCTCCACGGCCCGGGAGAAATCATCAAGGGCTTTCTGTGCCATACCCAATTCCTCGTAGATCATACCCCGCATGAGGTAATCATCGTAGTCCGCCTGCCCTATCGCAAATGCCCGGATGCAATCCGCCAGCGCATTAACATAATTACCCAGTTTTTAATACAATTTAGCCCTATTGGTAATAGCGCGCTTAGAAGACGGATCAAGCTCCACGGCCCGGGAGAAATCATCAAGGGCTTCTTCCAAAGACCCTAACGCCGCATACAGTATGCCACGGTTATTAAATGCGTTAGAAAGATCAGGCCGCAGCTCAATGGCCCTAGTGTAATCTTCTAAAGCTTCTTGATATTTTCCTAAGCTATAATATGCAACCCCTCGATTATTATAAACAAGCGCATAATTGGGATCTAAACCGATGGAGCGGGTAAAAAAATCTATGGCTCGCTCATAATTTTCCTGCTTTAAATAAATAAGACCAAAATTGTTATTAGCCTGGGCCTGATTTACCACTGCCGTATTTTGTTTTTCTTGATGCGTTTCAACATCATCTGCCGAAACATATGAAAAAAGAAACACCACATACGCAAAAATAATATATTTTTTCATCTGCCTCCTCCGCCGAAATTCATAAATACATATTTATGCCGATTAGTATGTGGCATAAAACCACCATATAAAAATTATCTATTCCCAGGGAAAGGGATGTTCCTTTCTATATTCTTTTTCAAATTCTTCTGATTTACTTTCAGCATAGCTAAAGATTGCTATACCGGCAAATGCGGCGGCAAAAGTAAGATCCAAACTTATACCTATCCGCAATTCATTCTGAGTAGAATACTCCACATAAAGTGATGAATAAAAATTGTAGTTAAGCCCTGACTCAAAAAGAAAAAAAAGACGCGTTCCAAAGACACCGCAGAATTTATTATCCCGGGGGGTGAATTCTCCGGTAAGAAACGGATGAGCGGTTTGCGTAAACACCCATTCGCCCCGGCCAAACAAGGACCAATAGAATATATTATGCTTCCAGGGTATAAACCCAATCTCCACAGGTAAAAATGAATGGCTTACAATATCATCTGTTCTATACTGTTTAATTGACATTGCGCCGGTAATCAAATTCAAT
Organism: Spirochaetaceae bacterium; assembly: GCA_031278215.1. Classification (GTDB taxonomy): domain Bacteria; phylum Spirochaetota; class Spirochaetia; order Treponematales; family Breznakiellaceae; genus JAISLT01. The sequence goes on from JAITKV010000034.1 coordinate 41,937, forward strand.
CTATCAAAAAAGACAGCTTCGATTTTTAAAAAATTATAATCAATCGACGAAGAAACATTTAAGAAATCATAAGATAGTCCAATATCAAAAAGCGTCCATCCCCATCGAAAACTCCTCTCCTGTGTATGGCCCTGAAGGTGAAAAAGTAAAAATAAAACTCCACATAACCACCAGTGCTTCATCTTTGATTTCCGTTGAAATGTATAATTATATTAACAAACGGAAGTTTAACCGTCAGAGATGTATTTCCGCCAATTATTTTACACTCCATTCCGATAGGACCATGAAATCTTCCCATAGTTACGGAGTCAAGAATTTCACTTCCCTTAAAATGTATACCTAAACCAGTATTACCCAAAAGTTTATCACCGCTAAATGAATCAACAATAAAACCAACCGTCCATCCAATTTTATCAGAGAAAGTAATTCCCGTCTTTTCCCCAACTTTTTCCAATGTTTCATTTACTTTGTCGGCAACTTTTTCTCCGGGCGTTTTAGGAGGAATTTCGTTTTTTGGCTTATTTTGCCCATCACTCCCACTCAACCCCCAGGGATCCACCCAATTTACCGGGTCGTTGTTTACGTACGCAAACCAGTTGTTGCCGTCCCGTACCGGGTCTGTTGTCGTAAACCGCGCCGTAGCAGGGGCATAGTCCCGGTAGCCGTAGTTGTATAAGCCCGTCCGGGTGTCGTAGGGTTTCCCCGTGTAGCCCCGGTTCATGCCGCTTTCCAAGTCGCCTTTGTGGGGCCTTCCGAACGCGTCGTACTCGTACCGGTCTTCCAGAACCCCCAACTCGTTGGTGCTTGAGCGCACGCTCCCCAGGATGTCCGTCCCCAGGTACACGGTTCCACCGACGGCTCCACCGATGGTTCTACCGACGGCGCCGCCGCGGGTCCCGGCGCTGGCGCTCCGGCTTGTCGCTGCCGCCTCCCCGTTCCCGTACAGGGTTATGCGTATCCCTTCATACCGGGCGGTCTGTCCTGCCGTGGAATTCCCCGTACTCCTTGTCCGGCTTGCCGTACTCCTTGTCCGGCCTTCCTGTCCCTCGCTCAGCCACCGGTACCGCTCCCCCGTGGATAACCTATTCCGCATATTCATTAAGCCCTGATTCTCTTCTCACGGCTTCCACTCGATCGGATTCTTCCGGAGTCAGTTCCCTTACTTCAATACTTGTATCGTTTGATATTATAAATGCCCATAACTCTTCTTTTGCCGCAAGAGCAAGTTTCTCTCGTATCAGTAAACCGGTTTTCGCATACCAGAAATCAACCAGTTGATTATAAGTTGAAAGACACATGGAAAAAAAAGAATATTCTAGTAAAACAAGAATATTTACTTTTTCACGCATACCCCGGCTGGTACCAACAAATAATGTGTCAGCAACTTCATTTATTACAAACACCCCGTTTTCAAATGCGGGTTGACGTTTTATTAAACTGTTTTCAGTATAATAGTTGACAATATTTGCTTTATACGCCGCCAGGGCCTTTTCGAGAAAAGTTAAAACATAATCATATTCTGCCTGTAAATCATCCGCATTCAAGCCTTGTTTTTGCTGGATATATTTTTTAGCTAAATAATAAGAAATATCTGGCGGCCAGAAATCATTTGCCACGCAATTGCTTGTGGTGATAACAGCTAATACCATACAAAGTGATACTCGGATAAGCATATTACCTTCCTTAATTATTCAGGGAAACCCATTTTGGGCTGCTGTACCGGGATTTCCTGATACTTGGCCTTTCTTTGGCGGACTCAATGATTGCGGCAAAGAAGGGGCTTGTAGTATTGTGCCAAGTGTAAGCCGTTTCTTGCGGGTTGTCAATAGAAATACTTTCCGGGTAAAATTTTGCCGTGGCGCAGACTGCTTTGTTCTGCCCGTTTTCCGTATCAGCCGGTTCTCCCCATCGTACTCGTACTCTATCGTCCCCCACGGCGTCTTCTTGCTCGCACGGTTCCCGTTCCCGTCGTAGGTATAACTTTCGCGCCATACCATCCCCCACGCCCTTACCGCATTCCCCCGCCCCGGTCCCGCCTGGTTTAGCACGGTCCGTAACGCCGCCACTTCCTCGCCACTATAACTGTACCGCTCCCCGGTCCCCTTGTCCACCGTAAAGTATATGCCCGCCTCTTCCGCTTCCGCCTGCCCCTCCGTCCACGGGTACTAGGTCGAGCCAAGTATCAAAGGTATCGTTTAGTCATAAATCAAATTACGATTAATGAAATTTAACTTATTGTCATTACAAATTATCGAAAAAATAAGGATGTCCGCCTTATTCTAAAAGTTATTTTTTGATAATATTGGGCAAAAGTATCGTCAAATGATATATCCTTAATCGTTATTTGTAAGTTCCCTTTTCTACTCCAAAAAAAATCTCCTGGAACACTAAAAAGCGGCCGCCCCCTCCCTAAAGCAACGCCTTCCAGAACAAATGAAAAACTTTTACTTTTTATTTTCCCCTTTTGATTCATTTCAACAATACAGGAAAAATAAATCGGTTCATCGTTTCTTCTTAGCCTTTCTATATCATAAGGTTCAAACCAGACTTCTATATGATGAAACCCTGTGGCTAATTTATCAATGGTAATAGTTATGTCGTTATTTGCTTCCAGGTTATATTCTTTTTCACCCAATAATTCGGAACTTCCAAAACTATTTTGCCCAAATAATTTCAAAATTCCAAAGAGACAAAATGGAATTAAAAAAATTATTTTTTTTCGTATTTTCATTTTCTTATTCTCCGCTCCAATTAGGCAGGTTTCTATCATCGTAATCATTCCCTGGATTCACCAGAACTTCGCCAAAAAAATGTTTCAGCGTCTCTCCGGGCCCTTTAATTGGATCATAGTAATCTTGATGGACATAAATCCCGTCTGCTTCCTGTGTTACATGATAACCGTCATCTACTCGTTGGTTCTTCCCATGAAATCCCAGATCATCAACAAAATTACCCCAAGGCTTGCCGGGTTCATAATTCCTTACAGATTCAGGTAAATCATTCCAGCTTTCTGCTATTTTTTCATGTATAAATAGATCTTTCGGACCATCGCGTTCCACTCTCTGTTGTCGTATAAAATCCATAAACTCATCAAATTCTTTCTTATCGCTGGCCGTCAACCCCCACAAATCCACCCAATTTACCGGGTCGTTGTTTACGTACGCAAACCAGTTATTGCCGTCCCGCACCGGGTCTGTTGTGGTAAACCGCGCCGTGGCAGGGGCATAGTCCCGATACCCGTAGTTGTATAGCCCTGTCGCGCTGGTGGTTGAACGCACGCTCCCCAGAATATCTTTTCCCAAGTATGCCATCCCCGTACTCCGGCTTAAGGCCACCGCTACCCCGTTCCAGTACAGCGGTACCGTTCTTTATTTTCGTTATTCAATGCTAATTCCAAATATTTTAAGCATTTCCTTTTGACTTGCAGTTTTAACATACTCAATGTATGACTTGTGCTCATCAGGTAGATTTAATTGCTGTAACTGAGCGAAATATAGTTCTTCGCCGTTGGTATCACCGATAAGTCGACTCAATAAATACATATTTTCAAAAATTGGAAGCTTATCAGCTTTATCATCTAATTGTTTCTGATAAAAATCTATTGCGTTTTGATAGTAATCTTGTGCCATTTTGCGGTCGTTTTGTTGCAAACTTAATGCACATCCGGCAGCGTACATTTCCACATAATCAGGATACCTTTGAAGCACTTCATTTATCGTGGGCATAGCCATATTAAATTGCTCACTGCTAAGCAATAGTTGCATTTTTATTGCATAATCAGTTTTCTTATGATGTTTTATGATACGCTGGTCCAATATATCGAAAGCTGCTTGTGTTTTTCGCGAATTGGTCGGGTCCATAAAAGCTGCTTGTATTACTTGTTGTTCTTCGTTTGTTATTATCTCTTTGCCTTCAGAACAAGAATTTAATAGTGTTAATGCAATAATAAGAAAAATGAAATTCCTCATTATTCTCTCCCTTTTGAAATGTTAATCGTTGTTGTATTTAAAGACGAAACTACAACCCAGCCTTCCGGGTTATTATAGCTATAACCAGTTCCCGATACTACAACTTTAACTTCTCCGGTTTTTGGAAGATTAAACGAAGCCTCGCCTATCATTCTGGATGTTGTGTTAATTAAATAGTCTTGTTTGGGTTCTTGCAATGTTTTTGTTACGACTGATTTATTATCCACAACAAGCGTAGCTTGTCCAAAATATTGAATATCATCATGTTTAAGTTGTGGTCCAGAAATACTTATAACTGTGACAGTAGCAGTAAAGTCATCTTGCCCTTGTTTTATCTCAGCATGTGTTAAAGTAGTATATCCCCCTGCAAAACCTTCTCCCTCAGCTAGGACATATACAATATGGTTTGTGGTAACAGATGTTAGACCCTTAGTATAATTATTTTCTACTTGTTGTCCAATTTGGAAGGAATTTCCCGATTGTTTTTCGCTGGCCGTCAACCCCCACAAATCCACCCAATTTACCGGGTCGTTGTTTACGTACGCAAACCAGTTATTGCCGTCCCGCACCGGGTCTACCGTGGTAAACCGCGCCGTTGCCGGCTGGTAGTCACGGTAGCCGTAGTTGTACATCCCCGTTGTCGCGTCATACGGCTTTCCCGTGTAGCCGAGGTTCATCCCGTTTTCAAGGCTGCCCCTGTGGGGCCTTCCGAACGCGTCGTATTCATACTTTTCTTCCAGCGCCCCTGTCGCTCTGGTGGTTGAACGCACGCTCCCCAGAATATCTTTTCCCAAGTACGCCGTCCCCGTGCTCCGGCTTACGGCCACCGCTTCCCCTTTTCCGTACAGCGTTACGCTTATCCCTTCATACCGGGCGGTCTGTCCTGCCGTGGAATTCCCCGTACTCCGAGTCCGGCCTTCCTGCCCCTGCCTGCGGCTCTCCGCCATCCTCTCTTCTTGTCTTTGCTTAGTATAGCATACACCTGTTACCAGTGCAATGGTTTTTATCCCGGCTAACGGGAACCGCTGGTTTTCGGCTTGCATAATTACCACTACCGGGAAGCGGCTGTCTTTTTTTCCCGGTTCTCCGCCGGGGCCGCTTTGTGCATCCATGAGTTCTATTCCAGATACGTGTTTTTTGGTGATTTTTAAATTAGTTGGCACTACGTTATAACTTAATTTTTCTTCCGTTTCCATATATTTTGTACCTATTACCATCCATATCATCAATAATAAAATGGTCTTCATTGATAATTATTCTTCGACCATCTTTTTGTTTATAAGTTTGCATCCACAACAATTCCCCATTTGAATCATCAAACGCATAAGCTTTTTCGGCAAAGACCAAAATAAAATAATTTTTTATCGAAAAAAAGTCCCTAAATCTAAAAAATCCATCTTTTTCATAAGGGACATCTTGTTTGGTTTTGATATTGATAATAAGTGTATAACTAGCATATGCACCATCATTCATTTCTTCCATAATATTTATACCACATAAATTATTTTTCCTATTTACTGTAAGCAGTGATTCATATATAGGATATTCCATACCCCGTTTTTTGTATACAAAGAATTTTTTACAAAACTCAATAATTCCATTTTCCCTAATTATTAATTTTTCATTCTCATTTAGTATTATCTCATATGGCAATTGAACTATTTTTGTTTCAGAAGCTTGTGTAAATGCGTTTGAGATACAAGCTGTTATCATTAAGAAAAACATCGGTTGTTTCATAAAACCTCCATTGTTAGTAATTGAAAATTTCAGTCGGATTAATTGTATTCTGACCCTCTCCTGCCCAAGAAGGAGTGTTTACACCATCAATTCTTACCATTAAATCCACATGAGGACCAGTTGAAGCGCCAGCTCCTGTAGTCCCGGGGGTACCTCCACTTAAACCTATGACTTGTCCCGCTTCAACTCTGTCACCATTTTGAACATCTACCTGACTCATATGACTTGTAATAACTCTATAATTTCCATCAGGATTAAGATTTGTTGACTCAGGATGAAGAGCGACAAACTGACCAAAAGTTGGCGTTTCTCCAATTACTACGGTTCCCGAAGCAGCCGCAATGACCGGTGTCCCTTGAGCAACACTAATATCTATTGATGTGTGGAATTGCGGTTCACCCGTGAACGGGTTATTTCTCATTCCGTAACCGCTTGAGATAGGTCCATTAACAGGGTTGATCCATTCAGCAGGCGGTGTATTAGTACTTTGTCCTGTATCACTTGCCGTCAACTCCCAGGGATCAATCCAGTTCACCGGGTTGTTGTTTACGTACGCAAACCAGTTATTGCCGTCCCGCACCGGGTCTGCCGTGGTAAACCGCGCCGTGGCGGGGGCATAGTCCCGGCAGCTGGGCCCTTCCCGTATCGTTTCAAAGCTTCTTCCGTCGTACAGCGTCCGCATCGTCTGCCCGCCTTCCTCCTGCGCCAGGGTCCGCCGCCCCAGCCCGTCGTATTCATGCCGGATTACCGTCCGATACCCGCTCGCCGTGTCCCGGACCTCCGCCTCCTCAAGCCGGTTCCGTCCGTTGTACCGGCCCCGGGCTATTTTATGGTAAGCCGTTTCTTGCGGGTTGTCAATAGAAATACTTTCCGGGTAAAATTTTGCCGTGGCGCAGACTGCTTTGTTCTGCCCGCTTCTCTATATTTTGACTTCAGAGTTCATGTTCGCGATCCGGTCCTAGGGATCCTCGCAAGGCGGATTCTTGCGTATGAATCTTTTCGCCCGCTCTAAACTCCCAGGGTAAGGGCTTTTCGTGCCGCGGCGCCGCTTGAAATATCGTCGATCATCTTAATTTCTTCCCGCAGGGCTGTTTTCCGGTATTCCTTTTGACGGCGTTCCTTAAGTTTATCAATTATCTTCCGGTCCCGGGAAGCTTCCAGGTATACTTTCCGCGCCTCTTCCACCGTCAGTTCCGCTTTGGCGGCGGCCTCTAAAAGGGCGTTCCGGGTTTGATCCAGCCTAAGTATGTACAGGTCGTAACTGCGTATTTCTGCCGCCCCGTGATCCTTCGCAAAACGGTTTCCCGCGGCCCTGGTTTTTTCTTCCGCCGCCGTTTTTATCCGCAGTTCCAGGGCCGAAAGGGCCCCCACCGCCCTGCCCAGTTCAACTTCTGTTTCCTGTTCCCGGTTTAAGCGAAGCTTTAGGATCTTTTCCAGTTCAAAGTTAAAACGTTTCACTGTTTATAGTTCAGGCTCCGGCCTTTGCTCCGTCTGTTTTTCGGCGTCCTCCGGATCCCCGGAAGCTTCCGGCGTTTCTTCGCCGTCTTCGTCCTGCGCATCCTCGTAGGAATCATCGGTCAGTAAGGCCATGGATCTTTTCTGCCAAGTCTGCATTTCTTCCATGGGAATTTCAATCCCGGCAATCTCCCCCATCACCTGAAGGGTTTCCACAATCGAAGATTTTTCTTCCACCCCCTGAATCAAAAACGAATCGATGGCTGCTTTTTTTGCTATAGCTTCGTCGATCGCGGGGTTCGTTCCCTGGTGATAGGCCCCCACATTAATAAGATCTTCGGCCTCGTTGTACACCGCCATAAGCCGCCGGATATAACCCGCGGCTTTTTGCGTGGCCGGTCCTGTAACCGCCGGGGCCAGCCGGGATATGCTTCCCAGTACGTCCACCGCCGGATAATGAAAGGCCTCCGCAAGCCGGCGGGAAAGGACTACATGGCCGTCCAGGATGCCGCGGACGGTATCCGAAACAGGTTCGTCCAGATCATCTCCGTCCACCAGGATCGTATAAAATCCCGTGATGGTTCCCTTATCAGAGGCCCCGCAGCGTTCTAAAAGTTTCGGCATGGAATCAAATACGCTGGGGGTATATCCTCTGGTAGCGGGAGGCTCCCCGGCGGCAAGGCCGATTTCCCGCTGGGCCCTGGCAAAGCGGGTTATGGAATCAAAAAGGAGCATCACGTCCAGGCCCTGATCCCGAAAGTATTCCGCCACCGCCGTGGCGGTGTAGGCGCCCCTAAGCCGGGCCAGGGGGGGCGAATTGGAAGGAGAAACCACCAGTACCGTCTTGGCCAGCCCCGCGGGCCCCAACTCGTGGGCGATAAAATCGTTTACTTCCCGGCCCCGTTCACCAATCAACGCGACCACATTTACATCGGCGTTGGTGTTCCGGGCCACCATACCCAGCAGGGTGGATTTTCCCACCCCGGAGCCGGCAAAAATACCAAGCCGCTGGCCCCGGCCTACAGAAAGAAGTCCGTCTATGGCCCTAACGCCGGTAACAATGCGCTGGGTTACCCGTCTGCGTTTAAGGGGATCCGGCGGCAGGGCCGTGGCGGGATAATGGATCCGGGAGGCAATTTCCCCCTTCTCGTCCAGGGGACGGCCCATGCAGTCCAGCACCCGGCCCAGCAGTTTTTTCGATACCGGAATCTCCAGCCGCCTGCCGGAAGCTATAACCCGGCTGCCGATTTCAATGCCTTCGATATCCCCGTAGGCCATAAGCTGGATTATATCTTCCCGCAGGCCCACCACTTCGGCCTGAATTATTCCGCTGCCCTTGGGCACTTCGATACGGCACTGTTCCCCGATAATAGCCTGGGGGCCCCGGCTTTCAATTAAAAGCCCCTGGACCTTAACCACGTGGCCTACGCATTTTATCGGATCCACCTGCTCCGCGGTTTCCAGGTATTTATCGAAAATTAAGGTTGAAATCACCCTATGCCCCTTCTATGGAGCCGGTTTTTGCCCGGCTCTTAATGGGAGCGATCTCCAGGATCTTCTGTTCCAGTTCAGAAAGCTGGCTGGAAATGCGGGCGTCAATTTCTCCAAAGTCTGTCTCGATTAGACATCCCCCCGGATCCACCGTGGTGTCTTCGATAATCTGTACCGACTTTGCCCCCTCTACCAGATTAATAAAATTCTTTTTATGCTCCGTGGCAAGTTTTAAGTCCATCATGTTTACCCGGATAATGATATTACCCCGGCCCTTTACCTTCCGCAGGGCTTCTATGACATTGGAAACAACCACGTTGCGCTGGTTTTCGGAGATTACCTTAATTACCTTGCGGGAAATAAGCAGTACCAGATCGATGATCTGCCGCTCTGTTTCCGCAAGAATCTCCACCCGTTTTTCCTGAGCCCGTTCAAGGATCGTCTGGGTCCGCTCGACCAGCCGGGCCACCTCGTCCTTTCCTTCGGCAAAGCCCGTCTCCCGGCCCGCCTGGCGGCCTTCTTCTTCCGCGGTCCGGCGTTCCGTTTCAAAGGCCGCCAGGGAGTCTGCTTCGATCTGCGCGGCCCGGGCCTTGGCGTCGGCGATGATTTTTTCCGCTTCATCTTCCGCTTCCCGTTTTAAGGACTGGGCCTGATCGGTCTTGCGTTTTACTTCGCTAAAGGCTGTCTGCTCCGCTTCTTTAATAATTCCGTCTGCTTCTATTTTGGCGGAACGGACAAGGGCTTCTTTTTCCTGTTCCCACTGGATTTTAAATGTTTCCGCCTCCCGCCGCAGATCATCCGCGGTGGGGCCCGAGTATTCTTCTGCGGCGTCTTCAATCTCTTCTACCGCATCTTCCACCGGCGCCAGGTGTTCCATTCCGGGAAAGGCGCTGGGAGGATCAAGAAATATCTTGCTGTCCACCACGGTAATTTCGCCGGGCCTAAAAACTGCTTTTGCCATACAACCAACCCCTTAATTCCCGCGGGCAAAGATTACCGCATAACCCGGCGCCCTTATACCACCAGTTCATCTTCTCCGGACCGGGCCACGACTATTTCGCCGGTATCTTCCAGGTGGCGGATTATAGAAACGATCTTCTGCTGCGCTTCTTCCACGTCCTTTAACCGTATGGGCCCCATGTATTCCATGTCTTCTTTCAGCATCCCCGCGGCCCGCTTACTCATGTTCCGGAATATCTTATCCTGCACTTCCGTGTCCACCGATTTAAGGGCCTTGGCCAATTCCTGGGAATCCACTTCCCGCATAACTTTTTGAATGGCCCTGTCGTCAAGCATCACAATATCCTCGAAGACAAACATCCGCTTTTTAATCTCTTCCGCCAGTTCCGGATCCTCGTCTTCCAGGGCCTCGATGATCTGTTTTTCCGACGACCGGTCAACCAGGTTAAGGATCTCCACAATGCTTTCCACGCCCCCGGCGGCGGTATAGTCTTCGCTGGACAGGGTAGAAAGTTTCTTTTCAAGAACCCGCTCCACCTCCCGAAGCACCTCGGGCGAAGTACGGTCCATGGTCGCGATGCGCCGGGCCACGTCGCTTTGTACCTCATGGGGAAGGTTCTGGAGTATTATCGAAGCTTTGTTGGGTTCCAGGTACGCCAGAATAAGCGCGATGGTTTGGGGATGTTCCTGCTGAATAAAGTTTAAGAGGTGGGCCGGGTCGGTCCGGCGGATAAAGTCAAAGGGCCGCACCTGCAGACTCGATGTAAGGCGGTTAATAATGTCAATGGCCTTTTGGCTTCCCAGGGATTTTTCCAAAAGCTCCCGGGCATAGTCAATTCCCCCGGTGGTAATAAACTGGTTCGCCATCATTAGTTCCTGAAATTCCATAAGGATGGCGTCTTTTTGTTCCGGTTCTATGGTCTCAAGCCGGGCAATTTCAAAGGTCAAGGTTTCTATTTCATCTTCCCTAAGGTACTTAAAAATTTCCGCGGAAATTTCCGAACCTATGCTGACCAGAAATATGGCGGCTTTCTGCCGGCCGGTAAATTCCTTGTTTCCCTTTTTTTTAGAACCGGAGGAACCGGAGCTGGTACTCGTAGACTGGGCCATATATTAGTCCTCCAAAAGCCAGGTCCTGATAAGCTGGGCCGCGTCTTCCGGATGATCCTTGGCCATGCTGATGACATTTTCCTGCAGTTCCATCCGTTTTCGTTCTTCCACCGACAGGGATACTTCCACCCCTTCCTGTTCCGCTTCCAGCAGGGCTCTTTCCCGGGCCGCCTGCCGTTCCCGGGCCAGGGCTTCTTCATCCGCCAGCCGTTTCCGCTCAATAGCCTTGGTAACTAATCTAAAGGCCACAAAGGCAATAAGAAGGGCCGCCAGACCCAAGAGGAAAACGAATATGGTTTTCTGAATATTCTGCTGCCTAAAATAGGCGGCGTCTTCTTCTGCAAACTGTTTGGTCCGGTCAAAGGGAATGTTCCGCACCGTTACCGAGTCTCCCCGGACCGCGGTATAGCCGATGGCGTCCTGCACCAAAAGCTGGGCGTCTTTTAGTATCGCCGGATCCACCGGGGTATATTCCCGTTCAATAGAATTGTTGGGAAGGATTACCGGTTTTCCCTTTTCATCGTACTTGGGCTTCCAGATGCCGTCGATATTTACCGATACCGTAACCCTGTCTATTTCGGGCTTCCGTTCTTCTTCGGTAACTTCGTTGCTTACCAGGTTGTTTACCTGTTCCACATCCTGGGTTACCTTTCCTTGAATATTGGACATATCCTGCATGCTGGGCATTACATTGGGCTCCACCCCCGCGGGGCCCTCGGGATTAAAGCCCGTCCCTTCAAAGGTGGTTTTATACTTCGATTCGGAAAGTTTAATTGAGTCCACAATCAAGGAATCGTCATAGGCAAGTCCCGGAGTTTTTGATTTAAGGGTGGTGGGCAGATACTCGGTTCTGTTTATAGACTTCTTTGACATGTCCATATCAAATTTAATATTGACATCCCGGACCCGGTCCAGGGAAAAGGTGCTTTGAAGGCTGGAAAGGATAAGGGCCCGGTACTTTGTTTCCATGGTGAGGATGTACTTTTGCTGCCGTTCTATCAAAGACTGCTCGTCCCAGTCCGCCATGCCGGGGAAATCGTTCAGCACCATACCGGTCTGATCGGTAATAACAATGTTTTCATCCTTAAGCCCCTCTACGGCGTATTTAAGAAGCTTCTGGATCCCTTCGATTTTTTTCCGGTTTTGTACAATGTCGCTCCCCGGAGTGGGGGTAACAATAACGCTGGCGGTGGCGGGATTTTGTTCCGCCAGGAACAGGGTGTCCTTGGGTATAACGATGGATACGTTGGCGTCGTCCACCCCATCCAGGGCCTTAATATGTTCCCGGACCATCTGGGTTTGGGAGCGGAGGAAATTCACATTCCGGTCAAAATCCGTCAGGGTCCACCGTTCCCGGTCAAATATGGCCCAGGGATCGATCCCCGTGGGAATAAGGTCTTCCCGAATCAGAATGCCCCGGATCTTCCGGGCCGCGGACGCGTCGCTTACCATGATGGTCCCGTTGGCCCCCAGGGTAACCTTGTACCCTTCTTGGTTAATCCGGGTAATGATCCGGTCCCGGGCGTCTTCGTCGGCAATGGGCGCGTCGATCACCGGTACCAGGCTGGGGGATGAAGAGACCGATACCAGAGCAACGATTCCAATTATAAGAACCAGAGCGATACCGGCAAGCACTAATTTTTGAATCAGGCTCCACTTTCCCCAAAGATTTTTAACCTGTTCAAGAAGTTTTCGTAAGAATTCCATTGTCCCCCCCCTAGTGTATCAGTTACCGTGTGTTAATAACATCCTTCCAGGCCTGAACAATACGGTTCAGGATCGTCCTGGTAATATTCAGCGACATAGCAGCCCGGGCTTCGGCGTCGGCGATCTCGTGGACATCCACCGATTCGGGATCAATAATGGCCTGCTGCTCGATATACTCGGCCTGGATCTGGTAACCGCTTACCGCATCCAGGGCCTTAAGCATGGTTTCAGAAAAAAGACCGTCCCGCAGTACATTTTCCGCCCCTATTTTTTCTCCCAGCCCGGCAATCCCCGCGCCGGAGGCATTGTAAAATTCCTCGTTAAAAACCTTGGGCCTAAAATCGGGAAGCGACGCGGGCACCCGCGGCATGGGTACGGGGCTGTAGTATTGGGGTTTAATAGTCATGTATTATCTTCCTCCTATTTCAAGGGCCCGCTGGAACATGGATTTATACCCTTCCACAACCTGGGCGTTGGCCTCGTAGGCCCGGTTGGCTTCTATAAGATCCACCATTTCTGTTACAATATCGATGTTAGGAAAAAGCACATATCCCGTATCGGGACCCTCCAGAATTGCATCCCGGTGGGTGGGATCGTATACTTTGCGCAGTTCCGTCGTGTAGTCCTTTTCAAGCCCCACCAGCCGAACTCCCTGTCCCGGCCCGTTGTCCAGCATCTGGGGTAAAAACGGAGAGCGCCAATAGGGCTGCTGCACCCGGGGCCGCAGGACGGTTCTGGTTCTTCTAAAGACCCCGCCCTCGTTGGTCCTGGTGGTATTGATATTTGAAATGTTATCGGCAATAACATCTCCCCGGGCCCGCTGGGCGCTCATGCCGGTGGAAGCAATATTAATTGAAGTAAAAAGTCCCATAATTACGCCCTCAATACCAGGCTTACCTGGCCGTATTCAAACGCCGCCGCATGGGCGTACAGGGTATACTGCATCTGGTTTTTTAGGATCCTGTTGAATTCCACTTCCGGATCCACATTATTCCCGTTATTGTTGTAGGTGCTTAGATAATCCAGCACCCGCCGGGGCTGCACATCCTGGTAATCCAACCGGGTCCAGTTGCTGACATGCCGGGAATCGGTTCGGGCCATTTGAAAATCCGGTTTGTAATTTTCCGAAAGAACGGCCTTTTTTAACTGCGATTCAAAGTTAACTTCGGTCCGCTTCCAGTTGGGGCTCCCCGCATTGGTCAGGTTGTCGGCATACACCGAATGCCGCAGCACCCCCACATCCATGCCACGGTTAAGTAAATCCAGGGTTCGTGAAAAATTACTCATCCCTATACCACCTCTCTTTTTATCATCGGCCTTTTTCGTCCCGTCCTTTATAAAATATACCGGCCCAGATCCTGATCCATGGCCAGATTCGAAAGCTTTTCGTTTACATACTCTTCGGTAATTACTACCTTCGCGGGGGCAATATCCGGGGCCTCGAAGGATAGTTCTTCCAAAAGGGTTTCCATAATCGTGTGGAGCCGCCGGGCCCCGATATTTTCCAGCCTGGCGTTGACTTCCGCGGCCAGGGTGGCCAGGCGCTGGATTGCCTCTTCGGTGAATTCAATATCCACCTTTTCCGTGGAAAGCAGGTCCCGGTACTGCCTGGTTAGGGCGTTTTTGGGCTCCCGGAGGATCCGCAGAAATTCTTCTTTACCCAGCGAATCCAGTTCCACCCGCAGGGGAAAACGGCCCTGGAGTTCCGGAATCAGGTCCGAGGGCTTGCTTACATTAAAGGCCCCGGCGGCAATAAAAAGAATGTGGCTTGTATCCACGGCCCCCCATTTGGTATTAACCGTGGCCCCCTCCACAATGGGAAGTATATCCCGCTGCACCCCTTCCCGGGAAACATCGGGGCCGCCGCCCCGGTCTCCCCGGACGGCGATTTTGTCTATCTCGTCAATAAAAACTATCCCCGTTTCTTCCACCCGCTTTCGGGCTTCGTCGCTTACCCGGTCCCGGTCTATAAGTTTTTCCGACTCTTCGGCAATAAGGATCTCCCGGGCCCGCTTGACGGTGACAAGCTTTTTCTTTTTATTACCCCCAAAAAAACCGGCAATTCCCGAAAGGCTCGATTCCAGATCTTCAAAACTGCCGCCCATCATTTCTATAGAAGGAAACTGGGGATTCTGATTAACGGTAATTTCTACGGTTCCCTCTTCCAGCTTTCCCTCCCGCAGCCAGGTTCTGAATTTTTCCCTGGTATGATCCGGAATCTCCTGGGGGGGGGCCTTTTCGTCCCCCGGTTCGTCTTCCGGCGTCCCGGGGGCTATGTTTAGTTCCGCCTTTTCAAGCTCCCCTTCCCCGGACTGGCGTATCAGGGGAATTCCCACCTGTATGGCGGTACCCATTATTCCCGGGCCGTTGTCGTTATTAAACGCAAAGGAACCCACAGGCCGGATTACCGGGCCCCCCTCTTTCTTTTTTTCCTTGTCCTTTTTGCCCGGCCGGGGCACCAAAAGATCCAACAGGGCTTCTTCGGCCCGCTTTTCCGCGTCCGCGTTCACCGACTGCTGCATCTCCTGCTTAACCATCTGGACCCCCGCGGCCATAAGATCCCGGATCATGGATTCCACATCCCGGCCCACATATCCCACTTCGGTGTACTTGGTGGCCTCTACTTTTATAAAGGGAGAGTTGGCAAGCCGGGCCAGGCGGCGGGCAATTTCCGTCTTGCCCACCCCCGTGGGTCCTATCATCAGGATATTCTTGGGGGCAATATCTTCCCTAATCTCCGGATCCAGTTTTATCCGCCGGATCCGGTTACGCAGGGCCACCGCCACCGCCCGTTTTGCCTTTTTCTGGCCCACAATGTATTTATCAAGTTCCGCCACGATTTCCTTGGGGGTTAGGCGGTCAAGGTTCTTTTCTTTCATTATTCTTTTAGTTCCTCCAGTGTAATCTGGCTGTTGGTATAGATACAGATAGTTCCTGCAATTTCAAGACTGCGCTTTGCGATTTCCGAGGCCGAAAGACTGCTTCCGTCCAGGTACGCCAGGGCCGCGGCATAGGCATAGTTGCCCCCGGATCCTATAGCCAGGATGTCTTCGGCGGGTTCTATTACATCCCCGGTGCCGGAGATAAGCAGGGTTTTTTTAGTATCCGCCACCAGCAGCATCGCTTCCAGGCGCCGCAGGGCCCTGTCGGTGCGCCAGTCCTTAGCCAGTTCCACCGCGGACCGGGCCAGATCCCCTGAATATTCTTTAAGCTTGCTTTCAAAGCGGTCAAAGAGGGTAAAGGCGTCGGCGGTGGCCCCCGCAAAGCCGCAGAGGACCTTGTTGTCCCACAGCCGCCTGACTTTGCGGGCATTGTTTTTTACCACCGTTTCTCCCAGGGTTACCTGTCCGTCCCCGGCCATGGCTACCTCTCCGTTTCTTCTAACCGCCACTACGGTGGTGGATCTGAACCGTACTTTATCTTCCATAGCTTATTCTCCTTTTAGCCGCTGCGCATGGGGATGGGCCTTCACATACACCTGCCTAAGCCGTTCCATATCCACATGGGCGTACCGGGCGGTGGTGGAAATACTGGCATGGCCCAGGAGTTCCTGCACCAGCCGGACGTCGCAGCCGGAGTTTACCAGGTGGGTGGCAAAACTATGGCGCAGCGCATGGGGATGAATATGCTTCCCCAGTCCCGAACGGTCCCCGTAGCGGCCTATAATCCACCGGACCCCGGGAACAGAAATGCCGTCCCCCCGGCGGTTAATAAAAACCTTATCGGTGGGCTTTTCTGCCTTAATCCGGGCGGCCCGCAGGGGCAGGTACTCTTTCAGCGCCCGGGCGGCTTCTTCAGAAAAAAACACGTACCGTTCCTTGTCTCCTTTTCCCGTTACCCTGGCGCCGCCGCCGCCGGGATCCAGCTTTTCCATCGAAAGGGATACCAGTTCCGATATCCGCAGCCCCGCGGAATACATGACCAGGATAAGGGCCCTGTCCCGGACCGGCCATAATATGCCTTCCCGGGCGGGAAGCCCCGCAAAGGAGGCCATTTCCCCCTCCCACAAAAAAACCGGCAAAGTTTTAGGGGCCCGCAAATTCCGGATCCCCGCGGCGGGATTGTCCCGGCGTTTTCCCCTGCGGATAAGCCAACGGTAAAAGCCCCGGATGGAAGACAGGGCCCTGTTAACGCTTACCGGCGCACTTCCTTCCGCCGAAAGGTCCGCGATAAAACCCTGCACTTCCCCGGGCGCGGCGGTTTCTGCCTGAATATCATGGTTGCCGCAGTATGCGGCAAAGTGGTCCAGATCCTTTCCGTAGGCCGCCAGGGTCCGTTCCGACATTCCCCGAACCGCCTTAAGATAGCGCAGGTACTCTTCCATCGCGCCGTGTACCGGATCCGGCGCATGCGCCGCGGCCTTCATGCTTCATGCCCCCCTTCGTCATCACTGTGCAGATAATCACACTGGGGATTAATGCAGCCCTTATGGACGCCGTTTTTTTTGTCGTACTTTTCCACCAAAAACCAGCCGCACTTGGGGCAGTTTTGCTTGGGCAGGGGTTTAAAGTGGCTTATAAAATCACAGTCCGGATAATTGGCGCAGCCGTAGAATTCCTTACCCCGGCCCTTGGTCTTCCTGGCCACAATGTCCCCGCCGCATTTGGGGCAAACCGCCAGGGGTATGGACCGGGTGTTCTTACAATCCGGAAAGCCCGAACAGGCTAAAAAGAACCCAAAGCGGCCCAGTTTTTTAACCATGGGCTTGCCGCATTTTTCGCAGATCAAATCGGTCTTTTCGTCCAGGGTCCCCTTGTAGGATTCCAGGGTTTTTCCCACCTCGTCCACCAGGTCTTTAAAGGGATCGTAAAATTCTTTTATCATATCGGGCCAGCGTATGCGGTTCTCTTCTACCGCATCAAGTTTAGTTTCCATGGAAGCGGTAAAGGTAACATCCACCACATGGGGAAAATACTCACAGAGCATGTCGCTGATCATCTTTCCCAGCAGGGTGGGCACCAGTTGTTTGTTGGATCTGGTAACGTAATAGCGGTCCAGCAGCACCGATATAATGGGGGCATAGGTAGAAGGACGGCCTATGCCCTTTTCTTCCAGGGTCTTTACGATTGAAGCGTCCGTATACCGGGGGGGGCCCTGGGTAAAGTGCTGTTCGGGGTAGAATTTTTCCACCGTCAGCGCGTCCCCCTTTTTAACCGGGGGAACGGGGCTGCCCTTTTCCTCTTTTGTGGTTAGCAGCTTCATTACCTGATAGAAGCCCCGCTCGATTATCTTGGTTCCGGCAATCCTAAAAATTCCCTCTCCCCCTCCGTCCGCTTCGGGGATCGCCGCAGAAATATCTATACTTATCGTTTTGGTCCTGGCGTTCTTCATCTGGCAGGCGGTAAAACGTTCCCAGACCAGCGTATACAGCCGCAGTTGATCCCGGCTAAGGGTTTCCTTTAGCGAATCCGGGGTGTACTGCACATAGGTGGGCCTAATGGCCTCGTGGGCATCCTGGGCGTTTTTTCGCACCGAGTATTCCACCGGGGCCCCGGGCAGATCCCCGGGATAGTTCCGGGCTATCCAGTCCCGGACTTCCGTTACGGCCAGGTTGGAAATACGGACCGAATCGGTGCGCATATAGGTAATAAGCCCCACCCTGCCCTGGCCGATATCCACCCCCTCGTAAAGCTGCTGGGCAATCTGCATGGTTTTTTTGCTGGTAAACCCAAGTCTGTTGGCCGCCGTCTGCTGAAGCTGGGAGGTGGTAAAGGGGGGTTTGGGTTTAACGGTTTTTTCTGTTTCCCGTATATCCGCCACCATGCAGGGGGAATTTTTAAGCATCCCGATAAGCCGCTGGACTTCTTCTTCGTTCCGCAGCTCCGGTTTTTTACCCTGCCAAAGAACCAGTTGGGCGCTAAACTGGCGGCCCTCGCCCTTGCCCGTCTTAAAATCCGCCTCCACGGTCCAGTATTCTTCGGGGGTAAAGGATTCCACTTCCTTTTCCCGGTCGCAGATAAGCCGCAGGGCCACGGACTGCACCCTGCCGGCGGAAAGGCCGTTTTTTACTTTTTTCCAGAGCAGGGGTGAAAGATTATAGCCCACCAGTCTGTCCAGAACCCGCCGGGCCTTTTGGGCGTTTACCTTTGATTCGTCTATTCCCGAAGGATTCCCCACCGCTTCTCTAATCGCCTGGGGGGTAATCTCGTTAAAACTAATCCGTTTAATGGGAACCTGTTCCGCCTTGGCGGTAATGGCCCGGCGCAGATGCCAGGCTATGGCCTCTCCTTCCCGGTCATTATCGCTTGCCAGAAGAACCTCCCCGGCCCGCTTCGCGTCCCCCTGCAGTTCCTTAAGCAGCCGGGCCCTTCCCCGGACGGTGATGTACTCAGGCTCAAATTCATGATCCACGTCGATGGCGAGCCGGGATTTGGGAAGATCGATTAAATGCCCCATGGACGCCTTAACGCTGTACTGGGACCCCAGGTATTTTTCGATGGTCTTTGCCTTGGCCGGAGATTCGACAATTACCAGGATCTTTTTGTCCAGGCTTGCCTTTTTCGTTTTCCCGGTTCTGATTTTAACCCCGCTTTTCTTTGTGCTCATACATTCCTTTTATACGTCAAGTTCCCGCCGTAAAGATTCCGCCAGAATACCGCCGTAGGAGGCATTTTTTAATTCCCCGCCGGCCTGTACCCTGCTGCCGCCGTTCCGTTCAAGGGCCGCGGCCTCAAAACCCCATTCCTCCAGCACCTCGGCGGCCCGGGAAATAACCCGGCACCCCTCGCGGGCAAGTCTTCTGGTTCCTTCTCCCAGGGAAGAATCGAGCCCCGCAGAGGCCACGAACAGATCCCGTCCCTGTTCCAGCGCAAAGCGGGCGGTATGCAGGGCCCCCGAAGAAGCGGGGGCTTCTACAATAACCGTCCCCCGGGCAATTCCCGAGATGATCCGGTTCCGCTGGGGAAAATGCCATTTTCGCGGTCCGGTTCCGCAAGGATATTCGCTTACCAGGGATCCGCCCGCCGCCAGGATCCGCCGGGCAAGCCCCCGGTTTGAAGCCGGGTATACCTCGTCCACCGAAGAGCCCAGCACCGCCACGGTAGATCCCCCGGATTCCAGACATCCCCGGTGGGCCAGGGCGTCTATGCCCAGGGCAAGGCCCGAGATAACCGGTATGCCGTAGCGGGCAAATTCCCGGCCCAATTCCAGGGCCTGGAGCGAAGCGGCGGCGCTGGGCTTCCGGGTTCCCACCAGGGCAATGGCGGGAACCGTGGGATCCGGAAGTTTTCCCCGGTAGTACAGCCGCGCCGGGGGATCGTAAATTTCCCCCAGCAAGGGCGGATACCCGGCGGAATCCCGCTCTACCCGGGCTATACCCAGGATCTCTTCCGGGACCCCTTTTCCGGGAGGGTAAAAGCCCCTACCTGTACCACGCATTCATCACCTGCTGTTTATTGTTTTCTACCTGGGCCCGCAGTTCCGCATTTTTGGTAATACCCAGGATCCTGTCGTACAAATCTACCGCCCCTTGATAATCTTCTGTCATGTACCGGGCCGCGGCAAGGACAAACATCGCGTCCGTATCCTTGGCGTTAATGTCCAAAAACCGTTCCAGATACGGAACCGCTTCCGCGGGCCGGTTAAATTCAAATACATACAGCACCGAAAGCCCATATAAAGCTTTTCCATAGCGTTCGTCTATGTCAATGGCCCGCAGATAGGCCTGTTCCGCGATGCGAAAATGATTTTCCTGTTCCGCCGGGGCAAAATACTCCGATTTAGCCAGGGTTCCCGCGGATATCCCGATAAGGTACTGGACCGTTTCGTCCTCGGGATAGTACTGGGCCGCCCGTTCCAGGGCCTCCAGGGCTTCCCCATAGAGTTTTTTGTCCACCAGCCGGGACCCCAGGATCTTCCAGTATATCCCGGTTTGCCCCGAATCTTTAAGATGTTCCTCTATTTTAGTTTCGTACAAGGCAATGGCCTTTCGCAAATCTTCAATAGTTTGGGGCGGCGCCCCCCGGGGGCTTAACGCGGCAATTTGGGCGGCCAAAGAATGGCGGGCGGCGATTTTTTTGTAGGCAAAGACTCCGGCAAATCCGGCAACCAGAATAATAAGAATCACGACCGATTTGGCCGTTCCTTTTTTAGCCATGGTATACCCCCAGGTTTGGTAAATATTTCCGGTGGCTTTCCCTAAGCAGAGAAACATCCACATGGGTATAGATCTGGGTAGTCACGGGACTGGCATGGCCTAACAGTTCCTGTACCTGCCGCAGGTCCGCCCCCCCCGCTAAAAGTTCGGTGGCAAAACTATGCCTTAGGGCGTGGAGCTTGGAACTGGTTCCGGCTACCAGGGACAAAAGGGCGTAGCTCTTCCATATACCCTTTCGGGAAAGCCGCCTGCCCCGGCGGTTTAAAAAAAACGCCCCCGTCTGCCGCGGCCCCGCCAGCGAGGGGCGGACCGTGTCCAGATACCGCCTTAGCCACAGCGCCGCCTCGTCCCCAAAGATCGCCATCCGTTCCTTGTTTCCTTTGCCCTTTAGGCGCAGTATTCTTTCGCTAAAAAAAACATCCTTCACGTTCAAATGAACCGCTTCGGAGACCCGCAATCCCGCGGAATAGATCAATTCAAAGATCGCCCGGTTCCGTACACCCAAGGGCTTTGCGGCGTCCGCCGCTTCCAACAGGGCCTCGATTTTTTGCCGGGAAAGAACCGCCGGCAGCCTAAAGGAGCGCCGGGGCATTTCCAACACCGCCGCGGGATTGTCCTTCCGTAAATCCATGCCGCCAAGGTAGCGGAAAAAAGACCGCAGGGCCGAAACCGTCTTGGCGGCGGACCGGGAACTGATGCGCTCCCGCCGGTCCTCCAGGTATTCGGTAAGCAGGGCGGCATCCACGGCCTTAAGGGCTTCTTCCAAAGAAGGGTCCGCGGAAGCGCGGTTAAGCCATGCAAGAAAACAGCGTATTTCCCCCTCGTAGGTTTCCACCGTCAGGACTGACCGGCGTTCCAACACAAGCAGCCAGGTCCGGAAGCCGGAAAGAAAATCCTTCATAAGCCGGCGCTTTGTCCCTGTTCGAGGGTTTTTTCCGTTTTCTCCGCCTCCATGGGAAAGCGCATCACCGTGGGAACATCCAGATCTTCCTGCCGGTAGTTTCTAAGGGCAAGATATTCCATGCGGTTCCGGGAGGAACGGTTTGTAAAGGAATTCCATTCCTCAAACCCCACCACGTCTTTTTCCCGGCTATGGCCGGAAGCCGCCCCGCCCCCGTCCATGGTTAAGGCGGGGCTTTGAAACCCCGTGGCAATAACCGTTACCTGCAGCCGGTCTTCTAATTCCTGGTTCAGCACGGCGCCGGCAATAATTTGAACATCCGGATCCGCCTTTTCGGTGATAATCTCCACCACATCTTCCAGTTCCGTTAGGGCGAAACTTTCGCCCCCGGAAACATTTACCAGAAGCCGGCGGGCCCCCACGATGGTTGTATCTTCCAACAGGGGATTTTCCATGGCCCGGATCGCCGCTTCCTGGGCCCGGTTTTCTCCCGAGGCCGTTCCAATTCCCATTAGGGCGTCGCCCTGGCCGTACATGGTGCTCTTTACATCCGCAAAGTCTATATTAATAAGACCGGTCTCTAAAATCAAATCCGAAATACCCTGTACTCCCTGGCGCAGTATTTCATCCGCCTTGTGGAAGGCTTCTTTAATGGGGGTTCTTTTTTCTACCATCGAAAGAAGCTGTTGATTTTGGATAACAATAAGCGTATCCACCGCCTCCCGCATCTTGGCAATGCCTTCTTCGGCCAGGCGCATTTTATAACGGCCCTCAAAGCCGAAGGGTTTTGTTACAACCCCCACCGTTAGGGCGCCGCATTCCCGGGCCGCCTGGGCAATTACCGGCGCCGCTCCGGTTCCGGTTCCCCCCCCCATGCCGGCGGTTACAAAGACCATGTCCGCCCCTTTAAGGATATTGGCAATCATATCCCTGTCTTCCATGGCGGCCTTTTCCCCCACTTCGGGCCTGCCCCCGGCGCCTAATCCCGAGGTAAGCTTGGCCCCTATGGGAAGTTTTATCTCAGCCCTGCTGCTGTTCAATGCCTGAAGGTCCGTATTTGCCACAATAAATTCAACCCCCTCAAGGCCGCATTCGATCATGCAGTTGATCGCATTGGATCCGCCTCCGCCGGCGCCAATCACCTTTATTACCGTTGACCGCGGGCCCGAGGATCGGGCGTGTTCATCCAAAACCTGAATATTCATCATCCCCCCCATATATTTTGCATTGGGAACCTAAAAAAATTCCCGTCTTAACCACTCCGTCAATCGGCCAAAGAGGGGCGTGGCGCCCCGTTCGGCCCTTCCCTTAGGTCCGGTCCGTTCACCGCCGTTCTGCTGTTCCCGTTCGTTCCCTTCTATTACCAGCCCCACCGCGGTTGAATACGCCGGGTTCCGGTATTCTTCTACCAATCCTCCCACCGGCAGGGGAAACCCAAGACGGGCAGGAAGCTTAAAAATTTCCGAGGCCAATTCCGCCGCGCCGGGAAGCTGGGAGGCGCCGCCGGTAAGGACCACGCCCCCTCCCAGGGGGCGGGAAAGGGTAAGCTTATCAAGCTTCTCTTTAATCATAAAAAACAGTTCTTCTATCCGGGGCTGAATAACCTCTTCAATCCCGGAGCGGGGAATAGAAAGGGGCGGCCTGCCCCCCACCCCGGGGACAATGATGTCCTCATTCCCCGCATAGGCCCCTTCCCAGCAGCTTCCCGCCTCAAGTTTAATTTTTTCCGCGGTTTCAAACGAAATATTTTTTATGATGGAAATATCGCTGGTTACCTGGGTTCCCCCCGCGGGTATGGTGGTGGTGGAATAGGGGGCGCCTTCGGAATACACCAGTACGTCCGTGGTACCCCCGCCCATGTCGATCAGGGCCACCCCCAGATCCTTTTCTTCTTTTGTAAGCACCGCCCTGCCTGCGGCCAGAGATTTAAGGACCAGCCCGTCTACCCGAAAGCCGGCCCGGTTAACGCATTTAACCAAATTCTGGGCCCCCGTAACGGAACAGGTGATAATATGAACCTCCGCTTCCAGCCGCACTCCAATCATGTCCAGGGGATCCCGAATTCCCTTTTGATTGTCCACTATGTAGGTTTGGGGGATTAATTCCAGAACCTGCCGGTCCATGGGGATCACCACCGCCCGGGCCGCCTCCAAAACCCGCAGTATATCCTCTTCCCCTATTTCCCTGGTTTCGCGGTTTTTTCCCGTCACCGCCACCACCCCCCGGGAATTGATGCCGTCGATGTGGCTGCCTCCAATCCCGGTCCAGGCGTTGTGGACCTCCCGACCGCTCATCATTTCCGCGGCCTCAATGGCCGCCCCCACGGAACGGAGGGTAGCTTCGATATTCACCACCACCCCCTTGCGCAGACCCGTGGAGGGACTGGTCCCCACGCCGGTTATCTCCAGACCGCCGGATTCGTCCCGTTCCCCGATGACGGCGCACACCTTGGTGGTACCTATATCCAGGCCGACAACTAAACCATCACTAGCCAGAATAGGCCTCCTTTATCTTATACGAAGCGGTACCGGTCCTAAAATCTATCTCTTCAATGCTGCGGGACCGGGCGGAAAGAACGTCCAGCATCAACAACATGTACCGCAGGGTTTCTTCGTTAATGTCCTGGCCCATCCGTACCTTTACTCCGCCGTGGACGGGGTACACCGTTAAATCGTATCCGTCGTAGTTTCTGCCGTTAATGCGGATCTCCGAAATGGCCGCCAGCAGTTCCGGCGCCTCTCTGGTTAGGGTTTCCAGTTCCGTAAAAAGGGAACTGTATATCCGGGGAAGCTTCATGCCGGGAAAAACCCTTTCCAGCATAAGCCCGGAAATTACCGGCAGGGCTTCTCTTTCCCGAAACCCTTCCCGGCCCACGCTGAAGATCATGCCGTCGCCGTCTATGAGGGCCGGAAACATCCGCCTTCCTTCTTCCACAAAGGCCATGGCCGCGGCCCGGCGGGGTTCCAGGATCAGTTCCACCCGGTTAGGAAAATGCTTTATCACCCGGGCGGAACGGATCGCCGGCAAAACCAGCAGGGCCCGTTCCGCCGCCTGGGCGTTTACGGTCATATACGACGAGTGGTTCCCGATCCCCGCCAGGGCCAGCACCGCCCCTTCGTCAATTCCCGAAACGCCCGACACTTCCACCTTGGCAAGGGGCATACAGGGGCTGACGCCGAAAAGCCAGATAAGCTCCACCAGCAGGATTACCCCGATCATCACCAGGATCCGCTTTAAAACTTTATCCCCCGGCGAAACGGAAGACCTGGGGCTTATTTCTTCTTCATACAAAAAACCGCTAGACATGCGCCGCCTCCCGTGAATTGTTAACCAGCATACCACACATGATTAAGGTTGTGGCCAAAGAAGATCCCCCGGCAGAAAAAAACGGCAGCGGTATCCCCGTGGCGGGAAGGGCCCCGATTATAACCGCCACGTTTAAAAGCATCTGGGAAAGGATCATGGCGCCCAGGCCAAAACTTAAAAGCCGCCGAAAGGCGCCGGGGCTTTTCATAACACAGCGATAAACGGCAAAGGCAAACATTCCAAAGAGGACAAAAAACAGCGCCACCCCGATAAAACCCATTTCTTCCGCAAAGGACGCAAAAATAAAATCCGAGTGTATCTCCGGGACGCTGTTAATCTTTCTGGTTCCCTGGCCTATGCCCTTGCCCCAAAATCCGCCGGCGCCGACGGTAAGGATGCTGGACCGCACCTGATACCCCGCCCCCAGGGGGTCCCATTCGGGCCAAATAAAACTGATAAACCGCCGCAGCCGGTGTTCCCGGGTTAACACAAAAAAGACCGACAGGGGAAGAAAGATTAACGCGGCCCCGAAGAAATAACGCAGCCTAAGGCCCGCCATATAAAAAATCGTTAGGGCGTTAACCAGAATAAAGAAGGCGGTGGAAAAATTGTTTTGCATGTAGATCAGGGCAAAGAAGATTACCGTGATCATGGTAGGAGGCAGCACCCCGGCGGAAAAAGAATCCAGCCGGTCGTTTTTTTTGTCAAAAATATGGGCCAGATAGAAGGGCAGTACCAGCTTAACCAGTTCCGAAGGCTGGTAGGTGGAAGAACCCAGCCGTATCCAGCGGGTAGCGCCGTTCTTCATTATTCCGACGCCCGGAACAAAGGTTAGGGCGCAAAGCAGTATGGTTCCAAACACGATGGGCTGTATCCAGATCCGCAGCAGTTCAAGATTTACCCGGGAAACCAGGAAAAAGAGAATAAAGCCAAAGGCCGCCAGCGCCGCCTGGCGGGAGATAAAATAAAGACTGTTCCCAAAAAAACGGCCCGCAAAGGCATAGGAGGCGGAATACAGGGTTACCAGCCCCACCCCGGTAAAAAGCAAAATGGAGGCAATTAAAAGCTCGTCGGGACGATTTTTATTTCCGGCCCTTTCCATTATCAGTTGCGGCTGCATTCGGCTTCCTACTGTATCTTTAGGGTTGAAAGGGCAATAATTGCAAAAAGCGCCCCCAGTATCCAAAAGCGGATAACCACTTTATTTTCCTCCCACCCCAGCAATTCAAAATGATGATGCAGGGGCGCCATTTTAAAGATCCTCTTCTTTAACAGTTTAAACGATAAAACCTGAAGGATCACCGACGCCGCTTCCACCACAAAAACCCCGCCGATGATCAGTATAAGAATTTCTTTTTTTATGATAAGAGAAATGGTAGCTATAAGCCCCCCCAAAGAAAGGCTTCCCACATCCCCCATGAATACCTCCGCGGGGTGGGCGTTAAACCATAGAAAGCCCACACAGGCCCCCACCGCCGCCAGGCAGAACACGGTTAGCTCCCCGGCCCCTTCGACATGCGGAATACCCAGGTAGGCGGAAAAATCGGCCCGGCCGGAAAGGTAGCTTAAAATTCCCAAAGTTATGAACACCCAGATAAGCAGTCCGGTGGCAAGCCCGTCAAGGCCGTCGGTAAGATTAACCGCGTTGGATTCCCCCACCAAAAGCAATACCGCAAAGGGAACCCAAAAGGGGCCCATATCCAGAACGGGGTTTTTAAAAAAGGGCAGATACAGATAGCTGGTTTCTTCTCCCCCGGCAAAATACAGGATCAACGCCACCGTCAGGGCCACCGCTATTTGGGCGCCGAATTTAACCCACCCGGGAAGGCCGTCGGCGTTCTTTCGGGTTATCTTTAAAAAATCGTCCACATATCCAATGGCGCTAAACGCAAGCAAGGAACCCAGACAAAGCAAAACTTTAAAATTATACAGATCCTGCCAAAGCAGAACGGAAATGAAAATGGACAGAACGATCATAACCCCGCCCATGGTGGGGGTTCCCCCCTTTTTAAAATGGCTTTGGGGGCCGTCGTCCCGAATGGACTGGCCCAGCCGAAGCTTCTGGAAACCTTCGATAATCCGCGGCCCCAGGAGGTAGCAGAGGAGCAGGGTTGTTAAGGCCCCGTACGCGCCCCGGAAGGTTAAATATTGAAATACATTCAGGGGCGTAAAATATTTGACCAGGGGATAGACAAATTTAAGGAACATCCGGAACCTCCTGCAACAGAACCGTTCCGGTAAGTTCCTCCAGGGCGCAGCCCCGGGAACCCTTTAGCAGCACCAGGTCCCCGGCCCGGACCTGTTCCCGGGCCCGGACCTTTAGGGCGTCCATGGTCCGGGCGTAAAAAAACGGAACCCGCCGTTCTTCCAGCGCCTTTGCCGCCCCCTTCATTTCCTTCCCGTACAGGAAGATAAGGTCCGCCCGGGAAGAGGCCAGTTGTTCTCCAAGTTTTTTATGGGCCCCCTCTTCATGGTCCCCCAGTTCCAGCATGGACCCCATGACGTACACCCGGCGGCCGGGCCAGGAAAGGCCGTCGCAGAATGCCAGGGCCTCGGCGGTGGAATCGGGATTGGCGTTATAGCAGTCCCGGATAACCGTGGTCTTTCCCCGGAGCACCTCGCTGCGGCCAAAAAGACCCTGTACCGATTCAAGGCCCTCCCGGATCGAGGGGCCCCCTATCCCGGCCTCCCCCGCCAGGGCCGCGGCGGCCAGGGCATTCTGCACATTGTGCCTGCCTGGAAGACCAAGGCGGGCGGGGACCCCCTCCCAGACAATTTCCGTCCCCCCCAGACCCTGGTCATGGACCGCGGTAAGCTTTCCCGACGCCTCAAGATTCTTTTGTCCGTAAAAAACAATCTTTCCTTTAACATCCCGGGCCAGATAGTCCCGAAAAGGATCGTCCTCCGGAATAAGGGCGGTTTCCGTTCCGGTAAACCGCGAAAAAATATCCTTTTTTTCCCCGGCGATGGCTTCCATGCTGCCCAGAATCCCGATATGGGCCGGGCCGATATTGGTGATAAGCGCGATATGGGGCCTAAGCACCGCGGCAAGCTCCGCCATCTCTCCCTTTCTGTTCATGCCCGCCTCAAAAATCCCCATCTCATGATGATCCCGCACCTCAAAGGCCGCCAGGGGCAGGCCCGTTTCGGAATTAAGGTTTCCCGGATTCATCACCACCTTTTTTTCCCGCCGGGCCATGGCGGCGCTTATTTCCTTGGTGGTGGTTTTACCGGAGGAACCGGTAATGCCGATTTTAAGGAGCCGGGGAAAGGTATCCAGATACGCCGCGGCCAGATCCTGCAGCGCCTTTAAAGTGTCTTCTACCACCAGCAATACGCCCGCGGAGGAACCGGGATCCCAGTTCGCTTCTTTCATACCCCGGGGGCTCACCAGGGCCGCGGCGGCCCCGGCCCGGAACGCCTGGGAAAGGTACCGGTGCCCTTCGGTCTTTAATCCCCCCAGGGCCACAAACAGGGCCCCCTCCGACACCTTCCGGGAATCGATGGCCACCGACCGGAATCCCCCTTCCGCGTCCGGGGGAAGAAGCCGGGCCCCCAGGGCTTCGGCGGCGCTCCGGTAATCCATCAAAAAGGGCTTGTTCATTCTACACTCCCGTACAGCCCCTTGCCCCCGTCGATGGAGATTTGAAGCACCTCTTCGGGCTGTTTTTTATTTAGCCCCAGTTCATTGCGGGCAATATGCTCTATTCTGTCGGGAGAAGAAAGAAACGCGATGCCGGCGATAAGCCGCTTGTTGTTTTCCACCCACTCTTCCTGGGTTTTTTCCAATGTGGCAATTTCCCGTTCTAAATCGCCGTACCGGGAAGACTGCCAGGCTGCCAGGCCCAAAAAGCAGGGGACGGAAAGAACCGCCATGTAAAACAAGAACCGACGCGTCATAGATGCACCCCAGAGTCATGAATTTTTTCGACCGCCCGGAATTTCGCGCTCCGGGAGGGGGGATTTTTCCGGCGTTCCTCTTCCCCGGCGCATACCACTTTCCGGGTAAGAATATTCACTTTGCGGATCCCCCCACATCTACATATCGGCGCTTCCGGGGGGCAGGTGCAGTCCTTATTTTTTTGCCGAAAAAAGTGTTTTACCTCCCGGTCTTCCCCCGAATGGAAGCTTATGACCCCCATCCGGCCTCCGGCCTTAAGCACTCCCAGGGCATTTTCCAGTAACGCCGGAAGCCCCTCCACTTCGCCGTTAACAGCGATCCGCAGGGCCATAAAAGTCCGGGTAGCCGGATGGATAGGCCCCCGGCGGTACGCTCCGGGCACCGAAGAGGACACCAGGTCTGCCAAAGCCGCGGTGGTGCTTACCGGGCCCCGTTTTTTCGCGGCCCCCAGGGCCGCGGCGATGCGCCGGGAATGCCGCTCCCCCCCCCGGAAGTAAAGCAGGTCCGCCAATTCTTTTTCCCCCAAGGAGGCGATCAGATCCGCCGCGGTTTTTCCCCGGGATCTGTCGATCCGCATATCCAGGTATTCGTCCCGTAAAAAACTAAAGCCCCGGTTGGATTTTTCGTAATGATAAAGGCTTATCCCTAAATCAAAGAGGATCGTATCGGGTTTATCCAGGTCCGCCGGGTAGGACGAAAAAAAATCCTGGGACCAGCAATTATAATACCGCACCCGGCCGCCGTACTTGTCCAGCCGCCGCCGGGCCCGTTCTTGTATTTCTTCGTCCGCATCTATGCCCACAAGCCGCAGGGTGGGAAAGCGTTCAAGAAAAGCGCCGCCATGCCCCCCTTCGCCCAGGGTAGCGTCCACCATGAGTTCCCCTTCTTTCCGGGGCGCAAGGTAGTGAATTGTTTCTTCCAGCAGCACCGGAGTATGGAACATTTCCATACCCGCCCTCCCTTCGGGGTTTTTCAATACAGATTCAGGGGCCCCATCTCCTCAAGGACGTCCACTATCTGTTCATCGATCATCTGTTCATACGCGGTGTACCGCTCCGCATCCCATATTTCAATGCGGTTGCCGTCGCTGGCCACAATGCAATCCTTGCCCAGGGCGGCAAAATCCCGCAGCTTCTGGGGCAGGGCAATACGGCCCGCCTTGTCGATCTCGGCCTCGTAGGTGGAAAAAATAAAGCGGTGATGCACCATATCGGTCTTTTTGATTGACATGGACGCGGCGTTTCGCAGCCTGGCGGAAACTTTTTCCCACCGGGAAGGGGTATGGGCCCAGATGCAGCGCTCGATCCCCTTTGTCAAAACCAAAAGATTTTCGGGTATCCCCTCCCTAAACCGGGCCGGTATGCTTATCCTGCCCTTGTCGTCCAAAGTTGCCGGATACTCGCCGCTCGCCAATGTCATAACACTTTTTCCTACTTTATTCCACTATATCCCACTCATTCTCATTATTACGGGCTTTTTCATTCCGGTCAAGCTTATTTATCAGAAAAAGCATTATGGCCAGTAGATTTTTTTAAATTTTACTTAATATGTGTTTAGTATAATCCTATTGCCGGCGCCTTTTTGTTCTGTTATGCTGTTAAAGGGCAAAAAATGTTTTTTGAAGAATTTTACATCGTCTTCCCCGAGGGGGACGTTCAAGAAGTACCCGGAAGGCTTCCCTTTAATACCCTGGTGGACATGAACGGCCGCGTACTGGACCTTCCCCTGCCAAGTTCCAAGATGATTGTCTTCCGGGTAACAAGGATAAAAACCAACGAAAACAAGGGAAGCCGCGAAACCTTTCATTACCTGGAACTGATGAGCGCCGAAGAACTTGTCCCCTATGCAAAAAACATCCATACCCGGGTTGAGTGATTTTCCGGTACCGCAGCAGCGGCGCAACGGCGGCGCAACGGCGGGCAGACGGCGCCCCTTTATCCGAACCTGCGGACTTAACCGATCCGGCTGTTTATGGCGTATATCCAGCTTCGGCCTTCCCTGCGAAGCCGCTTTACCGCCTTGATGGCGGAAAGCACGTAGAGGGTCTTCCGGGCCAGGGACAGCCTAATCCCCGCCTTTTCCGCCAGCAGGGCAGAACTAAATTCCTCCCCCCGGCGGAAGGGCAGAATGTTCCGGTAATCCGCGGGCCCCGAAAAGGCTACCGATTCCCGGCAGCGTTCCAGGGACCGGTCATTGACGCTTATGCCCCGGCGCCGCCAGGAGCCCTTGCCGTCGGCAACCCGCCGTTCCACCGCGTCAAGAAGCAGCACCTCGATGCACAGGTTGGGAAGCTCCGCCAAGCGGGGGGCGTAGATCATCTGATCAAAAAGGTTCCACACGGAACCCCGCCGGGGGCTTTTTCGCCGCGAAATAAGATCCCCCCGGACGTCAAAGAGTTCAATGGTTTTGGTAACAATTACCGGATGGATAAGCCGTACCGGTTCCCGGGCCGCCAGGATCGGCAGCTTTTTCTTTAGGGCGCCAAAGCCGCCGGTTTGTATCTCCACCAGCCTTCCCTGGGGATCCCGGGCGTCGCAGACAAAGCCGGCCTGCTCAATTTCCGTATCCCCCCCCAGGGCATAGCGCAGCTTTAATTCCCGGTGAAGGGTGCTTTCATGTTCGGTCCCAATGGATTTCATGGCGTCCTATAAAAAAAGCCGCTTCGGAAGCGGCTTCTTACCCGGACATTTATAGAATGTCCGGAATTATCGATTGTAATTGCCGTCAGGAGCGCCGGTTCCAAACCTAATTGACCCTGCGCTAAACAGGGAGAGGTCCAGGAAGTTTGCTGCTTCCCGGACAGCCCCGCGGCGCGAAGCTCCGGTTCGATGGAACCCTCAGGTAAGGAATCGACCGCTTCCCCGCCCGGCAAACTCAAATCGATGGTGTAAAAAACGTATCACGCCATGGATTACCACATATCGCTCATATCGTCGGCGTCTTTAATATCCTCGGCAAAAAGATCCGTTACCGCCCGCAGATCGTCAAAATATATGTAGTAGGAGCCGTATGCTTCCATGGGATCACAGTCGATACGGAACCCCGTTATCCGAATTCCCATCATGCTGTTATAGTGATAGTTCCGCTGTACGATTCCATGAACCCCGTCCAGGGCCTGGGGAGGAATGGCCACGGTCATCTTTTTCCAGCCCTGAAAGTTAAGCTTTCCGATGTACAGTTCAAAGTACCGGCCAAAGGCGTCTTCCAAAAGCAGATTAAGCTGATGGTTAAAGTTACGGCCCGCCACCCATATCGAAACGGTCTTGGTTATGCCCTCGATAGGGATGGGCCGCTGGGGATAGATAAAAAAGCTGTTAATACCCCGGCGAAGGAAATCCACCCTGGTGCCAAGTACGTACTTATCGGGAATATTAAGACTTTCTTCCTCCGGAATCGGCGCCTTGGCGGAAGGGCTCCCTTCAAAGAGCCGGGAGGTGGCGTAACCTTCGTCGGTAGACATGGTGGAAAGCCAAAAGCCCTCGTATTCAAACTTGTCTACCGATACTTCCTTAAGTTTCTGCTGAGCTTCCACAATACCCAGCTGGGCGGCATCGGGCTCGCCGATTTCCTGGGCTTGGGCAAAAAGCCCGGCGGCGGCCACGGATACAAGCAAAACGGTTACTATAAATTGTTTCATTTTCGGCCTCCTTAATTCCCCGAGCTTTCCCAATTTTCCCGAATCCAGTCAGGATCGGTCATTTCATCGCCGTCATAAAGACTTTCAAAGGTATCGGTAAGAACCTTAAACTGATCAAAGTACACGTAAAAATTTCCTACCGCTTCCCGGGGAGTGGTCCAGACGCGGAATTTTACAAATTTAAGGTAAATCGAGTTTTTATCCGCACTCCCCAGAGTATTGGCCGCCGACGGATCAAGGATAATACGGCGCCGCTGGGGGATGCTGGTGGGAATCAGGGTCCGCAGGTTCTTCCACCCCTGATAGCCAAGGTGCCCCAGGTAAATGGTATGGATAACCCCCTGTTCGTCCCTTAGGAAGGCTTCTACATAAAAATTCAGATTGGAACCCCAGATCCACATGTCAAGATACCGCACCCGGCCGGGGATGGGGATCTCGTAGGGCTTGGCTTCGTCCCCCTCGGCCTTAAGGGTGGGGTATATGTCAATCCAGTTGTACCCCATCCGCTTAAACTTACCCCAAATACCTAAACTCCGCAGCTCCCTGTTTTCCCGGTTGCTTCTAAACAGGGCCATGGGCCAGATTTCAAAATAATTAAGCTTTGGAAAAAAATCACCACCTTCAAGGCCTAGATTGGCAAAAGAAGGATTATCCTTATCCGCTTCGTCCTTACCAACAGCATAACGGCTGGCCTCTTTCCGCCACACGTACAGGGAATCCTCTGTATTATCAAAGGTTTCAAGCACCTTCGATTCCAGATTTACGGTAAAATCATCACCGAACGCCGCCAGGGCCGTTACCGCCATAAACAGCAAGCAAAAAACCCCAAAACTTCTATGTTTCATCCCAAAACTCCTTTTCACCTTACCGGGAACCCAGCAGAGGCTTCCATCTTGAAAAATGAGATCAGATTTAGATTATATTTCGTTCCTTTATCTTTGTCAAACCCTTCAAAATATATCTTTAATTATCCCCACTTCCGCTGTCATATTTTACATTTTTTTGCTTATTTATGGCAAGATACTCCTGTTTCATTGCCCTAAGCCCGTCAAGCAGCACTATCCGTGAAGGGACGGAGCCGTTTTGCCCCCCGGTTTTTAGAAGTTTCAGGGCCGGACCAAGCTGAGCCCAGGGGGAATCGTCAAAAATCACCATCCCGTGGGCGGGCGCCAGGGCCGGATCCAGCCAGGTAAAAAGCACCAGGGGCGCCCGGCCTTCTCCCAGGTAGGGCCCGGCGCCCCCCATGGCGACCACGCAGCCCGGCTCCGCGGCCCCCCAGGGGGGGGGATCCCCGGCGGAACCGGCTTCCGGGGCAAAAAACAGGGCCCCCGCGGGCCTTCCCCGGCCGGTAAACCCCCTGGTAAAGGCCCGCGTTTCATCGTCCGCCGGAGAATAGTGGTACAGGACCGCGGCTCCCCCGCTTTTCCCGCTTAAAATTCCCGCGATGGCCCCGGCCCGGTACAGATCGGTCCGGGTGTCGGTCCGGATCCACAGGGGTTCTTCTTCGGCGCCGGAAAGCGCCGGTTCCTCCAAATCCTGCCGGCCCGCCAGGACCACTACGGGAAAGCCGGGCCGGTCTTTTAGGTAACGCCGGGCCCCTTCCCGGTAACGGTAGGGGAAAAAAACCCCCCGGGGGCGGGAAGAAAGACCCTCCGCGGACCGGGCGACCAGATCCGGTCCCGCCCCGGGGGCCACGGACAGGGTTTTTACGGGCCGGAACAAGGTAAGGGAAAGGACCAGCCGGGCCGCCAGGGCCCGTTTTTCCCCGTACAGCAGGGTAAACGCGTCATCGTTTACCAGAACCACCGGGGCCCGGCAGAAAAAAACCGCCGCCCCCAGCAGTACCGGGGCCCCCAGGGCCAGAAGAACCCGGCTCCACTTCGGGACCGGCGCTTTTTTACCACTCACCTTTACCATGTACCTTTGTTACGACAGGGAATTTTCCCGGCGCCCGGCCCGTCCTTTTCCTTTCTTCGTGTTTTCAGTATACTTAGAATTATATCTTTCAGTAAGGAGCACAGAATGACCAGCTATACGGAATTAGGTCTCGTTAACACGGCGGAACTTTTTAAAAAGGCGGTCTCCGGAGGCTACGCCATTCCGGCCTATAATTTTAACAATATGGAACAACTCCAAGCGATTATCCAAGCCTGCGTAGAGACTAAATCGCCGGTAATACTCCAGGTTTCTTCCGGGGCCAGAAAGTACGCCAACCAGAACCTGCTTAAAAATATGGCCCGGGGGGCGGTGGAATACGCCCACGAATTGGGTTGTGATATTCCCATAGTCCTCCACCTGGATCACGGGGATACCTTTGAACTATGCAAAGACTGCATCGAATCGGGCTTTTCCAGCGTTATGATAGACGGATCCGGCAAACCCTACGACGAAAACGCCGCCCTAACCCGGAAAGTGGTGGATTTTGCCCACTCCCAAAAGGATTACGTGACGGTAGAAGGGGAACTGGGGGTTCTGGCGGGGGTGGAAGACGATGTGGCGGCGGAAGAAAGCCACTATACCCAGCCCCAGGAAGTTATCGACTTTGTGAACAAGACCAAAGTCGATTCTTTGGCCATTTCCATCGGTACCAGCCACGGCAGGGCCAAGTTTAAGCCCGAACAATGTACAAAAGACGCCAACGGGATCCTTATCCCCCCTCCCCTGCGTTTTGACATTTTGGAAGAAATAGAAAAGAAGATCCCCGGGTTCCCCATTGTCCTTCACGGCTCTTCGTCGGTTCCTGTTAAATACGTAAAGATCATCGAACAGTTCGGCGGCAAGCTTCCCGATTCGGTGGGGATCCCCGAGGAACAGCTTCGGCGGGCGGCAAAAAGCGCGGTGTGCAAAATCAACATCGACAGCGACGGCCGTTTAGCCATGACGGCGATGATCCGCAAAACCTTTGCGGAAAACCCCGGTGAATTCGACCCCCGCAAGTACCTGGGCCCGGCCAGGGACGAGTTAAAAGCAATGTACGCGGAAAAAAACAAAACCGTCCTGGGCTCCGCAGGGCGCGTATAACATTCCCCGGCGCCAAAAAGCTGTCCGGACAAGCCGGTAAGCTTTCCGGGCGGCGCGTTTTTGGAGCAAAAGCGCCGCCCCTAGGGAAGCGCGGTTAACGGCATTTATACACATCGGCGTTCCCCCGGCAGCCTGTGGCGCTTGTAGGTTTTGGCGGCACAAAGTAACGCAAAAACCGCGATTTACGGGCTGTTTGCAGGGTAAAAAATCGCCGATCAGGCGATTTTTTAAAATTTTATGCGCGAAGCGCGACAAACTGCTAGGAATATCCCCGGTTTTCCAGAAACGTCATCCCCAGGGAAACAAGCATGGGAACAAGGGAAAGGACCAAGAGAATTATCCCCAGCAGGGTGTGCTGGGCAAAGAGGGCCCAGTAGGCTGTCGCGGCCGCCAGGGGAAGGACCATGGCGCCCAAAATAGAGGGGATCACCACCCAGCCCCAGCCGTTCTGAAGGATCTTGATAAAGTGCCCCATCCCCACAACCACCGCGGTCCACAGAACCGGGACCCCTATAAGGAGGATCGGATCGCTGAGGGCGCTCCAGGCCAGGGCCCGGACGGCGGCCTCGGGGATAAGCCAGAGGAAGGCATAGTTGGTAAAATTAGCGTCGGAAGAAACAAACCTAAGGGCGGTAAAGACAAGGCAGACCACATAGGGAAGGGCCGCGGGAAGGGCCACCACGTCAATGCAGGCCGAAACCCACCGTGAAAGGCCAAAGCCCCCGGCGTTTACCAGGGAACCGAGAAAAAACTGGACAAACGCGAAAATGGACCCCATTAACAGAGCCCAGGTACCCCCCTCAAGGGCCGATTCATCATGGAGGGAACGCCAAAAGAGGTAAAAAAGCGGGGTCCACAGAAAGCAAAAAACCGTCATACCCCCAGCATACCCGAACTTGAAAAAAACTGTCAACGACCGGCAGAAAACCGCCGCCGGGTTCCCGCAGCCCATGTATAGACAAAATCATACCGTTCCGAGTAATATATATACCGAAGCCGGGTTTTTCCGGTTAAAAAAAGGAGGCCAGTTGGCGGAAAAGGATTTACGCATCAACGAGCAAATTCGAATACGGGAGGTCCGGCTTATCCGGGATGACGGAGAGCAGGGGATAATGCCCACCCAGGAAGCCCTGGAGTTGGCCCGGGAGCAGGGGCTGGATCTTGTGGAGGTGGCGCCCCAGGCAAACCCGCCGGTGGTTAAAATTCTTGACTACGGCAAGTACAAGTTCGAGAACGAGAAGAAGGTTCGGGACTCGAAAAAGAAGCAGAAACTGCTCAAACTTAAAGAAATCCGTATGCAGCCGAAAATCGACGACCACGATCTGGATTTTAAATCCAAGCACGTCCGGGGATTTTTGGCGGAAGGCAACAAGGTTAAGGTAACGATCCGGTTCCGGGGCCGGGAACTGGCCCATACGGAGCTTGGACTGGACGTGCTAAAGGATGTGCTGGCCCGAATCGAAGGAGATTATGTGATAGACAAGCCGCCGGCCCTGGAGGGGAAATTTATGTCCATGGTCCTAAGCCCCAAGGGGAAACCGGGAAAACCGCTTAAGCAGGGAACCGGGGGCGGCGAAAGCCGGAAGGGAGAAAGCCCCCAGGCAAAACAGGAAGGAAAGAGCGATGCCTAAGATTAAGATGAAGACTAAAAAAAGCGCCGCCAAGCGCTTTTCATTTACCGGATCCGGTAAGGTGAAGTACAAAAAACAGAACCTTCGCCACATCCTTACCAAGAAGTCTTCCAAGCGCAAGCGGAATTTGCGCCATGGGGGAATTCTTTCGCCGGACAATGTGCCGGCGATCCGGAAAAAATTACTGCCCTACGGTTAAGGAGAGGCGCCATGTCACGAGCTATAGACGGTTCCAAGCGCAAGGACCACAGAAAAAAAATACTTAAGCTGGCCAAGGGTTACTGGGGCCGGCGGCATTCAAACTATAAGACCGCGAAGGACGCGGTTACCAAGGGGCTTTTTTACGCGTACCGGGACAGACGGGACAGAAAGGGGGACTTTCGCCGGCTGTGGATTATCAGGATAAACGCCGCCTGCCGGGCGGAAGGAATTACCTATTCCCGGTTTATCCAGGGTCTTTCCAAAGCGGGGATCGCTATTAACCGGAAGGCCCTGGCCTACCTTGCTTCCGAAGACGCCGGCGCTTTTAAAGTTATCGCCGCAAAGGCCAGGGCCGCCCTGGGGGCATAGCATGGTTACCCTTGAGCAAATCAAACTGTTAGAATCAAAAATCGCCCGGGCCATAGACTTTCTGGGCCGGGTAACGGAAGAAAACACCCGGCTTAAAAAACGGAATGATGAGCTTGAACAGACGATTGCCAGGCTAAAAGAAGAAAAAAATAAGGTTGAAGCGGGTATTATTTCCGCCCTGGGAAGGCTTAACCAGTTTGAAGACGCCATTGAGCGCAGCCTTTCTTCGGAGATGAACAGAACCAAGCCCCCTCCGATCCCGGCAAAGGATCCCTTCGAGGCGGGGACGCCGGTACAAGAACCGGTCCGGCCATATCCCCCCGGTCAGATGCCGGCGCCTCCTCCGGTATCGTCGGCCTATACGGTAGAAGAGGAAGAAGAACTGGAAGAGGAAGCGGAAGATTCCGGTGAGGCCGAACTGGACATTTTTTAAACTATGGAAAAGAGTGATCTGCGTATCGATCTGTTGGGGACTTCCCTTTCCATTGCGGCGGATGAAGATTCAGCCTATTTGGAAAGCCTTCTTAACCGGTACCGGATCGTCATAGAAAATACCAAAAAATCTACGGGCCTCCAGGACCCCCTTAAACTGGCAATTCTTACCGGTTTTTTACTCTGCGATGAAATTGAAAAGATTAAAAAGCAGGGCGCCCGGGGAGAACGGGAAGGAAAGGAGGCGGAACAGCTAACCCTGGACCTTATCGCCCGGATCGATGAAGCCCTTCCCGGCGCCGGGGGCCTCTAAGAAATGCGGGTTTACAAACTCGAAAATACGGTAAAACACTACCCCTGGGGTTCTCCGGACTGGATACCCCGGCTTTTGGGGAAGCCAAACCCTTCCGGGGAACCCTGGGCGGAATTGTGGATGGGGGTCCACAGCGCGGGGCCTTCCAAGACAAAGGTCAAGGGTAAATCCGTCCTTCTTTCGGAATTAACGGAGCTTCCCTTTTTGTTTAAATTCCTTGCCGCCGGCAAGGCCCTTTCCATCCAGGCCCATCCGAATCTTCCACAGGCCCGGGAAGGCTTTGCGGAAGAAACCCGGAGGGGAATAGCCCTTTCCGCCCCGGAGCGGAACTACCGGGACCCCAACCACAAGCCGGAAATACTCTGCCCCCTTAGCCCCTTTACCGCCATGGCGGGCTTTCGGGAGCCCGGCCAGACCGAAGAACTGCTGGCGCTGGTAAAAGGGACAAAAAACCTGCGGGCCGCCCTAAAAACCGGATACCGGGATTTTCTTTTTGCCCTCTTTAACACCGGCCCCGGAGAACGGCAGGAGCTTAACGCCGCGGTTCTTGAGGCGGCGGATAAGCCGCCCCCGGGGGACAGGGGCGGGGCCCTGGCCCTCTGCGGAGAATTTGCCCGGGACTTTCCCGGGGATCCGGGGATCCTGTCTCCCCTCTATCTTAACCTCCTTGAACTGGAACCCTTCCAGGGAATTTTTATTTCCCCCGGGATACTCCACGCCTATGTGCGGGGTTTTGCCGTAGAATGCATGGCCAATTCCGATAATGTCCTTCGAGGAGGGCTTACCCCAAAGCACGTGGATATGGCGGGATTGTTCCGGATCCTTTCCTGGGACCCCTTTACGCCGGAACTGCTTACGCCGGAACCGCTTGCGCCGGAACCGCCCAGGGACCGCGGGCCGGGGTCCCCGGGGCCCCTTCCCCCGGGCGTGTACGGCTACAAAAGCCCCTGCAAAGAATTTTCTCTTTTTCTGGTAAGGGGCCCCGGCGCGGAACTGGAAGCGCCGGGGAATGCTATCGTGGCGATCATCGAAGGCCGGGCGGAACTGGCAGGATGCGCCGGCCTTGAACAGGGGGAAAGCGCCTTTATCCCCCGGCGGGGGGCCGGGGAAAAGCTTTCCGTCCAGGGGGATTGCAGCCTCTTTGCCGCCCTGGTCCCCGAATAACAGCCCTGCATGAAGATCCTGGTGGACGCCGATTCCTGCCCCGTCCCGGCCCGGGAACTGATACTCCGGGCGGCGGCCCGGACCGAAACCACCGCAGTATTTGCGGCCAACAGGCCCATACCGGGCGTCGGGGGCCCCTGGGCCAGGATGCTGACATGCCCCCCCGGCGAAGGGGCCGCCGACGACAGGCTTGTGGAAATCGCCGAAAGCGGGGATCTGGCGGTTACCAGGGACATATCCCTGGCCCTCCGGCTCCTGGAGGCGGGCGCGGAGGTCCTGGACGACCGGGGCAGAGTCTTTACCCCCGGCGCCATACGGGAATTCCTTTCTTTACGGAACTTTACCCTGGGGCTGGTGGAAAACGGCTATGACTTTGAACGGTCCCCCGGTTATGGCAAAAAAGAACTCAAGACCTTTGCCGGGTCCTTCGACGGGCTTTTAACAAAGCTTCGCAGGCGGGTTCCGTAGCCCTGCGGCCTCCGGCCCGGGCGTCCCGGTTCAGCTAGCGCTCCGGGTACAGATTCCGGATCTGTTTAATGCTGGGAAGGATCTCGAAGAAAACATCCATAAGTTCAGGGTCGAATTTGCTTCCCTTTAAGCGTTTTATCTCCGCCAGCACCTCCGCCTCGGACCAGGGCTCCTTATAAACCCGCCGGGAACACAGGGCGTCGTACACATCCGCCAGGGCCACAATGCGCCCCGCCAGGGGGATTTCTTCGCCCTTCTTACCCAGGGGCTTTCCTTCCGTGTTGGCCCTAAGAATCCGCCCGGTAAGGGGATCGATCCATCCGGGGTACCCCGAACCGTCCCAGTTTTCATGGTGGGTCAGCGCCACATCCCGGGCCAGTATATCTACCGGAGACTGGGGATCCTCAAAAAGCTGGGCGCCGTACAAGGTATGGTGCTGCATGATCGTATATTCTTCGGGGGTGAATTTGCCGGGTTTCTTTAGGATAATGTCGGAAATTGCCACCTTTCCCACGTCGTGGAGCATGGATGCGATTTTAAGCGTATCTTTAAAGCTTTCCCGTTCCTGTTCGGGGATATGGTGATGGTAGGCCCAGCGGTCATAAATTTCCATCGCATAGCCGGCAACCCGGTTGACATGGGTCCCCGTTTCTTTGGGGTCCCTAAGCTCCGACATCTTGATCATCCGCAGGATCATGGCCCTGGTTACATAGGCCCGCTGCAGGGCCAGGGAGGCGTTATTGGCAAAGTGGGTAATAAGAAATTCGTCGTCCGGGGAAAAGGGAATAACCCGGCCTTCCGAATCCATGGAATTGATGATCTGGATAACCCCCAAAAGCCGGCCCTCCGCCGTCTGCAGGGGTATGGCCAGGGTAGAGGTGGTCTTGTACCCCGAAATTTTGTCGTAGGCGGTGCTGTACGAATAGGGAGCATCGGGGGAAATACTATACACATCCGGCACATTGACCAGTTTGCGGGTTAAGGCGCAGTACCCGGAAATGGTTTTTTCGTTTATGGCGATGGAAAAGACCGAATATATGAGCTTTTGCCCCGGCGGAAGACCCTGGGCCAAAAGATCGTTTTGGGCGTATTTAACCGTAAGCTTTTCCCGCCATTCGCCATCTTCTTTTATCCGTTCAATTACATAAATAGATCCGGCGTCGGCCCGAACCACCTTGCGGGCTTCCAGCAATATACGTTCTAAAAGTAAATCCAAATCCTGAATTTGATTCAGCTCCGAATCGAGTTCCACTATAGATTTAAAATCAGTATCAGGCATATAATCTCCTTCTTTAATATATCCTTATTCAATTTTTTTAACAAGAACGAATTCTGACTATATTAGCCGGAAAATGAAGCTTCCCGCCCCAAGACTCTTCGGCAGGATGAATGAAGGGATTCGGAGCGGCAGACCCCGCGGCGGATCAACCAAGCCCGTCTGCGAATAAAAAACCCCGGGAGAAGGAGAACTCCCGGGGCAAACCAAAAAGGAAAGGAGGAATAGGAAACAGTGTTTACCGTCTACCTGTCTCTTTAACCACCGGGGGCGGCAAAGGTTACAATTTTTCTTGTTTTTATACATCCCGCGGAATACCGGAAGCGGCACGGAGGTCCGGACGCCCGGTCTGCCGGATCACCTGATTTTTTGTCCGGAATTTTTCTTTGCAGAAGAGTCCAGTTCTTCTATTACCGCCTCGTGGGCGGCGATGGCCGCGGCCAGGGTAATATTCTGCACCTCCCCCCGGCCCAGCCAGTCGGCCCCTTCCATGATGTACAGGTGTTTTAGGGTCCCCGCCAGGTCCTCGCCGGAACAGGCGGGGTCGGCTTCCAGCCGCCGCCTAAGCCCCCTGATCTCCCTTTCGTAGGCTTCCCGGTAGGTGATCTCCTGCCAATCCAGGGAATCCATAGGCGCTACCGTTCCCCATAGCGGATACGCCGTCGTATCAGCCCTATCCGGGCCGGGCTAAGCCGGCGATCCTCCCCGGAACCCAGGGCCTGCATAATCAATTCCCGCCGTTCCGTCCAGTTGCCCCGGTCGTCCACGGTGTATTCATAGCGGTAGTCCAGGGGACTCCCCTCCTCTCCCCCGCTGAACCGCGTCAGTCTTCCCGCTTCATCCCACTGGTACCGGTATATTTCCGTTTTCGCCCCCTCCCCGGAAGGGTCCGCGGGAATGGTCCGCTCCAGGTACCGGGGCATACCCCGTTCGCTGTACCGGGCCGACACCGACAGTTCCCTGGTTTCAATTCCTGTAACGCGGCCCCCGTTGTCCCGGTACAGCCGGGTGATCCGTTCCGATTCCGCCGGATCCACCGGATCCGGCAGGAACCTTTTTTGCTCCCCGGAATCGCTTGTCACCATAAACAGGACGGCCCCCTCCCGGCGGTACCAGGTTTCCAGCACCTTGTCCCCCAGGTATTCCAGGGCGGCAAAATAATATCCGCCGGAAAAGACCCTGAATAAAAGGGGGCGGTTTTCAGCATCCCATTGCAAAACCTCCGCATCCGACTCCCCCCAAAGGAGTTTACGCAGCCGCCCCTGGGGGTCGAATTCGCAGCGCCCCTGTACTAAAAGGGTCTGCGGCCCCTCCCCGCCGGAGTTCCGCACCAAAAGGGGAAAGGCCCTGAACCCTTGGCCGGTCCGGGCCAGTTCGATGACGGCGCCGTCTTCGAATTCAACCGATACGGATACGGCGCCGGGGGCGTAAAATAAATCCGGCGGCAGAGCCGGGGGCCAGTGGGGCCTCCAGGCCGGATCCGCGGCGGATCTAAGCAGGGTCCACAGGGACAGATCCGGCGCCCCG
This sequence comes from Spirochaetaceae bacterium, assembly GCA_031278215.1. GTDB lineage: Bacteria > Spirochaetota > Spirochaetia > Treponematales > Breznakiellaceae > JAISLT01. Next base: position 84,607 of record JAITKV010000034.1, read on the forward strand.
GAGGCCCCGTCCGCAGAGGCCGCGGAGGCTCCTTCGGGGGTTTCCTGGGAAAAGAGGGAGATGCAAAGAAACAACAGCGGCAGGCTTTTTATCATCTTCATACTAAAGAAGTATAGGTAAAAATACCGGTAACGGTGAAGGACCCCCGGCGGGGTATATCAGCGCTTAAAAAGCCATTCCGGGGTAGAAAATTTTTCCGCCGCGAGGCTGCGGGCCCTGGCTTCCTCCCGGGGCAGGATCCCGGTTTCCCGGTAGTCCAGGTTCAGGGCTTCGGCAAACCCGGCGGCCAACGCGGCCGCGGCCTGTTCAAAAGAAATTTCCCGGTCCAGCACGGAACGGAGGCTGGTAACCCGGCCGGCGGCTTCCCGTACAAGGGCCCCCCTGGTTTTTTCCGGGGGCACCTTAAGGACCCGAAACATCAGATCCCCATCCTTGTCCAGAAGCACCGTTCCGTGCTGGAGCAGCGAAGAGTTCCGCCGGGTTTGGGCATTGCCGGAAATTTTAAGGCCCCCCGCAGTCACATCGTTGATCCCCGAAAAAGAAGCGCCGGCGCCAAGCTTGTTAAGGCCCAAAATAATCCCTCCGCAAATGATCCGGTACGATTCCTCCAGCGGCGCGGCCGCGAGGGGGTGATCCAGGCCCATGATAATGCTGTAGGTTAATTCCGATTTGTGAAACACCGCCCCGCCGCCGGAAATGCGGCGGACCACGTCAACGCCAAGGCGCTTGCAGGCGTCCAGGTCCACTTCTTCCCTAAGGCCCTGAAAATACCCCACCGAAACCGCCGGGGGGTTCCACCCGTAAAAGCGAAGGACCGGCGCCCCCCCGGCGGCGATCCCCTCTAAGAGGGCCTCGTCCAGCCCCATGTTATAGTAACAATCATGGAACCCCGTCGTAAGTAATCTAAAAGAAAATTTTTCCAAATCCCTGACCCCGGTTTTTTGGTAAACCCGTAGAAACTTAAGGCTGCTTTCCCAAAACCCGAAGTTTTTGGAAAGCCTCTGTATTTAACAATTTAGCCAGGGCCGATCCGTCAATGCCCGCCGTTTCGACCCCTTCTTCCTGTAACAAAAGATCAAAAATCCTCCCCGCGTCCGCCGCGGGAACGCCCCGGAGCCGCGCCTCGGCCCGCTCAAAGCCTTCCTCGGGGCTGGCAAAAAAATCTCCCCGGATAGAAATACGGCAAATGACGCCGCCTTCAATATCCGCGCTAAGCCGTATAAGCTTACAGCCCGGAGGCTTCCCCGCACGTTCAATGTGCACCCTGGGGCGGGGAAATTTATCCATGGCTTTCCGCATTTTGTTCCGCCTCTTTGGCGTGGTAGCTGGTCCGCGCCAGGGGAGCGGCAACCACCAGGCTAAAGCCCCGGCGGCGGCCTTCGCCGGCATAAAACGTAAACCGTTCCGGCGGCAGGTACTCCGCCACGGGGATCTGGCTTTTTGAGGGCCGCAGGTACTGGCCCAGAACCAGTATGTCCGTTCCCGCCCCGCGAAGTTCTTCCATGGCGGACAAAACCTCGTCCTGCGGCTCCCCCAGGCCAAGCAGCATGCTGGTCTTTGTTTTTCCGGTTCCCCGCAAAAGCCCCCGGGCCTCTTCCAGGGTCCGAAGGCTCTTGTCAAAAGAAGCCCGCCTGTCCCGAATGTGTTGGAGGGAACGGACCGTTTCTACATTATGGGCAATTACGTCGGGGCCCGCGGCGGCCACCCTTTCAAGTTCCGCGCCGTAATAATCGGGGATAAGCACTTCGATTTTTATGGACGGATCCGTTTCCCTTATGGCGTCAATGCAGGATGCAAAGTGCCCCGCCCCCCGATCGGGAAGATCGTCCCGGTCCACCGACGTAAGCACCACATACTCAAGCCCCAGTTCTTTTACCGCCAGGGCTATCTCCCCGGCCTCCTCTTTCCGAACCGGCCTGCCTTCCCGGCCGGCGCGTACCGAACAAAACCGGCAGAACCGGGTGCACAGATCCCCCAGGATCATAAAGGCCGCGGTTCCATGGCCCCAGCATTCGCCCCTGTTAGGACAATCCGCCTCGCGGCAGACCGTGTAAAGGCCGCGCCGGGTAAGAAGGAGCTCGAGTTTTTTCCAGGTTTCACCGGAGGGCGCTTTTACCCTAAGCCACGGTGGTTTTTTTTGAATGCCTTCCACGTATATTCCCGCGATTAGCGCCCCCCGGACCGGCCCGTTTTCCACATCCGCCGGATTGAAGCAAGCCGGCGGGGAAAAACGCTAAGGACAAAGGCAAGGGGCAGGATCAGGGCCAGGGTCATCTGGTTCTGCTGGTGAAAGCCCCAAAGGATATTTATACCCCCCGCCGCCAGGGCCCCTAAAAAAACGCAGGTCCATAGTACGCGCAGGAACCGCAGGGCCCGTAAGCGCTTCTCTTCACTGCCGCTGGTTCCGCAGATAATGCCCAGGGGAAGGGCCGCCAGAACCAGGGGGTTCACAAAGAGGATGTTAATGTTACCGAAGGTATAGTCATGGTCGGTAAAAAACATCATAAAAAAAAGGATCAACCCCGCGGCGCCGAAAAAAAGGCCCAAAAGCGCCTGGTAGATTCCAAAGATTTTGCCCGGGGACCCGCGTTTTCTGCCGGGGATCTGCAAAAGCGCCGCGGCCAGGGCCAGGACGAGCCCCCCCAGGAGCCCCCGGGGCCAGGCGGGCTTGGGCGCTTCAAGGACCCCGGGCCGGTCCCTGGATATGTTCAGTACTTCCACGGAGGACACCAGGGCTCTTTCAATCCCTGAGGAATCAAGGTATGTAAAATCAAGGATCCGCCTTCCTATCTCGGAGGGAAGAAACATTTCGTCCCAGATGCTGATGGGTTTGTCGATCTCCCGGCCCATCCAAAAATTAAGACTCCAGTCCCAGAAGGGGGAAAACCACGTATGCCGGCGCACGTGCTCCCGGAGGGTAAAACGGCCGGGGGCGTTTTCGTACCGGCGCTTAAAGGCTCCCAGGGCGGCCATGTCGATGATATCCCGAATCCTGGTCGCGCAATTATCCCTAAAATGGTGGTACAGGTAATCCCGGTTTTCCGGAAGGATGTTATGTTCCGCAAACCGGAAAATAGTTTCTTTTACCTCCGGGGGAAGATTCAGGGTATACACGGTTATGTCCCGGTTGGTTCTTATATAGTTCTCATAGGTTAATCGGGCGGGGATGCTTAGGGCGCAGCTGTAAAAAAGCCGCCCCAGGGCAAAATTAAGAAAGAAATTTTCGCGGTCAAAGGAAAAAACCCCCCAGTCGTAAAATCCGTCCTGCCCGGAAAGGGCGTCTTCAATGACAAGGCCGATGTGGCCCCACCAAAAGTACAGTTCGTCTCCGGGTCCCATGACGGCAATCTTAAGGGTAAGGTAATTTCCCCGGCCGGCAGAGGGGGGATCCGCCGCCGGATCGGCGGCCGGAAGGTCCGCGGAAAAAAGCGCCGGGGAAGAAAAAAGCAGGCCCAGCAAAAAAAACCCCGTAAGGATTTTTTGGGATAAAGCGCCGGTATTCATACCCCTATTTTGAAGCATTACGGGATCTTGGACAAGACAGGTTCTTCGGGAACTATCTGCCGGTAAAGGTTCCTAATACCGCCTGCATCCAGGGATTGACTTCTCCCGGATACCTGTCCAGGGCCCCAAGCAGTTCAAAAAGGGCCTCCCGGGGTTTTTTTTGAAAGTAATAAATTTGCCCCAGGTAAAAATGGGCCTTGGCCTGGTTCTCTTCTTTCCGGGGAAGCTCCAAAAAATTCCTAAAGGCTTCTTCGGCCTTTTCCCATTGGCGCAGGGAAAAGTAGCCCTGCACTATGGAACGGATCTGGTAGTCTTCCCCGGCGGCGCCCCGTTCCAGGTCTTCGGGAAAAACCGCGGGTTCCAGGGACCCGGCCCCCGGACCCCGGCGGCTGCCCCCGGCGCCCAAAGGCGCCCCGGCCCTTTCGGATTCCGGGGAGGCCGGATCGGGGACCCCCGGAGCGCCGGAAATGTTCATCCGGGGAAGGGGCATGGTCCGGGAAAGGACGGCGCGGGCGTCCTGGGGAATCTCCACGGCGCCGGCGGTGGCGTTACGGCCGGGGCGGACGGCCCCGAACCCCGCGAGCAGATCCTCTTCATACACCGCGGCGTAATAGTAGGAAATCCCCGGGGGCGGAGTATCGATAAAGGGGGAACTGGTTTTTTGCTGAATGATCGTGGCCGAAAGCAGATCCCGCCGGGTTCTGATAGGATTGACGCTCCGGTAGAGGATCAAATTTTTTTCCGGGTCCCCGCCGGAAAACCGGATCACAATACGGCCCTCTTCAACCTGGGCGCTGAAAACTTCTATTCCCGGAGCCCCCGGCGGGGCCTCCCCCCGCTCTACCCCGGAAGGCCCGGGGCCCGCGGCTTCCGGGCCGGTGGGAATATAGCCGGGCGCATGATCCGGATCAATGCCGATGCTGATCGTGTTGGTGTAGGGAATAGACAGAAAATACTTTCGGCCCCATTCGTCGCTGGCAACTACAAAATAATACAGGGCGCCGGGCCTGTCCGCCTCGTCCAGGTACGACTCGGCGCCGTAGGGTACTTCCACCGGAACCGGCAGGGAACCGGCGGACCCGCGGGACAGGGGGGCCGCGGAACGGTAAACATACAGGGGGCCCTTAACATCCGGAGAATCTTTCCAGGAAAGGCGGATAAAGTTGTTTCGCACCTCCGCCTCCAGTTGGGAAACAAAGGGCGCAAAAACAACTCCGTCCCGGTTATCCGGAGACGATCCCTGGCCCCCCAGGGGAAGGGAACCGAGCCCCCCTAAAACAATAAAAAGGGCCAGCCAAGTGCTTCTTTGTACCATGATACTATATTATACACAATAGATTTTGGTTTGTCAGGCAAGCGCCTTGCAAACAATTACAATCGGAATTCCCTGACAATTTCGAAATTGTCAGGGAATAACCGGTATAAAGAACCGGGTCCAGAGTATAATTTTTGTACCGATAATAATACCATGAGGCGTATAATCTTTTTATCCATGGCTTTATTGTTTAGTTTTACAAAAACCGGATTTTCCGAAGAAACGGTATACGTTATGCAGAGGGGCGATACCATCTATTCCATAGCCCGGACCTACGGGGTAAAGGTTCAAGATCTGCTTTCTTTAAACAATATCAGCGACCCCCGGACTGTCCGGGCGGGAAGCCGGATACGAATACCCTCCGCCGGCAGCGGATCTTCGCCGATCCCCCCGGGCTATGGGGAATACCGGGTAGAAAAAAACGACACCCTCTACGGTATAGCCAGGCGTTACAATATTACCCTGGAGGATCTGCTGGATATGAACAGATTCTCCCCGGATTATGTTCTTAAGGCGGGGGAAACTATCAGGATCCCCGCGCCGGAGGCCCGGGGGTCCCAAACCCCCAGGGTTCCGCCGGCCGCCGCTTCTTCCGGGGGCCGGGGAAATACCGGGGCGCCGGCGCGGATAGATCCCCGGATACGCTGGCCGGTGAACGCCAAGGAAATTACCTACATCACCGGGAAATTATACGGGGTGCAGGTAACCGGGGAACGGCAGGAGCCGGTTAAAAGCCTTACCCAGGGAACGGTTGTTTCCGCCGTACCCTACCGGGGTTTCGGCAGGGTGGCGATTATCCAAAGCGCCGGAGGATATTTGTACGTATACGGCGGCTGTGAAAGCCTTTCGGTAAAGGAAGGGGACAAGGTTACGCCGGGGGCGGAACTGGGAAAATTAGGCATAGACGCAAAATCCTCCAAGCCCCAGCTTTTTTTCTTTGTGTACCGAAGCAACAACCCCGTGGATCCCGCGACGGCCCCCAGGGCCTAATTCCCGGCATATCGGGCAAAGCATATCGAACAAAATAATTCCCCCCGCCCGTACACGGGCCGCCGCAATGTAAAATTCCGGGAAAATCCGGCCCCCGGAGGAAATTTTCGCCTAAAACGCCCCGGATCGGCGGAAACAAGGCTTACACACGCTCCGCATCGTTAAAATACGGTAAAAAACCGGCAAAAGGGCAAAAAATAATAAAAAAAGCGAAAAAGGGTGTAGTTTGGTTGATACTTTCGGCAAAATATGGGGAAAGAGGTAAAATCAATGATAAAAAAAATCGAAAATACAAAATCAAAAGTACTCCCTTTGAGCAAAGATTTTTCTGTTAAATACATCGGAGAAACTCCTTTTTCTTTGCGTAACGACCGGGGACGGATAAAAAAACGGATCCGGGACAATCCTCCCCGGGGAAAACGGCCAAAACCGGTAAAAGAAAAGGATCCGCTGGCCCTGTACTTTAAAGAAATATCCAGGTATCCCCTTTTGTCGGGGAAGGACGAGCAGGCCATCGGGGAACAGATAGCGTTTTACCGCCACAAGCTTGTTTTCCTTAATACGGTTTACCGGGGCAGGGAAAACGACGCGCAGTACAAAATGGAAAAGAAACTGCTGGATAATTCCCTGCTGCAAACCAAAAACAGGATGATCAACTCCAATTTGCGGCTGGTGGTTTCTATTGCCAAAAATTACCAGCACCGGGGGCTTGCCCTGCTGGACCTAATCGACGAAGGAAACATCGGCCTTATAGAGGCCGTGGAACGGTTTGATTATACCCGAAAGTGCCGTTTTTCCACCTATGGAACCTGGTGGATCAGGCAGGCCATTATTAAAAGCATCGCCGACAAGGGAAAGGTTATCCGCATTCCCGTCCACATGCTTAACACCATAAAAAAATGTTATTTTGTCAACAAACAGCTTACCCAGGATCTGGGCCGGGATCCCAGCGCCGAAGAACTTTCAAAATACCTTGGCCTGCCCATTAGCAAGATAAAAGAAATTATCAAGCTTTCCCAGGAAACCGCCAGCCTGGACACCATCGTCGACGACGGAAACCTTACCCGTCTGGCAGACCTTATCAGGGACGATTCCATGAAAGAGCCCTTCGAAACGGCCTTTTCCGCAACCCTTCAGGATACGATAGATCAGATCCTTACCCGCCTTTCGGAACGGGAGATGAAGATTATCCAGCTTCGGTTTGGCCTGAACGGTAAAGCCCCCCTGACCCTGGAAGAGACGGGGAAGATTTTGGGCATTACCCGGGAACGGGTTAGGCAGATCCAGGAAAAGGCCGCGGGGAAACTCCGGGGTTTTTCGGAACTGCAGGAACTTAGGACCCCCTGCCAGGCGCCCGTTCTAAAAAAGTCCCGGCAGGAAAGTTGAAAAGGCCGGCACATAGGTTACTAAAAACACCACCAAAAGCTGGATTAAAAGGAAGGGCAGCACATAGCGGCAGACTTGGATAAAGGGCTTTTTAAACCGGTAGCTGGCCAAAAAAAGATTAAGCCCCACCGGGGGAGTAAGAAAGCCCACTTCCAGATTGATAATAAAAATAATTCCCAGGTGCACCGGATCAATGCCGTAGGCTGCTCCCAGGGGGCTGACCAGGGGCAGCACAATTAGGATGGCCGAAAAAATGTCCATAAGGCAGCCGACTATAAAAAGGGAAAGGTTAAGAAGGAGCAAAAAAACTACCTTGGACTGCACGACTTCCCGCATCCACAGGGCAAGGTTCTGCGGAGCCTGGGTGTCGATGATGTAGTACGACAGGGCCATGGAAAGGGCGATGATTGAAAACACCCCGCCGATGATCGGCACGGCCCTGCGAAAAACCTCGGCCACATTCCGGATCGCTATGTCCCGGTGAATAAGCACCTCCACTAAAAAAACATAGACCACCGAGACCGCTCCCAGCTCGACAATAGAAAGAATACCGGAAAAGAAAGCCCCCACCAGCAGCACGGGAAGAAGTATCTCGAAGGCCGAGTCTTTAATGTTTCCCAGGGCCGCGGTAATGTCGAACCGATCCCGGGGAACTTTAACTTTAACGGATCGTACAATGCCAAAAATCATCACCGCGCCGATAAGGATCAGGCCCGGAATAATTCCCCCCAAAAAAAGCTTAAGGATATTGGTCATCGTGGTGGCCCCGATCAGAATAATAGGCAGGCTGGGGGGAAAGAGCAGGCCAATGCTGCCGGTGGAAGTAAGGAGCCCGATGGAAAAGTCCTGGGGATACCGGACATGCTCGGAAAGGATCGAAAAAAGAAGCCCCCCCAGGGCCAGGATCGTTACCCCCGACGCGCCGGTAAACGAGGTAAAGAAGGCGCAGATAAGTACGGTAACGACGATCATGCCCCCGGGAAACCATCCAAAGAGGCTGCGGAAGGTTTTAACCAGCCGCTCCCCCGCCCTGCTTTCCGAAAGAAGAAATCCTGCGAGGGTAAAGAGGGGTATGGGGACAAGGTTGTCCTGGGTTAGGGCCATGTAGATCTGGTTGGCCACCACGTCGATTTCCCCCCAGGACGCCTCGATAAGCAGCAGCGCCAGCCCCCCCATGACCACAAAGAGGGGGGTTCCGGCAAACGCGGCGGCGATGAGGATCGCCGCCGAGGGAATTTTTACATACCAGGCCAGGTCGTAGAAAAAGCTGGAAATACCGGTAATAAAAGAGGGGGGATCAAAGAGCCACAGGGCTTTTCCGATGATGGGAAGGGAGAAAAAGGTCCCCAATGCCAGCACCGCATAGGGGATTATTTTAAGCTTTCCTTCCAAAGGGGTCCGCCGGGCAAAGCGAAGGGCCATAACCCCGTAACCCACGGGGATAATCAGGGCAAAGATCCGGTCCGGAATTATTCCGCAGATAAGCCTGCCCATAAGGCCGATTCGGATAAAGGAAACCGCGGACCAGGCGATGATCGTACTTACAAAGACAGAAAGAATATGGCTGCCCAGGGCGGCGATTTTTTTTACCGGTTCCGGAAAAAAATTTTCCGCCAGGGCAATGGAAAGGTGCTCGCCGCTTTTGGTGGTTATCATGGCCGACAGAAGCCCCGCCGCCAGAAGCAGGTGGATTAAAAGCCCCGGGGCGTCGGGAAATCCTGTTTTAAGGACCAGCCGCATTACCACATCGGCGACGGGAACCAGGGTTAAAAGACCAAGGGAAAGATAACAGATTCCTTCTTCCAGGGAATGCAGAAAACCCCGCCCCGGTCCGGACTTCACTGTCTTCCCCGGTAGCTGCGGAGTATTCCGTCTATCTTGGTGTACATGGCCCGGTTAAAGGTATTGCCCAGCAGGTTGGGGATTGCCCGGGTCATGTCGTTGTACCATTCCTGCTGCTGCCGGGAACTTATCTGGTTTTCCACCAGGCCGTAGTTTTTCATCTGCCGGATGGCGTCGTTTTCCAGCTTAAGAAGGGAGTTTTCGATTTCACCTCCGATACGCTGGGTAACCCGGACAAGTTCGTTTTTATACCGGTCCGGAATGGATTGCCAGGCATGCTTGTTAAAGACTATGCCCGCCATAAAGGGGGCAATGTTGATGGAGGCCATATTTTTTGCGGCCCCAAAATACTGAAACCCCGCGGCGGCAATGGGGCTTTGGTATACCGCGTCGATGGATCCGCCCCGCAGGGCAATAAGAAGCCGGTTTTGATCCACCATTACTACCTGGTACCCCATGATCCTAAAAGCCTGGGCCAGTTCCGGTTCCGAGGGAATGCTCCCCACTTTCTGGTTTTTTAAATCCACGGGCACAAATACCGGTTCCCGGGAAAAAAATTTTATCCACCCCCCCCGAATCAGGGCCAGGGAAAAATAATTTTGAGAGTTGATCTGGGCTTCAAAATCTTTCTTTACGGTTTTTAGCACCTCGGTCAATTCCGCATCGTTTCTAATCAGGAAAGGACAACTTAGGGTAAGAATATCCGGGGCTATTTTATTAAGCCCGAAGGAGGTAAGGACCGCCGCCTGGATCGTATTCATGTTAAGCTTTTGCAGCACCGCGTCTTCGCTGCCCTGGGTGCCGTTGGCATATACCTGGAGCCGCACTTCCCCGTTGCTTACCCTGGACCATTCGGCGGCAAGTTTATTCAGGGCCTGGCCCCACTGGGTGTTTTCCGGCACCATGGACGCCAGCTTAATAACAATTTGCCGCGGGGGCCTTTGCGCATAGGCCCGGACGCCAAGCAATGCCGCTGCAAGGACAAACAAAACCATCTTTTTTTTCACTGCCATACTCCTTATGTTATGCCGGCGGCCGGTTTATTTGCCTTCGGTTCATTCGTTTTCGGCGCCCCCGGTATAGAAACTTTCATCCCAGGCTTCTTCGTCCCAGGCTTCTTCGTCAAAGTCCGCAAAAAGCTCCTGGGCCCTTCCAAGCAGGTACCGGGCCTTTTCCTGGTTAATGATATTAACCAGGGTGGTGGGAGCGCCGGCCTCTATGTCTATGGCCAGAGCGGCTTCGAGGTTGCTGCGGAAGGCCGGGTAATCCTGGGCCGGGATTGCCACCGCCCGGGCGTAAGAAACATAGGGACCCGCAGAAAGGCCCTTGGATTTTTCCAGCGCCCGGCCATAGTGGATTTTGGCCTTTTCCGGATCCCCCCCCATGCCTTCGGGCAGGGACCCGTAGAAGAGGATGTAAAAATCGTCCAGGGCGCCCTGGTTAAAATCCGGATCCAGATCGTAGGCCCTGTCCACCAAAAGGGTAATCAGGGGAACCCGGGTTCCCAGATCAAGGTCAAAGGGCGACAGGGCATAGGCGGAAAGATTTCCCGCGGCATACCAGTACAGCAGGGCCACATCTTCTTTTTTTACCCTCCCCAGCTGTTCCTGGATTTGGGCCGGATCGGCGTCCCGCAACTCCGCGGCGCCGCGGATCAAGCCGGGGTATTTGTTGTTAATCCCCCGTTCCAGGATCGCCGCCCCCCGAAGGTAAAGTTTTCGCGCCCGGTCCAGTTCCTGAAGTTTTTTGACGTACTCCCCCACCGGCAGCATTTCCGCCGGACCCTGAACAAAAGCATTGGCGTACATGACAAACAGGGAGCCGGTGGTAAGGATAAGCCCCGGATGATCGGGGTTTTTTTCCAGCAGGGTTTCGTACATCTTTACCGCAAAGGGCAGGGCGTCCCCCACCAGCCGCGGATCCGTATCCCCCAGGAAGGCGTTGTTTGAGCCCCCGCCGGTAAGCGTGTCGGAGATTTTATTGATTACCAGCTTGTTCAGGGAGCAGGCGCCCAGGCTTCCCCACATGCACAGCGGTATAAGGATCCTGCACAGAATGCGGGGTAATTTACAAATTAAAGGTGATCTACAATCCATGGTTTTCATTCGCCGATAACACTCCGGATGTCTTTTTTTATTCCTTCCAGTTTACGGCCCGCTTCGGCCTTTGCGGCTTCCAGGCTTCCCCCGGAAGCTTCTACCTCTGCGCAGCAGGTGGCGTAAAACTTAATCTTAGGCTCGGTGCCGCTGGGGCGGGCGCTGACTACCGTCCCGTCTTCCAGAAAGAATTGAAGCACGTCGCTGGGGGGCAGCCCCTCCGCGCCGTTCTTGATATCCCGGACCTTTGATACGCTTATTCCCCCCAGGGTTTGGGGAGGATTCTTCCGGTACCCTTCCATAATTCCCTGCATAATCCCCGGCCCCTCCGGCCCCTGGAAATATTTGGAAATCCCCATCTCCTGCCAGTACCCGCATTGGACGTAGAGTTCGTTAAGCCGGTCCAAAAGGCTCTTTCCCCTGCTTCGCCAGTAGAGGGTCATTTCCCCGGTCAGGGCCGCGGCGGAAACGCCGTCCTTATCCCGGACTTCGGTTTCCACCAGATAGCCGTAGCTTTCTTCGGTGCCGTAAAGAAAGGTTCCTTCTATTTCCCCGGTATCGCAGCGGCGCATCACGTCGGCTATCCATTTAAAGCCCGTAAGAACTTCCAGACATTCAACGCCATAGGAAGCGGCCACCCGTTTCTGCATTCCCGTGGTAACCACCGTATTAACCATCAAGGGCTTGGGGGGAAGCTTCCCCTGTTCCTTGAGGGAGAAGAAGATGTAGTCCGCCAACAGGACCCCCATTTGATTGCCGCTTATCAACACAAAGCCGTCCTGGGAAACGTTCCCCGGCTGTAATCCCGGCACGGCAATCCCAAAGCGATCCGCATCCGGGTCCGTGGCCATGACCACATCGGCCCCTTCTTTTTTGCCCAGTTTTATAGCCATGTCCAGGGCCGCGGCTTCTTCCGGGTTGGGAAAGTCCACGGTGGGAAAATCCCCGTTTCCTTCCCGCTGTTCAGGGACGGTGATTACCTTAAGCCCCAGATCCCCCAGGATCCTTTCCACGTGGAAGGCCCCGGTGCCGTGAAGGGGGGTGTACACGATCTTTACCTCCCCGGCCTTTTCCCTGATAAGATCCGGCCGGAAAAGCCGGCTTTTTACCATGGCCTGGTACGGGCCGTCTACTTCCTTGTCGATGATCTGCAGCAGTCCCAGCTTAAGCGCTTCTTCCCGGCTTATTTCCCGAATCTCCGAAACCCCCTGGACCTCGGCGATAATCCCCTTGTCGTGGGGGGCTATAACCTGGGCCCCGTCGTTCCAGTAGGCTTTGTACCCGTTGTATTGGGGAGGGTTATGGCTGGCGGTAACTACTATCCCCGTATCGCAGCCCAGGAGCCGGATGGCAAAGGATAATTCCGGGGTGGGCCGCAGGGCCGAAAAAAGGTATGCCTTGATGCCGTTGGCGGCAAAAATCAGCGCCGCGGCTTCGGCAAATTCCGCGGAATAATGGCGGCTGTCAAAGGCCAGGGCCGCCGAAAGCCCCCCCCGCCCCCTCCGGACGGCCTTTTCGGGGAATGCTTTACAAATGTAGTTGGCTAAGCCCTGGGTGGCCTTCTTAACCACCAGGGTATTCATCCGGTTATAGCCGCCGCCGATTATCCCCCGCAGGCCCCCGGTGCCGAATTCCAGGTCCTGGTAAAACCGGTCTTCCAGTTCTGCGGCGGCGGCCTCCGCGGAACTTCCGCCGCCGGAATTTGCCGCCGCCAGCAGCTTTTCCACCTCGGACCGGAAATGGGGATCCTTCTCCTGAGTTATATAGTCCCGGGCCCGTTCAATAACAGTGCTTTTTTCCATAACATACCCTCCGGTTCGCCGGAATGGCGAAGGACCCCGTAAAACGGGGGCCCCGTTTTACGGGGACGCTACCCTTTAGTATAATTAGCCGGGGCAAACCCGACAAGGTCTGTACAGCCCCGGAGATTCAATTTACCCCTTGAACCGGAGGATTTGTTTTCATTATACTAAAGTTGTCCGGAAACTTCGGTTTCCGGACAATTTCCGCTAAAAACCGCAAAATGCTTCGCATTAATGCGAAGCATTTTGCAAGACTTATTCGGCAGCCAGCCGGGTTGTCGAACAAGTCTAATGACTTTTATACTGTAACTATCACTAACGAGTGTCTTATGCAGCTTGAGGAGGAATTATGGCGGCCGAAATAGTAGACATGCTGGGTCAAAGCGGCGTGCTTGCCCTGTTGGGTATGGGGACGGTTTTTGGTTTTCTTATTATCATGATCATCTCTATCGAACTTGTGGGAAAGATCGTCCGGGCCCTGGGCTGGGATAAGGACGCGGTTTCCGCGGGGGAAACAAAACCGGCGGCAAAAGACAACGGTGCGCTTACCGCGGCCATTAGCGCCGCGGTCAATGAGTATCGTAAAAATAATTAGGCCCGGTGCGGCTGTTTTTTAGGAGTACACAATGTCTAAAGTTCAATTAACCGATCTGGTGCTGCGGGATGCCCACCAGTCTCTCTTTGCCACCCGGATGGTTACCGCCGACATGCTGCCGGCCTGTGAAAAACTTGACAAGGTGGGGTATTTTGCCCTGGAAGCCTGGGGCGGGGCCACCTTCGATTCCTGCATCCGCTTTTTAAACGAAGATCCCTGGGAACGGCTTAAAACCTTGAAAAAAGCCCTTCCCCACACCAAAATTATGATGCTTCTTCGGGGCCAGAATCTTCTGGGGTACCGGCATTATGCCGACGACGTGGTGGCAAAATTTGTGGAAACCGCCGCCAGGGACGGGGTGGATGTGTTCCGGATCTTCGACGCGGTAAACGATCCGCGGAACTTTAAGGCCGCCACGGAGGCCGCCAAAAAAACCGGCAAACATATCCAGGCGGCCATTTCCTACGCCGTAACCCCCTTTCATACCATCGAAAAATACGCCGAGCTTGCCAAACAGTACGCCGCCATCGGGGCCGATTCTATTGCGATTAAGGACATGTCGGGGCTCCTTAAGCCCTATGTGGCCTACGATCTGGTAAAGGCCATCAAAAAGGTAACGGACCTTCCCATCGAAATCCATTCCCACGCCACCACCGGCATGAGCGTAGCCTCCCTGACCAAGGCCGCCGAGGCGGGGGCGGAGATCCTGGACACGGTGATTTCCTCCCTGGCCATGGGTACAAGCCACAGCCCCACCGAAACCATGGTGGAAATTTTTAAGGGAACCGAATACGACACCGGCCTGGATACGGGGCTGCTCCTGGAAATCGCCGCCTACTTTCGGGATGTGCGAAGGAACTACAAAAAATTTGAATCCAGCTTTTTGGGGGCCGATACCCGGATCCTGGTATCCCAGGTTCCCGGAGGAATGCTCTCCAACATGGAAAGCCAGCTTAAGGAACAGGGGGCTTCCGATAAAATCGACGAGGTCCTTAAAGAAATTGCGGTGGTCCAGAAAGACGCGGGGTATCCGCCCCTGGTTACTCCCACGAGCCAGATTGTAGGAACCCAGGCGGTGTTTAACGTCCTCTTTGGCCGCTACAACCGGCTTTCCGGCGAATTCCAGGATCTTCTCGCGGGCAAATACGGCGCTTGTCCGGCGCCGAAAAATCACGAAGTGGTTAAGAAGGCCCTGGAGGCCCTAAAACTGGACAAGGAAATTACCCACCGCCCCGCGGATGACATTCCTCCGGAATATTCCAAACTTGAAGAGGAAGCAAAGAAACTTCTGGGGGGTTCCAGGGTAAGCGTCGAAGACGTCCTTACCCTGGCGATGTTCCCCAAGGTGGCCCCGGGCTTCTTTAAAAAGCGCGCCGAGGGCCCGGTGGTGTTTAAGCCCGAACCGGAACTTCCGGCAGCCGCTTCCACCCAAGCGGGAACCGGCCAAGCCGCCCGTTACTCGGTGAACGTAAACGGCGCCGCCTACGACGTGGTGGTGGCCCCTGCGGGTACGGTGGCGGTGGCGGCGGCGGCCCCCGCGGGCGCGGCGGCGCCGCCCGCGGGCGCGGCGGCGGCGGCGCCGGCCGGGGGGGCAACGGTAAACGCCCCGGTGGCGGGAACCGTCCTAAAACACACGGTGGCCGAAGGGTCCCAGGTTAATTCCGGAGACACGGTCGTCATTATCGAATCCATGAAAATGGAACTGGAAATCAAGGCCGCCGGCCCGGGCAAGGTTCACTTCCTGGTTTCGCCGGGAGCGGCGGTTACCGCCGGACAGCCCCTGGCCGAACTGGGGTAGGCAAAGGGGGCTTGTCCGGGAACCGCGGGCTAAGCCCCCGGAGGGCCGTTAAACCCCATTGCGAATACTCCGGCGCCGTGGAAGCCGGACAGATACCGGAAAAAGGATTGCGATATGTTTGAAAGAATAGTGCCGAAGGATCTGACGGAACGAAAAAAATACCCCTCCCGGGTGCTTGCGATCTGCCTTTGTATCATCGCGGGGGCCTTTGTATTTTCCGTCATGCCCCCGATCCGGGCCCAGGAACCGGCGGTTCAAAGCGCCGCCGCCGGAGCGGAAAAAGAAATACCCCGGATCCGCATAAGTGATTTTGGAAGCCACCTGGGAAAGACCACGGGGATTTTTGCGTTTATCACCGATAAGATCATCAGGCCCACCACCAACCTTGACGAAGAGGGGAATATAATCAACGCCATCGTCCCCGGATACCAGGAATTGCTTATGGTGATTGTGGGCTTTATCATCGTATGGCTGGGGGCCGCCAAGGGCTTTGAACCCCTGCTGCTTATCCCCATCGGATTCGGGACGATCTTTGTGAATATCCCCAATGCGGGGATGTGGGAAAGCCACGGCGCCCCGGGGTTTCTTAAGATTATCTACGACGGGGGGGTGGGGACCGAATTCTTCCCCCTGATTATATTTATGGGCATAGGGGCCATGACCGACTTCGGCCCCCTTATCGCCAATCCCAAGACCGCCCTGCTTGGCGCGGCGGCCCAGTTTGGGGTCTTCGGCACCCTTTTCGGGATCAGCGTTGCCAACGCCCTGCCGGGGGTAAACTTTAACCTGGTAGAGGCCTGTTCCGTGGCGATCATCGGCGGCGCCGACGGCCCCACCACGATTTACATTGCCGCCCAGCTGGCGCCCAAGCTTCTGGCAACGGTGGCGGTCGCGGCCTATTCCTACATGGCCCTGGTGCCCCTGATTCAGCCGCCGATTATGAAGCTCCTTACCACCAAGAAAGAGCGGTTTATCAGAATGAAACAGCTTAGGCCCGTTTCCCGGACCGAAAAGATCCTCTTTCCCATGCTGGTCTTTGTGCTGGCCATTTTGCTTATCCCCTCGGCGGCGCCCCTTATCGGCTGCCTAATGTTCGGGAATTTTATCCGGGAAACCGGGGTGGTGGAACGGCTTTCCAAGACCCTGCAGAACGAGCTTATCAACATCGTGTCGATCTTTCTTTCGTTGGGGGTCGGCTCCCAGATGACGCCGGAAAAATTTCTTAATATGTCCAGCGCGGTAATCGTACTGATGGGGCTTCTGGCCTTTGCCATTGCCACCGCCACGGGGATTATGGTGGCAAAGTTTATGAACCTTTTCCTAAAGGAAAAGATCAATCCCCTTATCGGTTCCGCCGGGGTTTCGGCGGTGCCCATGGCGGCCCGGGTTTCCAATAAGGTGGGCCTGGAATACGATCCGGGGAACTTCCTTTTGATGCACGCCATGGGCCCCAACGTTTCGGGGGTTATCGGCACCGCCATCGCCGCGGGGGTTATGATAGCCGTGTACGGCGGCCACTAACGGATATCCGGGAACCGCGGACTAGAGCCCTGTTGTTCCCGGAAGCCCCTACTCCTGCGGGGGGGCGTTTTTAGGGGAAAGGCCTTCCCCCCGAAGATAAAAAAGGCCCTCTTCCCGGCCGGCTTTGTCGGCGTAGGCCGAGGTCATGGAGGGCCTGGGAAAGCGTTCCACCCACCAGAAGCCGTCGGCGTATTCAACCCGGATAGAGTAGGCTTCGCCGTCCAGGGCCTGCTGATAGTCCACGATATACCCCGCTTCCGCCATTTCTTTCATGCTTTCGCCGTTCATAAGAATATCATCCTCAAGAAAGATAAGTTCCAGAAGTTCGCCCTGATATTCCATGTACCAGGTTCCCTGGATCCACTTTGGCGGAGCTATGTCCTGGCAAAACCCGGGGGCGGCAAAAAGAAAAAATGCGCCGGTGAACGCTAAAATTTTTTTCATCGATTCCTTTACTCTACCGGCCCCGGGAAGTTAATGCAAGGAGAAGCGCTTCGAAGGGCCCCGCGGCCCTAATGCAAAGCCCGAAGCAGAGAGCGCAGTTCGGGGTCCGAAACGGTTCCCTGGGCGGAAGGGGGAATTCGCGCCGTTTCGGTCTGAAAAATCACCTCGTCCCCCGTCTCAATCCGGTCGTAGAAGCCGTTCCGGGCCAGGTTTCCCACGGACACCTCTTCGTCCGCTTCCCGGATGCTAATGGTCCCCACCACATCCGCTTCGGTATAGACCAGCCCTATGCCTTCGTTCTTAACCGACACCCGGCCTTTTTTGACGATGTCATAGACCGCGTCGGGTTTTACCCCGTCCGCCCTGCCCTTATTGATAAGCCCCTGGTTTACCCGCCGCACCGCCAGTTCCCCCCGGGACGGAAGGGCCGCCGTAAGCTGATCGATAATATTCCGCCCCGCATTGCGGAGCCGGTCGGGGCCGGTGCGGTAGGAGGTAAAGGTTCCCGCGGGGGATCCGGTACGGCCCACAAAAAGTTCCCCCCTCAGGGACAGATCCCGTTCGTTTTCCATGACCGTAAGAATAAGAAAGTAATCCGCCCCCCCCTCGCGGGCGGCCCGGAAGGCGGCGGAAAAAGAAGCCTGCCGCAGTTCCACCTCCATGGGGGCAATATTTCTGTCGTGGCTTAACAGGTCCTTTAGGTACCCCGAAGCCACCGCCGCTCCATCCACATGGTACAGGGCCGGCTGGGCGGCAAGGGAAAAAACTCCTATTTTCCAGTGCCGTTTGGTTACCAGCAGGGGATCCGCCTGCCAGCGGCGGTACAGGGCGTTGGAAAGCCGGGATGTGTAGGCTTCTACCGCATCGTCAATCCCTTGGTTCCCCAGGCCCAGGTCCTGCATAAACCGCAGTTCTTCCATAAACCGGGCGGGAAAGCCCTGAACCCGGAGAATCTCGGCATATTCCTGCCGTTCCCGGGCATAGGGGTTAAGCCGCAGCCCCCGGCGGTATTCAAACAGGGCCTGGTCGTTTAAGTTTCGGGATTTAAAATCCCGGGCCCTGGTAAAGTGCCAGGCGGCCCAGCGGCGGCGGTTCTGTTCTTCAAGGCTGGTTCCCAGGATTAACAGATCTTCCAGAGCGGCGCGGATAAATTCGTCTTCCGCGGCCATGGCGGCGGCGGTGGATAAAACGGAAATTGCCTCTTGCCGGCGGCCCAGCCGGGACAAGGCCATGCCCTTAAGGTACCAGGCCTCCGCATCGTTCCGGTTCCGGGAAATGATCCCGTCTGCCAAGGCCGCGGCTTCGGCAAACTGGCCCTGGTAGTACCGGAGCTTTGCCAGCAGGCGCCGGGCGGAAACAAAGGCGCTTTTTAAGGCCAGGGCCCGTTCCGCAAAGCGGATCGCTTCGGTAATCCGGTTTGCCCGGGACGCAAGGTACGCGGCATAGTAGTAGACCCGGTAATCTTCTGAATGCCGGGCCAGGACCCGGTCTATGTAAGCCTTGGCCTCTTCATGCCGTCCCAGGGATCCCAAAACAAGGGCCAGGGACAGGAGGATGTCCTGATCCTCGGGATAGCGGCGGGCAACTTCCCGGTACCGGGTAACCGCCTCGCCGGATCTGCCCTGGGCTATGTCCATTTCCGCCTGGGCAAAAAGGGCCTCCCGGTTGTATGGTTCCCGGGCCAGCACCTCCCGGATAATTTGGGACGCCGCCGTAAGCTGTCCCAGGGCAATAAGGATCCGGGCTTCCAGATTTGCCAGTTCCATTTTTCCCCTGGCCAGGGTCCGGGCCTTACGTACCCAGCTTAGGGCTTGATCGAATTCCGCCAGTTCGTAGTAGCACCGGGCCAGGGATCCGGCGGCCTCGGCATGGGACGGGTTAAGCCGCAGGGCTTCCAGAAAGGCCTCCGCGGCATCGTACCATTCTTCCTGAACCATCGCGGCCTGCCCTTCGTTGTAGAAGGCCCCCGCATTCCTGCCCTGGGTATAAGAAAATATACAGGGAACAATTACAAAACCTATTACAAGCAGGTACTTCACCTTGCCCCTCCCGATTTTTGTATCTACTCGCCCCCTAAATGGAGCACGATCTTTACCATTCCTATTTTATGCCCCTCCATGTTTTGGATAATAAACTCGTTTCCTTCATAAAGGGCCTTTTCGTATTTTACCGGAATTTTTCCAAAGAGGTCAAAGATAAAGCCACCCAGGGTGTCAAACTTTTCTGCGGGCAGGGATATTCCCAGTTCTTCGGAAAGATCCTCCAGATTTACCCGGGCGTCGCAGAGCCAAATCCCCTCTTCCAGCTTAAGGATGTCTTCTTTTTCGTTGTCAAATTCGTCCTGGATGTCCCCGATAATCTGTTCCAGAATATCTTCCATACAGATAATTCCGGAAACCCCGCCGTATTCGTCCATGGCCACCGCGATATGGACCCGGCGGCGGCGGAATTCCCGAAGTACCTCGTTTATGTGCTTTGACTTGGGGATAAAAAAGGGCTTGCGCAACAGATCCGTAATGGTAAAGTTTTCGCCGGTTACAAGGGCCTTAAGAACATCCTTGACATAGAGAATGCCCACCACGTTGTCGATGGTGTCTTCATAAACGGGAAAACGGGAATGGCCGCTTTCCACAATGGTTTTTAACAGGTCCTCCCGGGAAGCGGCGGAAGAAAGGAACACCACATCGATCCGGGGCACCATTACCTCCTTGGCGGTGGTATCCTTAAATTCCACTATTCCGCGGATCATCTCTTGCTGATCCGATTCCAGCGAGGCCAGAGTTTTTTTATCGAGCTCTACTTTTTTGGACGGCTTCACCGTTTCTCCTTATTCCATAATATGCAGGACGGAAAATTCCTCCAGAAGCCGTTCCTGCAGAACCAGCATGGGCTCCCCGGGCTCATTGCCGGCGTGGTCCATGCCTTCCAGATGAAGAATACCATGAATCAGCAGCCGGCGTAACTCTTCATCCTGGGGGACGGCAAAATATTCGGCATTTTCTTTAAGCGTCTCCAGAGAAATAACAATGTCCCCGGGAAAGAAGCGGCTGCCGCAGCTTTCGCCCAGGGAAAAGGAAAGCACATCGGTGCTTTCATCCCGGCGGCGGTACCGGGCGTTTAAGGAGCGGATCGTCGGGCTGCCGCAGAACAGCACCGACAGGTTCCAGTTACGCTTTCCAAGCCTGTCCAGGATCTTTGTTATAAAGGACTCGGCCCTTTTGCGCCAGGGCTGGGTCTTCCCCTCAAAGGCGATTTCAACCCTGTTCATGGGGGTCTTTTTCTTCCGGCGCGTCCTTTTTATCCCTGGCGGCTCCTTCTTCGGGCGGGGTCTTGGCTTCCACGGGCAGTTTGGGGTATTCGATCCGGGAATGGTAATATCCCGCCAGAACTTTTATAAAGGCCTGTTTAATGGTTTCCAGTTCCCGAAAGGTTAGATCCGACTGGGAAAGCTGGCCCCCGTCTATTTTAGCGTCAAAAAGAGCCTGGATAAATTTCTCCAGCCGCGCTACGGTGGGTTTCTTTAAGGTCCGGGTGGCGGCTTCGGTTATATCTGCCAGCATAACCACCGCCGATTCCTTTGACCGGGGGGGGGAACCGGGGTAGATAAAATCTTCTATGTTGACGCTGCCTTCCCGTTTAAGGGCTTCATTGTAAAACCAGGTAATCACCGAATTACCATGGTGTTCGGCAATAAAATCCACGATGGCCTCCGGCAGGCCAAGACTGCGGGCTTTTTCAATGCCCAGCTTTACATGGCTTCGAATAACCGTGGCCGAAAGCCGGGGGGCTATATCCATGTGCTTGTTATAGGAAGTTTGGTTCTCCACAAAATAACCGGGCTGTTCCATCTTGCCGATGTCGTGGTAATAGGACCCCACCCGGGCCAGAAGGGCGTTGGCCCCGATTTCCTGACACGCCGTTTCCGCCAGGTTTGCCACCATAATCGAATGGCTGTAGGTTCCGGGGGCCGCGTTAAAAAGCCGTTTTAAAATGGGAGAATTAAGGTCCGAAAGTTCAATAAGCCTAAAGGGGGTTACGGCGTTTAGGGCCTGTTCTATGACCGGCAGAATTCCTATTACCAACAGCCCCGAAGCTATGCCGTTAAAGGCGGCCCAAAAAATTACCGGTGCGTATTCCACCGCCGTGGCCTGGTTAAAGAGCAGAACGATCAGGGCCGCCCCGGAATTGGCGCCGGCGATTTGAAGCCCCGCCTTAACCAGTTCCATCCGCTTTTTGCTTCCCTGAAGCACATGGGCCGCCACAACCCCGGAACAAAGGGCCACTATGTACGACGAGGTGTCAAAGGCTTCGATTAAGAAGGCCCCCAGGGGAAGCGCCATGGCCGTTACCAGGGCGAGGGGAAAATTCATAAGTATGGCGGGGAGCATTACCACCAGGGCCGTGGGCAGAAGTATGGAAACAGGAAAATTGGCCCCCAGGTGTACAAATTTATTAGTTAACGAGGCGCCGATAAAATAGGCCGTGGACAGGATCGTCATCATGTAACATTCCGCGGGCTTTAGGATCCGTCCGGCAATGCGTTTTCCCATGTGGAAGATCAGCAGAAGATACAGGACCAATAAAAGAAGGGCCTGCCCCACCACAAGCCGGGGATCTCTTCGTTTTAGGGAAAGGTTCAGCGCCCTTAGCTCTTCCATTTCCTCATCGGTGATGATAAATCCCTTGCGGATAATCTTCTCTCCCCGTTCGATATAGCGGTGGACCGGTTCAAGGTGGGAGTTCAGTTCCGAAACCCGCTGCTTTGTATCCGCGGGGGAAAAAAAGACGTTTTCCCGGAGCAGCGCGGAGACTATGCTCCCTGCGCCCCGGGAAAATTCCCGGGAAAGCCGCTCGTCTTCGATATACTGCGCCAGGGCTCTGTCAAGCCGGTCTTTGGTGATAATCTGGTCGTAGCCGATCTGTTCCCGCTCGATCCGCTCGCCGTAGTTATGAAGCAGTTCCGCGGTATCCTTGTTATAGGCCGAAAGGTCTTCCAAGGGAAAGGCAAAGATCCCTATTTCAAGAAAAAACTCCAGCAGCCTTTGGCCGGCGCCAAGGGAATTTTCCCTATTCGGATCCTGGTACAGCGCCGACAGGGCCTCTTCGCTGAAGAGGCCGGGAAAATCCTCGCCGGCCCTAAGCACATACTCTTCCCGGGAAACCTGTTCCGTAAACAGGCTTCGGGAAAGAAGGACAAACCGGTCATAGGTTCCTCTTATGTCGGTGTTAACGGGGATGGAATATTTAAACACCGCCGGCACCATCTGTATCCGCTCTTCTCTTTGGACCTGGGTTGCTTCTTCGTCGATAAACGAAACGGGTTCCGAAGCAACCACATCCCGGTCCGCGACCTTTCCCGCCTCGAATTCGTCCAGCCGAAAGGTCTGCTGCCCGCCGGTAATAAGGATCACCACCGAACCGGTTATAAACGCGGCCAGGGTAGCCAGTACCGGCCCCCGGCGCATGGCAGGAATACGAAAACGCTTTAAAAGACCGGAAAAAGGAGAATCAATTTTTTTCGGCATCGTATGCCTCTATTATCTTTTTAATCAGAGGATTCCGCACCACGTCGGCGGTATTAAGATAGGCAAAGTACATGCCCTCTACCTTGGTAAGGATGGAAAGGGCGTGGAGCAGCCCCGAATCAACGCGCCGGGGCAGATCTACCTGGGTTGTATCGCCCGTAATAACCGCCCGGGCGCCCTGGCCTATGCGGGTAAGGAACATTTTCATCTGTTCCCGGGTGGTGTTCTGGGCTTCGTCAAGAATCACGATACAGTCGTTCAGGCTGCGTCCCCGCATGTAGGCCAGGGGGGCCACTTCTATGGACCGGATGTCTTCCAGCCGCCGGATCACTTCGTAGGGAACCAGGGCTTCCATTGCATCGTACAGGGGCCTTAGGTATGGATTGATCTTTTGGGCTAGATCTCCGGGAAGGTAGCCTAAGCTTTCCCCGGCTTCTACCACAGGCCGGGTTAATACCAGCTTTCGCATTTTTTTAGAAAGGACCAGCCGGAGGGATTCGGCAATGGCAAGGTAGGTTTTACCCGTACCCGCGGGGCCCACACAGAAGCTTATGTCGTGCTTTCGCATGCCTTCAATAAACAGGGCTTGATTCCGGCTTCGGGGAAATACCTTGGCAAATCCCTGGGGAATTTGGATAAGGTTGTCCCGCAGGGTACGGGGCCCCTGTTCTTCCTTCCCCTCCCGGCCTTCGCCGGGTAAAAAGCTTCCCGCCAGGGTTTCCACATACTCGATAGAAGGGGCCTCCCCCTCCCGCACCGCATGGATAAGATTATCGATCACCGTTTTAAAGCGGCTAATCCCCCTGCGGTCGGATCCGGTAAAGGAAATTTCATTGCCCCGGGTACAAATTTGCCCTCCCAGCGAACCGGCAATAACCTTAAGGTTTTGATCATTAACGCCGCAAACCCCGGAGAGAATTTCGCTGCTATCCAGAACTATGGTAATTCCTGTCTCCAAAAATATCCCTTCCAGCTACAAGTATACCATAACGGAAAAGTAAATAATAGAGTTGCCGAATGGGCGCGCAGGGATTCGAACCCCGGACATCCACGGTGTAAACGTGGCGCTCTAACCAGCTGAGCTACGCGCCCGGAACCTCCGTTTTACGGGATAAACATGTGTACCATAAAAACACCCCCCTGATCAACGGTTCCCGGCGGTTTTTTCAGGTCCGCGGTCCTGCGACGGGGGCCGGTCTTCATGGTCCTCCGGAAAGGGGGAAGATTCCGAAAGCTCCAGGGCAATGCGGCGGCGGATGCTGTTGGCCAGGAACTGTTTCCGGTTTTTTGGGGGAAATTCCTCCGGCCGGATCGGGGGCAGAAAGGAAACAAATACCGGAACGGTGTTGACCAGATGGTGTTTTTCAAACACCTCGTAGCTGCCGGCAATGGCCAAGGGAACGATCACCGCCTCTGATTGGGTGGCCAGTTTAAGGGCCCCGGGATGGAAGGCCCCCAGGCCCCGGCCCCGGCTTCTGGTTCCTTCGGGAAATATCAGCATCCCCCCCCCTGCCCGTATGTGCTCCGCCCCCCGGTTAATGGTTTTAAGGGCTTTTTTGGGACGCCGGCGGTCGATAAAGAGGCCCCCCAAAAAGAGGATCCAGAAATTTATACCGGGAATAAAAAGCAGTTCTTTCTTGGCAATAAAGCCGAAGGGCCGTCCGGCATAGGTCATGGCCAGGATAATGTCGAAAACGCCGACGTGGTTTGCCACAAAGCAGACCCCCCCCTTCCGGGGAATATTTTCCCGGCCCTTGACGGTCATGGAACAGCCCGTAAGGGCTATCACGATCCGCGCCCACACCTGGGCAAGCTTATACATAACAAAGCCCGCGGGCCTGCGGAGGCGAAAGAGTGTAAGCAGGTTTAAAAGAAAGAAAAAGCCCGCGGGGAACAGAAGAATAAGCATGGCGGCGCCGGTAACAATAAAAATACTCAGGGTCCTGATAAAATTCATACGGGGTCCTTAAAATGATCCGGACAAAGCCGTTTTAATTCCGTATACGCCGCGGCGGGATCTTTCCACAGGCGCCCGTGGACGCCCAGTTTTTCCGCGGCCCTGACATTGGGCTCCAGATCATCAAAAAAAACCAGTTCCTCCGCCCGGCAGTTCAAGGCTTCCAGTAAAAGCCGGTATATTTTTTCCCCGGGCTTTACCGTACCCGCCTCGCAGGAGTAAACCGCTCCGTCGGGAAGCTTGAACAGGGGGATGGTTTTCCGCGCCCGATCCAGAAAGGGCTGAATCATATTGGAAAGCACGCCAAGTTTTAGGCCCTCTTCTTTTACCCTTTTCATAAGCCGTTCCGTTTCCGGATTAATATGGGACCAGCTTTCAAGGTCCCGCTCTACCATCTGTTCAATCACCGCGTTGCCGGGGAAGCTCCCCGCGCCGGCCAGGATATTCCGGTAAAATTCCCCGCCGTTTACCAGGCCCCGATCATAAACGGGCCGGTAATCCCAGTACAGCCGCTGCATCCGCGGCGTATCGATCCCCGCCATACGGGCCAGATCCTCCATGGCCTTTTTATCCTGGGGCAGGGAAATAACCCCCCCGTAATCAAAGGCGACGGCTTTAATGGTCATAACCCAGTATACTCCACGGATAAAGAAAAAAACAGGATCCTCCCGCGGACCCCGGGAACATCTACCGGGCCGCCGGAATTAGCCCCCCGGATTACCGGGGCCCCCGGGCTTACCGGGGCTCCGGGCTTACCGGGGCCCCCGGGGCCGCCAGGGCCGCCAGCTTTTCCCGGATAAATTCACTTTTTTCCTTAAGCCCTATGCTGCCGGTTTTAAGGAGCAGTACGTTGGGCTGCCGGTGATCCAGTTTAACCCGGCCGGAATTTTCTTTAATTAGGCGCAGAAGCCTGTCTATGTTCAGCTTCGCGACCTTGGCAAATTCCACCCGGACCAGGCCGGACTTTTCCCGCAAAGAAGCAACCGCAAGGTTCCGGCAGATAATCCGGATCTCCGCCAGGGAAAGCAGGCTTGCCGCCTCGTCCGGGGGCGGGCCAAACCGGTCGGCAAGTTCGCCGTGGAGGTTTTCCAGTTCTTCCCTGGTTCTAACGGCGGCAATCTTTTTATAGACTTCCATTTTTTCCTGGGGGCCGTCGATCCAGATATCGGGGATAAACCCGGAATATTCCAACTCCAAAAGGGTTTCTACTTCCGCCTCGTATTTTTCGTTTTCTAACTTCTGCACCGCCTCGTCCAGAAGCCTCATGTACAGGTCAAAGCCCACGGAATATATGTCCCCGGACTGTTCCCGGCCCAGAAGATTTCCCGCCCCCCGGATTTCCATGTCCTTCATGGCAATTTTAAAACCCGAACCCAGTTCCGTAAAATCCGAAATTACCTGGAGCCGCTTCATGGCCAATTCCGTAAGAGCCCTGTCCCGGGGATACAGCAAAAACGCATAGGCCACCCGGTCCGATCTGCCCACCCTGCCCCTAAGCTGGTAGAGCTGTGAAACGCCGTACATATCCGCCCGGTCTATAATAATCGTATTTACATTGGGAATATCGATGCCGTTTTCGATGATCGTGGTAGATACCAGGACGTGAAAGCCCCCGTGGATAAACCGGCGCATCACGTCTTCCAGGGCCCGGCCGTCCATCCGGCCGTGGGCAGATTCGATCAGCATTTCCGGTACAATCCGCTCCAGCATAAGCAGGGTTTCTTTAAGGGTTTCTATCCGGTTGTGAAGAAAAAAAATCTGTCCCCCCCGCCGGACTTCGGATCGGATCGCCCTGGCAATCCGATCCTCGTCGAATTCGCCGATGAGCGTCTCGATAGGATGGCGGTTCAAGGGGGCCGTGGTAAGCAGGCTCATGTCCCTGATTTTAAGCAGGCTCATGTGCAGGGTCCGGGGAATGGGGGTGGCCGAAAGGGTAAGACAGTCCACATTGGCCTTTAGTTCCTTTAGCCGCTCCTTATCCTTAACCCCAAAGCGCTGTTCTTCGTCGATCACCAAAAGTCCCAGATCCTTAAAGATTACGTCGGCCTGTATAATCCGGTGGGTTCCCACAAGAAGATCCACCTCCCCGGCGGCCAGGGATTTAAGGATGCGCCGGGCCTCGCCGGAACTTACAAAACGGGAAAGCATGGCAAGCTTAATGGGAAACTGCCTGAACCGTTCCTGGAAATTTTCGTAGTGCTGTTCGGCCAGGATCGTGGTGGGGGCCAAAAAAGCCGCCTGCTTGCCCTCCATAATTGCCTTAAAACAGGCCCGGACGGCTACTTCTGTTTTACCGTATCCCACATCACCGCAGATCAGGCGATCCATGGGGTGGGGGCTTTCCATATCCGCCTTAATTTCTTCCACGCAGCGGATCTGGTCTTCCGTTTCTTCAAAGGGAAAGGCCGCCTCGAAAAGGGTCTGCCATTCGCTGTCCCGGGAAAAGGCATAGCCTGGGGCGGCCCGGCGTTTTGAATAAATAGCAAGAAGCTGCCGGGCAATATTTTCGGTGGATTCTTTTACCCTTCTTTTGCGGCTTTCCCAGTTTTTGGATCCCAGTTTGTCAAGCCGGGGGGGGCTTCCTTCATTTCCGATATAGCGCTGAACCAGGTTTACCTGTTCAATGGGAACAAAGATCGCCTCATCGTCATGGTACTGGATCTTTACATAATCCCGTTCGCTGCCAAGAATCCGGATCCGCTCAATCCCCTTAAAAAGGCCGATGCCGTAGTTTATATGGACCACAAAATCTCCGGGGTTAAGTTCCACAAAGGTGTCGATGGGGCTGCTTTTTATCCGGTGCAAAGACCGGGGAGGACGCTTACGGCGGCCAAAGATTTCGTTTTCCTGGACCACCATAAGTTTTGCGCTGGGCAGGGAAAACCCCGCGCTTAAGGGAAGGGAAAAAATGACAAGCTCCGGAAAACCCGTCTTACCGCGTTCCGGGGCCCCGTCTTTAGGCTCCTGCTCCCTGCCCCCCAGTAATTGGGAAATCCGCTCCGCCTGGATTTCCGATTCCGCAGCCACCGCCACGGTCCAGCCTTGTTTAATACAGGAAGAAAATTCTTCCCGCAGATAGTCAAGGTTTCCAAAGAAGCTCCGGGGCGGATCGCAGGGTATGCGGATCCGATCTTCCCCGGTGCAGATGGCCATAAAAGAAATCGTACAAAACGGAGCCGCGGCGGCCAGCCGTTCAAAGTGCAGCAGGATCCGCTCCGGGGGAGGCGCCGGTTTTTCCCGCAGGGTCCGGCGAAATAAGCCCCGGTACTCCTGATCCAGAGCTTCCTGGGCATTGGCAAGCCGTTCCCGGTCAAAATAAAAGATCGCGCTGCCCGGTCCGCAGTAGTCAAGGATCGTAGAGGGATCGTGGACCAGGGGAAAGAAAAGTTCTTCCCCCGGCACGGCCCCCTCTCTTTGCAGTGTTTCCAGCAGCGCCCTGGTTTCCCGGGGCCGGGTGGAAAATTCCTTTAGCTCCGCCAGGGCCTTTTCCAAAGATTCCACGGTACCACCGACGGCGCCGCCGACGGCGCCACCGACGGCGCCGCCGGTCCAGATCAGTTCCTTCAGGGGCCGCAGTACCACCGACCGAAGCTTCTCCTGCATCGTGGTTTGGTTCGGATCCAGGGGATCAAAGCGTTTGATCGATTCTACCCGGTCAAAATCCAAAAGTACACGGTACGCTTCCTCGTCCCCCCCCATCCAAATGTCCAAGACCTCTCCCCGCAGGGCAAATTCCCCGTGGAGCTGGACCCGGGGAACCCTGGTATAACCCCGGCTTATAAGGGCCCCGGCCAGGGCCGCGGTATCCACGGACGTTCCCGCGGCAAGCGGAATAAGAAGGCTTTTAAAATACGAGGGGGGCGGCAGGGGGCTTAAAAAAGCCCGTTCCGGTACAATTACCAGAAGCGGGGCCTCCGCAGCGGCGGCGGGGCCGGAATTTTGCGCCGCTTCCAAAAGGGCCCCCAGGACCTTTGTCCGTTCCCCAAAAACCGAAGACAGGGGCGGAACGTCCCGGTACGGCAGGGCGCCCCACCAGGGAAAAATCAAGGGCTGTTTAAAGAAGCTTGTACCGGCGTCCCTTGTTCCTTCCAGGATCGAGTTTAGGTCCCTGGCCAAGTCTTCCGCCTCCCGTTCCGTGGGAACCACCGCCAAAAAAGGCCCCCCCCGGCGCCCCGAAGGGGGTTTTGAGGCCCCCGCCCCCGAAGAAGAGGCAAAACGGTCTATCATCAACGAAAGCAGTATGGCCTGGGCCGCCCCTTCGGGGCCTTCAATCTCCAGGGATCCGCCCCCCTGCCTTTGTATGCGGTCCAAAAGGGCCGATACCGGCGGCGCGGAACTAATCGCGTACAGAATGTTTAAGAAAGACAAGGTGTTCATAAAGGTATTTATATCTGTTTACCGATAAGTATATAATAGAACTGCGGTTTTGTAACAGGAGTACTATGGTGAAGCAAAAATGGCTTTTTGCAGCGGCCATGGCGTTTTTTAGCGCTTTTTCCCTGGCGGCGGATGATGTGGATATTTCCATACGGTTTTATGATAAAAAAGTATACCATATTTCGGGTCCCTCCGGGGAGCCCATTTATGTACAAGTAACCCTTACGAACCGGAGCCCCCGGACCTACCGCTTTAAGCTGGCGGACGAGCGGGTGTTTTCCATTGATTTTGATATCCGGAACCTTTCAAACCAGAGCCTGGAACCGGCGGATTATATACTCCGCAAGCGAAGTGAAAGCCGCAATGTGTATTTTAGAGAAATCGCCGTAGAAAGCGGAGAGTCCTTTTCCTTTGTGGAGGATATTAGAAACTATGCGGCCCTGCGGGAGGCCGGTTCATTTATGGTCCAGGCGCGGATCTTCCCCGAATTATTCCGGGGAGATTCCGGCGCCCCCGGCCCCCTGGAATCCAACCGGCTAAGCCTGAATTTACTGCCCCCGGCCCTGCCGGGGCCCGACGGCATTCCCTTTGAACTGGACGTGGAAACCAACGCGCTGCTGGTTCGGGAAAAACTGCCCCCCGACGAGGTTGTGGCGTATATGCTGACGGCCCGGCAGAAATCCCAGTGGGAAAAATTCTTTCTGTATATGGACCTGGAAGCGATGATAACCAACGACGCGGTCCGCCGCCGGGCCTGGCTTGCCGAATCCGGCGAGGGAAGACGCAGGATGATGGCGAAGTACAGGGAGGACTTAAAAAATTCCGTGGCCGACGAAGACATAGCCTTAATTCCTTCGGAATTCCGGATTGAAAACACCTCCTACAGCGGAGAAACCGGTTCCGTGGTGGTAACAGAATGGTTCCAAACCGGCCGGATTACCGAAAGACGCCGGTATACCTATACTTTCCGTAAACACGATGACATTTGGACCATTCAGAATTATACTGTAGTTAGACTGGGAACAGAATGAAATTACTGCTGGTGCTGGGATCGGATAAAACCTTTGACAATATGTCTCTTTTCCTAAAACCCCTGGGTTTTGAACTGATACGGTACCGGAATGTCCAAAAGGCCATGGACAATATCGACGAGATTGATCCGGTGGGGATCATTGTCAGCGCCAAGGACTTTCCCCGGCACTGGAAAACCCTGGTCCGGTTTATCCGGTATGAACGTTCCAAGAACGAGTGTCCTATTATCATCCTTAAGGGCGATTCCTTTCCCGAGGAGGAAATAAACAAGGCCATGGCCCTGGAAGTCAACGGGCTGGTGCTGGAATCCCTGGAAAACCCGGGGGAAACGGAAAAAATCCAAACCCTTTTGGCCCGGTACGTTTCGGTGGAGGACAAGCGAAAAAACCGCCGGTACAGGCCCGAAGGCTGGACCCGCTTTGATTTTATCTTTTCCCACCCCCAAAATGAAAAGTACATTACGGGAACGGTTAAAACCGTTTCTTCCACGGGAATTGCCTTTGAACCGGACCACCCCGCGCTGACAGAAAATCTTAAGACCGGCGACACGGTGCAGTACTGTTCGTTACGGGCGGGGGACCACGTTGTTTCCCCCCTCTGCGCCCTGCGGCGGCCGGGAAAGATCCTTTCTATGGAATTTCTTTCGTTTCCGAAAAATGAAAAGGAACTTCTGGATATTTATCTGGAAAATCTTCCGCTGGAAGAACTTAAGGCAAAACAGGAACAGGAACAGAAATAGGCCGGCGCCATGGACCCCCGCCGTGCACATCCGCAGAATCAGGGCGCCCCGAAAACGCTGAAAAAATTCTTATCCGTCCCCTTCTCCAGTTCCGCCTCGCCGCCGCCGGGAACCCCCGCCTCTTTGCGGATCGCCGCGGCCGCCCGGAGGATCGCGGAAAGATCCGCCCAGGAAGAAAAAGCCCTGCCCCGCAGAGGCTGCCAGGGGGCGTCGGTTTCCAGAAGGATCCGCTCCAGGGGAAAGGCCGCGCAGGACCGGATCGCCCGTTTGTGGTTCAGCATAAGAGCGGCGCCGAAAGAAAAAAAAGCGGGGATCCCCCGGCGCAAAAGGGAAAACCCTTCACCGGGACTGCCGGGCCAGGAATGAAAAACCACCGCGGGAAGCTGCTTTAAAGCTCCCGCGTACAAAAAAATCTTGTGCATGGCCCGGCGTACATGGAGAACCACCGGCAGTTTGTAGGTCCGGGCAATTTCCAGATGGGCCGCAAAAAGTTTTTCCTGGATCTTTTCCGTTTCCCGAAACGCGTCATCGTACAGATCAAAGCCCGTTTCTCCCACCCCGGCGAGGGATCCCGCCGCGGCAAACTGCGCCAGCAGTTCCAGGGATCGGTGGAAACCGGCTTCCCCGGCGCCGGGAAAGCCGGTTTCCACCGCCCTCCCGGGCGCCTGGGGGTGAACCGCAAAGCACAGGCGGTAGGGAGCCGCCGCATCCCGTTCCGCCGCGGCGGCCAATTCCCGGTGCAGGGTAAATTCCTCTTCGGTCCAGGCGCTCGCGGCGCAGGGTACGGCAAGCCGCCGGCGTTCTTCTTCCGCGCCGGGAAAAAGGGCCAGCAGATCCCGGGGATGGGCATGGGCATCGGCAGCCATGACAGCCTCTCTTTTTAAAGTATTCAACACCCGCCGGTTCAGGTAATCAGCATGGCGTCCCCGTAGCTAAAAAACCGGTATCCTTTCCGGATCGCCTCGGTATATGTTTCCATGATTAGATCCCGGCCCGCCAGGGGTTGTGAATGTTCCTGGCCCGCAAAGGCGGAGACCAGCATCAGCAGGGTGGAACCGGGGGTGTGGAAATTGGTAAGCAGGGCATCCACGGCTTTAAACCGGTATCCGGGGTATATAAAGATCGAACTGCGCCCTTCGCCGGCCCTGACCTTTCCGGCCTCCCCTTCTTTGGCCCAGGCAGATTCCAGGGTGCGCGCGCTGGTGGTTCCCACGGCGAGGATCTTCCGTCCGGAAGCTCCGGCGTCATTGATCTGCCGGGCCGCCCCGGCGCTGATGCTGTACGCCTCTTCATGCATCACATGATCCTCAATATTCCAGGTCCTGACGGGAAGAAAGGTCCCCAGGCCCACGTGGAGGGTTACAAAGGCTTGTTCGACCCCCGCCTGGTCCAGGGCCCCGAGCAATTCGCCGGTAAAGTGAAGCCCCGCGGTGGGGGCCGCGGCGGACGCGCCGGGACCCAGGGCCGCTCCGGCGGTTCTGTCGGCGTATACGGTCTGGTACCGCTCGGCGTCCACGGCTTCGGCCCGCCGCTTAATGTAGGCCGGCAGGGGCATGCGGCCGTGAAGATCCAGCCAGGCGTCGTCCACGGGAAAATCGAAACGAAGAAAGCGAAATTCCCCCCCCCTATCCGCGGGGCCGTCCACAATCTCCCCTTCCAGGCCCCCTTCAAAGCGGTAACGGCTTCCCGGTTTCCGCCGCCGGGCCCGGGGGATCATCACCTTCCAAGTATGCCGGTCCAGGGGGTTTAGCAAAAGAAAGTCCGCCACGGCCCCGGTGGCCAGGGAGGTTCCCGAAAGCCGGGCCCGGCGGACCCGGGAATTGTTAAACACCAGCAGGGGCCGCGGGCCGCAGAGCCCCGAGGCCAGCAAGTCCGGCAGTTCCTCTACCATGCGGTGCTTCCGGCGGAGCGAAAGGCGGTCCAGGACCATAAGCCTGCTCTTTCCCCGCTCCGGGCTTGGATACCGGGCAATGCATTCCCGGGGAAGATCAAAGTAAAAATCCCCCAGCGTCATAAGGGAAGTTCATTCCCCGGTCTGTTAAGCCGCAAATGTTTGTAGGCCAAACTGGTTACAATTCTGCCCCGGGGGGTCCGCTGAAGCAGCCCCGCCTGTATCAGGTAGGGCTCGTAGTAGTCTTCCAGGGTATCCACCGTTTCCCCCACGGAGATCGCCAGGGTTTCGGCTCCCACGGGCCCCCCGTTGTACCGTTCGATAATAATGCGCAGAATTTCCCTGTCATGCCGTTCCAGGCCAAGACCGTCTATTTCCAGCCGTTCCAGGCCCCGGGAAACTATCGCGGCGCTGATCGTTCCGTTTCCCAGCACCTGGGCAAAATCCCGCATCCGCCGCAGCAGCCGGTTTGCCACCCGGGGGGTACCCCTGGAAGAAGCCGCCAAAAGAACCGCGGCGTCGTCTTCCACGACGGTTTGTAATATCCCCGCGGAACGGCGGACTATGGCTTCCATATCCTCTTTTTTATAAAACCCGAAACGGCAGCTAATGCCAAAACGGCTTATGAGGGGGCTGGATACATTTCCCGCCTTGGTGGTGGCACCCACCAGGGTAAAGGGCTGTATGGGGATCCGGATGGTCCTGGCGCTGGGGCCCTGGCCTATGATCCAGTCAAGCTCGTAATCTTCCATGGCAATATACAGCATTTCTTCAATCGCGGGCTTAAGCCGGTGAATTTCGTCGATAAAAAAAACGGTTTTTTCGGCAACCGTGGTAAGGATCCCCACCAGGTCCTTGGGCTTGTCCAGGGCCGGGGCCGAGGTAACCTTAAAATCCACCCCCAGTTCCCGGGCCACAACCTGGGCCAGGGTGGTTTTGCCTAAACCCGGAGGGCCGGTAAGAAAAAGGTGATCCAGGCTTTCGTTCCGTTCCCGGGCGGCGGATATAAACACCGAAAGGTTTTCTTTCATCTCCCGCTGGCCAAGGAATTCCTGCAGGCGCTGAGGACGCAGGGACAGGTCCTTTTCATCCTCTTCCCGGAGCTGGGGACTGGTGACGCCCCAATCGCCGGGGGATTTTTCTTTTTCCCGGTTTCCGTTTCGCAAGACCTACGCGCCCCCGGATAAGATAACGATGGCCCGTTTAAAAAGCTCCTGCTCCTGTTCGGGGCCCTTTAAATCGCCGGAAAGCTCCGCCGCCGCCCGTTCCAGCGCGTTCACCGCCAGCCGTTTATCGTAACCCATACCGGAAAGGGCCTCCACCAGGTCCCCGTAGGGAAGGGTTTTGGCGGGGCTATCTTTAGAAAAAGCAAGCTTTCCCCGCAGGCTTAGGATCATCTTTTGGGCGGTTTTTTTGCCAAGCCCCGGAACCGCCTCGAGCCGGGCCAGATCTTCGGTCTCCAGGGCCCGTTCCAGTTCCTCCTGGTCTATGCCGCCCATGATCTTAAGGGCCCCCCGGGGGCCGATCCCCTCCACCTTGAGGAGTTCTAAAAACGTGGCGCGCCGGGCTTCGCCGGCAAAGCCGAAGAGCCGCATCTGATCTTCCTTATGGTAAAGCCAGGTAAAGACCCGGCCCTCGGCCCCCGGCGGGGGAAGGACGTCCAGATCCGTCGCGGGGACGGCGATATCCCACTCCAGGCCCCCGGTTTCCATCCTGAGCAGTTCCCCGGTTTTTTCGGTGATGGTCCCCCGAATACTGTTAAACATATACAAAGCCTACCATGAGCGTACAGGGCAAGTTAAGGTCCGCGGCCGGGGTCGTTCGCTACAGGCAAGGTTCGCCGTGAATTTACAGGGACGGTCCGTTTGGCGGATGCGGTAAAAAGCGGACCGCCGCCGGCCTGCGGGCGCCGGCCTGCGGGCGCCGTCCGGCGTCAACTTTCCCCTTGACACCCTCCCCGTACTGTTTCAAAATAAAATCCGGCTAAAAACTTACCTTGACTCTCCGGCGTCCGGGTCGTAACGGCGGCAGACAGGGGGTATATATGAAAAAACCGGCGGTAATCGTATGTGCGGTCCTTGCCGCCCTCGCGCCCTGCGCCACC
>JAITKV010000043.1 GCA_031278215.1 Spirochaetaceae bacterium
GGTCATTTCGGTTCTCCCGATTCATTACTGGATGAGGTTCCCGCCTGAGGGAACACGCCGGAACCGGCGGCCCCCATCACGGCGGCGTAAAGCCCCTTGTATTCCGCAAAGCCCTCTTCGGCCTTAAAACAGGCGCGCCGCTCCAGAAGGAGCAGTTTGAGAAGATAGGCGTATACCGTATTCCGGTCAAAATAATCAAGGCCCTGAAAAAGGTCTATGGCCCGCCACCTGGATTCATCGAGGAAAAGTTCCGCCTCCAGGGGGGAGTCCAGGGCCGCCGCGGCCTTGGCCGCCGCCGCCGCGTCCGCGGGGTAGTCCGGTATATCCGCCGGGGCTTCCCGCTTTATTTTCGCCCCCCGGTATTTGGCCAGGTTCAGCCGGAGGGCCGCCTCGTATTCCCGCCATTTGTCGAGAAAATCGCAGCCCCCCGGAATTCCCGCCGGAGGGGCGGCAAAGGGGTTCAGCGTAAAGAAGCCCAGAAACGCCGCGTCTTCGGGGCTCAGGGCCTGTAAGGCCAGTTCCCGGAACCGGGCGGCACTCATGGGCGCGCCCTGGCCGTAGATAAGGCTGGGAAGCTGGGCTACCAGGTAATAATACGCCACCGCCTAACCCTTCGCCGATGTTTTGAGGATCTCCGCCAGCCGGGGGTTAAGGTAGGCGGACAGCAGTTCCGCCACCGCTTCGGCGGAAAAGTCGTAATAGGCGGAACCGTCCTTGTGGGCGATCCGGAAACCGGCGCCGAGGTTCCGGTCCGATTTCAGTTCCAGCCCCTGCTTGAGTTCCGCGGCCAGTTTTTCGGTAAAATAACCCCGGAGTTTCTCTAACTGCGCTTCGGAGAGGATCAGGGCCAGATTGTCGGAGCCCTTGGCGGCCCAGGATTTGATCAGATCCGGCAGAACCGCCTTGAGGGCGTCCTCCCCAAAGGAAGCGGAAACCCCCTGGGCGATGATTTTGTCCAGCAGGGTCTGGATTTCGCCTTTAAAGGCCAGCACCAGATTCCGGGAAGCCTGCTCCAGGGCCGCGACGCCGGCCTTTTCCGACCGTTCCGCGTCCGCCTTGCCCCGGCTGATGACGGCCTCCGCCTCTTTGCGGGCCGCTTCCACTATCCGCTTGGCTTCGGCTTCGGCCTGGATTTTGAGCCGGGACGCCTCCTCCGACGCGGATTCGATCCCGTCTTTTTTTATTTTATCGATGAGTTCATGCAGTTGAATATCCATAACTTCCTCGTTCACGTGTTTTGGGCTTTGAGAAACCGCAAGGTCCTTTTACATAGTGTATGCTGTTCCGCCTTACAGGACAGGGCAAGACGTTAAACATTACAAAGACTGTCCCCGGGCCCTTCTAAAAATAAATTTTTGGAAAGGCTTCTTGATGCACCGCTTGTACAAAAAGAAAAACCCTCCGTTTTTAAAGGCCCGCAGCTATTATTAGCTCCGGGCTATTATGAAAGTTCTTAAAATCCCGGCTGTATTCCTTTAAATTATAGTATAATTCATAACGGGCCCAGGTACAAGGGGTTTTTTTTTAAAATTCCAGGGAAAAAACCGCTTTTTCCCGGTATTTTCGTTCCGGACCGAAAATAGCCCGGGGGAAATTGTCCTTATTTGGCGAATCGGGAAAGTGCTGGGTTTCCAGACAAAACCCCGCATTTTTTCCATATACCGAACCGCTCTTTCCCGGAACGCCGGTAAGAAAGTTTCCCGAATAAAACTGGACCCCCGGCTGGGTAGCCGCGACCTTAAGGGTTCTTCCGCTGCCGGGATCCCGGATTTCCGCGCAGGGTAAGAGGGGCTTATCTTCCACGGCCGCGTTGTGTCCGGTATAGCCGTCCAGGACAAAGCAGTGATCATAACCCTTTCCGACGGCTTCGACATCGCCGCCGCAAAGTTCCCCGTAATCCCGGCCTATGGCTTTAAACTGTCTAAAATCAAAGGGAGTCCCCCCCAGGGGCAGCAATTTCCCCGTGGGAATTAGATCCTCCCCCGGTTCCACATAGGAAGACGCGTATAGCTTTAGCTCATGGCCAAGGATCGTTCCGCAGCCTTCCCCTGCCAGGTTAAAGTACCCGTGATTGGTCAAATTTACCGGACAATCTTTATCCACCAGGGCTTCGTAGCGGGCCTGTAATTCATTGGAATATGTTAGGCCGTAGCTTACCACCGCCCGAAGATTTCCCGGATACCCTTCTTCGCCGTCGGGGCTTACAAGCTCAAAACGGACAAAAACGCCCTCTCCGCTGGTATAGCCTTCCCCCTTCCAGAGTCTTTTGCCGAACCCCGTCCTACCCCCGTGGAGGCTGTTGTTTCCGTCGTTTTTGTAGAGCCTGTAGGTTTCTTCCCCAAGAGAAAAAACGCCCCCCCCTATTCTATTGGCAAAGCGGCCCACGGTTATGCCAAAGCTGGCCCTGTTATGTATATAGCCTTCCAGGGTAGAAAAGCCCAGCAGGATGTCGGCGCTTCCGTTTTTCCGGGAAGGCACAACCAGGGAGGTCCAGGCCGCTCCAAATTCGGAAACCGAAAACCGAAGATCCCCCGCTTCCAGGGTAAAGAGAAATACATCCCTGCCGTCCGACAGGGTCCCGAATAGCTTTCGGCTGATATTCATATTCCCTCCGTACCGGCCCCGGCCGGATAAAAAAGAATAGCACGAAACATACCCTTATGGTATACTCCGGTATGGGAATTTTTGGCCGCCGGGAAAACTTAAAAAGGGCCACGGTAAAATCTACCCGGATCAACGCCGCCTATGACAGGATAGAAAAACGGCGGAAATTGCGCGGGGGACTCAGTCGTTTTCCGGTTCTTCCGGCGCGTCCCCCCAGTCGACAAGTTTTCGGTGAAGGGTCTTGCGGCCTATGCCCAGTACTTCTGCGGTCTTGCTTTTGTTTCCCTTAAAATACCCCAGGGTGTTGCGGATGATAATCCGCTCCGAATCTTCGATGGTTGCTCCCAGGGGTATGCGGATCCACCCTTCGTCGTTCCGGACCCTGATCGTGGGCGGCAGGTCCGCTTCTGTAATGATGTTTCCCTTGGCCATTACTACGGCGCTTTCTATACAGTTCCGCAGTTCCCGGACATTGCCGGGCCAGTCGTAATTGTACATGACGGCCCGGGCCTTTTCGTTAAAACCTTCGATCTGCTTGCCGTTTTCCCGGGAAAATTCACTTAAAAAAGCGTTCAGCAGCAGGGGAAGATCGTCCTTCCGTTCCCGCAGGGGGGGCACGTGGATATTCACCACGTTAAGGCGAAAATACAGATCGTCCCGAAACCTGCCCTGTTCGGTTTCTGTTTTTAAATCCTTGTTCGTCGCGGCCACGATGCGTACATCTACTTCCAGGGTTTCTTCCCCCCCTACCCTTTCAAATTTCTTTTCCTGCAGGACCCGGAGGAGTTTAATCTGTATGTTCTGATCGACTTCGCCGATCTCGTCGAGGAACAGGGTCCCCTCGTGGGCAAGTTCAAAGCGCCCGCGCCTTCGGGATGTGGCGCCGGTGAAGGCGCCCTTTTCATGGCCAAAGAGTTCGCTTTCGATAAGGGTGTCGGGGATCGCGGCGCAGTGGACTTTAACAAGGGGCTTGCCCCTTCGGGTGGATAGTTCGTGGATGGCGTCCGCCACCAGTTCCTTGCCCACTCCGGATTCGCCGGTGATCAAAATAGAAGCCTTGGACGGCGCCGCCCGGCTTATGGTATCAAAGACCTGGCGCATCACCGCGCTGGAGCCGATCATGGTTTTAAACTGATCTTTTTTTGCCAGTTCATATTCCAGGCTTTTATGTTTTAGGGACAATTCATGGCTTGCCAGGGCCCGTTTAACCAGCATAAAAAGGTGATCCAGATTAACCGGTTTGGTTAAAAAGTCGTACGCGCCGTTCCGCATGGCGGCCACGGCATTTTCTACCGTGCCGTGGCCGGTTAAAATAATCACCGGCAGTTCGGGATTTTCCAGGCCGATTTTTCGCTGCAATTCCTCCCCGCTCATACCCGGCATGCGAAGATCGGTAATTACCAGATCGATGTCCCCCTTGTCAAAACGCTGCCAGCCCGCGGCGCCGTCTTCCGATGTAACTACCTGGTAACCTTCCATTTCGAATGCCGCGGCAAGGCCTTCGCGGATATTTTTTTCATCGTCCACTATTAACAGTTTAAATTTCACGGCCCGGCCCCTTTGGCGGCCTGTTCAATCCGGGCGCCGGCTTCGCCATGGACGGCGGCTTCGTCCCGGACGCCGGCTTCGTCCCGGACGCCGGCTTCGCCATGGACGGCGATTTCGTCCTTTAAACAACCCCCCGGAGGCAGGAGCCGCCGATCCCGCTGCGGTATGGGCAGGGTAATGACAAAACAGGTTCCCTTTCCTTCCCGGGAGCTTACGGCGATTTCTCCATGGTGTTCGCGGATAATTTTAAACACCAGGGTAAGGCCCAGGCCGGTTCCTTCTTCTTTAGTGGTAAAATAGGGTTCAAATATTTTGGACCTATTGGCTTCGGGAATTCCTATACCCGTATCGCAGATAGAGATAAGGATATTGCCGTCTTTTTGTTCCGTGGCGATGGTTAAATCTCCTCCGGCGTTCATGGCCGCGACGGCGTTTTGGACAAGGTTTAGCATGGCCTGCTTCATGGACCGTTCGTCAAAATCAAAGAGCGGCAGGGTTTCGTCCAGTTTAAGGACCGTCCGAACATGGGCCTGGTCCAGTTCAAAGTTTACAAAATCCACCAACTCTTTAAGCAGTGTATTAAAATTTCCTTCCCGCAGATTAAGGTCCATGGGTTTTACCGCAAAAAGGAAATCCACCACAATGCGGTTTAGCCGGTCAATCTCTTCGTTAATCACGGTGATGTATTGATGGAACGCGGCAAAGTACGCGGTGGGCCCCCGTTCCCCGGAAAAGTTGGGATCCGGCCTGTCTTCCGGATGGGACACAAAATACAGGTCCTCATTTTTTTTAAAGGCCTTTTGAAGCAGCTGAATATGAATCGAAATCGACCCCAGGGGATTTTTTATTTCATGGGCCACCCCCGCGGCCAGGGTTGTAAGGCTTGCCAGGTTTTCAATCCGCCTGATCCAGGATTCCTTCTTGCGCTTTTCCGTAATATCGTTCACCCGGATTAAAGAACCCTTAACCTGAAAACTCTTAACCAGGGGAAAAATACTAATGGAAAGGAGCCGCCTGATTCCCTTGGCTTCGGTTTCAAATTCCCTGTCCCTGACCTGATCCCCCGAAAGCAGGGCGTCTTCAAGATACGACGCCACCATGCTGTCCGTAATTACGTTCCAAACCCGCACCCTCTCGTCCCCGTGGCGGGAAATGGGTAAAAGCAGATCCGCATATTTATTGGCCAGAATAAGGTTGTGATCCGAATCGCATACCAGAATACCTTCCGCCAGGGAGTCCAGCACGGTCTCCAGCCGGTCTATGTCCGCAGCCATGGACAGGAGGAGTCCTTCTATCTGTTCTGCCGTAAGCTTGGAAAACTTTTGCAGAGCCCGGGGGATTATCTGTCTCATGTGATCATTCCTGTTTTAAGGGTTTCCAAAAACCGTTCCAGCACCGTGGGAACAGCAATGTTAAATGAATCCGCCTCCACCAGGCCCTGGTTTATTTCTCTGCGCCACCGGGCGGCCCACAGGGCCTTTTCCGGGCTCCCCTGGCCGCTCCGCAGCCACCGGGAAACCAGGGCGCCCAGTTCTCGAAAAAACTGCGAAAAAAGACCGGGGATGTCAAAATTGTCCGCGTCCCGTAAAATTTTTTCCAGCAGGGTTTTATAATTTGCCGCAGGGCGGCCCATGCCCTCTTCTTCCGCGACGCGGGTAAAAAATTTTCCCTGGTCCAGCAGGATCGGGGGAATCTCTTTCATCCGGCGCTGCAGTTCCCGGGCGGCTTCGGCGGCTACCGACGAGGCCAGGTACGCTCCCAGGGCGTAGAGGTTCCCCGCCTTAAGGGGAAGAAACGAACCCAGGTAGGATTCCAGGCCCTCCGCATAATCTTCCGGCCCCCGGAAGATGCGGCTAATTACTTCTTTTTCGGCTTCGGGGCTGCGTGGTACAAAGCGGTAATCCCTAAGCCGGGAAAGCATGGTGGGAAGGAGGCTCATGGGATAGGGGCTTGTCAGCACCAGGGTAAGCCGCGGCGGGGGTTCTTCAAGAATTTTAAGGAGCGCGTTTTTTGCCCCCTCCTGCATGTGCCCGGCGTTTTCGATGATGATGCATTTATGTTTTCCCAGGGGCGCAAGACGGCTCCACCAGGACGCCCGGCGAATCCGGGCGATGGGAATAAGCTCCCCCAGTCCTTCGGACTCCAGCTTGGCGGCTTTTTTGATAATCGAAGCGCAGGGTTTTTCTAACTCCGCCGCGTCCGTTTTAAAAAGCCCTTCTATCTCCGCCAGATCATCTTCCAGGGCGCTTACCTGGGGGCTGATTTTTCCAAATTTTGGATCATCCTCCCAAAGCGCCGGGTTAAACCGGGCCAGCAGCTTGCGGATCGAACGGATAAAAAGCATGCGGACCGGAGGAAGGTTCCGCTCCTGTTCCCCGGAACTTTTTACTTCTTTGGTGTGCCGTACCAGGGCCGCGGCGGACGCGGAAATTTCCTGAAAGAAGCCTTTCTTTCCCAGGATGATCAAATCCGGGGAAAGAAGGTTCCGGTGTCGCCGGCAGCTTGGGCAGGGACAATTCCACTTTCCCGTTTCCGTTCCCTCGCAGCCTAGGATCCGGGCCAGTTCCAGGGCGGCGGCCCCCTTGCCCCCGTAGGGGGGCCCGGAGAACAGCAGCGCCGGGGCCAGGGACCCGGAACGTAGATCCGCTTTAAGCTGTTCAACCACCGGCTGGTGAAGGATGTTCTCAAACACCGAAACCTCCCAAAAGGGGAACGATAAA
This sequence comes from Spirochaetaceae bacterium, assembly GCA_031278215.1. Taxonomy (GTDB): domain Bacteria; phylum Spirochaetota; class Spirochaetia; order Treponematales; family Breznakiellaceae; genus JAISLT01. The sequence continues at coordinate 6,873 of JAITKV010000043.1, forward strand.
ACGGGCAAAAAGACTTTCGCCTAAAAGCGGCAGGGCCTCGAAAAAAGGCTGGATCATAATGATCAGCAGGGTAACGGAGATAAGGGCCAGGGCCTCGGCCAGACCAAGTACAAGGCCCAGGGCCTTGTCTAATTTTTCCAGATGCAGGCCCGTAATAATATCTTTTACAACCCGCGCTAAAATTTTTCCGGCAATAAAAACAAGTAAGAATATCCCCCCAAAGGCCAGGATTTCGGGTATTAAGCCAAGATCGTGAAAATACCGGGAACGTAAAAAGGCCCCGCCGGGTTTAAAAAAGAAAACCGCGGCAATAAGGCCCACGGATATGGACGCGATGGAAAACAATTCCCCCGTAAAACCCTTTAAGAAACCCCGGAAGGTTAAAAGCCCCAGCAGGATAAAAAAAACCGTATCGATGGCTTTAAGCGTCACGGCGCCTCCTTCGGCGGCGCCTTCGCCGAATCCGCCAAGAGCGCAACAATATCCGCGGTTCCGTTGCCGGCGCCGATTTTCGCGGAAGCCTCCGCCAGGGCCCTGCGTTTTTTTTCATCCTCCGCCAGGGCCCGGATAATCCGGATAAGGTCTTCCGGATTTCTCCGGTCCGGCGGAAGCGCCACCGCCGCCCCGGCTTTTTCAAAGAACCGGGCATTTTCTACCTGATCCCCCCTGGTTCCCGATCCGCTTAGGGGCAGCAGCACCATGGGTTTTCCCGCGGTGGCGCATTCCCAGATGGTGCCGGCGCCGCTTCTGCACAACACCAGTTCCGCGGCGGCCAGCACCTGGGGAAGTTCCGCATTGATGTAGGGATACGGTTTATACCCCGCCAAAGACGGCGGGGCGGATTCGCGGAAGCCGGTCTGGTGAACCACCAGATACATTTGTACAAGCTCTTCCAGGGACGCTTCTACCAGCCGGTTTAATTCCACCGCTCCCTGACTGCCCCCCAGGACCAGGAGGATCCGGTCGTCCCGCCGGGCCCCTAAAAAAGCCCTCCCCGCCAGGGGATCGGCGTTTTGAAATTCCGCCCGCACCGGATTGGCCATAACCAGCGCCCGGCGCCGTATGTGCCGGGGGAATTTTTCCACGGTCTCCCTGTACGCGGTAATTATGTTTCCGCCGCTTTTAAGGGCGAACCGCGCATTAATTCTGGTGGCCAGACCGGGGCTGTAATCCGATTCATGGGTAAAGACTTTGATTCCCAAAGAAGAAGCGGCGGCACAAGGAGGAACGCTGACAAATCCGCCCTTGGAAAACAAAAGAGCCGGTTTTTCCCGTTTTAGAATTTTCCGGGCGGCAAAAAAACCCGCCGCCACTTTAAAAAAGTCGCCAAAGTTTTTAAAAGAAAAATTACGCCTAAGCTTACCGGCGGGGATGGGGAAAAAATCAAGCCCCGCGGCTTCCACAATGGATCTGTCCATTTTTATCCGGGAGCCAATCCAGAATATTCTGCACCCGAGTTTACGCTTAAGGCCGCAGGCCACCGCCAGACCCGGATAAATATGCCCCCCCGTACCACCGCCGGTAAAAGCAATACTCCACATGCTTATTAGAGTATACGATTTTTCTTTTTTTAGCAATATTATTGCACCATGACGCCGGAATATTGCGGAGGAACGAATAAATATGGAAATTATCCGGAACACAGCCACTGTGTCCCGGACGCTTCAACGGGCCCGGGCCGCTTATTTTCGCCGGCCCGGTTTTTTTGCCCCGGCCCTTGGCTTTCGCGCCGGTTTTTCTTTCTGTTCAAACCGGTCAACGGCCTTTGCCGGAAACACCGCCGTCTGTGCCGCGTGATCATCCGAAAACCAAACGGCGGTAATGCTCTTTGCTTCTTCGTCAACGGACTGCACAACCATTTTTGCGCTGTTTGACAATCCCGAAACGACAACCACGTCTCCAATTAATCTTTCTGTAGCCCGAACACTCATTGTAACCCCTTGCAATATGATGCGTATAAACTATACATTATCGAAAAATAAAGCCGTTCAAAACTTCAGCTTTTGAACAACAACCTCTTGGACAGTTCCTGCCGTAATATGCCCATATCGCAATAACCGCCACAAGCGCATATCATGTCAATCACCGAATTATCATTGCACGATAACTGCACGGAGGTCAAGCCTATATATGCGGCTTTCTGTTGCAGGGCATACATTTTTGTCTGAGCATTAACAGTTTTCTGCGTCTGTAGTATAAAATAGCCATGGTACGGCAAACGGTACTTTCTACCGGATCCTGTTCTCTTTGTTTTAAGAAAACCGCCGCTAAATAGGGGCGGCTGCCCGATTATGGCGCGCGCTCTCTCTAATACTCACCGTAATTTCTCCGCTGCGCGCTTCGTTTTACGGCAATAGGGGGTATCGAGCGCTCATTTATTACTAAAATAATCATATTACCCGCGTTTTTTGTCCCCCCCGGGACTTGACTTTCCTAAATGTTAATATATTAATATTAAATTAATTTACATTTAAGGAATTACAATGAACAACGACAGCATCGCGCTTATGGAACGGGAACGCCCGTCCCTGGCGATTCTCAGGCTTGCTTTGCCTATGATGCTGGCCATGATTGCCCAAATGGTCTACAACATAACCGATACCTTCTTTATAGGGCAGACCGGCGACCCGAATATGGTGGCGGGAATTTCGCTGGCCATGCCGCTCTTTATGGTTTCCCAGGGAATAGGCAATATTTTCGGCGTGGGAGCGTCAAGCTA
>JAITKV010000029.1 GCA_031278215.1 Spirochaetaceae bacterium
CGTCCCTTTATAGAGTGCAGCGGTTTGTCAGAAAAATTCCGCACAAAAACCTCCAAAGCGCCTGGTATGCGCAGTTCCCGGAATATTCTACCACAGAAACCGGAAAAAACAAGCCCTGAAGGTAAAATTTTAGCAATTTGGGGCTGTTCCAAACCTAAGCGGGGTTTCCAGGGCTTCCTTAAAGAATTCCCGGCACAGGCCCCTTGACTAAGCGTAAACCGCGGTATAAATTTGCTCCTGGGGGTATTTCGGCGTTTTTGCCGCTATGCCGCGTATCCGTCTAAAACTGTATAAAGATTCACAAAAGTGCGTCTTTGATTTCTTTTTTGATCGTTTTACGGGCCTATAAACCGGATCTTACCTACATATACAAAATCCGGCTATGGGTCCCCGGAAATAGAGGGAGTTCTTATGAAACGGACGTATCAACCCAGCAAGGTTAAAAGGAACCGTAAATTCGGGTTCCGGGCGCGCATGCAAACCCGGGGGGGGCGGCTTGTGCTTAAGCGCCGCCGGGCCAAAGGACGGTATAAGCTTACCGTTGCAGACGAAAAAAAGCCCTATTAGCACGGTTCGCCTAAGCTTTAAGCGGCGGGAACATGTTAAGAAAGGGGCGGAGATAACAAGGGTCTTTAAGAAGGGAAAGGTTGTTTCTTGTTTTGGGGCTAGATTGTTTTTTCTGGAAAATGGATTGCCCTGCAACCGTTTGGTAGTTACCTTTGCAAGAAAATTCGGAAACGCGGTAAAACGAAACCGGGCCCGGCGGCTTAGCTATGAAGGGTACCGCCTGATGAAGGGGCAGCTTAAAACCGGGTATGATTTGGTCTTACTGATGTATCCCGGGGAAAAAACCCGGGCAGAAATGAACCTGGCCGCAAGTACCGGACAACTTAAATTCCTTCTTACCAGGGCTGGTATACGATGATGCAAAAATGTATTTTACTTTTAATTTCACTGTATCAAAAGGCCGTTTCGCCCTATCTGCGTCCAAGCTGCCGCTTTTATCCCAGCTGTTCCGCTTACGCATACGGGGCGGTTAAAAAATATGGCGCCATAAAGGGTTCTTTTTTATCCCTTAAACGGATTCTGCGCTGCCACCCATTTCACAGGGGCGGTTACGATCCAATACCTTAATAAACAGGATTATGCATGGAAAAGCAAACTATATTGGCAATTGTTCTTAGTTCCCTGGTAATTTTTGGATGGTTCGCGATCCAGCCAAAACTGTTTCCCCCCAGCCAGGCCCCGGAAACGGAACAGTCTTCCGGCGCGGGGCAGGCCGGGCCGCCCAGCCCCGTCGCGAGCGGCGGCGGCGGCGGCGCCGGCGGGGATTCCGGTTCCGCGGCGGATTCCGTCGAAGGGCCGCCGGTAAGGGCCGTGGAGGCGGTTACGGCGGATGCGGAAGCGGCGCCGGCAGAGGGGCGGTCGTCCGGGGACAATGGGGCCCAGGAAGAAATTCCCGAACCCCCGGCGGTTCCCGAAACGGAAGAACGGATCCTTATTGATACGGAGCTTATCCGGGTGGCCCTAAGCAGCCTGGGGGGGGACATGGTCTCTTACCAGCTTAAGGAACACGACGACAAGGGGGAACTGGTAGAGATGATTCTTCCCGCCCGGAACGAGGAGGGGGGATTTCGGGAATCCCACGCCTTTACCCTGGCCTTTGGGGGGCCGGAAGCCCCGCCGGTAAGGTCCTACTTCCAGGTTTCCCAGCCCGATCCCCTGACGGTGGAATTTACCCGTGACTTTACCCTTACCGGTTCTCCCGGAACCTTTACGCTGACCAAACGCTACGAATTTAAGCCCGACGAATACATGTTCCAGCTTACCGTTTCCACCAAAAGCTCTTCCGCCATAGCCTTTAATTTTAACAACGCCGCGTATACCCTGGGCTTTGGGCCCCAAATCGGCCCCAGGTTTGAAAGCCTGGATCAGCGGTACGAAACCCGGCATTACTATACCCTGATTAACGGAAAGCGGCGGGAAGAAAAGGTAGGGGAAAACAGTCAAAAAATAATCGATTCCCGCTTTACCTGGGCAGGGATTGCGGGAAAGTACTTTACCGCCATGGTGGTTCCCGACGGCACCCTGTACGGGCTGGCTTTTTCTTCCAAAAACGAACCGGGTTTACCCGCGGCGTCGCGGTTTTACCTGATCCGGCCGGCCATGGACAGCGCCGGATCAAGCGATGTGTTTCACTTTTACCTGGGCCCAAAAAACCAGGAAAACCTGGGGCGCTACGATACGGGCAATAACGGCTTTAAGCTTCGGGACCTGGAGTTTACCAAGGCGGCCAGCACCAGCGGGTTTTTAAGCCCCCTGGAAGCTCTACTTAAGCTGCTTCTTCAATTTTTTTACCGGCTTATTCCCAATTACGGCGTGGCAATTATTTTGCTTACGCTGCTGGTAAAGATCCTTCTTTTTCCGCTAACCAAAAAAAGTTCCGAAATGAGCGTAAAGATGCAGGCCCTAACCCCCAAGATCAAAGAGCTGCAGGAAAAATACCGGGACAATCCGGCTAAGCTTAACGCCGAAATGGGCGCGCTTTACAAAAAAGAAGGCCACAATCCCCTGTCCGGCTGTCTTCCCCTGTTAATCCAGATGCCCATACTTTTTGCCATGTACAATCTTTTTAATACCCACTTTGATTTGCGGGGAGCGATGTTCCTTCCCGGCTGGATACCGGATCTTTCACTCCCCGAATCGGTGTGGGACTTTGCCCATCCCCTGCCGCTGCTGGGTTGGACCGGCCTGCGGCTGCTGCCCTTTATCTACCTGGGCTCCCAATTGCTTTACGGCCTTGCCACCAGAACCCCGGATCAGCAGGGGAATCCTTCTATGAAAATGTTCATGTACGCCATGCCCATAATGTTTTTCTTTATTCTTTACAATGTTCCCTCGGGGCTCTTGGTCTTCTGGATTATGTCGAACCTTTTTACCCTGGTTCAGCAGATTATCCTGAACAAGTATCTGGCCGCCCACCGGCCCGTTCCGGCAGAACCCAGTAAACCGCCGGTGATTGCCCCCAGGCGAAAAAAACGGCGTTGACACATCGGGGGCTGTTCCAAAACTTCAGCTTTTGGAACAGCCTCCTTAGATTTAGTGGATAAACCGGGCTTTTCCGGTTTATCCAAGAGCTTGTTTCAAAACTAACCGGGTTTTGGAACAAGCTCATCTACTTTAATAAAGAGAGGATTATTATGATATACGAATTTGAAGGCCGCACCGAAAAAGAAGCCATTGACAGGGCCGCCATGGAACTGGGAATTGAAAAGGACGAATTCGATGTTGAAATTCTGGAGGCCCAGCGCTCAGGGTTATTTAAAAAGGGGTTTGTAAAAATACAGGTGCATACGGGGGATTCCGGCCCCCTGGAAGCCGGAACAAGCGCCGCGGGGTCCGAAGCCCCCAGGGCCAGAAAACGGCCCGGACCCCCCAAGGGCGGCGGCGAAATCAGCGAAACCTTCGAGAAAAACATGATCTCCTTTGTGGAGGGGCTTATTGAACGGATGGGTTATGGGGGGACGGTTTCGATCCTATACCGGGAAGAACGGAAGCTGGGATTAAAGCTCGAATCGGAATATTCCTCTATCCTAATCGGGAAAAAGGGAAAAACCCTGGACGCCCTTCAACTCTTAGCCAATGTCTACGCGGGCCGGCAGGGCCGGGAAGACCTGCGGATTATTCTGGACAGCGAAAACTACCGGATCCGCCGGGAAGAATCCCTGGTCCGCCTGGCCTATACGGTGGCCGACAAGGTGCGGGAAACCAAAAATTCCGTATTGCTGGAACCTATGAATCCCTTTGACCGCCGGCTTATCCATACTACCCTAAACGACATTGCCGACGTTGAAACCAAAAGCGAAGGAGAGGGTTTATATAAACAGGTGCGAATTTATTACCGGGGTTTACGATGAGAAGGCGGCCAAACGGTTTAGCCGGCAAGCCGGCCCTAATCCTTTGGAAAAAACCGCTTCTTTGCCCCCTTCTCTTTTTGATGCTTGCGGTTTCGGGATCCGGCCAGCCCTTAGCGCTTACAAATCTGGCGGGCCCGGAATATGCGGAGCTTCTTAGAAAAAACGAAAAACTTATCCGGATCCAGTATAAAAATATTTCTCCGGCCCTGATCCCTTCGGATCCCTATCTAAAAAATATGACGGCGGGGCTTATGCGGGACCTGGGGCCTACCCTTTTTGTAGAAACGCTGCAACTGTACCGCAAAGCTCCTTCCCGGAACGGCGGCCCCTGGAGCCCCGCCGAGCGGGCGGGGCTGTACAACCAGACGCTGGCCCTAAGCACCCTTACGGGGCTTCAATACTATTCGGCCCGCCGAAAGAGCATGCGGACCTTTTACGAAAGTTCCACGGTCGTAAGCGGGCCGGACGGCAATACCCCCCGGCCCGATCCAAGTTACACCAGTCCGCCGGCGGAACTGACAATCTATGCCCGGCAGAAGGACCTGTCCTTTGGGGACAACGTATACCGGTACGATTACTATGTCCGGCCCGACGCGTTGATCTTTGTTCAGGAAAACCTAACGGCCATGAACTACGGCATTATCCCGGCGGTGGGCAAAAACAGGCTTCGGTCTCTGGTGGCGGTCTACGACGCCGGGGACTTTCTGTTAATCTATGCCGCCTCCATGGCCCGGACCGCCTCTGTGCCGGGTATGAATGAACGGGTGGGCGCTTCCTTTACCAACCGGATAGAGGCGTTCCTGGGCTGGTTTACCAAACAGGCGGACAAGGTTTTTAAGTAAAAAACTCCGGGTCCGCCGTGAGCCTCTTAAAAACCGAACTGCCAATATGGCAGTATCCGCGGGGGTTTTTTTCAAGATATTTTTGATGGTACTCTTCGGCGGGGTAATAGTTTTCCAGGGCCCTTGCTTCTATAAGCACCGGTTCATCAATGGCGGACTGCAGGGATCCCAGGGAACCGGCTATAACGGGCCGGTCTTCCTGGCAGCTGTAGTAGATCCCCGTGCGGTACTGGGTTCCCACATCCGGGCCCTGCCGGTTAAGGGACGCCGGATCGACGGCACGGTAAAACAGCTTTAGCAGATCCGCCAGGCTTATCTTTTTTGGATCGTACTCCACACGAACCGTTTCCGCATGGCCGGTATTTTTGTAACAGACCTCTTCGTAAGAAGGATTGGCGGTTTTGCCGTTGGCATAGCCAACCTCGGTTCGCACCACCCCCGGGATCATGGCAAGGTATTTTTCTACCCCCCAAAAACAACCCCCGGCCAGATAAATCGTCTTTACGGCCGGATCTGTAACCGCCTCTGTATGCATGCCGGCTCCTTTTATAGGACCCCCTCCAGGGCCTCCAAAAACCTGTCGTCTATGGCACGGCCCCCGGCGGTATGGCCCAGTTTGCGGTCCGGCCTGGACGAACCGTGGAAGTCACTGCCGGCGGTAATGCAAAGCCCCAGGCGGCGGCCCAGTTCTTCCAGCCGTTTACAGGCCCCCGCCCCGGCGTTGGGATGCCAGGCTTCAATACCGTCAAGGCCCTGGTCCTTTAGCCGGGCAAACAGATCCGGCAGGCGCCCCCAGGAAACGTACAAAGACAGGGGATGGGCCAGTACGGCGGCGCCCCCGGCTTGATGGATAAGCCTAAGGGCCTCTGCGAATGCCAGGCCCTCCCGGGGGGCATAAAAGGGCCGGCCCTTTCCCAGCCAGCGGCGAAAGGCCTGCTCCTGGTTTTTTACCACCTTTTTGCTGATAAGGAACAGGGCAAAATGCGGCCGGGCCACCAACATGCCGCCGGCAAAGGCTTTTACGGATCCGTAATCCGCCTCTATTCCGGCATTTTTCATCTTTTCGATCATAATAAGGTTTCGCCGCTCCCGGGCCCCCCGCAGCCAGTCCAGGGTTGAGTGGAATTCCGCCGTTACCCGGCTAATTCCCAGGCCCAGGAGGTGAAATTCCCCCTTCATGGAGAGAATTCCCCCCCAACCCGCCTGCGGATCCTCCGGTTCAGCCCCCGCAGAGGGCCCCCGGCCGGGTTTTTCCGGCTGAATTTCCAGTTCTACCCCGGGGATAAACCGAATTTTTAAGGCCTCTGCGGCGTTTTTGGCCTCTTCCAGGCCCGCCAGGGTATCGTGATCCGTCAGCGCCAGGGCCCCTACCCCCACCCGGGCCGCTTGTTCCACCAGCCGGGCGGGACTTAGGCTGCCGTCGGAGGCGCTTGAATGGGTGTGTAAATCTATCATACTATAGTTTATTACTATAGGTTATTATAGTAAATGATATACAAAAATATACCTGCTTTACCGATACTTATAGAGTACGTATAGAGTCGTTGACTGTTCACCCCGGTGATCATAAAATGATAAAACGCTGTTAAGGATGGGCCTTTAGGTGTCGGATTATACATTAATGAACGGAGTACTCGTTGGCAGGAAAGAAGCCGGTAAAAGTTTGGGGATCCGGGGGGGTAAAATAGCTTCTTCCGGTTCCGGTTGTGTTATCGATTTAAAGGGAAGTTCCATCGTATATCCGGGGCTTATCAACACCCACGATCACCTTCAGGGCAACTACCGTCCGCCGGTGGGTCCAAGGCCGGGAACCTTTTACCTTAACTGGCTGCCCTGGGACAACGATCTTAAGGCTTCGGATACCTTTAAAGAGCGATCCAGGTTAAGCCGGGACAATCTATACCACCTTTCGGGGTACAAATGCCTTTTTTCCGGGGTTACGACGGTAAACGATCACTTCCCCCAAAAGTTTAACGGCCAGATACTTCCCACCCTGCCTATCAGGGCCATTTTGGAATACGGCCTGGCCCATGAGGCTTCTTCCTACGATCTAAAATGGGGGGACGGCATTGAAGAGGAATACAAAAAAGCGGTAAAAAACAACTGGCCCTTTATTACCCATCTTTCCGAAGGCTTTGACGAAGAGTCTATGAACGGGATTCCCCAACTGGAAAACCTTAAGATCCTTGACAACCATTGTCTTTTGGTCCACTGTATTGGCTTTAGCGACGAGGATATTAAAAAAACCGCCGCCGCGGGGGCCAGCGTTTCCTGGTGCGGGTTTTCCAATGTGTTTATGTTTAATGTTACCTGTAAGATTAGAAAAATGCTTGCGGCGGGGGTTAATGTAACCATTGGAACCGATTCTTCCGCCAGCGGTTCCGCGAATCTGTTAGACGAGATGCGCTACGACAGGGAACTGTACCGCGCCATGTACGGCGAGGACCTTCCGGCCAAGACTATCTTTCAGATGGTTACCGCCAATGCCGCCAAGGCCTTTTGGATGCAGGACCGGATAGGAGATTTAAACGACGGAAAGCTGGCGGATATTTTAATTCTTAAGGCCCGCACAGAGGACCCCTACGAAAATCTTTTGGGGGCCTCCATGGGGGATATTGAATTCCTAAGCCTTGAAGGAAAGCCGGTTTACGGAGAACTGAGGTTCCTGGACATTTTAGACGGCAAGCTTCCTTCCGGGTATACCCGGGTTACGGTGAACCGCCGGCCCATGTTTGTCAAAGGCGATCCCGGGGGACTTTATAAAATGGTCCGTAACAAGGTAGGGTTTAAGAAAGAACTTGACTTCTTGCCCTTTGAACCGGATGGGGAGTAGAAAAAATGCCTAAACCCTTTCAGTATAGATCAGGCTCTGTCATTTACTTCCAGGGGGACGGGGCGGATAAAATATTTATCCTCCAGTCCGGAACGGTAAATTTAGCCTATCAGGATATTGAAACGGGGACGGATGTACACGATTTGGTTCAGCCGGGGGAATTTTTCGGGGTCAAGTCCGCCCTGGGCCGCTATCCCCGGGAAGAAAACGCCATCGCCATCCAGGATGCGGCGACCATGGCCTTTACGGTTCCCGAATTTGAAGCCCTGGCCCAGGCCAATACCCGGATTATTATGAAGATGCTTAAGGTGTTTTCCAACCAGCTTAGGCGTATACATCGTCAGGTTTCAAGCCTGATGGATAAAACCGAAGACATCCAGCCGGAAATGGGCCTTTACAACGTGGGGGAATACTACCTAAAAAACAAGCGTTTTACCCAGGCCAAATATGTTTTTTCCCGGTATCTAACCTACTATCCTTCGGGGCGCCACGCGGCCCAGGCTGCAAAGAATCTGGAATTTGCCGAATCCCAGGCGAGCCGTATGCCCCAGTCGGTGCTCCATTCTCCCAGCCCCCCCGCCCCTCAGGCTTCTTCCAGGGCGGGTTCTTTCTCCGGCCAGGGGCCCTCGGAACAGCTTGGAAACGCCGCGAAGGCCTACTACGACGCGGTAAGCATGATCTCCCAGGAAAAGTACCAGCAGGCATATCTGTCCTTTAAGAAACTGGTCGATGCCAATGAGGACCCCGAATATGTGGCAAAGGGCTCTTACGAAATCGGCCGCTGCCTTTTTCTGCTTAACAAATACGACGACTGCATTAAGTATTTTACCGGCATGATCACCAAGTATCCCCGGCATCCGGAACTGGGAAACGGTCTTTATTTTATGGGGCAGTCCTATGAAAAGCTGGGCAGAAAAGATCAGGCGGCCACCTTCTACAAGAAAATTCTTACCATGACAACCGGCGACGACGATAACGCTATTAATATTAAAGCAAAACGGGCCCTCAAGGCCATGATAGGAGAATAGCGGTATGGACATGTCCACATTCGGCCGGTTTGCCAGAACCTTTCAAGCGGGGGAAATGATCTTTTCCGAGTTTGAACCGGGAGACACGTTTTACCTAATCCAGTCGGGCCGGGTCGAACTGGTAAAAATTATCGGGGACATTGAAAAAACCCTGGATATTTTACAGCCTTCGGAAATGTTCGGCGAAATGGCGCTGCTTGAAAACTCCCCCCGGTCCGCCACCGCCATAGCCCTGGACACGGTACGGGTTCTGGAATTTAACCAGCAAAACTTTGAAATCCTAATGCTGGGGAACCCCCAGATCGCCTTAAAGCTTCTTAAAATGTTTACCAAACGAATCTACGATTCAAAACGGCGGTTTATGATCCTAACTTTGGACGACGATCAGGCTAAGATTGCCGACGTTTTTCTTATGCTGGACGAATCGCAGACAAATATTGACAAATCCACGGATCGCAGGGAATTTAAAACCTCCGTGGACGACATAGCCCACTGGGCGGGGATGAGCGTTAACCAGGCCAGGGACCTTATCAGCCACTTTGTAACCCAGCGGCGAATGGAGCTTTTTAGTGACAAAATTGTAGTAAAAAATATCAATGATTTTTCCCGGTTTGTTGCTTCCAAACGGAAAAAATCCTAAGGGTCCCCAAGGAAGGGAGGGCAGGTTTGATACGGAACTATTTTGTCATTGGAATTCTTGCCGGGCTTTCTTTTTTTTCCTGCGATCACAAGAATCCCCGCATGGCGTTTCGGGACGGATACTATACCGCAGAGATGAAGGACTTCGATTCCTACGGCTGGAAGGAATTTATCTCTATCCAGATCAATAACGGGTACATTGTAACGGTGGAATACAACGCCAGGAATATCAGCGGTTTTGTTAAATCCTGGGATCCGGATTATATGCGGACCATGAACGCCAGCGACGGGATATATCCCAATAAGTATACCCGAATGTATGCCACCGCATTGTTAAGTCTTCAAAATGTGGATTTTGTCGAGGCCATAAGCGGGGCAACCACATCCTATTATAGTTTTGTCCGGCTTGCGAAGGCGGCTATTAAACAGGCTAGGGAGGGATCAAAACAAGTGGCCCTGGTGGATGTTCCCGCCGAAGAACCATGAAATCCCGATACAAGAAAAATCTTGCCCCCAAGATAATTTTTATTACCGTCCTGGCAACCTTGATCCTAAATATCGGGCTTGTGGGAGTAATGATCTTTTTTATGAGCTCCCTGTCGGATAATATATTTCTTCGCCTGTTTAGAACCATATCCAAAGCCGCGTCCCAGAATGTAGAAGCCAACCTGCATACCATGGCAAGCCGGTTCTTTTTACTTAGGGAAAACAACATATTTTTTGACCCCGGTTCCAACCAGGATGCCATTCGGGCTTATCTGGACTTTGTCAGTTCCGGCATAGAATTTGTCTGGCTGGGCGTTTACCGGTCTACCGGGATCCTGGAGGTGGGAACGGAATCCAGCCCCCGGAATATTTTTGGCCGCAAGCTTATCCATATGATCGCGGCCACAGAAAACCTGGCCATCGGCGATACCTCCGTGGGCGCCCAGGGCCTTGAGATAGTTATGGGGCTTCCTTTGCACGGCCCTTTGGGGGAAGGGGACGAAAATTCCCCCTACTATCTGGTGGGAAGCTACCGCTACGACACCCTTTCCGATGTTATTAACAACCTTAACGTGGCCGCCACCGGCAGCGCCTTTATTATTAACGAAGAGGGTAAATTTATCGCCCATAAAATTCTGGGCAGGGTGTACAGTCAGGATACGGTGGAAAAAGAAATTGCCCTGGACGAAAATTCCAGGAACGAATTCCTTCTTATGCTGGGGGGCCATACAGGGTCTGCAATTATACCGGGGGCCCAGGGTAAAATGTTTTTAAGTTATTCGCCCATCAGGGGAACCCGCTGGTCCCTGGGGCTCCTGGTTCCCCGGTCGAATTTTATGAGCCCCCTGCAAAATGCCATAGCCATTAGCATTCTTTTTTCCCTTGTGGCGATTCTTTGTTTTGCCCTGGTTTTTTTTACCACCATGCAAAAGATCCTTAGCAATCCCCTGGCGATGATCACCGAACGGGCCTATAAACTTGCCGAGGGCATTTTTGAAAACCGGCTTCCGCCGGACATTACCGGCAGAGAAGACGAAATTGGCCGCCTGGGAAAAGCTTATCTTATCATGTCCGATTCCATCCAAAGGGTTATAGAAGACATAGCCAAGCTTACCAAGGCCGCGAGGATTGGAAACCTTAATGAGCGGGCGGACCTTTCTGTTCACCAGGGGGACTACCATCTGATCATCGCCAGCATAAACGCCATGATGGACGTATTCTGCTCGCATTTTAACGTTATGCCCGCCGCGCTGGCCTTATTTAATGCAGAGGCCGCGCCGCTTTACATTAATAAAAACATGGCGGAAATTCTTTCCCGCCATAAGCTTGGCAGCGACGATCCCCGGCTGCTTTCTACGCTTCTTGCCAAACCCGATTGGCAGGCCCTTTTTGATCCCCGGGAAGAACTGGGGGTCTTCCGGGACGAGATTTCCCTTCCCGGGCCGGACGGGATCCCCTGCAATTATTCGGTCATGCTAAAGCAAATTCTGGATGAGCATTCGGTGATTATGATACTCCAGGATGTTACCCAGCTTACCAGGGCCCGCATAGAAGCCGAGGCCGCCAGTACGGCAAAGAGTAATTTTCTTGCCAACATGAGCCACGAAATGCGCACCCCCATGAACGCCATCATAGGCATGACAAACCTGGCAAAGGCATCGCAGCAAATCGAGCGCAAAGATTATTGTCTTGGAAAAATTGAAAATGCCTCTAACCACCTTTTGGGGGTTATTAACGACGTCCTTGATATGTCCAAGATCGAGGCGAATAAATTTGAACTTTCCTTCCAGGAATTTAACCTGGAAAAGATGCTCCAGCGGGCCGCCAATGTTATCGCTTCCAGGCTTGAAGAAAAACACCAGTCCTTTACGGTAAAGCTGGACAAAAAGCTTCCCCTGGCTGTTATAGGGGATGAACAGCGGCTTGCCCAGGTTATTACGAATCTTCTTTCTAACGCGGTTAAATTTACCCCCGACGACGGAGCCATTAGCTGTAAAATTAAGCTTGTAAAAACAGAGGGGGACGCCATTTTAATTGAAGTGGAGATAAAGGATACGGGGATCGGCATAAGCAAGGAACAGCAGGCCCAGCTCTTTACTTCTTTTCAACAGGCCGATTCAAGCATTTCCCGGCGCTTTGGCGGCACCGGACTGGGGCTGGCTATTTCAAAACGCATTGTGGAAATAATGAACGGGCGTATCAAGGTAAAATCAAAGATAGGGGCCGGTTCTACCTTTACCTTTACGGTGCAGCTAAAGAAAGCGCCGGAAGTCCGGACGAGTCTGCTGCCCGGCATAAACCGGAAGAACCTTCGGATCCTGACGGTGGACGACGACCGGGACGTGCTGGAAAACTTTAAGGATATGATGGAGCGGTTCCGGATATCCTGTGATACCGCCGCCAGCGGGCAGGAAGCCCTGGAACTTATTAAAAACTCAGGACCCTATAATATTTACTTTTTAGACTGGCGGATGGCGGGCATAGACGGCATAGAACTGGCCCGCCGGATAAAAAAAATAACCACCAACAGCCCCTCTATAATTATTATGATCTCCGCCATGGAACTAAGCAATATTGAAGAAGAGGCCCGGTCTGCGGGGGTTAATAAATTCCTTTCCAAGCCGCTTTTTTCTTCCACCATCATGGACCTGATAAGCGAATCCATCGATTCGGAGGAGCCAAAGGCCGAAGAAACCGCATATTCGGAGTCGGGGAATTTTGCGGGCCATACCCTGCTTTTGGCGGAGGACGTAGAAATTAACCGGGAAATTGTTACCGCCCTGCTGGAGCCCACCGGCCTTGCCATTCGATCCGCAGAAAACGGCAGGGAAGCCCTGCGCCTATTTAGCGAAGACCCCGGCGCCTATGACATGATTTTTATGGATGTCCACATGCCGGAAATGGACGGCTATGAAGCTACCCGGCGCATCAGGGCCCTGGATATACCCAGGGCAAAAACCGTTCCCATTGTGGCCTTAACCGCCAACGTATTCCGCCAGGATATTGAACAATGCCTGGCTTCGGGGATGAATGATCATATCGGTAAGCCCCTGGACTTTAACGAGGTCCTGGAAAAGCTAAAAAAATATTTAAAAACCAGGCGCTAATTCCCCGGGAATGTCCAGGAAGTTTGTTATGCCCCGGACATCCCCCGCATTTGCCCCGTTTTATAGAACCGCGGTTTCAAGGAAACCTTCGCAAATGCTATACTAAGAAAACTGCCCGAATAAGGTTTTCAAACTTTTCGAACGGCCCCCAAAACGCTTCCTGCCGGAAAGTCCAAATCTACGGAGTATGGGGGCCCTTAACAAGATCATTAAATTCCCTTTCGTCCAGGGTTTCTTTTTCCAGCAGCAAGGCCGTTACCCGGTTTAGCAGGTCCGTCTTTTCGGCCAGCAGGCGCCGGGTTTTTTCGTACCGTCCTTCGATAATCCGGGCCACCTCTTCGTCAATATACTGCTGGGTGCTTTCCGCATATTCCCGCTGAAACACCGGCTCCTGGCGTTCGGTTCCGGCGGCGGCCGCGCCCCGGGAGGTAAGGGCCACATTGCGGAAGCGCTCGCTCATGCCGTAATCGGTGATCATCTTCCGGGCTATGTCGGTGGCCTTGGTTAGGTCGCTGGCGGCGCCGGTAGAATATTCCCCGGAGATCATTTCCTCGGCGATCCGCCCCCCCAGGAGTATATCTATCTTTCCCAGCAGATCCGACCGGGTAACGGTATACCGGTCCTCCACCGGCATCTGCAGGGTATAACCCAGGGCAAAGCCCCGGGGGATAATTGAAATTTTTTGAACCGGATCGGCGTTGGGGGTAAAGGCTGCCACCAGGGCGTGTCCGGCTTCGTGGTATGCGGTAAGTTTTCTTTCTTCGTTTTTAAGAACCCTGGTTTTTTTCTGCAGCCCGGCGACGGTCTTTTCGATGGCCTCGTTAAAGTCCCGCTGCTCCACCAGCTTTCTGCCTCCCCGGACCGCCAGCAGGGCCGCTTCGTTGACAATGTTGGCCAGGTCGGCGCCGGAAAAACCGGAGGTTATCCGGGCAATGCCCACCAGTTCTACCTCCGGGGATAGTTTAACCCCCCGGGAATGGATTTTAAGTATTTCCTCCCGGCCCCTTAAATCGGGCCGATCCACCAGAACCTGACGGTCAAAGCGGCCGGGCCGGAGCAGGGCCGGATCCAGCACATCCGGGCGGTTTGTCGCGGCCAGTATAATTAGGCCCGAAGTTCCGTCAAAGCCGTCCATTTCTACCAGAAGCTGGTTCAGGGTTTGTTCCCGCTCGTCGTTGCTGCCGGCGATATTGTTGATCCGGCTTTTGCCTATGGCGTCCAGTTCGTCGATAAATATGATGCAGGGGGCCTTGGTACGGGCTTGTTTAAAAAGATCCCGCACCCGGGCGGCGCCCACGCCGACAAACATTTCTACAAAATCAGCCCCGCTCATCCGGAAAAAAGCCACCCTCGCCTCCCCCGCCACCGCCCGGGCCAAGAGGGTTTTCCCCGTTCCCGGGGGGCCTATAAGCAGCACCCCCTTGGGGATTTTTCCGCCTATCTCGGTATACTTCGCGGGGCTTTTAAGAAAATCCACCACCTCCATTAATTCTTCCTTGGCTTCGTCAACCCCCGCCACATCCTTAAAGCGGGTAAGGATGTCCCCCTCGGCAACAATTACCGCCTTGTTTTGTCCCACAGAAAGTACATTACCCCCCAGGCCGGAACGTTTCATAAAAAAACGCCAGACGATAATAAGAAACACAATGGGAAGCACCCAGCTAAGAATAAGGTTAAGGATCGCCTCGCCTTGCTGTGATACGGCATAGTAGGAGATCTTCTTTTCGTCCATAAGCTTAATTAGATCCGGATCGTTTATGGGAATGGTCCTGTAAACTTTTTCCTCCTCGCCGGCAGAACGGGGGGATAGGGCAAATTGAAAGGGAAGCGTATTTTGGGCCGGCGGGGCCTTTTTTTCGTCCACATACCCGATAAAGGCCGATTCGCTTAGTTCCACGCGCTTAATTTCGCCGGAAGAAATCTTGTTTTTGAATTCGGAAAAATCTATAACCGTAGAAGATTTGCCCGTCAAAAAGTAATTGACGGCGCTCATCAGCGCCAGAAAAAGAAGCAAATAAACGATCGTAAATTTCCAGCCCCCAAAACGCCGGGGTGTTTGGGGTTTTCTTCCAAAGGGAGAAACAGGATCTTGACCGGATCCGTTTTCTGGAGATCCCGCGGGGCCGTCGCTCATTAGAACACTCCTTGCCGTATACAGTTTACCCATGGGTAAGAAACTATCTAGTGTCTGTCCACAACGCCGGTTACTGTACGAAACTTCGTTTCGTCATGGACAGACCGCGGACTTTAGTCCGATGTATTTTCTGAGCCTTTAGGCTGCAAAAATACGATTTTTAAGAAGTTGCGGACCTGCGGTCCGAGTCCATAATGTGTCTACATTATGGACAAACACTATCTAAAAACCGGGGTTTTAGATGCTTCCATATATATGATAATACAAAGAGAAAAAGAAAACTAGCCGTAAACAGCTAGCCGTAAACAGCTAGCCGGTTACGGCTAGCCGTTTACGCGCCCTTGTCCGCAAGGACAATGTCGATTCTTTTGTAGGGTATTTCAATTCCTTCCGCTTGAAAGCGCTTTTTAATATCAATAATAATCGAATTTTTAAGGTTCCAGAAATTGTCTTTTTCAAACCACAGGTTAAACAGAAGATTAATCCCCGAATCGCCAAAGCTGTCAATGCCAAAAAACGGGGCGGGGTTTTCCAGACAGTAGGGGTTTTCCGCGGCCAGTTCAAAAAGAACATCCCGTACCCGTTCCGGATCTTCCTTGTAGGCCACGGAAAAGCTTAGGTCCAGCCGCCTAATGGGAAAGCGGGTAATGGTAATAAGGGTGCTTTTACTGATAGCTTCGTTAGGAATTCGGACAAAGAGATTGTCAAAGGTTCGCAGCTTAACCGACAGAAGATCCACCGACAGTACTATCCCGGTAATGTTGTCTACCTTAATGGCGTCTCCCACCGTAAAGGGTTTTTCCGAAAGCAAAAAGAAGCCGGAAATAAAACTGGAAACGGTGGTTTGGGCCGCAAAGCCGATTACCACGCTGGCAATACCCGCGGCCCCCAGGATCGCGGTGGTATTAATGCCCATCTGGCGGAACACAAAGAACAGGGCCAATACAAAACCCGCATACCGGATTCCTTTTTTTATCATAAAGTTCCGCTGATCGCTTATCTTTCCCTTAAGGAACTTACAAAGAAAGAATTGGATCAGCTTAAAGGTTATTAGGATCGCGCATACCACCAGGACTATGGCCGCAAGCTTTAGGGTTATATCCATGGGGTTTGTATCCGCCACAAATTGTTTAAGTTCGCCGATGATTGCCTCCACGTTCATTTTAGTGCCTCGTAATATCTTTAATAATCCGCGTTCCGTGGTAGATAAGCATTTCTCCCACGCCGTTTTTGCTCCCCGGAACAAGAAGCCCCGTATGGTCCGGCGACGCAAAGTTCATGCGGAATTCCCCGCTGCCAAAGATATCAAATACCGGGGTGTCGGTTACCAGTTCCCCGTGGTTTTCGTAAATAGAAAATTGGTCCGCCAAAAGAGGAAGCCTGTCCAGGCTTACCGTAGTTTTGGCCCTGTTCCTTAGCAGCGCCCGGCAGCGGAGGGTCTGCCGGGGATTTTCCGGCGCATCCTCCACAGGGCCGTCCAGGGGCCTGTCCGGATTTAGAGAAAGGCACAGCAGTCCTTCCATGGCGGTGTCCCCGTACCAGGTTTCGTTTACCACAAAGGGCTTAAAGGTAAAAACAGGTTCCCCGGCCTGGCGGTCCTTTACCGTGCTAAGCCGCAGTAAAAAGGGCAGCTCAAGATCAAGGGCCAGTTCCGTTTCGGGCGAAAGCCGCAGACCCCAAGAAAAGGTAAGCAAAAAAGGCTTTACCGGCAGCAGGGGCCGCAGGGCCGCCGAAGGGTCTTCGGGGCCGCTTGAAAAAAGAACGGTTCCCCGGGAGCAGGATTCCGCTTCTTCCGGCCCCGTACATTCACCGGTACGGTCCCGCCAATACCGGTCTTTGCACAGTCCATGCCAGTGGTTTTTTTTACGGCATACAAGAACTTCCGCCCCCAAAAGAAACCACCGGTACCATATACCATCCCGGAGCGTCAAAGGATCCCACCATTTTCGGGACACAGGGTTTTCCATCGTTATGCACCTATATATGACTATAGCTAAAACTGCAAAAAATTTCCACGGGGAAGGCGGCGGTTTTGTAAAGCCCCTGGGGAAGCGCCGGTTGGCGTAATCAGCGTTTCCCTAACGCCCCCGCTGCATCATCTGCTGCAGGGCCGCGGGGTTTTTCATCTTGGCCATCTTTTTCATCATGGCGCGCATTTTTTCAAATTTCTTAATAAGCCGGCCCACTTCGGCCACGGAGGCGCCGGAACCCCTGGCGATCCGGCTGCGCCGGGAAGGGCCGACGATAAGATAATTGGATCTTTCTTTGCCGGTCATCGAAGAAAGAATCGCCTCCTGGTGTTTCAGGTCTTCTTTTTCTACGTCCTCTTCGCTAAGCTGCCCCGCCATGCCGGGAATCATTTCCAGCATTTTCTGAATGGAACCCATTTTTTTTACCATCCTAAGCTGGTTAAGCCAGTCGTCCAAGGTAAAGTTTTCTTTCTCCATTTTTTTTTGGAGTTTTACCGCTTCTTCCTGATCGATCAATCCTTGGACTTTTTCCACCATCCCGACCACGTCGCCCATGCCCAGGATCCGTCCGGCAATGCGGTCCGGGTGGAAGCGTTCAAAGTCTTCGGGCTTTTCGCCGGTTCCAATAAATTTAAGGGCCTTGCCGGTAACCGTTTTAAGGGACAGGGCCGCCCCGCCCCGGGTGTCGGAGTCGAACTTTGTAAGCACCACCCCCGTAAGGCCGATTTGTTCGTCAAAGGCCTTGGCTATGTCCACCGCGGATTGGCCGGTCATGGAATCGGCCACAAGAAGAAGTTCGTCGGGTTTGGAAGCATCTTTTATCCGCCCCAGTTCTTTCATCATGGGCTCGTCGATCTGCAGCCGCCCGGCGGTGTCGATGATAAGCGTATTGTACAGTTCCTTACGGGCCAGCCTTAGGGCCCCCCGGTAGACTTCTACCGGATCCCGGGCCCCCGCTTCTTTGTAAACGGGAACGTCTATCTGTCCACCCAGGATCGAAAGCTGTTC
Source organism: Spirochaetaceae bacterium (assembly GCA_031278215.1). Lineage (GTDB taxonomy): Bacteria > Spirochaetota > Spirochaetia > Treponematales > Breznakiellaceae > JAISLT01. The sequence continues at coordinate 17,965 of JAITKV010000029.1, forward strand.
CATGGCCGCAGGACGAACCAGATCGCACGCCGCTAAAAGGGGCCTGCGGCCTTCTTTTTTTAGCCGCAGGGCCAGCTTGGCGGAACTGGTGGTTTTTCCCGACCCTTGAAGACCCAGCATAAGCACGGTAGAAATCGTGTCCGGCCCCTTAAGCGCAAGATCCTCGCCGGCGCCGCCTAAAAATGCAACAAGCCGGTCGTGGACAATCTTAACAAACTGCTGGCCCGGATCCACGGATCGCAGCACCTTCCCGCCCTTAGCTTCTTCTATGGTGGAATTAACAAAACGGCGGACCACCCGCAGGTTAACATCTGCTTCCAGCAGGGCCATTTTAATGGCCTCCACTGCGCTGTCTATGTTTTTTTCGGTGATGGTGGATTTTCCGGCGATGAACCGGAAGGCGTCCGCCATTTTTTGGCTTAGTTTATCCAGCATGGAATTACCTTATCCTTTTTGCAGAACCGTCCGGCAGAATTATCCCAAATCGCTTAAAAAACTGTACAGGAATTCCACGGGCTCTATTTCTTTGTTTAAAATCCGGTATATGCCGATGGAAATGGGCATTTTTACCCTGTACTTTTCCGAAAGGGCCTTTACGTACCTGGCGGCCGCGACGCCCTCGGGCAGGTAGCCCACTTCCCCTATGCGGCCGATTAAATCGTCCAGATTTTTAAAGGCGCCCAGTATGTTTTTTTCTATGATTTCCCGGCCAAGGCGGCGGTTTCTTCCAAATACCGAGCGGCAAGTTACATCCAGGTCTCCCACCCCGGAAATAGAAGAAAAGGTTTCCGGATGCGTAGCCCCCATGACCATGCCCAGGGCCTGTATTTCGTTAAGCCCCGCCGCCAAGAGCAGCGATTCGGTTCCGTCGCCGAACATATCTTCCACATCCGGGTTTGCCGCGCCGCCGCCGCCGGTTTTAAGGGCGTCCATGATCCCGAAGGCTATGGCGATAACGTTCTTTACCGCCGCGGCAACCTGAACCCCCCGGACATCCAGGGAGGAAAATACCAAAAGCTTGGAGGTCTTTAACAAATACCGGAAACGGACGGCATTCTTTGCGCTTTCGCTGGCGGCGATAAGGCCGGTAATTTTGCCCCGGGACACCTCTTCGGCATGACTGGGTCCGGCAATATACACCAGCGACTTCCGGTAAAAGCCGGGAAGATAATCTTCCAGGGTTTCCAGAATCAGCCGGGGGCCCCTGGGGGTTTCCAGAAAGCCCTTGGTAATAACCCCGATAATACTTTCCCCTTCCCGGATAGAAGGGATGGTTAACAGTTGTTTGGCAACCGTAAGAAGAAAAAGCGAGGGAACGGCCAGAATAACGTATTCCCGGCCCAAGGCGGCTTTTTCCATATCTGCCATGGCCCGCAGGGTTTCGGGAAGGGCGATCCCGGGAAGGAACCGGAGGTTGGTATGATCCCGGTTGATTTCTTCCGCCGTACTTAATTCATGACACCAGATAACCACATCATGGCCCTTTTCGGCAATAACCTTCGCCACCGTGGTACCCCAGGCCCCGGCGCCCAAAACTGCAACTGTCGACCGCATAATGTAAAAGTATACTCCATGGAAGATACTTTGTGAAGTGGCCCGGCGCTCCATAAAACGCCGCCGAAAACGGCCTATGCCAATAGAAACCGTTACCCGGATTACAACCCCGCAAATACACCGCGGCGCCCTAAGGGCAGTCAGCCGGCCCTGCCCGTTTTTATCTCTGCCAGCTTGTGCTTTAGTTCCGATTCAATTTTAATCAGTTCTTCCTCCGCCGACTTACGGGCGGCCTTGCCTTTTTCTTGAATGGAAATCGTTTCTTCCAGGGTGGCGATTAAATCGGCGTTTACTTTTTTAAGCGTTTCAATTTCCACGATTCCTTTTTCTCCTATGGCCACAACCGAAGCGCTTGTCTCTTTGAGCATCTGGGAATTTTTTAGCAGAAGTTCGTTGGTGGTTTTGTCAACTTCCTGCTGCATTTTAAGGGCCTTCGTTTGCTTAAATATCCCCATGGCGATGATAATCTGATTTTTCCACAGGGGGATCGTATTTAAAATGGAGGTTTGAATTTTATCCACCAGAATACGGTTGTTGTTTTGCACCAGCCTAATTTGCGGGGCCATTTGCATCGATATGGTTTTACTAAGCTTAAGGTCGTGTACTTTTTTTTCAAAGCGGTTGGTCATCTGGACCATGTCGTTTACCTGCTGCGAAACCATAGGATCACCTGAGCCTTCTGCCTTGCGTTTCATTTCGGGAATAACCTTATCGGTAAGTTCCTTTACCTTTAATTCCCCCGCTATAATATACAGTTCCAGTTCTTTAAAATACTCTTTGTTGTTGTCGAACATCATGTCAAAAAGGCCAATGTCCTTTAACAGATCCATGCGGGCGGTTTCCAGATCGGAGCTGATCCTGTCAATCTGGGTTTCGATTTTTTCATACCGGGAAATAAAATTCTTAAAAGCGTTAAACATCTTTCCCACAATGGGAATTTTGTTTACCAGCGCCGATGGAGACAGTTCATCGATCTTCGCGCCCCTAATGGTCCCCAGGAGGCTTGTCATCATGGTTCCCACATAGCCGGTATCCTTGTTGCGGACATTTGCCAGTACGCCGTCAGAAAAATCGGCAATCCTGCTCTGAATGCCCACCGCATATTGTTCGATCTGCTGCGAGTCGGTAACATCTATCGTTTTTGCCAATTCCCCGGCCTGCGCCCGCACCGCGTCCTGAGCGGCCGCTTCGTTTATGTCTGTTTTGTTTAACACCTGTTCCATGGTATACTCCTTTTGTTAAAAGTCCGCACTTTTTTACCGGCCCCACGCGCCGCCGGTTCCGGCGCGTCCACACCGCGTCAATTCGAAAGGATCGCCATAATCTTTTGCATCGTATCCGGGTTCGGCAGTTGGATAACTTTTTTTACCTGCCCCGGCACGCCGTTTATATCAAACCGCTTACCCGTCTGCTGTTCCGAAGCAATACCGGTACGGAACCCGTGGGTTTCCCACGCCAAAGCCTGGATCTCTTCTTCCAGCAGCGCGTCTATTACCCGATCACCGTTGTCGGTCAAGGCAATAAAGGGGTGGGCGCTCCAGACCGTAGGTTCCGGGTACAGAACCACGATGTCGTCCTTGATGTAACTCCATTCCACCGGATGTTCCACCGAAAATTCGAGGATCTGGCTTTCGTATCCGGCGATAACCGGCTTGGCGCCGATTCCGGTTTTAAGAAAACTGTTAAACAAATCTGCCGAGGAAGATTCCAGATACCCCAGCTTGCTAAAAAACCGTTTTAATTCTTTGCCGTTTTCCGCAAGGTTTTCTTCGGTGGCCACTTCTCCGCCGTTAAGCATGTTGGCCACAAGGCCGGCAAACATATTGCCCGAATTGGACTTTAAGGGATCGGTGGAAAGCACATAAATGTTTCCGTACAGTTCGTCAAGGCCGATGGAGCTCCACCGGGTATCCTCTAAAATGGCGTTAATCAATTTGGAAAGATCGATGTATTCGGTTTCATCGTCGGTATGCACCCAGCCCTGTTGTTTGAAGGCTTCGGATATGCCTTTTCTGGCGTAAAGCACAATGGGGGAATTAAAAACAACTTCCGCCCGTTTATAGACGGAACCGTACTTTTGTTTGTACAGTTCCAGGGCCGTATAGTTTGAGGGAAACAGATAATCTATATTTTCAAGCGGGGCGCTTATCATGTCTATGGAACCGGCTTTTTTATAACGGATGGATATGCCGTAATTTTCTAACATGACTCCGGTAAAGCGTTCATCGTCAAAGAGGCCCGATTTCTCGCCGCCCAGATAGCCGTGGATGGTGATTTTTTGGAGTTTGGGCTTTAAAAAAATTTGATATACCGCGGCGGATGCAATTACAAGAACAAGGATAATAAGCCCAAGAATCCGCTTTTTCATGAATCCTCCATTCTTAGGGTGTTTTCAAGCAGTTTTACATCCGCTTCAATATCTATAACATCGCTTGAAATCAGCCGGGAAAACTGTAAAGTCATTCCCCGTAAAATCGACACCATCGCGTCCGCTGTTTTTTCTTTTAACGATTCAAGGCGTTCCGTTTCAACTCCGGTGGAAGCTAAATTGTGGTACTTTGTTAGTATTTCATTTGCCTTGTCCAAATAGTAATTAAAAAAGCGCCGGGCCATAACTGCCTTGGAGGGATTTTTTTTGATGTACTCAATTATTTTACCCCCTTCCCGGTAAACGTTTAAGGCTTTGGTTTTTATTGAAGTGGCGTCTGATGCATGGGCAATCTTTTTAATTGAAACAAGGTCTTTTTCCCCTTCCTCCAGCAGCGTCATAATCTCTTTACTGTTTTTTATATGTTCGATATTTACGCCGGCAAGATGCAGCACGGGGGTAAAGAGAAAACTCAAACCAACATAAGCGCACAACGACAAAACCGCCGCAATGCCAATGGTCCACTGCAGTATAACAAGTGAAAGGACAAATACAAGGACCGCCGTCAACAGTGGAATAATGACATATACCCAGTTATCTTTTTTCACAATCGGCCCTCTTTACGCGCATGTTTTTATCATACGCTCCCCTAGTTGTACCCCTTGGCGTTTTTGAAGGCCGTTACCAGATCCGTCTTTCCGTCAAAAACCCGGGCTCTGGTCAATTTAGCCAGGCCGTCAAGCTGCGTTTGATTGGCTTCGCCGAACATTATGGAAAATACCGGAATATCCAGCTTCTCCATGCCGCTGGTTTTATAGAGCCCGCTAAACTCTTCAAAATAATCTTCCGACTCGCCGTCGGTCATAACAATAACGGCGCTTACATAGTCCTGGATATTGTACCCCTGCGCCAGTTCAAAACACGTTACAATGGGGGTGTATATGTTCGTTCCCCCTCCGGGTTTGGCAGAATTGATTTCCCGGTACGTGTCCAGCAGCATTTCCGGCTTGTTCCCCGACACCTTAAGGATCTGCCTAATCCCGCTGTTAAACAGGACAAAAACATTTTCGTCCCTTTCGCCCGCGGATAGAAAATTCGCCTTTGCCCTTTTTTGATCCATAAGGTTAAGAAGGGCTTCTTTAAGCTGGGCTTCTCCTGCGCCGGCCATGCTGCTGCTAAAGTCAAGGCAATAAAACGTAAGGGAAGGTTTTTTTAATCTTTGCTGATACAAGTCCAGGGCCTTTTCTATGGTTGCCGCGCCGGGCATTTTAACTATCGACAGGGTCCTGTTTATATCGATTCCGTCATCGGCGTTAAAAACACTTTTGTTTTCTTCGCTTACGGGGATAAAGGCCGTGCGCCTGCCGGTTTTTTGAATTTCCCTCTGCACCGGAACGGACAACAGGTATTCCTGTAGTTTTTTAAACACTGCCTCTTGTTCGGGATCGCCGTTGTCGATATACCCCAAAGGCGAATCGGCCATGGCAACCCCCTCTTTGGGGTAAACCGCGTAAAGGCTTTCCCGGCCCGCCGATTTTAGCTCCCTGTTCGCGCCGATGATCAGGGCTTCGTAATTCACCATGGCGTCGTAATCGGAAGACAAAAACAGATCCTTTAACCAGTCGGAGCTGCCCGAAGACCGGTTAATCCCTTTTAACAATTCGGCAACGGAACGCTGTAAAGCCGGATCGTCCAGATCGCCCGGGTTTATCATTTCCGGGTTTCCGAGGAAGGCGTACAAAAAGCTGATGTAGGCACAGGCCCCCGAATTCGACTGGGTGGCGCTGGTCATGCAAAAAGACAGATCCTTTGCCTGTATGGCCGCAAGAATGCCGGCAACGGAAACGTCCCGGCTTGTAAAACCTAAATTAACGGCGAGGCTCTTTTTTATGCCGAACACCACCGGGGTCTGGTAGATACTGGCCGCGTACTTAACCTTAAAGGAGGTATCCCCCAGGGATATCCACATACTGTTTGCAGGCCAGACCGCGTGGTATTCGCCGCCCCCCTGCCGTAAAATCTGCATAATGTCCAGGGAGCCCATATAACTTATGGCAACCCCGGCGTCATTTTTAGCGCAAAAGTCTTCCAGCAAAAATTCCAGATCCCGGTTTTCGGAACCCGAAACAATCCGCAGCGAATTTTTAAAATTTGAACCCCCCATTGACATGACCACCGTATTACCGGTCCGGGAAATGGTAACGCCGGCGGCGGTTTTTTCAACGGTTCTTTGATCATCTGCATTTGTACATCCGGAAAAGACCATAGACAGCATGACAGACAACAAGCCAATACACAAACGGCTTGATCTAAAAAACTTTATTACCATCACATCCCCCCATGGCCCATGGCGTTTATTTTGCGTGTTTATGTTAAAATTGCATGAGGGTTGTGTTAAAAAAGAGTAAAATCCCCGGACAAAAAAACCCGTCCCCAAGCCACGGCTTATTAAGAAGCCTGCTTCCATCCCCGCTGCCGCTGTTCTTCGATCACTGCGGCATAGGTATCCATAAGGCCGTCAAAAACGCAGTTCCAGTCCCTGGTTAGGGCTGTTTTCCGGGCCCCTTCCGCCAGACTCAGGCGAAGCCCCGGATTTTTCATAAGCGTAACCAGATTTTCCAAAAAGGCTTCCCTGCCGCCTTCGGGACAGAGCAGGGCGTTGTTTCCATGGGAAAGAAAGTCCGTAACGCCGCCGTTTGCCACCCCCGCCACCGGCAGCCCCGAAGCCATGGCCTCCAGCGCGGCGTTGCCGAATGTTTCGGTTCCCGAGGGAAAGGCAAAACAATCCGCCGAAGCGTATATTTCCGAAAGTTCCCGGCCCCGTTTGAATCCGGCTAGAACCACGTTGGACAATTTTTGTTTTCGAATTGTCCGGGCATAGGGGCCGTCTCCGGCAAACACAAAGACCGTCTGCCGGGGAAACCGGCATTCCATCTCCGCCGCCGCATGGAGCAGCATATCAAGATTTTTTTCCGGGGAAAGACGGCCGGCATAGAGAAAAATAAATTTATCCTTGCCAATCCGGTTTCGCAGATTCCTATTCCGGTACCGGGGATTAAAAAGCGCCGTATCTATCCCCCGGGACCAGAGGCCCAGGTTCCGGTACTGCCTGCGGAAAAGGTCTTCCAGGGTATGCCGGGATGGCGCCAGAACGCGGTGGGCAAAACGGTAAAACCAGGCCAGGTATTTTTCTAACAGCGGTTTAAAAAATTCAAGCTTAAAATAACGTAAATATTTACCGTAATCGGTGTGGTAGCTCATAACCAGAGGAAGATTGCGAGTAAGGGCATAGCGCACGCCGCGAAAGCCGATTCCCAGTTCGGTGGTTACGTGAACCAGATCCGGCCGAAAATCGCCGCAGATTTCGTCGATTTCCTTAAAAGCCGGAAAGGCCAGACGGCTTTTGGGCGAAAATGGCGCCCTTACCCCTTTGAAACGGTACAGATTGCAGCAAACAGAATGAAGGTTCTCCCGGGGGGGAAGCGTATCTTCATATTCGTAGGCCGGAGCAAAAACCGTATGCCGGATACATTTTCCGTCCAAATAGGATCCAAGCCTGGACAGGGTATTGGTTACCCCGTTTACTTCCGGGTTGTAGGTGTCGGTAAAATACGCAATTTTCATGGGCCCTCCCCGGAGTCCGCGGTGATTTCTTTGACACGCCGCGCCTCCTTCAAAAAAAGACAAGCATGGCATGCGGCGCAAGCATGGCATGCGGCGCAAGCGAAGCATGCGGCGCAAGCATGCGGCGCGGATATAAATTAAGTGTTAGCGGGACGTAAATAAGCTGTGAAACTCGAGCGGACGATACCGGGAAAACTCCGGCCGGGAGAGGCGGTTTTTAGAGCAAGTTGTGGGGGTCCGGAAAGCTTGGTACTTCCCGGACGTACCCAAGACCCTGCTTACGCAGGGAAGGCTGCGGCGGGAAGCTTCATGGAGCCGGAGTTTTTCCGTTAAAAATCATCACCGTCCGCGAAGGAGGCGTAACGGTATACCCTGGTTTTTCAATGGATACGGTTAGTTCCTGGGTTTGCTGCACGGAATTAAAATAGAATTCATAAATAAGGACCCCGCCGGACTTAAAAAAACGCCAGCTCCCAATTGTAATACCCGGCGTAATAATTATATCATTCCGTCTAAGGTCGTCGATTCCGGCGCCGGATAATTGTAATTCAATAAATTCCGTCATTTTGCCGGAATCCCCATCAGCGGTAACGGAGATAAAATTGATTGTCTTACCGTTGCTTTGGGCCCCTAAGCCGCCCGCCAGCAGGACGCCTACAATCAAGACCAAAAGCACAAATGCCTTTTTCATCGAAACGCCTCCATAAGGTTTAAGGTTAGCTCCGAAAACCCCGGTTGGTTTCCGAACAGCTTTAATGTATCACTATTCCCTGGCAATTTGAAATTGTCAAGGAATTCCGACCGTAATTGTTTGCCAGGCAAAGAATTAGCTAATTCCCTGCCTGACAAACCAAACTCTATTGTGTATAACAAACTTTCCGGACATCCCCAACTACCGCTTGTCAGTGGGCCTGTTAAAAACCCGATTAGGCCAAAAACCACTTGACAAAACGGTTTTTCCGAATATAATAGTATATTAATCCTATGTATTTAATAGGAGAACCTTCCGGTGAAGGTATCCCATCTAATAAGAGAGGAAAATTATGGCCCGTGTAGAAAAAATCACCGATTTAATCGGAAAAACCCCCATTGTGAAGGTTGCCAAGATCAACGAGGGGGGGGCGGAGGTATACGTAAAACTGGAATACTTTAATCCCCTTTCCAGCGTGAAAGACCGCATTGCCCTGGCCTTGATTGAAGCCGGGGAAAAAGACGGAAAAATAAAGGAAAATACGGTTCTTATAGAGCCCACCAGCGGAAATACCGGCATCGGGCTGGCCTTTGTGGCCGCGGTCAAGGGCTACAGGCTGATCCTGACCATGCCCGAAACCATGAGCATAGAACGGCGTAAACTCCTAAAGGCCCTGGGGGCGGAACTGGAACTGACCGAGGGGGCCAAAGGAATGAAGGGGGCCATAGCCAAGGCAGAGGAACTGGCGGCAACAATTCCCAATTCCTTTATTCCCCAGCAGTTTAACAACCCCGCCAATCCGGCGATCCACGAAAAAACCACGGGCCCCGAGATCTGGGAAGATACGGAGGGAAAGATCGACATTCTAATCGGCGGGGTAGGCACCGGCGGCACCGTTACCGGGGCGGGAAAATACCTAAAAGCAAAAAAGCCCTCGGTTAAAGTTATCGCGGTGGAGCCGGCGGCTTCGCCGGTTCTTTCCGGGGGGAATCCCGGGCCCCACAAAATCCAGGGCATAGGGGCGGGTTTCCAGCCCCAGGTTTATGATCCGGCAGTTATTGACGAAATCTATCAGACCGACGAAGTAAAGGCGGGAAACGCCGCCCGGCTTCTGGCAAAAAAAGAAGGCATTCTGGTGGGTATTTCCTCCGGAGCGGCCCTGGAAGCGGCCCTTACCGTTTCCAAGCGGCCGGAAAACAAGGGCAAGGTTATTGTAACGGTTCTTCCCGATACGGGGGAACGGTACCTGTCTACCTGGCTTTGGGACGACTAGGAGTTTGCGGCGCTCCTTATTTTACGGCCCCCCGGGAGCGCCGGGGGCCCGGGGGGGCCGAAGCCGCCGGAAGCCGGGGCCCCCGGGGCTTCCCTTACTGCTTTTCCAGATCGATTTTTGGTTCCAGCACCTTGAGGGCCAGATGAACCAGACCGTCAAGAAAGTCCGGAAGTATATCCGGAATAAAAACTATGGGGGGGACAAATTCCCTGGGCATGGATTCCAACAGGCGCCTGCGGAGTTCTTCCGCCGTATCCTGGGGCAGCCAGTTCCCGTAGATCACCATACAATCGGGGTTTAAGAACACCACCAGGGGCAGGGCCATATCGGCGATAAGCTTAGGGACGCTGGTATGTGAGTAATCCAGATCGTTGGGCCCAAAATGTTTCCATTGAACTTCGGTATCAAGAAAGATCACTTCCCCCGCGGCGTTATCCCTGCCCCGGTATATTTTACCGTCGATGCAGATCGCCGCGGCGGGATGGTGGGTCTGGGGTATATACAGGGCCCCCACGCATTCCCCCTCGTCAAAGTCCCGGGTTTCGTAATACCCCATAACGGCGGCCTTGATGTCGTTTTCCAGCAGGCTGGGGAGCCTGTATTTTTTCATAAAGTGATCCCGAAAACGGACCCATTCCAGTTCCGGAAAGTTCAAAGAAAGCAGCCGGCCCGATCCCCGGACTTCAAAACCCGCCATGCCGAAGGCTAAAAGCCCGATGGCCGGATATTTTGCACAATAGGTTTCTACAATGTCTTCAAAAAATTCGATCCTGTCGGGGTTGGCGGCAAGTTCTTCCCGTTCAAGATATTCGCCGTACAAATCGCTTACCACCACATAGACCCGGTCTTTTTCCAGGACGCAGATCGCCAAGACCAGCTTATGTTCCCCGTTAAACCGGAAAAAAGGTTCTGTTTCCCCCGGAATATCTTCCTGCATACATTCACCGGCAAGGCACAGTTCGTTTACCAGCCCCTCTACCTGCCCGTCCTCCAGCCCCGTGATCCGGGAAAGTTCCCGGATCGAAGCTATCCGCAGCTGCTTTAAAACGCTGCGAAGACTGTTTGTGCAAAGATCCTTTGCCAGCCGATTATCAAAATCCATACCGTATCTCCTTCCCATATTCGTTGGACTTGTTCAAAAACTAAAGTTTCTAAACAACTCTGTTCATTTCGGGTCCTCCGGGGCCCTTTAGCTTAGGCCCTTGAGCCTGCTTAAAAACAAAAGGCCGTCCGCTTTTGCGTGGTCCTTTAGGCGCCGGTAATCCTCCGCCGTTTCCGTGGCGGATCCGGACAGGATCAAGGTGGTCTTAGTCCGTAAAAACCACAGGTAGTGCATATCTACGATAGTGCGCTGCGGCGCCTTGGACAGCGCCCGTTCCAGCATGGAAGCCAACATAAGATGATTTTCTTCTCCGGTTTTCCAGTACAGGACGCCGGAACCGTCCATAAACAAAACCAGGCGCTTAAACCCGGCGCTTGTACAGTCGTCGTTGCGAAATCCGTCAAAAACCAGGGTGTATTTTCCCATGGAAAGATCGTATCCCGCCAGGCGAAGCTGCTTTCGCAGTTCCACCAGGGCCCCCTTTACCTCCTGCAGCATCGCCGGGTTTGCCGGCGCCCTTTGGAGTTGGGCGCGGAGTATCGTTACCTGACGGGCAAAGCGGTTTTCCAGGGCGGTGCGGCACAGGAGCAGGGCGGTTTCGTCCAGAAGTCTCCAAACCTCATTGATTTTTTTGGCAATATCCATGTATATTCCATTAGCAGTATAACAGGGAGTACCCATGAAAACCACTCTTGCTATTAAAGGGATGAGCTGCGAGCACTGCGCAGCCCATATAAAAAAAGCCCTGGAAGAGATCCCCGGGGTTGTGTCGGCGCTGGTAAGCCTAAAGGATGAAAACGCCCTGATTGAACACGGGGATGCGGTTTCTTTAGCGGCCTTTAAAAAAGCGGTATCCGAAGCGGGCTACGAAACGGCATAACTTGACCGGGACGGCGCAGCGGGGGACGGCACGGGCCCCCTTTCACAGACTGGAACTGCTTGTGGGCAAAGAGGCCCTGGACATCCTGGAAGAAACGGCGGTATTTGTGGCCGGCCTGGGGGGCGTAGGGGGCTGGGCTGCGGAAGCGCTGGTCCGTTCCGGCCTTGGTAAAATTACCATCGTCGATTCCGATTCGGTCTGCATAACCAACATTAACCGCCAGGTTCAGGCCCTGCCCGCCACGGTGGGGCTGCCCAAGGCCGCGGCCCTGATGAAGCGGCTTTTGGATATTAACCCCCGCTGCGAAGTCCGGGCCTTTAACCGGGTTTTTTCCCGGGAAACCGCCCCGTTTTTTGAAATAGAAAAGGCCGCCTATGTGATCGACGCCATTGACAGCCTTAGCTGCAAGCTGGATCTAATAGAATATACCGCGGCCCTGGCGGCGAAGGGGGCCGGGCCGCGGCTTTTCTCTTCCATGGGGATGGCATGCCGGCTTGATCCGGCCCGGCTTAAGACGGCGGACATCTGGGAAACCTCCGGCTGTCCTTTGGCCCGGCTGGTTAGGCAGGGGCTGCGCAAGCGGGGCTTTACCGGAGGCTTTACCGTGGTGTACAGTGACGAACAATGTATTTCCGGGGGGGCCGGAACCCTCTGCGGCGGCGGCCGGTGTCTTTGTTCAAACAAGGATACCGAATGGTGTTCGTCAAAAAAAGTTATTAACGGCAGTATTGTAACCGTAACCGCCGCGGCGGGAATGATCCTGGCCAGCCTGGTAATTCGGGATATATATTCCCGAACCGCCGGAACCGGGCAGAAAAGCCTTCCGGAGATCCGCCATGGCTAACCGGTTTCTGCGCCGGGCCGGGGCAAGCGAAATTGTCCGCAAGCTGGCGGCCAAGGCCGTGGTGGATCGGGGCCTTATTAAGCCCGGCGACCGCGTCCTTATCGCCGCATCCGGGGGCAAGGATTCCACCGTCATGGCCTGGGCCCTTTCGGCCCTGCGGCGGGCTCTGGGCCGGGGCGGCCCGGCCTATGAACTGGAGGCCCTGCACATTTCCAGTGATTTCTGCGCCTGCTGTAAAAAGTCCGCCCTGGCCCAAAGGCTTGCACGATGGAACATTCCCTTTACGGACCTTTTTGTACCGGTCCTGGGGCGGCTTAAGGCGGGAAAGAAAATGAACTGCTACTGGTGTTCCACCCAGCGCAGAACAGAACTACTTAAGTACGCGATAGAAGGGGGATACAACAAGATCGCCCTGGGGCACCACTTGGACGATATTCTTGAAACCTTTTTTATGAACCTCTGCGCCAAGGGGGAACTGAGCGCCATGCCCGTTAAACTCCGGTACCGCAAGTATCCGGTTACTCTTATCCGCCCCCTGGCATATCTGGAAGAACGGCAGATCATTGCCTGTGCAAACGAGCAGGATATTCTTACGGGAACCTGCACCTGCCCCTACGGGGTTAATTCCACACGGCGGGATATGAGGGAAAAACTTGCCGCCCTGACCGGCAATTCGGGTCCGGTAAAACGGCGAATTCTGCGGGCCCTTCAAAACGCCTAAGCTTTACCGGCGCCCTGCGGGCCCCCCGGTGCGGATCTTTGGGCTTACCCTGGGGTTTATGATGGGGATAGAAATGGTTTCGGCAAATTGGGGGGGCCTGCTTAACGCGCTTATCCAGCCTTCCATAGGCTGTATCAACCGGTACATGGGGGCCCCCTGGGGATCCCGCGGCGCCCTGGTGTTTTCTTTTGCCCTGGGGCTGATCTTGCTTTTGATCCGGCGGAAGCGGCGGTGAAGATTAGGGTTCTTGGTTCAGGCACTTCCCAGGGTGTGCCGGTTGTCGGCTGCACCTGCCCGGTTTGCCTGTCCGCGGACAGCCGGGATAAACGCAGCCGCTGTTCCCTGTATATAAAGGGAAAGGACGGGGAACAGGCGGTAATTGATACGGGGCCGGAATTTCGCCTTCAGGCCCTGCAGGCGGGGATTAGCTCTTTGGACGCGGTACTTCTTACCCACGCCCATGCGGACCATATTCATGGCCTGGACGACATACGGCCCCTAAGCAAAGAAACGGCGATTCCCATTTACGGAAACAAAAAGACCCTGCGGGAATTTAAAGAACGGTTTTCGTATATTTTTAAACGGACCCAGCAGGGAGGAGGGAAGCCCCGGATTAAACCGGTCCTGGCCGCCGGACCGTTTAGAATCGGCGGCCTCTGCTTTGTCCCCATCCCGGTAAAGCACGGCGTCTTGGATATTCTGGGCTGGATGGGTTTTGAATACCACAGAAAAAATGAAACCAAATTTGTTTACATAACCGATTGTACCCGCATAGGCCGGGATTCCCTGAGCCGCATTACCGAAGGAGGCCCCCCGGAACTCTGTATTATCGGGGCCCTTCGGGTCCGGCCCCATAAAACCCACTTTAACTTTGAAGAGGCCCTGTCCGCAGCTGCCGAAACAGGGGCCCGCCGGATTTTTTTAACCCACATCTGCCATGAACATTCGCACCGGGAAATAGAAAGCTACTGCGCCGGCTTTGCGGAGGCCGGGAAAATTACCGCGAAAACCGGACCGGCCTGGGACGGAATGGAACTGGATTTATAGATTAGAACGCCGATTCGGGCTATACTGGTAGTATGGCAAATCCCGAATTAGTTAGAACCATGGACTATATCCTTAACCGCTGTGATGAAAAATCCATTGACGCGGTGGCCGCGGCGGTGGTACGCCGCCGGAGGGAGCTAGCCATGTTTGGCGGAACGGCAAATTTACCGGATCCCAAGAAAATGGCCAGGGAGGTTTCCGGCCAAATCAATGTGGGGGCCAGCATTGACGGACTTAGGGAAACGGTGCGGAATATGGCCCTCCGGATCATCCGCCAGGAGGCGCCGGAACTAAGCGAGGATCAAATCGCAGAGCTTGCCGCAACGTGGATACCCGGCGGCAGCAAGGACCGGGCCCTGCCCCCGGATCTGATTCGGGAAATGGCCGATCAGTTTGTATCGTTTTCGACCCGCCGCATGTCCGCGGCGGAGGAACAAAGACTGCGGAAAGAAATGGGCGATTGGCCGCAGCGGTATTGGAAAGCCCTGCCCGGGGTGGTCCGCCTGCTTATAACAGATTATTTAAACGGGGAAATCGGCGAAAAAGAATACCTGTCAAAGCTGGATTCCGCGCTGCTGGTAAGCGGATAAACCCCGGCCTGCGTAAGCGCCGGGCCTTTGCCACAGGGAACCGGCCCGTCCCTTGTCCGGCAGCCTTGCATCCGTGGCGCCTGCGGGCACGGACCCTGCCTATGCATAGACCCGGGCCGTCCGGAAAGTTTGCCGCCTTCCGGACGGCCCCTCTGTCTATGATGCAATTCTTTTGTTGTATGCATCCGCCAGGGCGTTTGTATTTTTTATTATGATATGCACGGCCATGAACGGACCTATGATGATCAAAATGCCCAGGATATACCAAAGTAAAACAAGGCTGCCGCCTTCCTTTATTGTTACATCGTATTTTTTTCCGTTATCCTGTAAACGTTCCCCCAGCATATAAAGCCACACCAGGTTATAAATACCCAAAGTAACTATGCCCAGCAATAACCATTTAAGTAAACCGCCGGTTTTTTTCCCGTCCCCTTCACAAATGGTATTTACATCCTTTGCTAATTTATAAATCCAATAAAACCCGTAAAGCCCAAGGGTGATAATTGAAAATAAAATCAACCGGACCAGTCCCCGCTTCTTAATCATTTTAGCCTCCATAAAATAAAAATAAAAACAAAATAACCCGGCGTCGGCGGCGCCGGCGGCGTCGGCGGCGCCGGCGGAATTTTACCGCCGCAATTTTACCGCCGGACCGTTTTAAGCCCGCACCTTAAAGGGGCCGATGGATTCTTCCAGTTCCCGCGCCCCTGTCCCGGCGTGTTCCGCCGCCAAAACAACCAATTCGGAATTGACGCCGAGGGATTTAGCGCCCTCTTCGCACCGGGACACCTTGTCGTCCACGCTGCGGCTAAGGCCGGTAAGGCTCCGGCAGGCTTCCACCGCGCTGGCGGCGCTGGTTTTCATGGCCGCCGCGCCGGCTTCCACATCCCGGGTAATGGCGTTAAGCGCGGCGATGGAATCCAGAAACTGCCGGGATCCGCTGCCCTGTTCACCGGCGGCGTTTTTTAAATCCTCCGATATTTTTTCGATCCGGCGGATCATCTCAATCATGCCGTCAAAAGATTTTTCCACATGGGAAGAACCTTCGGCGATCTTTTGGATCCGCTTTTGTACCGACAACAGCGCTTCCTCGGAACTTTTTGCCTGCTGGGCGGTGGTTTCCGCCAGCTTGCGGATCTCCTGGGCTACCACGGCGAAGCCCTTCCCCGTTTCTCCCGCGTGGGCCGCCTCTATGGCGGCGTTCATCGAAAGCAGGTTTGTCTGGGTGGCCACATCGGAAATAACCTTGTTCATTTCCGCCAGGGCCTGGGACTCCTGTTCCACCATCCTGGTGGCCGCGGCGGTTTCGGAAAGCCGCTTTTTTTCTTCCATGGATAAGTTAACCAGTTCCTGAATATGGTTATTGGCGGTAACGGTATTGTTTTCAATGGAGTGGATGCTCGCCGCCAGTTCCTCTATGGCAGAAGAGGCCCCGCTGATTTGTCCGCTCTGTTCCCGGATTTTTTCGTTCAGCCGTTCAATTTCCGCCATCACCTGGGTTACCGAAGATTCGTTTTGGCTGATGGATTCGTTTTCCCGGCTAATATCCCGCCGGATCGATTCTACCGCGTCTTTTACCGCGGAGACCGTTTCTCTGGTTACCGAAATTGACCGGGAAAGATCTTCGGCCACCCCGCTAATGCGTTGGGAAGCATCCTTGATTCCTTTTATCAATACGCTGATCCCGGCGGCAAACCGGTTAAACCCCGCGGAAAGGGCCGAGGCCTCCCTGGAAGCATAGTCCGCGGCCTCGGCGCTTAAGTCCCCTCCGGCGATAAGGTTAAAGGAACTTACCAGTTTTTTAAAGGGCGCCGTCAGGGTGCGGCTAAAGATAATGGCGACGATACTGGCAAGGAGCACCAGGACCAATACAATAAGGATCACCGTCCGCAGAAGCCGGACAGAGCCGTCGCGCAGGGTCTCCAGGGAACCTGTGGAAACCAAAAACCAGTTGGTTCCGCTTACCGGCGCGGAACAGATATAGCTGCTGCTGTTCAACAAAACGGTAGTTTCATCGGACAGGATATTCTCCTTGTTCAGATCGCCTGTATCATCAAAGATGCTTTTGGTCATGATGTATTCGGGGTTTGAATGAACAATATATAGGCCGTTCCCGTCAATAAGAACCGTATTGCCGTCTTCGGTTATTTTTCTCTGCGACACGATATCGTTTAATACATCCACAAACACATCCACCGCTATAACGCCGGAGATGGTCCCCGCATCATCCCTCACGGTGCGGGTTACGGTAATGCAGAGCCTTCCGGTTTGGCTGTCCACATAGGGGGCGGTGATCACCGTGGTGTCGGGAAGCGCCATGGCGTCAATAAACCAGGGCCGTTCCGGCGGGTCCCAGTCCGGGCCGGGAACCCAGCCGCTGGCAAACAGAAAGTACCCGCCCGGGGCGTACCGGGAAGCCGCCGTGCCGTAATACATTTCAAAGGCGCCGGGAACGGCGGCGATCATCCGCTCCATGACGGCCCGCCTTGTTTCCAGAGAAGGCAGGGCGTGGAAAATCGCCGCGCCGTTGCCGGCCATATCCAGAAACGGCGTCAGGGCGTGTTGTATATCCGCATTAAGATACCGCATGGTTATATCCGCCGTGGAACGGAGATTCCCGGCGGTGATCCTGCCAAGGTTTGACATAAAAAAGGCCGAAAGAACCACGGAAATAAGAATCACCAGGGTCAAACACAAAATAAGGATCTGAAACGCCAAGGACGCGTGCTTCTTCTTCATATACACTTCTCCTTTGGAACGCCGGCCTTATAGGCCTTTGCCAGGTGGACGCAGTTTAGTTCCTTTCCCCCCGCAATGCCGGTGATGCAGGACCTTTCCGCCGAGTTTTTCCTTATACTTGTTTGCAAGGCGGTTTACGGCGTGTTCCGGTCCAGGGCCCGTCCCTAGGGTATAAACGAAACCTTTACGGCGCTGATCATGTTCCGGGCCCGCGTATCATTTCCAAAGTACCGGGGCTGAAGTTCCACGGGCCTCGCGGGGCTTCCCCACTGTACCGATGCGCTGTAGAGTACCCGGGTTTCATTGCGAAGGCTCCCTTCCACATACACCCGGTACTCTCCCCGGGGAAGGGCCGCTCCGGTATGATCCGTCCCGTCCCAGCGGTAAACCAGGGCGCCGGCCGGGGGAGTGGCGCCGGTAAAGGCGTCTACCTGGGCCCTGCTCATGCGGGCCAGGCCCGACTGTTCCACCCAGGTGGGAATCGACTGGGGCCGTTTGCTATAGCCGCCGGAAGCGGTAAACCGGGTCGCGTAGAGGGTCTTTACATAATTACCCCGGGCGTCTGTTATCCATACGGCAAACTGGTTGGAGCCGAAGCCCCCTTGACGGGTATAAACAAGGGAGATTTCCAGGGCGCCGGAAACCGGCTGGGCAAAGCCGCCCGTCCGGATCAGGGCCCCTAAAAGGACAAGCGCCACAAAAAATTTTTTCATAGGTAACTCCATAACACAGCATAACACAAAGCGTTTTCTTTTGCCATGCAAAAAATCAGGGCCCGGAAATCGCCGCGGTAAAATTCCCGCGCCCCTGGCCGCGGTCGCAGGCGGACCCGTGGGCCCCCGGGTATTCCGGGACGCCCGGCGGCGGGAGCCTTGCGTCCTACTCCCCGATTACCGTCTTTATCTTTTCAAGCAGTATGTCTTTTTCGATGGGCTTTTTTATATAGCCTTCTACCCCCAGGTTAAGGGCCTTGGAGACGGTCTTAAAATCCGATTCGGAAGACACAAAAATTACCGGGGTATTTTCGTACCACACCTGCGTTTTTATGTATTTAAGGAATTCTATGCCGTTCATTCCGGGCATTAAAATGTCCAGTAAGATAAGGTCAAACTTGGTGCTGTGTAAAAGAGAGAATGCCTTGGTGGTGGTTTTGGCGGGATAAACCGCATACTTACCGCCAAGAAAGTCCGCAATAATATTGATAACCTCAGGCTGGTCATCCACGGTTAAAATTTTCTTCATCCTATACCCCTCATGTGTTTAAACGCTTTTTCTAATTGGGTCCGTATCTTCCGGGCCTTTTCCGCCGCCTCGTCGTAGTCCAGGGACCGGACAAGGCCAAGGATCTCTGCCAGGGCTTCCTCGAAGCCGGCCGCAGCGTCCGCCGCAGCGTCCGCCGTAGCGGATGCGGCCGGCGCATCGCCGGCGAGCCGCAGGCCCTCCAGTTCCCCTGCTGCGGCCTTGATCCGGCCCGCATGGCCTTCTTCACAGGCTTCGGCAAATGCGGCGAGTTTTAGCGCCATATCCGCCGCTCCGGTTTCAAGCTTCTCTTCCGCGTCCTCTTTCGCAAAAAGCGATGTGCCGCGAAGGGATGCGTTAAATTCCGCCAAGGCCGAACAATAGGCCTCTGTTTCCTCCAGGCAGGCCGATTTATCCTTCCCCTTGGAAACCTCTTCCAGTTTCTTGCCCCATTCGGAAAGGGTCTCTGCTCCGATGGTGGCGCAGATCCCCTTGTAGGCGTGGACCTGTACAGTGTAGGACTCCCAGTCTTCTGCGGCAAGGCTCCCGCGGATTATTTGCAGGCCCCTTTCTACACCGGCGGAGAATTGTTTTAGCGTGGACGCATAGGTATCAAAGCGCTCCCCCGCGTAATGGAGCCCCCGGTTGATCGCCAGTCCGTCGATTTTTGCCAGTTCCCTGCGGATCTTCAGTTCCCGAACGTCTTGTTCCTTTGGCCGGCCCTGGACATCCGCCGTTTTAGCCAGGGTGTATTTTCCCCGGGGCAGAAATTTCTTTAGCGCCGCGTTTAAGGCCGCCGGCTCTATGGGCTTAGAGACAAAGCCGTTCATGCCCGAGGAAAGAAAGAGTTCTTCGGAGCCCTGCACGGCGTTGGCGGAAAGGGCCACAATGGGCATGGACCGGTAGGGAGAATCTTCCGCCGGTCCCAGGGAACGGATCCGCTTTGTCGTTTCGGCGCCGTCCAAATCGGGCATCATGTGATCCATAAAAACTATATCATAGGGATGGTTTTCTCTTACGCTTTCCCGGATCTTCTTTATGGCCTCAAAACCCCCGGCCGCGGTTTCTGCATTAATGCCGTGTTTTGTAAGAAAACCCAGGGCCACCGTCAGGTTTACGGGGACATCGTCTACCACCAGCACCCGGACCCCTTTGCTGGCGGTTACGACGGGAATGTTGCCGGTTTTTTCAACCTTATTCGGGTCTCCTTCTATCAGGGGCAGATACACCGTAAACTCGGAACCGGCGCCGTATACGCTTGACACCGTAACCCGACCGTTCATCATGGTAACCAGGTTTTTGGTAATGGCCAGCCCCAGCCCCGTTCCCATGATGCCCCGGTTTTTCCGGGTGTCCAACTGTTGAAAACTGCCAAAGAGTTTGGAAATATCTTCTTTTTTTATGCCGATCCCCGAGTCTTTAATCCTTGCCACCAGGTATCCGTTTTCGTCAAAAAGGGTCCGCACCCCGTCGGCCTTTCGTTTTCCCCGGAAAAGGCCAAAGAAAACATAACCCTTTTTTGTGTATTTAACCGCGTTGTTCACAATGTTGGTAAAGATCTGCCTTACCCGGATTTCATCGCCGTAGAGGATCTCCGGCACAGCCTGGTCAAAGACCCACCGGAATTCCAGGCTCTTTCCCCGGGCGATAAATTCGCACATGGAGGCGATATCGTCAAAGAGATTGCGCATGTTGTAGTGGACCGGTACAAGCTCAAGTTTTCCCGCCTCGATTTTTGAAAAATCCAAAATATCATTGATGATCGTAAGAAGCGACTGGGACATATTTTTAATGCCCTCGAAATATCCCTTTTGCAGGGAAGAAAGATTTTCCGTGGGCATTAGATCGCTCATGCCGATGATAGCATTCATGGGGGTGCGGATTTCATGGCTCATGGTGGCCAGGAACCGGCTCTTTGCTATGGTGGCCTGTTCCGCGTCTATCCGGGCCCGGTCAATATAGGTAACATCGTCAAGGTAGATATAGCGGCCGGCGGCGTTGTTTCCCAGTTTGCTGCTGACGACGGAAAAATGCCGTACCTCTCCGTTTATTTCGATCTCCTTAAGCGACGACACCGATTCCTCCGAAATAAGAATGTCCCCTATCATAAGCTTTACGTCCATATTGCGAAAAAGATCCATCACCGGACGGCCCAGGGTTAGGGAAGGATTATCAACGCGGGCAAATTCCGCCATGCTCTTGCTTATCTGGGTAATACAGTTAAGTTCGTCAAGGATAACTATCATCATCGGCGTTGCATTCATCAATGTCATAAAGGTTTCGGTGGTTCTAACCGCTTCGGATCCCTGGCGGCTCACAAAGCGGACGATCAGGTAAAGAAGAATAGAAGAAAAGATCATCACTACCCCGTGGACCTCAAGACTTGAATACGGAGCGTACCGGCCCGCGGTCTCCAGGGGTATGCGGAAGTAAATAAAAACAAGATTGATGATATTGGTGATCACCAGGTACTGCGCCAGGCGCCGCCGGTTGTTGTAAACCGTGGCGATACAGCAGATTCCCAGGTAAACCGTAAAAAAGTAGGACCCCTCGTGGTTGATAAGAACCACCGCATTAAAGACTATGTACAAAAGGAAAGGACAAAAGAACGCCGCGTCCAGAATTTTCTTTAGGGGGCCCTGAATAATAAACAGGAGTATGAGGGTGCACACCCCCATGAATAAAACCACCTGGAAATGAAAAATATTTTCTGTTTGCAGCGCATTCCGCATCCGGAAAAACACGTACAAAAAAGCGGCAAGAAAAACGGTAAAGTTTGCAGTCTTGTAGTACTGTGATTCCGAGGTCTCTGCGGTCCTGCCGATCCGCTTCGGTATAAATTTGCCCGCCGCCGGGCCCTCCTGCTTATTTTGCATCATAGGACCCCCAATGTTTAAAGGGCATTCCGTCCACCGCCGCAATACGAACCGCCCGGGGCGCCACGCGGATATTAAAGGCGGTGTCAAAAAAAACCTCCCCGTCCAGGCTGATGCACAGGGGCCGGTCCGAACTTATCGAGACAGACCGTACCCGCCGGTAAAGGTAGTTTTCGGGGAATTTTCCGTGCTGGCCCTTTAGGTAATAGGGCATACGGCGCAGGCTCTTTAGCAGGGAAGACTTCCGGTAAATTACCATGTCCAGAACGCCGTCGTCGGGCACGGCCTCGGGTATTACCCGCTTGTTTATGGGATATCCGGGATTGTTGGCAATGTGGATAAGGCTCATGGGGCCTTCGAGTTTTTCGTCATCCATCTGTACCTGGTAGTACTGCCCCATGGTATCCGCGTCAAACAGTTCCAGGACCCCGGCAATTCTGTAGATCCCTTCGGTTACCGCAGGAAAGCGGCGGCGGATACGCCAAAGCGTCTTAAACGCCGCATAGGACTTAAGCGTTGCCATCCCTTCAAATCCCAGGGCGCAGGCATTAAGCGCGTAGATGCCGCCGCAGTCGATAAGGTCCGTGGGGATTACCGGGGCGTCTATCTGTTTCTGGATGTTCCGCATCCGGGGAATAAGTTCCACCCCCCCAAAGGACTGGGTAAAATCGCTTCCGGTTCCGTAGGGAACAATGGCCAGTTCCGCATTGGGAAGCTCCGCAATCCCGTTCAGGCAGGAAAAAACCAAGCCGTCCCCGCCAATGGCGTAGATCCGGACCGGCGTTTTCATAAGGGCCATGTATTTTCGGATCACGATAATCGGATCCCGGGGAAACCGGGAAATGTGAATGGCGTAGGGACTGGAAATCGAGTAGGGGTTTGGCAGAACCGGCACTACATCGCCGAAAAATTGACGGGCCGCCAGGGGGCCGTCGAAACAGCGGACTATTTCGGCTATAACCCGGTTAATTTCTCTGAAACCTAAGAATGACCGGGGATTAATAATAAACAGATGTTTTTTTGAAAAGATCGCCACCGCTTTCCAGCCTGGTATGTATTATGGGCGGAATAGATCGTCTTGTCAATTTATAATTGGCCCTATACCCGGCCCCGGCGGCGCCGGGGAGTCCCGGCGGCGCCGGAGTCCCGGCGGCGCCGGCGGCCTGTGGCCGCGGCCACAGGCCGAAACTTCCGGAAACTCAAGCGGGGTTTCCGGAGGTTCCCTCAAGTTAATCAGCGGTTCCCTAAAGCCTCTAGGGCGCGGGGCTTTCTTCTTTTATAATCGCTTCCCGGAATCCCGCCTGTCCAAGCTTTTCCGCCACGGACCGGAGGTCGGCGTTTTTTATGCCGGAAAGCACAACCCGGTAATATTCGTTGTACTTTTCATAGGCCGGATTAAGGCCCGCGTTTTTAAGCTTTTCGAAGGCGTCCACGGCATTGCGGGGCTGGATATACGCCCCTACCTGGATGCGGTATAGCTTTGCGCCGTCCCCGCCGGGAATTGAACCCCTGAGCAGGGCCGGCGTTCCGCTTTGGGGAAGCGAAATTTCCGCGGCCCGAATATCCGGGGCGGCGGATCCCGGCGCCAGGTCTGAATAGGACTCCACCGGCGCAGGCCGAATTTGCAGCACTTCGCCGTTTTGGGCGGGCCATGGCGTTCCCTGCGCCGCCGAGGCCGGCGCCGCCGGGGCCGGCGCCGCCCCCTGGGCGGAGGCGGGCTGCGGCTGCGCTGCCGCCGCCGGGGCCGGGGCCGCCGGGGCTGCCGGGGCCGGGGCCGCGGGCTGCGCTGCCGGCGCCGGGGCCGGCGCCGCCGGGGCCAGGGCCGCGGGCTGCGGCGCCCCGCCGACCCCGGTTCCCGAAGAAAGGGTATTCCGGAGGGGCAGACTTAGCTCCTGAAGGCTTTCCACGATCACCGGGGCCGTTCCCGTGCGGATCATGTCAAGTTCCTGGGCCGCGGTCCGGGAAAGGTCCAGGATCCGTTCCGCCACAAAGGGCCCCCGGTCGTTTACCCGGACGATCACCGATTTATTGTTGTGCCTGTTGGTAATTTTAAGCATGGTTCCGAAGGGCAGTATCGGATGGGCCGCGGTGAGCCGGGTATCGTCAAAGATCTCTCCCGAAGCGGTGGGCCGCCCGTTAAATTCCCCCCCATACCAGGATGCGATCCCTTCCTGGTAAAAAATTCCCCGGGTAATTTCCCCGGTTCTAACGGCGGGCTGGGCAAAAAGTATCAGCGCCGGCACATGCAGCGCCACTATAAGGCTTATTCTTTTCATACCCCCAATATCGGCATTTATAAGCCCCGGGTTAATCGGGCGCCACGGACTTGATCCGCTGAATTTCGTCCCGAATAACCGCGGCTTCTTCAAATTCCAGCCTTTTGGCATGTTCCAGCATTTCGTCTTCCAGGGCCTTTACCAGTTGTTTTCGTTGGGCGGGAATTAGGACATTAAAGGAATTTTTAAGCACCCCCATCGAAGAGGACGCCGCGGCCGCGGCTTCTTCCGTGCGCCGTTCAAGGATATGGGCTACCGCCTTTTTTACCGTCGAGGGGGTAATACCGTGCCGGATGTTGTAGTTTTGCTGTACCTCCCGGCGCCGGTTTGTTTCCGCGATGGCCGCTTCCATGGCGTCGCTGATCCTGTCGGCGTACATAATAACCTTTCCCGCGGCGTTCCGGGCGGCCCGGCCTATGATCTGGACCAGGCTGGTAAGGGACCGGAGGAAACCGAGCTTGTCGGCGTCCAGAATCGCAATAAAAGAAACCTCCGGCAGGTCAATGCCCTCTCTAAGCAGGTTAATTCCCACCAGAACGTCAAAGTCCCCGGCCCTTAGGGCGGTAAGAATTTCCACCCGTTCAATGGTTTCCACTTCGCTGTGGATGTAGCGGATCCGCAGCCCCAGGCCGGAAAGGTAATCCGTTAAATCCTCGGCCATTTTCTTTGTCAGGGTTAAAATCAAGGATCGTTCCCCGGCCTTAACGCGTTTTTGCAGTTCCCGGTAGATGTCTTCCATTTGCCCTTCGCTGGGCCGTACTTCGATTTCCGGATCCAAAAGTCCCGTGGGCCGGATAAGCTGTTCCACCACCCGCTGGGATTTTTCCAGTTCCGCCTTGCCCGGCGTGGCAGAGACAAAAACCGTGGGGCCCAGCCGTTCTTCGAATTCTTCGTAGCGCAGGGGCCTGTTGTCCAGGGCGCAGGGCAGACGAAAACCGTAATCCACCAGATTTTGCTTGCGGGACCGGTCCCCGGCGTACATGGCCCCTATTTGAGGCAGGGTAACATGGCTTTCGTCGATAAAGGTAAGATGCCCCGGAGAACCGCCGGGGGTTTTGGGCAGGTAGTCGATCAGGGTGTCCGGAGGTTCCCCGCTTTTGCGCCCCGCCAGGGGCGCCGAATAGTTTTCGATCCCCGGACAGTACCCTATTTCGCTAAGCATTTCCAGATCGTATTCCACCCTGGTTTTTAACCGTTCCGCCTCCAGGTCCTTCCCCTCTTTTTTAAGCGCCCCGTAACGCGCGGCCAGTTCGTTCTTGATGGACCCCAGGGCCCTTTGGACCATGTCGTCCGGCAAGACAAATTGTTTGGCGGGGTAGATTACCGCCCGCTCCAGGTCTTCCAGGATCTTTCCGGAAACCGGCTCAAAGCGGCGGATCCGCCTTATCCTGTCCCAGTCCAGGTCTACCCGGTAAGCTTCTTCCATGTACGCGGGGTAAATTTCCAGAATATCCCCCCGGCGGCGAAAGCGCCCCCGCTCCAGGACCGCGTCATTCCGCTCGTACTGAAGTTCCACAAAGCGGCGAAGCAGGGCGTCGGGATCCACCCTGTCCCCCAGGGCAAATTGGGCGGTCATCTCCCGGTATACCTCCGGGGTGGCCAGGCCGTAGATGCAGGAAACCGTGGCCACGATGATCACGTCTTCCCGCTCCATAAGGCTTCTGGTGGCGCTAAGCCTAAGCCGCTCAATTTCGCCGTTAATCGAGGCGTCTTTTTCTATATAAATATCCCGGCTTACCACATAGGCTTCGGGCTGGTAATAATCGTAGTACGAGACAAAATATTCCACCGCATTGCGGGGAAAAAAGCCCTTAAATTCCCTAAAAAGCTGGGCCGCGAGGGTCTTATTATGGCTAATCACCAGGGTGGGCTTCTGCACCGCCTCGATAATCTTGGCCATGATAAAGGTTTTTCCCGACCCCGTTACCCCCCGAAGGGTCTGGAAACGGCTGCCGGCGCTAATTCCTTCTGCCAATGCGGCAATGGCCTTTTCCTGGCCCCCCGCGGGGTTAAAGGAAGCGCTTACGGTAAAGGGATGCACGGGAACCTCCGGTAGTAGTATAGTCATCCCCGGCCGCAAGAACAATGGCGGATCCGAAAACCCGCATTGACAAGGGGTTTTTAGAGGGATTATAATTAGGAATATACATAGGGAGGAGTTTAGACATGAAAAAATTATGTATGGCATGGCTGGCCTTAGCGGTCTTGGCAGTCTTTGGATGCAAGTCAAAGCCGGAATCCTACGAAAACGATCCCCGATCAAAGATTATCGGGGCCGAAGGTATTCCCCGGCCGGAATGGATGAACAAAACCCCCAAATCGGATGATATTTATTACGTGGTGGGTGACGGCCGGGACGCCACCACGGATACGGTAAAACGCAACCTGGCCCGGGCCGACGCCCTGGCAAAACTTTCACAGTGGAAAAGCGCGGTGGTGGCGGATACGATGAAAAACTACATCGAGGAAGGGGGAACCATCGGGAACACCCAAACCTTAATGCGCTTTGAACAGGCCACCGTTACCCGGTCTACGGCGAATGTGTCGGGCTTTGATCAGGAAGAATACTGGGTGGATCAAGCGGGGGTGTACCATATCCTGTATTCGTACCCCAAAGATAATTTGGCAGGCGACTTTAAGACCACCGTTTCTGAATTTCAACGGAACGAAGCCGCCGCCTTCGCGGAATTTAAGGCCGACGAAGCCTTCCGGTATCTGGAAGCGCAGCTGGATAAACACGAATAAGCTCGCGCGTATATAGCCTGAGTCTGCAAGATAAAAGAGGAGTTGGTATGAAAAAAAGGCTGTATCTGCTTTCTTGTCTGGCGGCGGTGTTCTTTTTAGCTTCCTGCAAACATTCGGTAAGCCGGGTTGATGCGGACACCCGCATAGATTTAAGCGGGTACTGGAACGATACGGACCTGCGGCTTGCCAGCGACGCCCTTATTAAGGCGTGTCTTGAAACTCCCCGGTTAAATCAATTTGCCGCCGCCCGGGGCAGGCTGCCGGTGATTATCGTGGGAAACTTTAAGAACGCCAGCGATGAACATATGGATCCGTCCATCCTTTCCCAGCGCCTGGAGGCTTCTATTTTAAACAGCGGCAGGGCCGAATTTGCCGCCTCCGGGGATCTTCGCCAGCAAATCCGGGGGGAACGGGCGGATCAGCAGCAGGGTTATACAAGCGATGAAACCATAGCAAAGCTGGGCAAAGAAGTGGGGGCGGATTTTATTCTTACGGGGTCGGTAAAAACCATTGTGGACCGCTACGACAAAACCGCCACCAGAAGCTACTTTATCACCGCGGAACTAACCGACATTACCACCAGCATCCGGGTTTGGATTGGCGAGTATAACGAGATAAAAAAAGTTATCAGGAACCCTTCGGTTAAACCCTAGGGCGGGAATTTAATGTGAAACCTCCCGCGTTAAGGGCCGCATCGCCGCTTGCCGCTTTATTGCTTCAAGCGGCTTTGTTTGTTTCCTGTGTTACCACGGACCCCTTTATCCCGGTGGATGAATTTGCGGATACGGAAAATTTTTCCCAGGCCGCAGCGGCCCTGGAAGAACGGCAAAAAACCATTTACCGGGATAAGGACAGGGTCCTGTACTGCCTGGACAAGGGTCTTTTGGCCCATTATGCGGGAGACTACGAAGCCTCTTCGGCCCTTTTGGAAGAAGGGGAACGGGCCATAGAAGAAAATTTTGCCGTTAGCATAAGCCAGGAAATCGGGACAATCCTGGTAAGCGACAGATCCAGGGAATATGACGGCGAAGATTACGAAGATATTTACCTTAACGCCTTTAACGCCCTAAACTACTACCGGCGGGGAAATATGGACGAGGCGCTGGTGGAGATCCGGCGGATGAACAACAAGCTTCGGAACCTTTCGGTTAAGTACGGGACCATTATGACCAATATGCAAAAGCTGGCCCTGGAAAACAATACGGAACTTCCGCAGAATTCCGGGGCGCCGCTTAAGTTTAACAATTCCGCCCTGGCCCGGTACCTGGGAATGCTCTTTTACCGGGGCGCGGGCCTGCCGGACGACGCCCGGATCGATCAGCAGCAGCTGCAGATAGCCATGGCCGGCGCCCCTTCGGTTTACCCCCACCCCCCGCCTTCTTCGGTGATGGAAGAACTTGCCGTTCCCCCGGATCTGGCCCGGCTTAATGTCATAGGCTTTGCCGGGCGCTCCCCGGTAAAAAAAGAAGAGGTTATCCGCGTACCCCTGGGAATAAACTGGATTAAAATTGCCCTGCCGGTAATGAGCCCCCGGAATTCCCAGGTGGTTTCTATTAAGGTTGTCTTTGATTCGGGGGAAAGCTTTACCCTGGAATTGCTTGAAAATATCGGCGCGGTAATTACCGCCACCTTTGAACAGAGAAAAAGCCTTATCTACACCCGGTCCATACTACGGGCGTCGGTAAAGGGCATTAGCGCCGCGGTATTTAACGCCCTGGAAGAAAGCTCCGACGAAAACGCGTGGGTCTTTTCCCTGCTAAGCCTGGGAACCCAGGTGTTCGCGGAGGCCAGTGAAAAGGCGGATCTGCGGGGGGGCCGGTATTTTCCGAACAAGGCCTATGTGGGGGGAATTACCCTAAGGCCGGGGGTCTATTCTTTTTCGATTATCTACTACGACGGCCACGGACGGGTCCTGGCGGCCCGCCGGCATGAAAATATACCGCTTAGGGCGAATACCCTTAACTTAATGGAGGAAGTATGCTTAAAGTAAAAAGACTAGCGCCGGTGATGGTCCTGGAAGTTTTTTTCTTTGCCTGTGGAAGTGTTCCAAGCGGCAGCAGCGCCGAACCCCCGTGGATAGCCGACCCCTATGCCGTATACAACAGGGCCGCCTATATTGCCGCGGTGGGATACGGCCCCCTTCGGGATACCGCGGAAAAAACAGCCCTAACAAATCTAAGCTCCATATTCGGCCAATCAATTACCAGCGAATCAAAGACCAACTATACCTATACCCAGGCGGTAGAAACCAGCAGCATGGCATGGGAAGAAAAATCCACCATGGCCCAGGCGGTTAAAACATCCGTGGCCATGGACACCCTTATCGGCGCGGAGATAAAAGATGTCTGGAAAAGCCCGGACGGAACCTGCTACGCCCTGGCCCTTATGGACAGGGCAAAGACCAGCCTTATCTATTTAGAGTTGATCCGGCAGAACCTGGAAGCCATCGAGGCCCTAACAAATTTGCCAGAGGCGGAAAAACAAAGCTTTGAGGGCTTTGTAAATTACTACCAGGCCGCGGCCCTGGCAGACGCCAACCAGGTCTTTGCCAATGTGCGGAATGTCATCAGTCCCGGCGCCATGGCGGGGGAAGACCTAAAAACCGGAAACGATTACCGGATAGAAGCGGCCCGGATAGCAAGGGACATTCCCATCGCCATCACCGTAACGAATGACCGGCAAAACCGGATCCAGGGCGCTTTTGCCGCCGCCCTTAGCTCCACGGGCTTTCGTACCGGCGGCAAAGATTCCCGCTATGCCCTAAGGGTCAATTTTTCCATGGAAGAGATAAGTTTTCTTAATAACCCTTACCGCTGGGTCCGCTATGTGGTGGATGCCAGCCTGGTAGACGCCTCCACAGAAACGGTGCTCTTTCCCTATAGTATTACCGGCCGGGAAGGACACGCCAATATCCGGGAGGCGGAAAACAGCGCCCTGGGTTCCGTGGAAACGGCGATTAAAGACCGGTACATGAGGGATCTGGGAATTTTCCTAACCCGGGGTACAACGAACTAACTACTATGGGATATTACCGCGAAAATCAGGATTACATAGACACCCTGCCCGACTGGGCCAGGGAGTTTGCCTATAAATACGGATCCAAAACCGCAAACCTTTATATCCTGCACGGCAATATCCGGGATTACCTTCCCCATAAAAGCAACGCGGGGGAATTTACCTTTACCCGGATCCAGGATTACATTGCCGAGCGGATCTTCGGAAACCAAAACATCATCGTGTATTACGACCGTTCCAGCGGCGTTATGTTTCTTACCGAAGACATGGCCCTGGAATATCAAAAGACCATGGAAAAAAAGTACCCGGACATAGAAGATCCTTCGGACTTTATGTCCCCGAACCCCGAAGAAAGTTTTTTTTATCTGGAAAAATATTTTCTTTCCCGAATTCCGGCGGACAAACATGAAAACTGCCGCATGGTGCTGATCATCGACTATGCAGAAACCATTGTGCCGCCGGGAGATCTGGGCCGTTACAGCGAAGAGGACCGGTTTTGCCTTGTTACCTTGAATCGCTGGGCGGTAAACCCCCTCTTTACCTCGGGGGACATCTCCATTATCCTGCTTACCGAAAACCTGGCGGATATTTCTCCCCGCTTGGCCGGTTCCCCCGCGGCGGTAAAAGTAAGCGTGCCCTTTCCCGGCGAAGGGGTGCGGAAAGATTTTCTTGATTTTAAGCTGCGGGACGGCCGGCTGATCCTTGACCGGGGGCTTAGCGCCATGCAGGTTGCGGCGGTTACTAACGGGCTTAACCTGATGAACCTAAACCGCCTGATCTCGGAAAATTTTGAAACCTCCGAAGTGTTAACCATGGATTATCTGCGGCAGAAAAAAAAAGATATTATTGAAACCGAAGCCGCGGGACTTTTGGAATTTCTTGAAACCAGCTTTGATCTTTCCCATGTTTCCGGCCACAGTTTTGTAAAAAAACGCTTTAAAAACGCCGCCAGGGCCATTAAGATAGGCAGGCTGGACGTGCTCCCCATGGGCTACCTTATTGCGGGGCCCGTGGGGACGGGAAAAAGTTTTATTGTCAGCGCCTTTGCCGGCGAAATTGGCATTCCCATGGTAAAATTCCGGAATTTTCGCTCCAAATGGCAGGGCGATACGGAGTCCAACCTGGAACGGATCCTGAACATCCTTAAATCCATGGCCCCCGTGGCGGTGATGATCGACGAGGCCGACGCATTCCTGGGGGACCGGGATCAGGAAGGAGATGCGGGAACCAGCAACCGGGTTTTTGCCCAGATCGCCAGCTTTATGGGAAACACCGAATACCGGGGGCGGATTATCTGGTTTCTTATTACCTGCCGGCCCGATCTTGTCCCCATAGACCTAAAACGCCAGGGCAGGGCCGAAGAACACTTAGCGCTTTTTTATCCAGACAGCGATGAAGAACGGGAGGACCTGTTTAAAACCCTGGTGCGAAAACTCGATCTTGATATACGGAATTTTCCGGTGCCGGAGCTTTTTAAAAAATACAAGCACGAGTATTCCGGGGCGGACCTAGAAGCCCTGTTAATCCGGGCCAAACTTTTGGCCGCCATGGATAACCGGGTTTTTATACGCCGGGATGATATGGAAGAAGCCATGGCGGACTTTGTACCCGCGGCGTATCCCCACGAAATAGAACTACAGAACCTGGTGGCCACCGTGGAATGTACTTCCAAAGAGATGCTTCCCGAACGGCTGCGAAAAAAACCCCGCTCGGAACTAAGCCGGGAAATCCAGGAAATTAAACTGCTGTTAGGCGAGCGGGGCTAGGGCGCCCCGCCCGCGATCCCCGCCGCTTACTCCCTGCCCGCGGCCAGTTCCCTCTGCACCGCCTCCCTTATTTCCGCGGCCGCGGCATGAAGCGTCATAAGCCGCGGTTCTTTTTCGGTCCGGCGCTTTACTTCAACCCGGGGGCTGTCCGGGGCAAGGTTTTTGTCCCCCGCCACAATACGCCAGGGTATGCCCATAAGGTCCGCATCGTTGAATTTTACCCCCGCCCGCTCGTCCCTGTCGTCAAGCAGAACTTCCAGCCCCCCCGCTTCCAGTTCCCTTACCAGGGAGTCGCAGGCGTCCTTGACCGCCCCCTGGTACTTGATGGGGATAATGATTACATGGAACGGCGCCACCGATACGGGCCAGACGACGCCCTGTTCGTCGTGGTGTTCCTCGATAATCGAGGCCAGGGTGCGGTCAAGGCCAATGCCGTAACAGCCCATGATCGGAAAAGCGGTTTTGCCGTTTTCGTCCAGATACGAGACCCCCATGGATTTTGTGTACTTGTAGCCAAGCTTAAAAATATGCCCCAGTTCGTTTCCTTTTTTTTCGTAAAGTTCCCCGCCGCAGAGCGGGCAGCGGTCGCCGGCTTTTACCGTGCGGACATCGGCGCTAAGCCAGCCGGTAAAGTCCCTGCCATAGGCGGCGTGCCGGTAGTGTTTGTCCTTTTCCAGGGCCCCGGTAACGGCGTCACTCATTCCCGTTACGGTTTGGTCAAGCAGTACCGGCGCCGTGTCCAGGCCCACGGGACCGGCAAAACCCACCGGCGCCCCGGTAATGCGGATCACGTCGGCGTCCGCGGCCAGGGAAAGCTGCGAAGCCTTCAGCGCCGCGGCAAGTTTTGCTTCGTTTACGTCCAGGTCTCCCCGGATAGCCACGGCAAAAAAAGCCTCGTCCCAGACCTCCGGGGCGCCGGGGGCGGGACGGTGTTTTTTTAGGTCCTTACAGCCCGGGGCGCCGCTTAAATCAAGTTCCACATGCACCGCCCGGTAAATTAGGGTTTTAATAAAATTCTTTGCCTGGGTGTTTAGGAATTCGCAGAGCTCCTCTATGGTTTTAACATCCGGGGTGTCTATTTTTTCCAGGGCCGGGGTGCGGGCCGCCGCGCTCCGGGCCAGGTCTTCGGAAAACCGGGGGCTGTAATCAAGCTTACATTCCGCTTTTTCCACGTTGGCGGCATAATCGCAGCTTTTACAGAGCAGCAGGGTATTGTCCCCTATCTCGCTTTCTACCATAAACTCTTCGGAGCCCGATCCCCCCATGGCCCCGGAATCGGCCCGGACGGGAATTACCGTAAGGCCGCAGCGTTTAAAGATCCGCCTATAGGCCCGGCCCTGGGCCCGGTAATGTTCGTCCAGACTTGCATCGCCGGCATGAAACGAATACGCGTCTTTCATAACAAATTCCCGGCTTCGCATAACTCCGTAGCGGGGCCGGATCTCGTCCCGGTATTTTGTGTTAATCTGATAAAGAAAAAGAGGAAGCTGGCGGTAACTGGAAAGCTCGTTTCTAACAAGGCTGGTAAAGGCTTCTTCGGCGGTGGGGGACACCACAAAGTCCGCCCCCAGCCGGTTTTTTACCCGCAGCAGGGCCTCGCCCATGGAGTCCCAGCGCCCCGATTCCTTCCATAGTTCGCCGGGGACCACCACCGGGGGCTTTATCTCTAAACTGCCGATGGCGTCCATTTCTTCCCGGATAATAGTTTCCACCTTGCGAAAACTCCTAAGCCCCAGGGGAAGGTACGCAAAAAGGCCGTTGGAAAGCTTGCGGATCATCCCCGCCCGGAACATCAAGCGGTGGCTTGCAATAAGCGCATCGCCGGGAACTTCCCGCAGGGTGGGGATAAAGGTTTGAGAGTACTTCATGCTCCCATAATAGCCCGGCTAAAGCGGATTTTGGAAGCCCCGGATTTTACGCTTCCTCGGGCGGCCCAGGGTCCGGTTTTAAAGCAGCCCCAAACCGGGCGTTACTTAATCCGTTTGTATTCTTTGATCTCCTGCCGGATCCGTTCCCCCAGGCCCGCCCGGGGAACCCGGACCTGTTCCATGGAATCCCGGAACCGGAGAGTTACGGTGCCGTCTTCCTTGGACCGGTAATCTACGGTAACGCAAAAGGGGGTGCCCGCTTCGTCCTGGCGGCGGTAGCGGCGGCCTATGGCCCCGGCTTGATCGTAATCGGTGGTAAAGTCTTCTTTTAGCCCGCCGCGTATGTCTTCCGCCAGTTCCGCCAGGCCGTCCTTTTTCATTAGGGGAAGCACCGCCACAGTTACCGGCGCTATGGCGGGATGAAAGCGGAGCACGGTCCGCCACTCCTCCGGGGAAGCGGCCCCTTCGGAGCCCCCGGAATCTTTTTCGGCAAGCACTTTTTCTTCGTCGTAAGAATCGCAGAGCAGCATAAGCAGGGTGCGGGTAAGGCCCGCGGAGGTTTCGATGATAAAGGGTATATACCGGTCGTTGTGGTGGTCTTGATCGATGTACTGTAGATCCTTCCCGGAAAATTCGGTGTGCCGGCTAAGGTCGTAGTCGGTTCTGTTGTGGACCCCCTCAAGTTCCCGCCAGCCCATGGGAAAAAGGTATTCTATGTCCCAGGCGTCCTTTGCATAGTGGGCAAGTTCCTCCGGGCCGTGGCGGCGCCAGCGAAGATGATCCATTTTAACCCCCAGCTTTTCGTAATACCCCCAGCGCTGTTCCCGCCAGGTATTGAACCATTCCTCGTCGGTTCCGGGCTTTACAAAAAACTGCATCTCCATCTGCTCAAATTCGCAGGTTCTAAAGATAAAGTTTTTGGTAACAATTTCGTTGCGAAAGGCCTTGCCTATCTGGGCAATGCCAAAGGGAATCTTTACCCGGCTGGACTGGATAATGTTTTTGTAGTTGACATAAATTCCCTGGGCGGTTTCGGGCCGCAGGTAGATAATGCTGGCGCTGTCTTCTGCCGGGCCGATGTGGGTCTTAAACATAAGGTTGAACTTTCTGGCGCCGGTAAGTTCGCCCCCGCATTCGGGGCATTGTTTTTCGGCAAGGTTTTTTGGGGGAAGATGATCCGCCCGGAACCGGGTTTTGCACTTTTTACAGTCCACCAGGGGATCGGTAAAATTTTCTACATGCCCCGAAGCCTCCCAGGTGCGGGGGTGCATTAGAATGGCCGCGTCAAGCCCCACGATGTTGTCGTGGCGCCGGGTCATCTCTTTCCACCAGGTTTGGGCAATGCGGTTTTTAAGCTCGATCCCCAGGGGGCCGTAGTCCCAGGCCCCGTTTTGCCCGCCGTAAATTTCTGAAGACTGAAAGACAAAACCCCGGCGTTTTGCCAGGGAGGTAATTTTTTCCATGGTGGCAGGACCCTGGTATTCTGTTAATTCTTTACTCATGCCGGATCTCCTTAGGTTAGAAATAGCAATGCCCCTGCGACAGAGGCTGCCAAAAAAGTAAAGGGAACCTTTAAAACTCACTGAGTTTTAAAGGTTCCCCAGTATACAAGAAAATTCCCCCCAGGTCTACGGGCTTTGTATTAGGGGGTCTATGAACAAGAATCTGTACAAACCGGCAAAGATATGGTATCATGGAATTGGAAGCACGGATAAAACCCGAATATAAGTTTTTAGAGAGGAAACCCATGGAACTAAAAAATTCCAAAACCTGGCAGAACCTGCAGAGCGCCTTTGCCGGAGAGTCCCAGGCCCACACCAAGTACCTGTACTACGCGTCCAAGGCCGAAAAAGAAGGCTATGTCCAGATCGGCGCCCTGTTTAGGGAAACCGCCCTGAACGAAAAAGAGCACGCAAAGATCTGGTTTAAACACCTCCACGGCGAAGGCGTTCCGGCTCCCACCGAAAACCTTAAGGACGCCGCGGCGGGGGAAAACTACGAATGGACCAGCATGTATGCGGACTTTGCCAAGACCGCCCGGGAAGAGGGCTTTGCCGCCATAGCCGCCGAGATGGAAGGGGTCGCCAAAATCGAAAAGGAACACGAAGAGCGCTACAAAAAGCTCCTTGCCAACATCGACGGGGGCCTGGTGTTCAGCCGGGACGGGGACGAGGTCTGGCAGTGTTCCAACTGCGGCCACATCGTCATAGGAAAAAAAGCCCCGGAACTCTGCCCGGTATGCAGGCATCCCAAGGCCTATTTCCAGATCCGCGCGCAAAATTATTGACGGAAACTCCATGTGCGCCTTACAATCCTCCATTAGCCGGGACGCGGCCTGGGAGCTTTTTAAAAAGCACAACAAGGATCCCTTTCACCTTCAGCACGCCCTGACGGTTGAAGGGGTTATGAAGTGGTACGCCGCCGACCTGGGTTACGGGGACGAGGCGGAGTACTGGGGGATTGTGGGCCTGCTCCACGACATCGACTTTGAAGAGTACCCCGGCCGGCACTGCCTTAAGGCCCCGGAACTGCTTAGGGCCGGCGGGGTAAGCGATGACATGATCCACGCCGTATGCAGCCACGGCTGGGGTATTGTGGAGGTGGACGCAAAGCCCGAACACGAAATGGAAAAAGTTCTTTTTGCCTCCGACGAGCTTACCGGCCTTGTCTGGGCCGCGGCGATTATCCGCCCCTCAAAGAGCGTTCAGGACATGGAAGTAAAATCCCTTAAAAAGAAATTCAAGGCCCCCGCCTTTGCCGCCGGTTGTTCCCGAGAGGTAATCGAACGGGGCGCGGCCCTCCTGGGCTGGGACATGGACAAGCTTTTTGAAAAAACGATCCTGGCCATGAGGAGCTGCGAGGCCGCGGTAAACAGCTTTATGGCCTAAGGGCCCGCTGCATTAAACATACCGATATGGAAAATTACACGGATACAAGAAATTTAACCACGGAGTTTTACGGAGTTGGGGAAGCCTGTGTTGTCTTTTTTCTTTCGTGTTACCCCGTGTACTCCCCGGTTTTTATTCCCGGGCGTCATAGGTGAACCGGGCCCTTATCGCCATGTCCGGCGGAGTGGACAGCGCCGCGGCCGCGGCCCTTATGCTGGACCAGGGCTATAACTGCGTCGGGGCCACCATGAAGCTTATTGCCGGCGGCGGAAGCAAATGCTGTTCCCTGGAAGACATTAACGACGCCCGTACGGCGGCCTGGAAACTCGGCATTCCCCATTATGTGCTTAACTATACCAAAGACTTTGCCCGGTTTGTAATCGAACCCTTTATCGCCGCCTACGAAAACGGGGAAACCCCCAACCCCTGCATTGAATGTAACCGCCACCTTAAATTCCGCCTGCTGCTCCGCCGGGCCCGGGAACTGGAGGCAAAGGTTCTGGTTACCGGCCACTATGCCCGGATTGAAGAACAGGCCGGGCGGCGGCTTCTACGGAAGGGTCTGGACCCCCGCAAGGACCAAAGCTACGTGCTTTACATGATGAGCCAGGAAGAGCTGGCCCTTACCCGTTTTCCGCTGGGGGGAATGACCAAGGGGGAAGTCCGAAAATTCGCGGAAAAGCGGGGCCTTGCCAACGCGGGAAAGCGGGAAAGCCAGGACATCTGCTTTGTTCCCGGCGGGGACTACGGCGCCTTTATGGAAGCCTATACGGGAAAACGCTACGCCCCCGGGGACATTACCGACGAAGGGGGCAGGGTTCTGGGCCGCCACCGGGGCCTGGTCCGGTATACCCTGGGGCAGCGCCGGGGCCTGGGGGCGCCCTGCAACGAACCGGTGTACGTAACGGCAAAAAACAGGGAAACCAACACCCTGGTGGTGGGGCCGGAACCGGTCCTCTATTCAAAATGCCTTAGCGCGGACCGGATAAACCTTATCGCCTGCCCGTCCATACCCCGCCCCCTCCGGCTTAAGGTAAAAACCCGGTACCTTCAGGCCGAACAATGGGCGCTGGTGGAACAGACCGGCCCCGACGCGGTCCACGTGGAATTCGAGGAAGCCCAGCGGGCCATTACCCCCGGCCAGGCCGCGGTATTTTATGACGGCGACATTGTGGCCGGCGGCGGAACAATACGGGCTTAAAGCGCGGGGCTTAACCCAGAAGCATTTTGTCGTTGGCCAGTTCCTTTTTTTTAATATCCCTAAACCGCTGAATAATATCCTGGGGGCTTAGTTTTGATTTTTCGGCCTGGTTAATATCCAGAATAATTTCCCCGCCGTCCATCATCAAAAGACGGTTTCCGGTTTCCAAAGCGTCCTTCATATTGTGGGTTATCATCATTACCGTAAGTTTGTACTCCTCCGCAAAGCGCAGGGTAAGCTGCATCACCAGTTCGGCGTTCCGGGGGTCCAGGGCCGCGGTATGTTCGTCCAGGAGCAGCAGATTCGGGCGGCTTAGGACCGTCATAAGCAGGGTCAGGGCCTGCCGCTGGCCGCCGGAAAAAAGCTCCACATTATCTTCCAGCCGGTTTTCCAGGCCCATCCCCAGGACGGCGAGCTCCGAGCGAAAGTATTCCCGCATCTGCCGGGTCAGGCTTATCCGCAGGGCCCGGTATCCTTTTTTATAGCAGACCATCATATTGTCCGCCAGGGTCATACGGCCCGCGGTGCCCAGCAGGGGGTTCTGGAAAATCCGGCCGATGTACCGGGCCCGCCGGTATTCCGGTTCCCGGGTAATTTCCCATTCCCCGGGCCCGGAGGCCCCGGCGCCGGGGCGGATAAAGATCCGTCCCAAGCTTAGGGGGCAGGTTCCGGCCACGGCGTTGTACAAACTTGTTTTTCCCGCGCCGTTGGACCCGATGATGGTAATAAAATCGCCGTTTTTTACCGTAAGGTTTATATTTTTAAGGGCTTCGTTTTCGTCCGGGGTTCCCAGGCCGAATATTACGGATACGCCGTCAAGCCGGATCACGGACTTTCCCTCCGGGATTTCCGCCGCCGGGGGACAAAGAGCCGGTTTTTAGAAGCCAGGATGCAAAAAATGATAAGCAGGCCGGTGATCAGCTTAAAATCGTTGGGGGTCATGTTA
Organism: Spirochaetaceae bacterium; assembly: GCA_031278215.1. Taxonomy (GTDB): domain Bacteria; phylum Spirochaetota; class Spirochaetia; order Treponematales; family Breznakiellaceae; genus JAISLT01. The sequence continues at coordinate 56,218 of JAITKV010000029.1, forward strand.
ATATGGTACCCGTAATCCCGGGCAAAATACATAAGGCCCCGGTAAATTATGGAACCGGCAAGCACCCGCAGGGTCTGAAGGCTTATTTTATTGGAGTGAATAATCAGTTCCCCCAGCATCAGGGAGGCCAGCCCCGAAACGATGATCCCCGTGCCCAGGCCCACGTCTGCAAAGCCCTGGTATAGGGCGCAGAGGGCCCCGGCCACCGCCACCAGGCCGTTGGCCAGGCAAATTCCGCTTATCTTAATGATGTCGGGGTTCATTCCCTGGGAGATTACCAACTGGGGATTTGCCCCCAGGGCGCCCATGGTAAGGCCGTAGTCGGTATGAAAAAAAATATCCAGGGCGAGTTTTATCAGCAGCGTAATAAGGGCGCAAAAGATCACCACCCCCCAAAGGCCCCCCAGGGTTTGACCGGTAAAATCGGTGATCCGGGTAAAGAGGGTTGTAACCCGGAGCAGGGACATATTCGCCCTGTTGGACATGATCCGCAGGTTAATCGAATACAGCATGGTCATGGTAAGGATCCCCGAAAGGAGATCCGGCACCTTAAGCCGGGTGTGGATAAGGGAGGTAATAAGCCCCGCGGAGCAGCCGCTTATAAAGACCAGTAAAAAGCACAGGGGCGCCGGAAAACCCCGGAGCAGAGTTACCACCATTACCGCCGAGCCCATGGGGAAGGATCCGTCCACGGTCATGTCGGCGAAATTCAGCACCCGGAAGGTGATAAACACCCCCAGCACCATGATGCCGTAGACGAGCCCTTCTATAAAGATCCCTTCGATCACCTAAGACGTCCTTGATTGGAAGGCGCGGTCCGGACCTTACTGCATCTGGATCAGCGCGCCTTCCTGGAAGATATAATTGGCCTGGCTTAGGTATTCTTCCGGAATGGTAATGCCGCAGTTTGCCGCCGCGTCCAAATCAAAGAGCAGATCCGATTCGGAAGGATCGGTAAGGAATTTTACCGGAATATCCGCGGGGTTTTTCCCCTCCAGAACATCCGCCACTATATTCCCCGTGGCAAGCCCCGCCTTGTAGTAGTTGAACCCGCTGGCAATAAGGCAGCCCCCGTTCATCGCGCCGGTAACATCCCCGGAAAAAATGGGCTTCTTTGCCCTTTGGAAGACCTGTATCAGCGCCGGCAGGGCCGAAAACACCGTATTATCCGTGGTAAGGTATATGCCCTCTACCCGGTTAACGACAGCCTGGGCCGCGGCCTGAAGTTCCGCGGAACCGGTAATCGCCTGGGTTACCAGGGTAATGCCGTATTTTTTACAACCCTCTTCCACCAGGGTTAGGGCGGAAAGTGAATTGTCCTCTGAACTGGTATAGATGTATCCCAGGGTTTTAATGCCCGCAATCTTTTGAAACATTCCGATATGGTCCACCGTGGGAATGGCGTCGGAAAGCCCCGTAACGTTTCCCTCTCCCCGGTCCAGGGATGTAACCAGCCGGGCCGTTACAGGGTCGGTAACCGCGGAAAAAATCACCGGCGTATCGGTCATGGCGTTGGCCAGGGCTTCGGCCATGGGCGTGGCAATGCCTACCGCCACCCTTACCCGGTCGCTTTTAAATTTGTTGGCGATCTGCGCGGCGGTGTTGGGGTCTCCGTTGGCATTTTGCAGGTCGAAGATCGGATTATAACCCCGTAAGATAAGGGCGTCCTGGATGCCGTTTTCGCACGCGTCCAGGGCCTCGTGCTGAAGATATTTTGCAATTCCGATGTTTATGTCTTCTACAGCCCCCTGCTGCCCCCCATCCCTGTTCGAACAAGCCAGAAGGCCCAGGGCGCATGCCAGCGCCATACATACCTTTTTCATAGATTTCTCCTTTTTTGTGTGAAAGTCCGGCAGCCCCGCAGCGGGAAGCTGCGGCCCGCTCCTCCTTCCTTTGATTTTGCCGCTTTTACCATATCCGTTGTTTTCGTTTCTGTTAGTTTCTGTTAAAAGAAGCATCCACAGCATACTATCGCCCCCGGTTTTTGTCAATGCCCGGGTTTCCGGGGCCGGTAAGCTGCCGGAAGGCCGCCGGAAGGCCGCCGGGTGATTTTTGCTAAAAAAATCCGGATGCCCTAGTATATATAAAGGGAGCGTATAAGTTCCCGTATAATGGTCTGTGTGCAGACGCTATCTAGGAGACTCTTATTATGAAAAAAAAATCGTTGCGTAAACAATGTATTCCGGCGCTGCTTGCCTTGGCAGCATTGGCCGGATGCAAAAACCCCTCTTCGGGCACGGCTTCGGGCACGCCTGCGAGCGCGTCGTTTACTATTACCGGCGCCCCCGAGGGGCTCTTTTATTCGTTGTCGGTGTTCGACCAGGACGCCACCATCATGTACAATCCCAAAGCCTCCCTTACCCAGTTGACAGGATACCGGGCCCAGGGGATCGGGGCGGGGAATTCCACCAGCTTTACAATCAAGGTTTCTTCCGAGATCTCCGCGGGAAACTATGTGCTGGTCCTGGGCGTTTCTACGGATATGTCAACCGGCAAGATGTACATTACCGGTAATCCGGGGTCTCCGGCAAAGCGTAAAGCAATTCCCGTTACCCCCGGGGGTACTATTGTATACGGCGCCGCCGGTTTCATCCCCAGCACCGGCGGTTATACAGCCCATGAGATTGTTGACCTTTTTGGCACGCCCTAGCAGTTTGTTGCGCTTCGCGCATAAATCTAAAATTTTACCCCGCAAACTGCAAGGAAAACGAAGTTTCCGCGGCGGTCCGGCGGCCCGGCGGCCCGGCCGCCGAGGCTGCCGAGGCTGCCGGGCCGCCGGATGATCCTTGCTAAAAAAGCCCGGATACCGTAATATAGTAAAGGGACCGTATAAGGGTCTTTGTACAGGCACTATTTAGGAGACTAACATAATGAAAAGAAAACCGTTGATTAAACAATGTATCCCGGCGCTGCTTGCCTTGGCGGCATTGGCCGGATGCGGAAACCCTTCTTCGAGCACGCCGAGCACGGAGCTTGTTATTACCGGCGCCCCCTCGGGGGCCTATTATTCGTTGTCGGTGTTCGCGGAAAACGCTACTATTAGTAACGATACGAATGGTCTGACCAAATTGGGAGGATACCTTGCCCAGGGGATCGGGGCGGGGAATTCCACCAGCTTTACAATCAAGGTTTCTCCCGAGATCTCCGCGGGAAACTATGTGCTGGTCCTGGGCGTTTCTAATGATATGTCAACCGGCAAGATGTATATTACCGGTACTGATTCGCCGAAAGCGCGTAAAGCAATTGCCGTTACCCCCGGGGGTACTATTGCATACAACACCACCGACTTCACAAGCACCCCTTATGAAGCCTCTGTTATTGCTAGTGATTTCGGCACTCCCTCCCCTTAAGCCCCGGGGGTTTGCCGGCGGAAGGCCCGCGAAGGGCCCCGCCGCCCCGGCTTAGTTAGAAAAAGCGGTACCCCAGGGCCACCCGGAGTTCCGGTCCGTGGGTCAGGCCCGAGATCCGGGGGTTTCCAAAGAGGGTGGGCCGGGAAATGCCGAAGCGGTTTTCCACATAGTCAATACCTTCCTGTTCCGCGGAAGTTTTAAGCCGAAAGCGGTACACCAGCTCGGCCCGCAGAAAAAAGGGGCTCTTAATCATAAAATCCAGCCCCGCCCCCGCGTCCACCAAGAACGAATTCCACATGGAAAGGGAGAAGTTCCGGGAACCGTCCAGTTCCGTCTTTCCATCGGCCCTGGGCTGATCTTTTTCCCCGCGGGGCCTGCGTTTTTCGACCAGGGCAATTTGATACTCGATCCCCAGCAGGGGGTAGATTAAAAGCCCCCTCCGCAGGGTAAAGGGGTACTTGCCCACCAGGGTAAAGCCCAGCACGGTTTCCGCCCCGGTCCCTTCCAGGGGAATGTCGTTAAAATAGGTACCCTGCCCAATGCCCCCAAGGGTTTCCCGGTACCGGTTAAGGCCCCGCTGGATTTCCACGGTAAATTCCCCGTAGGTTGCGTCAAAGAAGAGGTAGCCCCCGTAATTAAACTGATCCATGGACTGCTTCATTTCCAGGTCCGTCGGGCCGAATTTAGTGTTTTCGTCTGCGGTAAGGGTATAGCGGCTAAAAAGCCCCCCCGCCAAAAAACCGCCGCCGGCGCTTAAGGTAAACTCCGGCAGTTCCCCCATGACGGAAGAAGCCGGCCCCAGGGCCGCTAAAAAAAACAGGATGTATCTCTTCAACTTTATTACCTCGCCTTGTAAATTTTTCGTGCAACGCGCTGCATCCGGGGCTTTGGACAGCTCCAGATCCCCATATACTTGATGATAAAGTTTATCGACGGAAATTACAATGGAATTGTTCTACAATCCGGCCGGCTGTTGTCGGGGCTGCGTTTAGCCTGCAAGCTGCCGGCAAGACGTTTCGGGGCGGCAGGATGATATAAGAGAAAAGAGTTTTACCACGGAGGGTCAACCCAAAAACCGGGACGGTTTAGCCCCCGTTTGATGGTGATTTCTCGTATATTTGCCGGACTGAACAGCGGCGTATTGTTTTCACGGGCTATATACGGGAGCGCTTTTTCCGGCCCGTTCCGGCGGCGGCCGGTAGGTACAAAAAAAGCCCGGCCGTCCAGGACCGCCGGGCTTGTACCGCGTTAGGCGGTTTTTGCTTTAGAAGCTCCACACAAAGTCTACATACACCTTCTGGGCAAGAATGGTGGGTGATACACTGTCGCTTGAAACCTTGCCCCATCCAAGATCATAGGCCGCCACAATCTTGGCGCCTTCCGCTATATTCCAGGTGATGCTGGGCTTGCCGCCGATATATATCAGGGTAACATCCTCACCATGCGCTGTTATATCCTCACTGGCGCCGCCGTAGCCGCCGTAGACTTCAAGTTTGGGAACAAAGGTTCCCCCGGCCAGGGCATAGGAGGCCCAGATGTTCCCCTTAAGACCCAGGTTGAATTCCTTTGAAGTAGCAGGCGAAGGAAGATATCGAGTACCCGCCAACGGGCCGAAGTTGGGCAGGTTAATGAACTGCCAGAAGGTGGCGCCCACATCAAGGTCCCCAAGATCGTAGGAAACCACTTCGTCAATGGTAAAGCCCTTGTCTTCCGCATCCAGAGTCTTGCTCCAGATTTCCGCCGCCAGGGACAGGTTGGGAATGGCCGAAACTTCTACGCCCGCAAAGATGCTCCTCATAACCAGGTCCGAGGTTCTTCCGCTTATCACCACCTTAAACAGATCGGGGTAGGCATAGGCCGCGCCGTAGGTAAAGGTGTTGTTAAGAAGGCTGTCCTGTCCGCTGAAGCCGGCCGGGAGCCCGTCATATACCCCAAAGCCCACATTAAGGCCTTCGATGGGGCGGATCTGTACCAGGCCCCCCAGGCCTTCTCCCACGTCGTCGGCTTCATCGCCGGCGGTGGCCCACGCGCCGTTGTCTACCACGCCGCCGTAAATGTCGACGATGTTAAATACCGTGGCGCTGACATAGGCGTATTCAGCGTAGATAGAGGGCAATTCCTTTACAGTGTTGGTTTCGCCGCCCTGGGCCCGCAGCTTAATATGGGCCCCGATGTTGTCGTAGGTAAAGTCGACGTTCAGGTCGGCCCGGGCAAGAGGCACATCCGCATCCTGGGCATAGGCGCCAAAATCCCAACTCGTTTCAGTATCGGAGCCGGAGACATCGGGATCAAGCGATTCAGCCGTTCCCTGAAGACCGGAATTCAAAGACCCGGAAATCTTGAGTTCCTGAGCAAATACTCCCCCTGCTACCGCAAGGATCAAAAGAAGGTTTATTTCCGGCGAATTTCCGGGTGTTTTTTCCACCGGATATACACATATTTTGCACAGATTATCAACAGCCCTGGGGGGCTGAACACGGCGGATTTTGCAGCCGGGAATTGATGAAAATCCGGACCGTATTCCGGTTGGTTCCCAGACGGCGGCCAATTTCGGCTTTAGACAGGCCCTGGCTAAGCATGACTTTGATTTCTTCTTCGCGGCCGCTTAGTTTTAGGTGTTTCGATTTGCCGAAGGGTCTGCCAAGTTTTTGGCCTTCGGCCCGGCGGCGGGCCAGGGCTTCTTTGGTGCGCTGGCTGATAAGATTTCGCTCGATTTCCGCCGAAAGGCCGAAGGCAAAGGCTAAAACCTTAGATTGGATGTCATTGCCCAGGCGGTAGCCGTCTTTTATGGTCCAAATTTCGGCGCCCATGTTCATACAATGGGAAAGAATCGACATAATCATAAAAAGACTGCGTCCAAGCCGGGAAAGTTCAGAGCAAATAATAAGGTCCCCCGGTTTAATGGCGTTTAAAAGGGTCCCCAAAAGGCGTTTTTCGGGAATTTTTGTTCCGCTGATGGTTTCTTCTATCCATTGGTCGATATAAATGTGGCTGGTTTGGCAAAAATGCCGTATTTCGAAGCGCTGGTTTTCCACGGTTTGCTTATCCGTACTTACCCGGATATACCCATAGGTCATAAGGTCCTCCAAAGTGAATGATTGTATTCCGCAGGGAATAGTTGAATTTGGACCCCGGAATTTGGTTTTATGGCATAAGCGGCGCCCCATATATGGGGGCAAAAATTGCTAAAACAACCCTATTTTTCGGACAAAAAATAAAAATTCGGCAAAATTTAACTTTTTTTTATAAAAATTCTTAAAAATTAATAACAACGGCTTGACAAAATTAAAACTTATTGTGTACCCTAAGAAAGATAAAGAGGTGTCAGGTGATCGTTGATTACTTCCTCTTGTCAATCCTAGGAGGATTAGTAAGTTATGAAGAAAACGTTAATTGTTCTTTTGATCCTTGCGGTAGCAGGGGGAGTATTTGCTCAGGAACTCAAGATTTCCGGGTCTTTGAATTCCGGTCTTCAGGGAACGGCTGAATCGCTTGATCTCGATGCCCCCGGCACCGATACTCTAGAGGGCTGGAGTTTTGACGCCTATGCCCAGGATGCGGATGTGCCTTATGCCCGGGCCGACCTGAACGTCGACTTTACCTACGACAACATCGGGGCCCATATTAAGCTGCGGGCCCAGGGCGGCGAAACCGGTGTAAAGGGATTGCCCTCTATCTACGCTGAATACGCCTATGTCAGCGCCACGGTATTTAACATCGTTGACATTTACGGCGGCGCGGTAGACAACGGCGCGTGGGCCACCGCCGGCGATAAAGCCGACGACGTGGGAGAAGGCCTGGGGGGCCTGGTACAGATCCGCCCCATCGAAGGCCTTAATGTGGGCTTTGGGGTATATGACGACCTCCCGGGCGACTTCGACCGCACCGGAATGGACAGCCTTCTTAACAACACCTTTACCTACGGCGCGGCCTATGCCTACCCCGATCTGTTTAAGGTGGTGGTAAGCGGAAGAACCTCGAACCTGGTTATGCGCAAGATCTTTGCGGGCGTAGAAGTTTCGGCCATTCCCAACCTGTCCCTGGCGGCGGAAATCTGGAGCGAGACCCTGGATGCGGAAGACAAGGGCTTTACCATTGACGAAGTGGTTTCCTACGATCTTGGGGACCTTGACGTGGGCGCCACCTTCTGGCAGTTCATTAACCTGCTCAACTCCGGCCCGTTCGGCGACGTGGCGAAGCTGTACACAGGAATGACGTTTGGTGAGACTTCAAAGGAGTACGACCTGGGTCTTAAGGGAAACATCTGGGCCTCCTATGCCCTGGCCGGGGGAACCTTTGTTCCCAAACTTGAAGTTTACGTCGGCTACGGCGGCATTAGCAAAAAACTAGTGCCCGAGGATTCAACCATCTTCTATATCGGCGGCAAGCCCAGCATCACCTGGAATATAGCGGAAGGCGCCAAGATTGTGGCGGCCTATGACCTCGGATGGGGCAAGGTTTCAGCCGACAGTGTAACGCCCACCATTGTTGCCCAGAAGGTGTATGTAGACTTTGTGTGGAGCTTCTAAAGCAAAAACCGCCTAACGCGCGGTACAAGCCCGGCGGTCCTCTGGACGGCCGGGCTTTTTTTTCGATACAGGAACGGCGCGAATAACCACGAACGGCGCAAAGGGAAAAGGCTGTTAAAGCAGGGTTTCGCGCGGCTCCGGATCGGGCACGGTAACACAGCCGTCCGGCAGAATAAGGATTTTCGGCCTAAAGTTACCCGCGGCCAGGGCTTTGGCCAGGGCCTTGTCCAGGGCTTGTTGGGGGCTTTCGGATTTTTCTATAAACATAGAGGCAAGCCGTTCCGCAGGCAGTTCCGACACCGCCATGATTCCCGCCCTGCCGGAGACTTCCGCCATTTTTGCGGCCTTGTGGTACCCCAGCTTGTAGCCCCCCCGGATCCGCTCTATGGCTTCCGCGGGAGAAGCCGAGGCCGCCAGCAATGCGGCGTAGGCCTCGTCCCCGATTCCGTCCCGGCAGCTCGAAACCAAAATAAGGGTTCCGCCGTCTTTAAGGGCGAGGGCGCCGTTGTCGATGGCTTTCTGGGACTGGTACAGATCTATATCCATGGGGAACTTCGCGACGGAAACGACAATATCGGCCCTGGAAGGAACGGCTACGCAGAAAATTTTCCGGGCAATGTCCGTTGCGCTGTAAAACGAAGCCATTAGATCTCCGGCGCTAACGGCGGCCACTCCCTGTTCCCTGTCCAGAACCGTCATCACCGAAAACACCGGGGCCTTGATAAGGGGAAGGGCGTCCATCATGTCTTCGTGTACCGGGTTTCCTTCCAGGGCCAGGGAGCGGGCCCGGGGGGAAAGGGCCAGCTTGTGGTTTGCCTGGATGGTTTTGTACGAGGCAATGCCGGGAAGAAAGGCTTTGCGTCCGCCGGTAAAGCCCGCAAAATAATGGGGCTCCACGCTGCCGGTGGCGATAATCCGGTCCGCCGCGAAAAGCTGCCGGTTAAGCAGCATGGGCGTACCGTTCCGGGTGGTTCCGATGTCAACCATGTCCTGTTCATTCCGGGCGTCGTGATAAAGGCACCGGGAACGAAGCCGGGGGTACAGATTCCCCAGAATCTGCCTGTACTCTTCTTCGGTGGGGCCCCGGTGCGCGCCGGTGGCCGTTAACAGGGTAAGGCCGCCGTCCGGAACGCCCGCCTGTTCTATAAGCGGTAAAAGCCCTTCCAGGATCAGCGCCGTGGGGGTGGGCCGTGTGGCGTCGTTGATAATAATAAGAACCCTGCTTCCTCCGTAAAGAAAGCGTCCAAGCCCCTCCCCCTCCCCGCCGGCGGGCCCGCAGGGTTTTGCCAGCGCCGCGGCGAGTAGTTCTTTCGCCGAACCCTTCGCGGTGTATTCATTTGGTTCCGCAACGGCCAAAAGGTTTTCATCGGGGAATTCCAGGGGCAGGGTTTTATCCAGATAGGGCAGCACTATGTTCATGGCATTTTACTAAAGTCTCGAAATAACCATAATCATTTTTCTTTGATTGGTCAATTATTCCCTTGCAACCCAAAATCTATTGTGTATATCAAAACCCGGGAACCGGGCCCTGCCAGCCTTCTACTCCCAGGGTAATAAACCGGTACAGTTTTCGGACGCTCCTGTCGTCCATTCCCGCCGCGGGGGCTTCTTCGGTTTCCGCGGCGGGCTGGCGGCGTAAACACCGCATTAAAAGGGCCACCAGCAAAAACAAAACCCACTGCGCCGCATTTTCTTGAAGGCTTTCGGAAGCCGGGGTTTTAAAATTAAGGCCCGCGAAAATGCCGTTCAGGACCTCGGGGACAAACAGTTTAATCTTTAGGCGGCGGATCCGCAGCCAGTCCAGCAGGATAAGGATCTCGGGTCTAAGGTTTAGGTAGTCCACAATAGAAAGGAGCGTTAAATAAAGCCGTTCTTCCTGTTTTGCCGATAGGCTGGACCGGGCGGTAACAATGGCGGCGATCCGCTCGAATTCTGTCATGATAAGCTGGGCAAACATATCTTCTTTGCTTTTAAAATGAAAGTAAAGGCCGCTTTTGGAAAGCCCGGAACATTTTGCTACGGTTTCCATGGAAACTTTCCAGATCCCCGCCTCCGCTATCGCTTTGGCCGCCGCGGCCAGCAGGGGGTCTCCGGGGGCAAAGCGCCGGCGATCCGGTCCTCCCAGGGCTTCAAGCCGGTCGTAAAGCAGGGAATCGACTATCTCCCTGTCAAAGCCCAGGCCCCGGCGGATCTTTTCTCCTGTCGATTCTACCAGGGATAGAATCTCCTCTTCCGCCGGCGGGGAAAAGGATCCGGCGTAACGGCGCTTACAGAACAAAGCGGCTTCAAAGATCGAAGTTATGCTCACCATGACCAATACGGAAGGGTACGACTGATCCGGGGGGAACATCGACACAAATTCGGTAAAAAACGGTTCCTGCCGTTCCACGGTTTCCATATCCAGGGTGTATCGTTTTTTGTTGCCGTGGAGCCGTACCAGGCAATAGACGAGGTAGTCGAAATGCCGGGCAAAATAACCGGTAAGGGCCCGGGAGGCAAGGAACAGCCGGTCCTGCCAGGTTTCCAGGCGCCGAATCTCTTCTATGCGGGGCTTAAACCATGCGGTATAGTCTTTTAGAAAGCGGCTTTCCATGGCCTTTAGGAGGCTTGTCTTGCCGGGAAAATGGCGGTACAGCGCCGCTTTAGTAACCCCCAGGGCTTTTGCAAGCTTGGAAAGGTCTGTGGTTCTGTACAGATCTTCTCCCCATACGGTAAAGGCGGCGCGTATAATATCATCCTGTGTCATGAAAACCTCGTGTTAACGACCGGACGGTAATAAAAGGATACCATACTTTTGCCAAAAAATATAGTATCCTGGGAAGATTATGATTCCTTCGTACATTCTGTCATTTGTGGTGTTTGGCACGATTACCCCCTACCTGTCTATTTTGATACGGGATCTGGGGTACAGTCCCGGCCTGGTGGGCGTCCTGCTGGGGGTCTTTGAGGGGGCCGGTATCGCAGGGCCCTTTGTATTCGGGGCCTGGGCCGATAAAAACGGAAGCTACCGGATCCCGCTTATCATTACAACCCTGCTTCCGGTATTGGCGGCGCCCCTGGCGCTGTTTATTCACCCGCTGATCAGCGCCGTATTTTTGGCGCTGATGGCTTTTGGGTTCCGCTCCACTACCTCCCTTCTGGACGCCGTTACCACGATCCGGCTTGGCAAGACCGGGGATTACGGAAAGATCCGGGCCGCGGGATCCATAAGCTTTATTGTCCTGGTTCTGTTTTTGCAGTGGACTCCGGTCCTAAAACCCCAGAACAGCGAAAACATAGCCGCCTGGATCACCCTTAGTTCCCTGGCCGCGGTTTTTCCTATTATCCTTTTACCCCGGACCATGACCGGCAGTCCCCGGGGAAGGGGGCGTTCCGGTTCCCCTTCCAAGGGGCCGGTCCACCTGCTTTCAATTTATTTTCTTACGGGCTTTGCCATTATTTTTTTATGCCGCCTTGCCATGTCGGTGGTGTACTCGTACTTTCCCCTGTACCTGACGGAAGAACTGGACTGGAACGTGGTGGGGGCCATGTTTGCCCTGGCGTCCATGGCGGAAGTTCCCTGCATGTTTATCTCTGCCCGGCTTTTGCGGCGCTTTGGGCCCCTGCCGCTGCTGGCCCTGGCCGCTGCGGGGATCAGCGTGCGGCTGCTTATCTGGGCGGCCTTCCCCGGCAGGGGCTTTATCGCCGGCGCCCAGCTGCTCCATTCCCTGTGTTTTGGGATCTACCATCCCGCGGCGGTTAATTTTATCTCTACCAGCTTTCCCCCGGAAAAACGGGCCCTGGGAATGTCCGTGTACCTTGCCCTGGGATCGGGGCTTCCCTCTTTGCTGGGAAACATCCTGGGGGGCTTCCTGGTGGAAGATCTGGGATTTAGGCCCCTCTTTGCCTGCTTTTCGGGCTTCACGGTCCTGGCCCTTCTTATCTACGGGGCCTGGTATATTTTGGGCAGGAGCGCCGCGCGTAACTTGCGGTCCGGTTAATCCTGAACTATACTGGCAATACCATGTTTACCGACTGCATCATCATGGCCGGGGGAAGCGGCTCCAGGCTTTGGCCTGCCAGCAGCAGCCGCAATCCCAAACAGTTCCTGCCCATGCCCTCCATAAGCGACACCCCGGAACCTTTTGTAAGGGGAAGTTTTTTAAACGCGGCCATAGAGCGGGCCCTGGCGCTGATAGACCGGCAAAGGGACGGCAGGGTGATTATCATCGCCGGCCATTCCCATGTGGCCCGCATAGTTAAGGACTGCGAAAAATATTCTTCCAAAGAACTGCAGCACCTGGTGCTGATCCCCGAGCCGGCGGCAAAAAGTACCGCCCCGGCCATTGCCTGCGCGGCCACCTTTATAGACTGGGCCTCCGGCGAGGAACGGAAAATTCTGGTGCTGACAAGCGATCACATTATTACCCCCATGGAAAAATTTCTGGTAGACGCCGCCGCGGCAGAAGCCTTTGTCCAGGCGGATAAGCTGGTGATCTTTGGCATCACGCCCCAGGGTCCCGAAACGGGCTACGGGTACATCGAAGCGGGGATCCCCCTTTCTCAGGTGGCGGAAGAACCGGATGTTTTTAAGGTGCTGTCTTTTCGGGAAAAGCCGGATCAAAAAACCGCCGAGACCTTTTTACAGGCGGGAAATTTTTATTGGAATTCGGGGATGTTTGCTTTTTCTTCTACCTTTATTCTTAAGGAATTCCGGCGGTCCGCGGCGGAACTTATCTTTCCCTTTGGAAAGCTCCGGGCGCCGGACCAGAGGTCCTTTAGAACCGAGGGGGGGCTGCGCATACTGTGGAACTGGCTCGACTTGGACAAGGCGTACCGGCATACCCGGGCTATTTCCTTCGACTATGCCATCGCAGAAAAATGTTCCGGCGCCGTGATGGTTAAAGCGGGATTTAAATGGATCGACGTGGGTAGCTGGGACGAATACGCTCTCTTAATAAAGCGCAGCGGCCTAAGCCGCTCCGAGGTTTATCAATGCGAATCCCGGGAATGTTTTGTAGATTCGGACATTCCCGTGGCCCTGGTGGGGGTGGAGGATCTTATCATCACGGTTCGATCGGGAAAAGACGGCGGCCCCGGAAGCGTCCTGGTGGCCAAACGGGGGCAGACCCAAAAGGTCCGGGAAATTGTAGAACAGATCAAGGCCAATGGCCGCAATGAACTGCTCTAGGGAAAATCTTATTTAAAAGCCGCAACCGTAGTTTGCGCACCGGCTTTGTGGACAGACGCTAAATAACCTTAATCGCGTTTTTCTAATAGAGATTTTAGTATAAGGAGGAATAGGAAATGGTAATTTTAACGCTTAACTGCGGCTCTTCGTCCGCGAAGTATCAGGTTTACGACTGGGACGCCGGGGACGTACTGGCCGTGGGGGTGGTGGAAAAAGTAACCCTGGGGGGGTCTTTTATTAACCACAAGGTAAAGGGAAAAGAAGAAATCACCTGTAACCACGATTGTCCCAGCCATGTGGATGCGGTGAATCTTATAATCAAGTTTTTAACGGACAAAGAAAGGGGCTGCATCAGCGACATGCAGGTTATCGGGGCCCTGGGGCACCGGGTGGTCCACGGGGGGGACAAATTTACAAAAAGCGTTATTGTGGACGACGCGGCCATGAGGGCCTTTAAAGATATGCAGGACATGAGCCCCCTGCATAATCCCGCCAACATTATGGGAATCGAGGCGGCTAAAAAGGTTCTGCCCCATATTCCCCACTGCGCGATCATGGATACCGCCTGGCATCAGACCATGCCCCCGGAATCGTTTCTTTACGCGGTTCCCTATGAGTGGTACGAAAAATATTCCGTCCGGCGTTACGGTTTCCACGGCACCAGCTTCCTGTATACCGCCAAGCGGGCCGCGGCGCTTCTTGGAAAGGACCCCTTTGCGGTGAACCTGATTATCTGCCACCTGGGAAACGGCGCTTCGGTGAACGCCGTTAAGAACGGCTGCTCCTTCGACACTTCCATGGGCATCTCTCCCCTGGAGGGGCTTATCATGGGAACCCGCTCCGGGGACGTGGATCCGGCCCTGCCCTTTTATATGATGCGGAAGACCGGCATGAGCCCCCAGGAGGCAGAGGCGGCGCTGAACAAAAAATCCGGCCTTTTGGGAATTACGGGAACCTACACCGACCGCCGGGATATTCAGAAGGCAAAGCTCCAGGGAGATACAAAGGCCCTGCTGGCTCAGGACATGGAGGCCCACCGGGTAAAAAAATACATCGGGGCATACCAGGCGGTTCTGGGCCGGGTAGACGCGCTGGTGTTTACCGCGGGGGTGGGGGAATTTGCATTCTTTATGCGGGAAAAAATACTCCGGGGCCTTGAAGAAACCGGCATAGTGTACGATCCCCAAAAGAACGAATTAAGCCATACCCGGAACGCGGAGACCATCATCTCCAAGGCCGAATCGAAGATACCTATTTACGTTATTCCCACGGACGAAGAACTGGTGATGACCGAAGACGCCCACGCCCTAATGGCCGGAAGCTACGACATCCATACCAATTTTACCTATTCGTTCCAGGACCCAAAATACGTAAACAAGAGCCGTGCCGAGGGCCTGGCGGCGGAACTGGAAAAAACCCCCCTGCTTAGGTCCATAGTGGCGGCGCCGTCCCCGGCGGCGCCGGGGGCGTAATACGCGTTGAATATACCCTGCGCCCTTTGATGATTGACCTTTTCTGTATCGGCAATCCCCTGGTTGACGTGTTTGCCGAAGTTCCCGGCTCCTTCTGCGCCCGCTTTGGCCTGAACGCGCCGGTACAGCATGTTTCCCCGCGGCGGGCCGCGGCGATCCTCCGGGAATTGGAGGAAGGAAGGGCGGCGGGAACGCCCCCGCCGGTGCGCCGGGCCGGGGGCGGAGCGGCCACGGCGGCAAGGATCGCCGCGGGCCTGGGGCTGCGGACCGCCTTTGCCGGGGCCCTGGGAGGGACTTCCGAAGGGCCGGATCCCCCGGGGCGGTTTTTTGAAGCGGAACTGGGCCGGGCGTCTACGGCCCTCCACCTGGTCTGCCGGACCGCCCCCACGGGGCTGTGTATTACCCTTAAAACAGGGTCCGCCCGGCGCATTGCCGCCGCCCCCGGCGCGGCTTTGGAATTTACCGCGGAAGACATTCCTAAAGAACCGGCCCGGCGGGCCCGGCTGCTGCTGCTGGACGGCTATATGCTGGATCGAAAGGAATTGGTTCAGCGGTTTTTTGCCCTGGCCCGTACCGCGGCTTTGGACGCGGGATCGGTTTTTATGGTCCGGGCCGGCGCCGGGGATATTGCCGCGTATATTAAACGCAAGCCCCTGCTCCTTTTTATGAACGAAGCAGAGGGGGCCGCCCTGCACCGGGCCCTGGGGGAAAACCCCGGCCCCGGAGTCCCGGAAAAAGAGACGGAAAATTTTCTGCGGGATCTCTGCCGCGGCGCCCCCCGCTCCTGCGTCGTCCTTAAGCGGGGAAGCCGGGGGGCCCTGGTTTTTAAGGGAAACACCCTCCTAAGGGCCGAAACAGAGGTCCTGCACCCGGAACACAGCGCCGGCGCCGGAGACGCCTTTGCCGGCGGCTTTCTTGCCGGCTTTTTACAGCGCCGGACCCTGGAAGAATGCGCCGCCCTGGGAAACCGGACCGCAGGTGCATTCCTCGCGGGGCTGCCGGAAAACCGCCCCTAGGCCGCCGGCTAAGCCCGGCGCCGCCGGCTGGTCCGGCGCCGCCGGCTGGTCCGGCGCCGCCGGCTAAGTCCGGCACCGCCGGCTACAGCAGGACCTCTTCTTTAAGCTTCTTTGCCGCTTCCGCCCCGGCAAGTTTTTCGATGAGGGCCAGGGCGAATTCGGCGGCGGTTCCCGCGGCCCGGCTGGTAACAAGATTACCGTCCCGTACTACCCTCTGGGACAGCCAGGTTCCGTCCTTTACCTGTTTTTCCGTGCCCGGAAAGCAGGTAAAGCGCTTGTCTTTTAACAGTCCCAGGGGGGCTAAAAACACCGCCGGCGAAGCACAGATGGCCGCCACAAGCTTTCCCGCCCCGGCCATTTCCCGGTAAAATTCCCCCGCCGCGGAGCAGGCCGCCAAATTAGAAGCCCCGGGCAGGCCGCCGGGGACAAAAACCCCGTCCCAGGAAGCGGGGGTAAATTTACCCTGTTCCTGCAGATCCGGTATGGAGGTATCGGCGGTAAAGGGAATTCCGTGGGCCCCCGTAACCTTTCGTTCTTTGCTTATGGCGGCGCTTACCACTTCTATCCCCGCCCGGCGCAGATAATCTATGGGGCTTACCGCCTCCACTTCTTCAAACCCCTCTGCCAAAAAAACCAATGCTTTTTTTCCCATATATACTCCTTTGGATCCCCGCATTAAACCAAACCGGCGCTCCGGATTGGCCGCAAGGAAAATCAGTAGAGCCTGTTCCAAAACTAAAGTTTCCGGACAATTCCAGTATACAAAAATATTGAATCTTCCGCCAGATATATCTTATACTAAACAACAGTGAAGCAAGTTGTAATTATCGACGAGGCGCCTTTTTTTCGGGAATACTTGCGGCTTAAACTTTCCGCCAATGGTATAGACGCGGAGGCGGCGGTTAACGCCCTGGACGGAATTACCAAAATTAGAAACCTCCTGCCGGACCTGGCAATCATGAACTACCATTTGGGCAGGCAGAACGCCATAGAGGTGCTTAAGCAAAAGCAGGCCTCTCCCCATACCGCTAAAATTCCGGTTATTATTATCACTCCCCCCATGGATCAAAAAAAAATCATCGAGCTTTTACCCTACAATGTAAAAAAAGTTTTTACCAAGCCCGTTAAAACAGAATCCCTTTTTGCCACCCTTTCGCAGATGCTGGACGTTCCCTTTGAAATTGACGAAAGTCCGGGGGTGGTGGAAATCCATGTTAACGACGACATTGTCTTTGTGGAAATTACCATGGGCCTTAACCGGGACAAACTGGACCTTTTGCAGTTTAAAATTATGGAACTGCTTAATCTGTACCAAATCAAGGTTCCCAAGCTTATTGTTATGATTAGCGGCTTTACCCTGGGTTTTGCCGACGGCCCGAATGTCCAAAAACTTTTAGAAGTACTGCAGTCTTCCCGGATACAGCAAAAAAACATCCGGATCCTTACCAGAGATGAGTTTATAAAAACCTTTATTACCGGACAGAAGCAGTACGAAAATATTGAAGTGTTAGACAACCTGCAATATGCCCTGGACGGCCTGATCAAAGAACTGGATACCACCGAAGACGCGGAAAAACAGGCGGCCCTTATCGAAAAACGGGTGCTGGCCGCCGAAGGCGAGCTAACCGAAACAATGGAGCTGCGCTTTAACCAGGAAGCCAAATTCAACCCCGAAGAAGTTAAAGAAGCCCTCCGGAACCTTCGGATCGCGGTGGTAGACGACGACGCGGTAATCCGGGAACTTGTGGTCTCCGTGTTTGCCGAATTCCCGGCCCCCGTAAAAACCTATTCCAACGGCGTAGAATTTATTTCTTCCCTGGCGGGCCAGAAATTCGATCTTATTTTTTTGGATCTGATAATGCCCCGGATGGACGGCTTTGCGGTCCTGCAGGAACTACGGGATAAAAATATCACCGCCCCGGTAATTATTCTTTCCGCGATAAACCAGAAAGAAACGGTTATCCGGGCCTTCCGGCTGGGGACCAAAAGCTACCTAATGAAGCCCTTTAAGCCGGTGGATATTTTTAAAAAAACCCTTGAAATACTCCGGGGGAGTTTTTAGCCATGACCGGATTAGAGGACCGCAGGCCCCCCGGGGATATTTCTCCGGCATACAGGGAATCCCGGGGAACCTACTACCGGTTTTTTAGTCAGGCCGGATCCGCCATGGCCATCGCGGACAAGAGCGGCGTCCTGGTTGCCAGTAATGATAAATTTAACGAGTTTATCCTGTCCCTTTCGGGAACCACCGTGGAACTGAACAACGACACCGCCCGGCTGGGGGCTTCCCTTGATTTTTTGCCCATCCACGACGCGGTACGGTTTTCCAACCTTCTTTCAAAACTTGCCAACGGGGACGAAGAACGGATGGACTTTAAAACGCCCTACCACGACAAGCTAAGCAAGGTCCACTGGTTTAAGATCCATGCATGGAAAATTCGCCTGGACCCCCGGGTGGATCTTTCGGACCGGGGGCCCTTTATCGGTTTTATTTTAAACGACGAGACCGTGGAAACGGAGGCGGAAGAAAAACTCCAGGAGGACATGCGGATCGCCGAAAAAGCCATGGAGGCAAAAAGCCGGTTTCTGGCGGCCATGAGCCACGAAATCCGCACGCCGATTCAAACGATCATCGGCATGACCGAACTGCTGGAAACTTCGGCCCTAACCGCAGACCAGGCCGAATACGCCCGGCAGATACAGTTTTCTGCGGAATTGCTCCTTTCTCTGGTTAATAACATCTTGGATTATTCAAAATTAGAGGCGGGCAGGATGAGCCTGGAATCCATTCCCTTTTCTCCCGGCGGCTTGATCCGGGAGACGGTGGAAATGCTTTCCCCGGAGGCCGCCAAAAAAGGATTGGAGCTGATTCTAGACCTTCCCCCGGAAGGGCGGCAGATGGTCCGCGGGGACCCCTACAAGTTCCGGCAGGTGTTGATCAACCTGGTAAAAAACGCCGTTAAATTTACCCCCCGGGGAAAAATCACCATCGGGGCCCTCATTACCCACAAGGCGGATTACCGCGGCAAAACCATCGCCGTAACGGTGGAGGATACGGGAATCGGGATCCCCGAAGAGGTTAGAGAAAAACTCTTTACCACATTTATGCAGGCCGATTCTTCCCATACCCGGCGCTTTGGGGGAACCGGCCTGGGATTGGCGATTTCCCGGAACCTGGTAGAACTGATGGGGGGGAGCATTGAAATGGTTCCCCGGGAAGGAGGGGGGTCCATATTCCGTTTTACCGTCCCCCTTACGGACGCCGAAGCGGCGCTTTCAAAAGCGGCGGAACAGGGGCTTTCCCCGCCGCCGGACGCTGCAGCGCCGCTTCTGGAAGCGCCGCCGGACGCGGAAGCGCCGCTTTTGGAAGCGCCGCTTCTAGAAGCGCCGCTTCCTCCGGGCTTTGTGGTCGAGGCCGCCTCCGTCCAAACGAGTTCCCCGGGGTTTGGCTTTTTTCCTCCCCTGGCGCTTGTGGTGGAGGATCAAGAGGTAAACCAGCGGCTTTTTGTGATGTTTCTGGAAAAAGCCGGAATCCCGGTCATTTGCGCCAACGACGGCATAGAGGCCCTGGAGCAGGCGGAAAAAACTTCCGTGGATCTTGTCTTCATGGACATCCAGATGCCCAGGATGAACGGCTGCGAGGCGGCGCTGGAATTGCGAAAGCGGGGATTCACCAAGCCCCTGATAGCCATTACCGCCGGGGTATTTTCCGGGGAACGGGAACAGTGCCTGCGATCAGGTTTTAACGACGTCCTGTTAAAGCCCTTTAAAAAACAGGACATCGAAGCGATGTGCCGCAAATGGACGGGGGCGGAACCCCTGGGCCCCGCAAAAACGGAACCTTCCGGCGGGGCGGATTCCGGCGGGGCGGCGCCGGGAAGCCCGGCGGTTTTTAACGGGGCGGAGTTGCTGGACGCCTTCCTCCACAACGAAGGGGCCGCAAAAAATACTCTGGCCGGTTTTATCAGCCGTACCGGGGAACAGTTGGAAGCCCTGCCCTCCCTGGTCCGGGAAAAAAACTGGGAAGAGGCATTCCGGATCGCCCATACAATTAAAGGAAGCGCCAGAACCCTGTCGGGCATGGAACTGGGAGAGGCCGCTTTTATTTTGGAGCGGGCCTATAAAACCGCCGATACCGGGGCTATGTCCGGGGCCCTGGCGGGGCTCCGCGGGGCCTTTGAGCGCTTTACCCGCGCCGCGACGGACTGGAGGATCCTATGATATATTCCTGCATGCATACCCACACCACCTTTTGCGACGGAGAAGCGGACGCCCATACCATGTGCGCGGCCGCCTGGTCCAGGGGCTTTACATCCATAGGCTTTAGCTCCCATGCCCCGGTAACTAAAAAGACGGGCCTTAAAACCGGCTGGCACCTTCCCGATGAACGGCTGGAAGAATACATCGCCGCGATCCGCCGGGAGCAGAAACTCTGGGAAGGAAAGCTTGAAGTTTATCTGGGGCTGGAAGTGGATTTTATCCGGGGCCTCTGCGGTCCCGCAGACCGGGATATCCAGGATCTGCCCCTGGACTACATTATCGGGGCGGTTCATTATGTGGCTTCTCCCAAAAACGGCGAACTCTTTACGGTAGATTCCCCCCCGGAAGAATTTGAACATGGGCTGGAGGATCTTTTTGACCGCGACGGCAGGGCCCTGTACGACGCGTATTACGACGCCTACGGCGCCATGATCAGCGCCGGGGGCTGCGATATATTGGCCCACTTGGATCTGATAAAGAAAAACAACCGCGGCTTTGCCTTTTTTTCCCCGGACGCCCCGGAGTACCTGAACCGGCTGGAAAGAATTGCAGACCTGGCCGCCGAAGCCCGGACCGCCGGGGCCCAAGCAGGGGGCCGCATCCCCGTGGTAGAGGTAAACACCGGCGGCATTATCCGGGGCCGGACCGCCGAGCCTTATCCTTCCCCGGCCATGCAGGGGCGCCTTTACCGGCGCCATGTTCCCCTGACCATAAACGCCGACGCCCACGGGCCGGATCAGCTGGGGGGGGCCTACGAAATCGCCAGGGAAACCATGATCAGCGCCGGGTATGGGGGCATGCTGATTTTTAAAGGCCGGAAGGACGGCAGGGCCCTTTGGAGGGAAGAAGCGTTATAGGCTCGCCGGTCTCCCTTAAAGGGAAGGGGCCTTTAATTACGAAAGCTGTGAATCGGCGGGGGGATATGACCGCCCCGGGCGATAAAGATATCGCTTTTTGCGGGGTTCACCGGCATAATGGGCGCTCCCCCCAAAAGGCCGCCGAATTCCGCCCATTCACCGGCCTTTTTTCCCGGCACGGGGATGATCCGGACGGCGGTGGTTTTACCGTTTACCATTCCTATGGCCATTTCGTCGGCGATGATCGCCGATACCGTGGCCGCGGAGGTATCGCCGGGAAGGGCTATCATATCAAGCCCCACCGAACATACGCTGGTCATGGCTTCCAGCTTGTCAAGGCCAATGGCCCCCTTCTGTACCGCCGCCGCCATTCCTTCGTCTTCGGAAACGGGGATAAAGGCGCCGGAAAAGCCGCCGACCCTGGCGCCGGCCATGACTCCCCCTTTTTTTATCAGGTCCGTAAGCAGGGCCAGGGCCGCGGTGGTACCGTGGGCGCCGGCGGCTTCAAGGCCCATTTCTTCCAGGATCCGGGCCACCGAATCGCCCACCTCCGGGGTCGGCGCCAGGGACAGATCCAGGATGCCAAAGGGAACTCCCAGCCGTTTTGCCGCCTCCATGCCCACCAACTGGCCCATCCGGGTAATTTTAAAGGCGGTCTTTTTGATAATCTCGGCGATTTCGTCAAAACTGGCGTCCCGCTGATTTTCCAGGGCCGCCTTAACGACCCCGGGGCCGGAAACCCCCACATTAAGGCAGCTTTCCCCCTCTCCGGGGCCGTGGAAGGCCCCCGCCATAAAGGGATTGTCTTCCGGGGCGTTGCAGAACACCACAAGCTTTGCGCAGCCTATGCCGCTGGCCGCGGCGGTTTTTTCTGCGGTGGCCTTGATTACCTCTCCCATGCGGCGCACCACATCCATGTTTATGCCGCTTTTGGTGCCCGCGGCATTTACCGACGCGCAGACCCTGTCGGTTACGGAAAGGGCCTCGGGTATTGAATCGATAAGCGTCCTGTCGCCGTTGGAACAATCCTTTTGCACCAGGGCAGAAAATCCCCCCACAAAGTCTATGTCCAGTTCCTTGGCGATGTCGTCCAGGAGCCGGGCATAGGGGGTGTAGTCGGCGTCCTCCGAAGCCGCCGCCACCAGGGCCAGGGGGGTTACGGAAACCCGCTTGTTAATAATGGGAATGCCGAATTCCACTTCGATATCCCGGCCCATCTGTACCAGGGGGCCGGCCAGGCGAAGAAGTTTATCCCGAATCCTGCGGCGGGTTTCGGTTCCCACGGCCGCGGCGCAGTCCAGCAGGGAAACCCCCAGGGTAATGGCCCTAATGTCAAGTTTGTACCTAAGAAACATGTCCACCGTTTCTTTTATTTCCACCGGCGTAAAAAGCATGGAACCCCTTTATATGCGATGCATGGCGCTAAAGACTTTCTCGTGCATCAGGCTGATGGAAACTTCCATGGAATTTCCCATTTCGGTTAGTTCCTTTTTAACCGCATCCAGATCCTTGCTGCTTTTGGAAAGATCCACCATCATCATCATAACAAAATTTCCCGACAATACGGTTTGGCTTATATCTTCAATATTGATATTCCGGTCCGCCAGAAACGCGCTGACCTTTGCTATGATCCCGACCTTGTCGGTTCCCACCACGGTAATAATTGCGTTCATGTTACCCCTGTTCAATTTTATGTTCCGTAAGAAATAGATCCAGTACCGTCAAAAACAAGATTACCACCATGGGCCCCATGATAATTCCGTTAAACCCAAAAACGCTTATGCCCCCCAGGATCGCGAAGAAGATAATCAGGGGATGAAGCTGTATCCGGTCCCGCAAAAAAATGGGCCGCAGAAAATTATCCAGCGTAGAAATGGCAAGCCCCGAAACGGCCAAGAATAAAATACCCGCCCAAAGATCCCCGTTTAGTATCTTAATAAGCCCCAGGGGAACCCAGATAATCCCGGCCCCGAAAATCGGGATAAAGGCGCAAAAAAGGGTAAGGGCCGCAAAAACCAGGGAACCGGTAACTCCAAAGGCAGAAAAGATGATAAAGGCCAGCAGCGCCTGGACCAGGGCCACCATGATATACCCCAGTACCAGGTTCCTGATGATCTCTTTAAATTTTATCACCAGGGTTTTACTGTATTCCCGGCGGATGGGAATAACATGAAGGACCAGCTTGGACAGGTAGGCTCCGTCCATAAAAAAGAAAAACAGGCTAAACACCATAAAAACAAATCCCGCTACAAAGGAGCCCACATTCCGGGCTATGCCGCTGGAAAACTGCAGCAGGTTCTGGATCTGGGAGCTTAGGTACAGGGTAATTCGGTACCGCAGCTCTTCCACGCTGATCACGATCTGATCCGAGGTAAAATCCGCGATAAACCGGGAAATGTTGTTTAGAGAAGAATCGTCCTGCAGGGAATGAACGGAAAGATAATCCCGAAGCTGCCGCATCAGCTCCATAACCTGATGGAAGATCTGGAACCCCACGAAAGAAAGGGGCAGAAGGATCAGGATCGTTACCCCCAGGGAAAAAACCGCCGCCCAGATGTTGAACCATATTTTCCCCTTTAGGCTGGTGCGATCCAAAGACGCGGTTAGCTTAAGGTGCAGAGGGTTTATAAGTATATAAAACAGGATAGACCAAAGCAGGGCCGTAAAGAACGGGGCAAAGAGCCGGCACACAAGCAAAAAAAGAAGCACCAATATGGCCCCAAAAACAATGGTCTGTATATTCCGGGAATTAGGAGACGTGTTCATAGGCTTGCAAGGATCTTTTGGGCTTCTGCCTTTCCGCTGTACGAGGGGCTCTTTTCCAAAAGCGCGGCTAAATACCGCCGGGCAGATTCCGCGTCGCCCATGCCCGCGCAGGTTTTTCCAAGTTCAAACAAGGCGTCGTCGTTGTTTGGCGCCAGCCGTACTACTTCCAGGTATGCGTCTTTGGCCCGGGGAAGGTTCTGGGCCCCCACGTAGGCCCGGGCTAAATTCATCCGGGCGGTGATGTTTCCCGGTTGTACCGCCAGGGCCGTTTCGTACCGTTCTATGGCCTCTCTCCAGTTTTCAATCCGGGCGTATACATTGCCCAGGTTGTTGTTTACTTCAAAGGACTCCGGTTCCACCCGGTAGGCTTCCATTAGATAACTTAAGGCCTCGGTGGGAGACCCCTTGTTCAGGTACAGAAGCCCCAGGTTTATCCGGGGCCGTACATACCGGGGGTTTTTATCCGCCGACGCCTTGTACGCGGCAATGGCCCCTTCAATGTCCCCCGCCCGTTCACGGGCCAGCCCCAGGGTATAGGTATACCGCTCGTTATTGCCCCCGGCGGCGGCTTTTTCCGCATAGGCCACCGCTTCTTTGTAGCTTTGCAGGGCAATTTTTACCAGGGCCATATTGTCGTTGGTTTGGGGGTCCTGGGGATCCAGGGCCAGGGCCTGGGTAAAGGACGCCTCCGCGGCCTGGTTCCGGCCCAGTTGGCCTTGGGCGTAGCCCATATCCCGCAGGGAGCTTATGTCCCGGGGATTGTACTGCAGGGCCTTGGTATAATTTTCTACCGCCCGGGCATAATCTTCCCGGGCCAGGTAGATCCGGCCAATTTCCCGCCACGCCGCGGCATAGCCGGGCTTTATGGCCACCGCCTTTTGGTACGCGTTCAACGCGTCGTTGGTCCGCCGAAGGGCCCCGTAGGTTCCCCCCAAATTATACCATGCCGGCTCAAACTGGGGATTAAGTTTTACCGCCGCTTCAAAGGAACTGCGGGCCTCGATAAACTGGCTCATTCTAAACTGGCCCCGCCCCAGTTCGTAGGAGTACAGGTAATTATTCGGATCCAGCCGGGAAGCTTCTTTAAAGGCGCTTACGGCATTGGGCCAGTTTCCCCGGTCCCGGTTTATCCTGCCCAGAGTGTATTGGGCCAGGGCCAAGGAAGGATCTTTTCTAATGGACTCCTGGGCGCTCTGGACGGCGTTTTGGGCGGCCTCGTTCCCCGGGGCCGTATTACCGTTCCGGGAAAATCCTTCGTACCATGCGTCGGATATGTCGGCCAGTTTCTGGGCCTCGAAGCGGCTTTCTCCCTTGGGTATCTTTGACAGGGCGTCCCTGAATAATTCACCGGCGCCCCGGAGATCGTTGCGGCCTATGGCGGCCCGGCCCCGGGAAATAATTTCGTTAACCTCCCGCATCTGCTCCTGGACCGCCGCAGAGGCCCGGGCCAACTCTTCCGCCTCCGCCTTTTTCCGGGCCGCTTCGGATTCCGCCAAGGCCCGGGCTTCCGCGTCCGAGGCGTCTTCTTCCGCCTGCCGGTCTTCCTGGCCCTTTTGGGCGGAACCCGGGGCGCCCCGTAAAGCCCCGCCCTGGGCGGCGAGGATCCGTTCTACATCGGCCAGGGACAGGGTCCCCCGGTTTGCCCGGAATTCTTCCAGCAGCCGGGCTATGTCCTGGGCCGTCAGGGCGCTGCCGTCCGCCCGGCGCATTTCGGCCAGGCGCTTTCCTTCTATGGCGTCGTCCCGCAGGGCCCGGGCTTCTTCGTCATCGGGGTTGTCAATTAAAAGCCGGTCCAGCAGGTCCATGGCCCGCTGGTATTCCCCCTGCTCTATGTATTCCCGGGCCAGGCGAAGGGTATTGCCGCGCCGGGCCGGATCTCCGTTCCTGCCCTGCTGAAAAAGGAGAAAACCCAGGGTAAAAAGCAGTATCGCCCCCAGAATTCCTCCCCCCAGTATCAATAACTTCTTTTTGTCCATGTACGCCGCTCCTTATTTTATTCGTGTGAAGGGTTTAATAGGGGCTGCCCGGAACGCAACAAAGTTTCCGGACGCTTCCCGGTTCATTCCAGCTCAAATTCCCCTTCGTAGCCGGAAATATCTTCTGCGGTGGCCGAAACTCCTTCGGCTTCATCCGCCTGGGCCTGCAAGGAGGCGGAAACTTCGTCCATAAGCCGCTGCCGCCGTTCCGCCTCCGCCAGGGCCGCTTCTTCCGCCATAAGCCGGCGGATCTCTTCCGCGGCAAATTCCTCCCGGATCAGGGCCACCAGTTTTTCTATCTGGGGCCGTTTGGAAGACTCTGGCGCCAGCGCCAGGTACCGTTCGTAATCGGGCAGCGCGTCCCGCAGGGCCCCGGTTTTTATCCGGGTATTGGCCCGGTTTAAGTATGCGGAGGCATAGGAAGGATCGGAACGGATCGCCTGGGTATAGTACTGTTCGGCGGAACTGGCGCTTCCTTTACGGTAATATACGTTCCCCAGGTTAAAGGCGATCCGGGCGCTTTCCGCACCCCCCAGGGAAAGGATCCGCCGGTACACGGTAATGGCTTCGTCCAGCCTGTCCAGCTGTTCATAGCACATGGCCAGGTACAGGGCGGTGTTTACGTTGCTTTGATCCGCCACAAAGGCCTTTTCCAGGTATGGCAGGGCTTCGGCGGGCTTGTTACGGATAAAAAGTTCCTCGCCGGCCGTAAAATCCGGCCCCGGGGCCCCGGGAACTTCGGGGGCCCCCGTTTCCTGGGCCCCTAAAAAACAGGCCGGCCACAAGGAGGCCAT
The DNA here is from genome assembly GCA_031278215.1 of Spirochaetaceae bacterium. Lineage (GTDB taxonomy): Bacteria > Spirochaetota > Spirochaetia > Treponematales > Breznakiellaceae > JAISLT01. The sequence continues at coordinate 82,408 of JAITKV010000029.1, forward strand.
AACTAAAAGGGTGAAAAATTTCATACCCCCTCCCATAGTTTGACAGAACTGCAAAAACCTAGTATAACATACTAATAATAGCATAACGCATCGGAAAAATCATGAGTCTTGCAATAATACTTATCTTCTTCGCAGTGGGCATAGGATTTCTTATTTTCTTTATCGTCAAATCTATTGCCATACCTAAGAGGGCGGATCAGATTGCGGACATGATAAAGCGGGGAAAAAGCCAGGTTGCCATTAAAGCCTCCCGGGCCATACTTTCCCGGGATCCTAAAAATCCGGACGCCCATTACTTTTTAGGAAAGGCATACCTGGCGGAACACAAAGAGGACCTGGCCTTTGAGGAATTTAAAAACTTAAGCCTTTCCGGGGCCCTGGGGGAATTTATACCGGAAGAGGATTTTCGGGGGGAACTGGCCCAGCTTTTTGTAAAAAACAAGCAGCTTGAAGAGGCCCTAAAAGAATACATCCTGCTGATTAAGCTGGCGCCGGACCGGGCGGAATACTACTACTGGGCGGGAAAGCTCTTTACCGAACGGAACCGCCCCGATATGGCCCAAAACTACCTGCGCAAGGCCGCGGAACTGGCGCCCCGGGACCCCAAAATTCACTATGAATTAGGGGTTATGCTCTACAAAAACAAGAATACCGTGGAAGCCAAAGACGCCCTGGAACGGTCCTTAAAATTAAAGGCGGACAATGCCCAGGCCTACTATTACCTGGGAAAACTCCAAAAGGACGCCAAGGACTATACCGGCGCCATTGCCTCCCTGGAAAAGGCCGCCCGGGACCCCCAGTTTAGGCTTCGGGCCATGCTGGAACGGGGCGGCTGTTATATGGTCCTTAACGCGGTGGACAAGGCCATTCCCGATCTGGAACGGGCCGTTAAGTCCATTACCGAGGAGGGGGCCCAGGAAAGCCTGTACGCCCGGTATTTTCTGGCAATGTGCTACGAAAAGACCCATAATATGGTACAGGCCATTGAACAGTGGGATAAAATCCACGGCCTAAAGGCGAACTTTAAGGACGTGGAAGCGAAACTTGCCCAGTACCAGGACCTAAAGAACGACGACATCATAAAGGATTTTCTAAGCGCCGGGAACCAGGAATTTATGGAAATGTGCAGGCAGATGGCAAGCACCGCCCTGCTGCTTCAGGTTAAAACCACTAAAAACATCCCCGAGGGGGTGGAATTTATTGCCATAGAAAACAATTCCGGCAAATGGAGGAACGCCCGTAAACAGCCCCGGCTTATCCGGATTTACCGGTCCCCGGAAATGATAGACGACAGCAAGGTCAGGGCCATCCTGGACGATGCCAAGGCCCAAAATATAGTCCGGACCATGATCATGACCAGTACGGGTTTTACCGGCTCTGCCATAAGTTACGCGGAATCACGATCCATAGAATTATTTAATAAAGATAAACTTCAGGGACTGCTTAAACAAAGTTTTACCCGGACCGGGGGGTAGATGAAGATACTATGCATCGCCGATCAAATCGATCCGTTGGTGTATACAGATACCATAAAAAGCCGGTTCCGAAATGTGGACCTGATCCTTTCTGCCGGCGACCTGCCCTTTGATTACCTTGACTTTGTGGTTTCGAGCCTTAACCGGCCCCTGCTGTTTGTATTTGGCAACCACCACCTGGACAAGTACGAATCCTACCGGATCAAGGATCCCCCCCCGGACTTCGGAAAGGCCGGCGCTTTTTCCGCGGGCCTTACCCACATCGGATCCTCGGTCTGCTCCGAGGGGGGGCTTCTTATCGCCGGCCTGGGCGGCTCCATGCGGTACAACCGGGGGCCCAATCAATACACCGAGGGCCAGATGCTGTTTGAAATATGGAAGCTTTTTCCCCGGCTGCTCTTTAACCGCATCGTCCGGGGGCGCTGGCTGGATATACTGCTTACCCACGCGGCCCCCTGGGGAATCCACGATAAGGCCGATCCCTGCCACCGGGGGTTTAAGTGTTTTTTGTGGTTCATGAAGACCTTTAAGCCCCGGTACCTTATTCACGGCCACATCCATCTGTACGATCTGGCGGATATACGGACCACCCGGTACGAAAAAACCACGGTGATTAACGCGTACAGTCAGTATCTTATCACCGTAGAACACGATCCCGACCACGACGCCAAAGAAAAAAATACCGGAAAAAAAGACGCCAGGAGGGGAACCCATGGACAGGATTAAACGCCAGGCCTCGGACGATTTTTCCAAGGCCCGGGCAAAAGAAATATTTTCCCGCATTAAACATTTTCTTCATGCCGGCAGAAATACGCTGCTTTCCCTGGAGGATGTAAAAAAAATTTTACGGCCCGAAAACGAAACCTACGCGGGCATTCGGGCGGTGCCCGTTGAGCTTATCGTGGGCAGCGAGGGCCGTTACCGGGATTTTAACAAGTACTTTCTTCCACGGTCGGAACACCTTCGCTTCCGGTGGGAACGGGTGGACGAAGCCCGGCTAAGCGATATTATTCTGCCCCCCATACAGCTTTACGAAATCGGGGGGGTGTACTTTGTCCGGGACGGAAACCACCGGGTATCGGTGGCCATGATGCAGGGAGTGGAAATGGTGGACGCGGAGGTTATAAGCCTTTCCACGGAAATTCAAATTTCTCCCCACATGACCATCGACGAATTGCGGGCCGCCCTGCTGGCCTATGAAAAATCGATCTTTTACACAAAAACAAATTTCGAAAAACTTACCGGCTGCGGCAGCCTGGACTTTACCATGCCCGGCCGCTACGATGTGATCTTTGAACATATCCTGGTTCACAAGTACTATCTTAACCTGCCCCAATCCGGGGAGGTTCCCTTTTCCGATGCGTTAATTTCCTGGTACAACACGGTGTACCTGCCCATCATTGCCATTATTACCGAAGAAAATCTGTGTTCCCATTTTCCCCAGCGGACCCCCAGCGATCTGTATGTCTGGATTGTAAAGCACTGGGACGAACTAAAAAAACAATACGGCATCCATTATGCCCTTTCCGAAGCGGTTCGGGATTTTAACGCCCGGTACGGCAAACCCCCGGGATCGGCCCTGTCCTTGATTAAAGCGCTGTTATCCGGTATCTTAAGCAAGAGGTAATATGGCGGTTCTATCGATACAATCCCACGTGGTATACGGCCATGCGGGAAACAGCGCGGCGGTTTTTCCCCTCCAGCGCCTGGGCCGGGAAGTGTGGGCAATTAATACGGTGGAGTTTTCCAACCACACAGGCTACAGGGCCTGGCGGGGAGAAGCCCTAAGCTCCACCCTTATAGAAGATCTGGCGCTGGGGCTGGAGGACCGGGGAGTTCTGGAACGCTGCGAAGGGGTGCTTTCCGGCTACCTGGGGGATCCCGCCACGGGCAGGGCGATTATCCGGGCGGTGCAGAAGGTTCGTTCCCACGCCCCCGGGGCCCTTTACTGCTGCGATCCGGTCATGGGGGATGTGGGCCGGGGTTTTTATGTTAAACCCGAAATTCCCGAAATCTTCCGGCGGGAGGTAATTCCCCTGGCGGATATTGTAAGTCCCAATCAGTTTGAGCTGGACGCCCTTACGGGAATAACCGCCAAAGATCTTCCCGGCGCCATAGAGGCGGTAGAAAAACTCCACGAGGCGGGGCCCAGGATCGTCCTGGTTACCAGCCTTAAAGAAAAAGAAACCATCAACGAAATAGGAATGCTGGTTTCCGACAAAAAAAACCGGTACCGGATCCGGACCCCGGAACTGTACTTTGAAAACAGCGCCTCCATGGCCGGTTCCGGGGATCTAACCACATCGGTATTTTTGTCCCGGTACCTTGAAACGGGGGATATAAAACGATCCCTGGAACTTACCGCCGCTTCGGTCTACGGAATTATAGAAGCAACTTACCGGGCCAAAAGCAAAGAGCTGCTTTTAATCGCCGCCCAGAATGAGTTGACAAACCCCGGTGTTCTTTTCACCGCAAAAGAGTGTTAGGCAAAATGCCGGGACCGATCCGTTGACGGGGGATGAAGTATTCCGCAGGGTTCCCTATAACCGTTTTAAAAAATTTATTTCTCCCGGCTCGGATCGCTTTGCCCTGATCTGCTCGATCCTGGGGGAACTTTCCCTGCCCCACCGGATCATACGCCTGGGAAAGAAGCGGCATATTGCCGTGTCCCCCGGAGGAGGGTCCGGTTCTTTTTCCGGCGCCCCCGGACCGGGAACGATCTTTACCGCCCATTACGACCGGGTTCCCCGGAGTTCCGGGGCCAACGACAACGGCGCCGCGGTTTTTCAGCTTTTGGAAACCGCCGCCGCCCCCAGGGCGCCCCGGGCCCTGTTTATTTTTACCGACGGAGAGGAACTTGCGCCGGGGGAACCGCTGCGAAACCAGGGGGCCTACGGCCTGGGACTGTTTTTAAAAGAAGCGGGCCTGGGGGCCTTGAGGATCTTTACCTTCGACGCCTGCGGCGCCGGGGACACCCTTATTATCTCCACCGCGGCGGAGTATCTTTTAAAGGACGAAGCGGGGACCGGCGCCGAAGCGGTCCGGCAGCGGGTTAAGGCTCTGCGCAGCGCCGCCCTGGACGCGGCCCGGGAAGCCCGGCTGGAAAAGATCCTGCTCCTGCCCACTCCCTTCTCGGAGGACGCGGGATTTCTCCTTTCCGGCCTTGCCGCCCAAACCGTAACGATGCTGCCCGAAACCGAGGCCGCGGAATTTGCGTCCCTGGTCCGGGCCAAACATAAAGCCGCCGGGATCCTGTTTTCAAGCGCCGCCCCCCGGCCCGCGGACCGCCGGTTTATCCCCGAAACCTGGCGCAGCCTTAACAGCCCCTCGGACAGCCCCCTGCGGCTAACCCCCGGACACTGGAAGCACGTGGTGGCCTTTGCCTTGGCCCTGGCGGAACAGCGCTAGGCCGGGGGAATTAGTGGAAAGCCCGGGAATGTGCGGATGCGCCGCAAAGGATTTATTTTTAGGGAAACGCCGATTAACTTGATGCCAATCAGCGTTTCCCTGTGTATTTGCTCGTTTCATTGCGCAAATACCGCGTTAAAGCAGCACTGATTGCGCCAACGCAGTTGGCCGCCAACTGCGTTGGCGAATTCTCGATTGAATAAATCAGCGCTTCCATAGCTTTATTTTCTTCCCGGACGAAAGAAGCCGAAAAGACTGCCGCAGAAACCGCCGGCAATGTGGGCAAATTCAGAAATGTTGTCCCTGGAAAACGAATTAAAGAGTTCCCTGCCCAGGTAGATAAACAAAACCAGTATAAAGGTCAAGGGTATTTCTCCCCGGGAAAAATTTGTAAACGAGGCAAGAAGGATCATCATAAAAACAATTCCGCTGGCCCCCAGAAGGCCCGAGGAAAACAGCAGGACGTTGAGAAGCCCCGTTACCAGGGCCGTCAGGAACATCATTATTACAAGCGAAGGGGATCCGTAGTTTGCTTCCAGGATGGGGCCCAGCAGCAGAATAAACGAAAAATTTGAAAACAGATGATTCCAATCGCCGTGACCAATTACATGGGTCACAAGGGTAACCCAGCAGCGCAGGGATCCAAAATCAAAACTTCCCCGGCCCCGGACCATAAACCATTTGGGGATAAGGCCCCGCATAAGAGTCTGGGAAAGCAGCAACACCAGGATGCTGATGATTGTAAAGGACAGCACCGCCGGGGCATTGTATTTTAGCTTCATGGTTTTTCCTTGGCATCCCTGATTTCTATTTCCACCGGACAATGATCCGATCCCTGCACATCCTTTCGGATGATCGAATTTTTTATCCGCGGAAGAAAGGCCGGATCAACGCAGTGGTAGTCCAGCCGCCATCCCACATTCCGGGCCCGGGCATTGGCCCGGTACGACCACCAACTGTAATGGCCCCCCTGGCCGGGGTGAAGATGCCTAAAGGTGTCCACAAACCCCGCGCTGGTAAAGCTATCCATCCAGGCCCGCTCTTCCGGAAGATACCCCGCGCTGTCCTCGTTTTCTTTAGGCCGGGCTATGTCCAGGGGGGTATGGGCGATGTTGTAGTCCCCGCAAAGAATAAAGGACCTTTCCTTCTTTACCAATTTCTTGCAGTGCTCAAGGATCGCGGCGCAGAACGCCAGCTTATAGGGCAGCCGCGCCCGGGCGTCCTGGGAATTAGGAAAATACGCCGAAATAAGTACAAAGTCCCGGTAAAGCGCCTGGAGCACCCGGCCTTCGCCGTCAAAATCATCGACGCCCAGGGGCTGTAATTCCAGCGGTTCTTCCCGGCTGTAAATTGCCACCCCCGAATACCCCGGCTTTTTGGCGCTGGCCCAGTAGGAATGATAGGGCCTGCCCCGTTTGTCCCGGGGGTTCCGTAGTTCTTCGCTCAACTGATCCGGCCGGGCCTTGGTCTCCTGAATACAGAGGGCGTCGGGAGATTCACGGCTAAGCCATCCGGTAAAATCCCGTTTTTCCACCGCCCGGATGCCGTTTACATTCCATGATATGATGCGCATTACCAAACAGTATATGCCGTTACGGCAAAAAAAAGAAGGGGCTGGTCTTTGCCCTGTCCTGCGGCGGACGCGCGCAGGAGGAAGGGGGCGAGGTGTTACGGACCTTGTACGACGGGAAAAGCTTTGAAGTGATCCGGGAAGGCCCCAGCTACAGGGACGGGCAGCCCGCCACGGCGCGGTTTACCACGGTGGACCCGGTAAACTACGTGGATCCCTGGGGGCTACAATGCAGTGCAAATGATGAAAGAAACAATAACCCACCTCCGTCATTTTATGGAAATGGCGCCAGTTGGCATCTTATGCCGGAAGATAAAGATGTATACCATGAACAAGATCAACCGTATAATGGTATTGATCCAAAAAATAATAACAAATATGTTTCAACAGACGGCCATCAGGAAGGTGTCTATGACCAAAACGGAAACCTGGTAACCGATCCTGTCAATATGGGTACATATAATATAAGCGATCCCAATACAAACACAATAGGACACTTTTTCAATGACGTACTTCCATATTGGGTGAATGGTAATTCATCTGACGATCCGACAAAATGGTATGAAAGGATATTCGGCACATATAATGGTCCTGTTCCAGGATACGAATAAACATGACGCAAATAGGAAGCTTTGTATGCAATTTCTTCCAAAATTGAATATTATTACGATATGTTTGGCTGTTGTGTTGTGGTTGTAATACAATTTGTTTTTATGAAACCACAGCGCCCGGAGAATATGACAGCCCCGCCGGTCTCGTGGCCGTGCACCTGTTCCGGGCACAGGCGCTGTGGTTCCGGGGCGTCCCGCGTGCAAGGGAATGCGCTCTCCCTACCGGTGGATAAGTGAGGGACGGGAAGGCCGGACCCAAAGTGCGGGGACCTGCGGCGGCAGTGTATACCTGGGGGCGGACATTCTGGGGAGCGTGCGCGCAAGTACCAACGAGTTGAGGTTCTGGAAGACCGGTACGAGTACGGTATACGCCATTGTGTTTTGAATATGTATAAAAAAACATACACTTGTATAACTATTTAAAAGAATGTATAACCACTACAAAGGCAGGTGTTTTAATGAAATATAGTCCAATAAGCCCTAGTTTCCCATGTAAAGTTTTTGTCTTCCCAATCGGTAAAATGAAGAGAGAGAATATTAAAGAAGAAACAAGAAAATACTGGAACATTACAAAGAAATATCAAGATACTACAGAATATGAATATGCAGTAGGTGTTGAAAAAGGATATTCTGTAAGTGCATATAAATTAACAAAATGGAAGCTTACAAAAGATGTAAGATATGTAGGGAAATATGAATTTGAAGGTGATGAGTTTCCTGATTTCAAAGGTTTTTCATGGAAAAAGCAAATTGAAACAACTGGGTATTGGAATCATGGAAATCATCTAGTTGTTGAATTTGATGGAAATGGAAAATTTAAGCTGGAACGTCCAGATAAACCAATATGGTTTGATTGTTGTTACCAAGATAATATCCAATCATCATCTCCCTTGGATTCATATGATGATGAAAAATTAGCTCAAAAACGTGAAACTGGAATTATTGTAAAAAAAAATTCTCAGAAGGACATCAATACAGTCAGAGAAGAAACTAAAAAATGAAAAGCGGTATGACAAATTCGCAAAAAACAAAAGACCTTAAGCGTCTTGCTTATCAATGTACTGAACGTAAATATAACGGGTGTAATAATGATTGTGCAAAATGTCCACTTAATATTTCTCTTTACTATAGAAGATCCTCGTGAAGCCGTTCTTATACAAACAAATGCAGAACTTGATTACCAAAAAGAGGATTATAAATGGAAAAAGATATTGAAGATAAATTAAATGTTCAAATAAATTCTTTACCTTTGAGTGAACAGGAAAAAAGCATATTAAAAATGCGTTTTGGCATAGGTGTAGAAAATAGTTATACGGTTGAAAAATTAATGTATACATTTAACCTGACGAAAGATAGAATACGGCAAATAGAACTGCGTTTATTATGGAGTTTGAGACACCAAAAGCCGAGACACCGAAAGCTAAAGGACTATTTAGACAAACCAGAGAACGAAGAGAACGAAATTGAACTTTTTTATAGAAAACTGGATAAAGAAATAATTATAGAAAAGAAATACACAGAAAAAGAAATCAATGAAATTATAAAAAAATGCTGTGTATCTCAGGACCATATATCATTCAGAAGAGAGCTAATAGAAAAAGGATATTTATCCAGAACAAATGATTGTAGAGAATATTGGAGAAATATTAAATATAATGGAACAAAGCACAAGGGCACATAGCAGGCCTGTATGCGCTTCGCCGCAGTAGCCCCTCGGCCTCCGCAACAGCCAGGTCATTCCACGCCCAGCATAGCTGGGGAACGCGCCCCGGCTTCGCCGGGGAGCATTCCCGCGCCACACTCCGCCACATTGCAAGCCGCCGCAATGCTACGCATTGTTTTATGGGCGGCTTGCAACGTCATCGAACCGCAGGTTGCTGCAGCCGGAACGTTATGTGCAATACACCCTAAACACTATTTAAAAAATATTGACAGAAAAAGTATTATTGGTTAAAATATTTTTCTAATTTATTTGTCTATATAGATAAGGGGAAAAATATGAATGTGATCTATGTTATTGTTGGTGTGATAATTCTTTTTTGGATATTTGGCGGAATTTATCGACACTTGCGAGGTAGAAATAAGATTTTACATATTATTGAAGAAAATTGTACTGGATGTAAACGTTGTTTAAAAATGTGTAAACATAAAGCATTGAATATAATAAATGATGAAAATGAAACACACATTGTGGTGAATACTGATAGATGTACTAGTTGTGGAGATTGTATTAGTGTATGTAAATTCAATGCCTTGGAATTGGTTGGGAAAATATAATATATGACATAAAAGTCAATAGTATTTTTGTAAAAAATTATTATGTGTCACATTTTTTATATTTATCTTCGTTGATATTATTAATTTAATTTAAGTTAAAGCTAATTGTATAATAAAAACATTTCAGAATATATTCACTCATAGAAATATTTATTTAAAAAATAATTATATTCATTCGACTTACCGTTAAAAAGTGATAAAATATATCAAAGATATAGTTAAAATAAATATATTATATAAAAACGGGTGTACTGCGCATAACAGGACTGTATGCGTTCCGGGCCTTCGGCCCTCCAGGGTTCCATTCGCCTAGGTCGGCTACGCCTCCCACGGCTCATTCCACCCACAGTTTGCCGGCCCTGCAAAACCTACGGTTTTGCTTATTCGGGCCGCCAAACCGTCGCATACAGCCGGAACGTTATGTGCAATAGCCCCTTGACGTTATTGTAAAAAATATTGTATAAAATTTTATATGGAGGAAAATTATGAATATAAATAAAATTAAGGAACAATTTAACATTATCGCCCAAAAATACGACGACCATAGAAAATGTTTTATCCCTTGTTTTGACGATTTTTATAAAAAATCAGTTTCGTTATTAAAATGTTATAAAAATAATTTCCGGAATGTTGTAGATTTAGGTGCCGGAACAGGTTTGCTGACAATGGAAATATATAGATTATATAATAACGCCCATTATACGTTGGTTGATATTTCAAATGATATGCTGGAAATAGCAAAAGAAAGATTTAACGGATTAAACAATTTTGAATTTATTGAAAAAAATTATGTGGAAAACATACCGGTAAAAAATTGTGATTTAATATGTTCGGCATTGTCAATACATCATTTGGAAAATAAAGACAAAATAAAATTGTATAAAAATATTTATAAGACATTAGGTGATGGAGGGTGTTTTATAAACCTGGATCAATTTATTGGAATATCCGAAAAAATAAATAATTTGTATAATGAATGGTGGTATAATTTTATAGATAATAGCGGGATAAACGCCGAAGAAAAAACGGCTTGGATTGAACGGAAAAAATTGGATAACGAAAATACAATAAAAGAAACAATGGAATTGTTGAAAGGTAGTGGATTTGGAAATATTGAATGTATATACAATTTTATGAAATTTGGTGTAATAATGGCAATAAAATAAAACCTGAAAAAA
>JAITKV010000005.1 GCA_031278215.1 Spirochaetaceae bacterium
AGAATTAGTAAATACTCACGCAAAATGGCAGTAGACCCCACGGTTAAATAATTTCCTTACAGTCGAACCTGCCGGTTCGCCGAACCTCGTAAATGATGCAACGCTTACAAGATACCCCCCTTGGGGCAGAGAGGTTCATTCTTGCTTAAATATCGCAAAAAACTACACAAAAAGCAAGAAAACTTCTCTTGGGGGCGAGGAAAAACCGGGAAAGAAACGGGGAATTCCCCCCGGAGGGGCGCTATACCGGGAACGTTTAAACTTGCACGGTTTCGCGGAAGCCCGAATTCCGGGTAAAATTGTTTGCGGGCAAGGAATTTGCCCGCTCCGCACCCCGGCGGAACCTATGACGTATAAAAGTCAAAGAACAGGCAGGTCATGTCATCCCGCTGGGGGGTGTTTTTCCGAAACTCGTCCAGGGCCGGGACAAGAAGGGCGTCCAGGGCTGTTTTTCCGGCCCGGCTTTCCAGGGCAAGCTTAAGAAGCCGTTCATCGCCGAATTCTTCCCCCCGGGAGTTGTCCTGCTCGGTAATCCCGTCGGTATACACAAGAAGCCCGTCCCCTGGTTTTATGTCCAGCCGGAAGATTGCCGGTTTTAGGGCCGGTTCAATTCCCAGGGGAAGGTTTATCTTGGCCTTTTCCAGGTTATGAAATACCTTATCCCGTAAAAGGACGCTGTGGGAATGGCCCATGTCGGCAAACTGAAGAATTTTTTTGCCGGAATCGTAGATCATAAAAAATCCGGTAAGATATTTTTCCATGTGAAAGGTGCTGACCATGGACGAATTCAAGTTGACGATCAGATCCCCCAGGCCGCTTTTTATCGTATAGGCCCGGAGAAAACCCCATGCCATAGACACCACCAAGGACGCGGCAATGCCCTTTCCGGAAACATCGCACAGGGCCGCAAAAAAGCGGCCTTCCCCCAGGTCTTTGATAAAATAAAAATCCCCCCCCACGCCCTTGGCCGGAAGGGACCACGCGTTTACCCCTATCCCTTGGCCGGAAATCTCGTCGGCGCTGGCAAGAAACCGTTCCTGTAAAAGGCTTGCCATGGCAATGTCCCCGTTGGTCATGTCAACAAAATAATTGGACAGATCCTGAAAGGACAGCATGCCGGTAAAGGCCCCCTGGGGGTCCGTAAGGATCATGAACCGGTTCCCCATGTCGGGCAGGGGATCTTTGGAAGCGGCGCTTAAAAACTGGGAAGCGGTAAAAATATTCGTATCCCCCGGAAACACCGGAGCTTCTTCGGTTATTTCCAGCACCGTCCGATTTCCCATCAGGTCCCAGCCGAAACGTTTTCCCAGGAGCAGAAAAAGCTTGTCCCGCCGTATAAGCCCCAGGGGCCGGTAAAGGTCATTGACCACGCAGACCGCAAAGATCCGGCGGTCCCTGTCAAAAATATCTGCCAGACTTGCTATGGTTTCCGCCGCCGGAACTGCCTTAAAATACCGGGCCAGTTTTTGTATGGAATTGGGATACGAGCGTCCCTGGGTTTCGGCCTGTAGATCCCTGTCTGCTGCTTCTCTTTGCACGAACAAAATGTACCAGGGCTTTATTAAAATCCGGTTAAATCCGGGGGAATAACAAATTTTTAACCTTCTTATAACGATTTATTGCATCTTTCGGGGGGAGCATCGCCGCAGGAAGTACATATATGGAGATACAGTTTTTAGAAGACAGAAACAATTCTTTTTTTACGGCAAAAATATTCGGGGACTGCGATTTGTACAACGCCCAGCATCTTTTTACGGATATAACAGAAAAGATAAACCACGGGTACAAAACCGTATACGTGGATTTTTCCGGGGTCCGGTATCTGGACAGTTCCGGAATATGGGCGGTGATTAGGATCATTCAACATTCAAAAGAAAAAACCGTGGATTTAAAATTCCGGGGCATCACCGGCGCCGTGCGCAAGGTTATGCGGTTGTCGAACATACTTAGCATTATAAAAGAAGACGATACATGAAAAACATAATTACCCGAAAGCTGATTGTGGATGAAAACAACGAGCTCTTTGACGCCCAGGGAATGAAGTACATCGAATTTAAAAGTGATTTTTCGAAGATCCGGGAATACAGCGCCCGCATATTGGAACTGTGCCCCAAAGAATTTCTGGAAGAAATCCTCTTGGAACAACAACTGTCGGAACTAATCAAAAACGGGATCAAACACGGAAACAAATGCGACGTTTCAAAAAAACTTAAAGTTTGGTACGACTTTAGACACAGGGTACGGTTTATTGTGGAAGATCAGGGAGAGGGGTTTAAGGAACTTGAAGAATGGAACGATTTTTACAGAAAACGCCAAAGGGCCCTTTACGAAGGGAACTTTGATCTTTTCCTTAAATTGGCCGCGTACCGGGGGCCGAACAGTGATGAAACCGACGGCGGCAACAGCCTGGTGGCGGCGCTGGAATTCTGGAACGGCGGCATAATCTACAACGAGGCAAAAAACAAGGTTGGCGTAGTCCGCTGGTTTTCCCATGGTTCGGCATAGAACCGTGTTTGTTATGGAGAAAAACTATGATCGCAACAGAGGAACGCGTTACAACGGTTTATGAAAGTCAAAAAGAGCAAAACCGGCAAAGGGATCTGTTTTTATGCATCCCTTCGCGGATAATCCTTAACGAAAGGGGAAGCTCCTTTTTTATCGCCCACGGCAAAACCCTGCATTGCTTTGAAACCGCCGACAGGGAACGGCAGTTCGGCTTCCACCTGGAAAAAACAGAGTTTTCATGGCTTAAAAAACTAATCCTTAATAACTACCTTAAAAAAATGGAAATCCAGATACGGGACATAAGCGTCTGCCGGGCCTATCTTGAGGACGCCATTAAACTGATTTTCTTTTCTATGTTCCGCCACCGTATTAATGCGTCGATTCTTAGCTCCGTTTATAATTCCCCCCTGGTACGAACCTGGAACAGAATAAATCCGAAGAAATCCATAGGTTCCGGCATAAAGGTTCCGGAAGGTTCCTTTGAGAAACTGCTTAATTCCAAGGCCCCCGGCAAACTTGGGGAGCTTAAAACCATGCTGCGGGATAAAATCGCAGAAGGCATTCCTCCCTCCTTTGCCGAGTCCCGGGAAGACTCAAGGGATCTGCATAACTTTATCGACGAATTGGTTTTTCGGATCAATCCCCTGGTCTTCTTTGTACTGGCCGGAAGCGACGAAGAAGATTCACGGCGCCTTATTCAAAACATTTCCAGGGAAGTGATTGAATATATACGCCGGTTTGACATTGTTAACCTGGCAGCGCTCCTTACCATAGAACTTGTGGCCGCGGCGGAACGGTCCGCCCTTGTTAGGATTTTGGAATATACCGGAAACATAACAGAGCTGCTTAAGGATCCAAATAAAAGAAAAACTATCATGGAAAAGAAGGGCTTTAGGGGTTCAACCGTAGTGGTGTCCCTTCCCGGCGAAATGCCCCGGGAAAACCGGAGATTCCGGTTCCGCATCTCGATCCACAACAACGGCGCCGATGCAAAAGAGGAGCGCAGGTTAATGGAGAATTTTACCGAACAGAGTTTTAGCTTTAAGGACGGCAAAGACCTAAAGGAATTTTTTAAGACTTCTCCCAGCAGGCGGGAAAACAGCGTATACGAAGACGGGGGCCTGTGTTTTTATCATCTTAACGCGCTGCAGGATCAATGCAAAAAAAACAATATCCTTCTGGATACCGCCATTAAAAATTCATATTCGGGAAAATCCGTTGTAACAACCCTGTGGTTCGGCTTTTAACCCGTTCCGGCGCCGCCATCCGCGCCGCCATCCGCGCCGCCGCCCGCGCCGCCGTCCGCGCCGCCATCCGCGCCGCCGCGGAACTTTGTCCGCCGCCGTTAATCCCCTATGGCCCGGATCTTTTCCGCGTATTCATTCCAGCCGGCGCATTTTTGTATGCCCCCAGGGAGGCGGCGGGAACGTAGATCACCGGCGGAGGGCTATCCGGCGATGACCACAAACTACCGCTCAGCGCGGGAGGCTTCGGGGCCAGCAGGCGTATGGAAGCAAGGCTCGTGCACCCGGCAAAGGCAGAATTTCCAATACGAAAAGAAACTACGCGTCTTACTCGCCCTTAAACCGGTAGCCTACCCCGCGGATCGTTTCGATCATCTTTCCGGCCTGTTTAAGTTTTTTTCTCAGGGCCAGGATCTGTACGTCCACGGAACGATCCGTCACGGGGTAATCCGGGCCGTGGACCGCGGCGATAATCCGGTTCCGGGAAAACACAATGTCCGGGTGGGACATAAAATGGAGGAGCATGGCAAATTCCGTCGCGGAAAGATCCAGGGGCTTTCCTTCCCAGGCCGCTTCGTGCCGCAGGGTATCCAGCGTAAGTCCCCCGGCCTGCCAGAGTTCCCTGTCCTCTCCGGCTGTTTTTGCGTCCTCAATCCGACGCAGGGCCGCCCGGATCCGGGCGATAAGCACCCGGGGGCTGTAGGGCTTTACCACATAATCGTCGGCCCCCAGTTCCAGGCCGCTGACAATATCCGGATCCTCCCCCTTGGCGGTGGCCAGGATCACCGGAATGGCCCTAAACCTGGTTTCGGCCTTGATTTTTTTTAGGGTTCTAAGGCCGTCCATGCCGGGGAGCATGATGTCCAGGATAATGCAGTCCGCCCCTTGGGTTTCCAGCAGTTCTATGCCTTCTTCTCCCGTGGCCGCCCGGAGGAGTTTCCACCCTTCGCCCGAAAACGCCAGGGCCAGCATTTCTTGAATTTCAGGATCGTCCTCGATGATCAGTATAAGGGCCCTATTCATGGAACTCCTATTCGT
This sequence comes from Spirochaetaceae bacterium, assembly GCA_031278215.1. Classification (GTDB taxonomy): domain Bacteria; phylum Spirochaetota; class Spirochaetia; order Treponematales; family Breznakiellaceae; genus JAISLT01. The sequence goes on from JAITKV010000005.1 coordinate 4,788, forward strand.
TAAGCTCTTCGTGCTTGCTTTCCGTCATATAAATTATCGCTTCGCAGATGTTGGTAATATGATCCCCCAGCCGTTCAAGGTCCCCCGAAGTATGAAGAAACCGAAGGGCCTTTTTTAGCAGTTCCGGATGCCCCTTCATTAATTTTAGCATCTCTTCGGTAATCTGTTTATGCTCGTGGTCCATACTGTCGTCCATGGCCGCGGCCCGGCGGGCGGCTTCCGGGTCCTGCTTTAGATACGCCGAAAGGGAAAGCCGGATCATTTCCTGGCCGGTTTTAACCATCCGCTCCAGATGTTCCATGGCCCGGAACGAAGCTTTTCCCGAAAGTTTTATCGCCGTCTTGGCCAAGTGTACCACATGATCCCCCGCCCGTTCAAGGTTTACCGTGATCTTAAGCATGGTAAAAATTTCCCGCAGATCCCTGGCCACGGGCTGCTGGGTGGCGATAAGCATAACTACGGCGTCTTCTATTTTAAGCTGCATCGAATTCACCGCTCCGTCGGCGTCCCGAACCGTCTGCGCCAGTTCCTTGTCGCTGTTCTGCAGGGCCGTTAGGGCTTTGCCAAGCCCTTCCTCGACCAGGGACGACATGGCCAGAATGTCGTGGCGGATACGGTCCAATTCTTCAGAAAAAATTATGCGTTTGTTTTCCATAATAATTATCCAAATCTCCCGGAAATATAATCCTCGGTTCTTTTGTCCCGGGGATTCGTAAAAAGTGTTTTTGTATCGTTGTCTTCAATAAGTTCCCCCAAAAGAAAGAACGCCGTTTTGTCGCTTACCCGCGCCGCCTGGTGCATCGCATGGGTAACAATAATAATGCTGTACTCTTTTTTTAATTCCCCCATAAGTTCTTCTATTTTGCCCGTGGCAATCGGATCCAGGGCGCTGGTGGGTTCATCCATAAGGATGATCTCCGGCTCCATGGCGATGCTGCGGGCAATACACAGCCGCTGCTGCTGGCCCCCGGAAAGGCTTAGGGCCGGTTTTTTTAGGCGGTCCTTTACCTCTTCCCAAAGGGCCGCCTTGCGGAGGGACGCCTCAACCTGTTCTTCAAGCTTCTGCCGGTTTCGCAGGCCCTGCATTCTTTTGCCATAGGCCACGTTGTCGAAGATGCTCATGTTAAAGGGATTAGGTTTTTGGAACACCATGCCCACCCTGGTCCGCAGCTCCGTAATGTCCAGGCTGCCGTATATGTCTTCCCCGTCAAGCAGCACGCTCCCCGTAATCCGGCAGGAGGGGATAAGATCGTTCATGCGGTTGAGGATCCTGATAAAGGTTGATTTGCCGCAGCCCGAAGGACCGATAAGGGCGGAAACTTCCCGGTGGGCCAAAATAAAATTGATGTTTTTTAGGGCCTGAAAATCACCGTAAAAAAGATCCAAGCCGCTAACTTCAATTTTGTTGTTCATCTTTCATTTTCTCCCATGCTTCTTTTAAAGGCCCAGGTAATGATCTTTGTGGCGGTGTTGATTATAAGAACCAGAATAATAAGCACCGCGGCGGTGGCAAAGGCAATGCCGAAGTCGTTGGGGTTGATAGCCTCTTTTGTCAAATAGTAAAGATGGATGCTTAGGGTTCGGCCAGATTCAAAAATAGACTTAGGCAGGTTTCGGGAAATACCCACCGTAAGAAGCACCGGGGCAGATTCGCCGACCACCCTGCCCACCGCAAGGATCGCCGAGGTAAGGATCCCCGGCAGGGCCGGAGGAATAACCACGAAAAAAATTGTCTGGAATTTCGCCGCCCCCAGGGAAAGGCTTCCTTCCCGAAAAGATTCGGGGATGGTTTTAAGAGACTCTTCCACGGTCCGGATAATCACCGGCAGTATCATGATGCTAAGGGTAAGGGCCCCGGCTATGATCGATTGGCCAAATTTAAAAACCCGGCAGAACACCAAAAGACCAAAAAGGCCGTAGATAATCGACGGGATCCCCGCGAGGGTTTCAATGGCCAGGCGGAGCAGCCGGATCGCCGGCACATTGTTTGAGTATTCATTAAGGAATACCGCCGTTATTATTCCCACCGGCAGGGCGATGACCAGAGAGACCAGCACCAGATAAAACGTGGTAAGGACCATCGGAAGAATGCCCCCGTCCTCCGCGGAGCTAAAAATAAACGAAAGCGTAAGGAACCCGGCGGACTGGATCAGGATATAGGCAAGGATTAAGAAGAGCAGCGCCGCCACCAGCACAAGGGCGCCGGCCATGATCCCAAAAAGAAGGGTGTCGCGGATTTTTCTTGCCGGAATCATTATTCTACCTCCCTGCGCCGTCTTATTAAAAGGATGATGCTGTTTAGGATCAGAATAAGGGTAAACAGTACCACCCCGATCGAAAAAAGCATTTCGTTGTGCCGGCCCTCGGCGTATCCCATCTCCAGGGCTATGGTGGCCGTAAGGGTCCGGATGCTGCCGGTAAGGCTCTGAATAAGCTGGGGGGAATTTCCCGCCACCAGGATCACCGCCATGGTTTCTCCCACTGCCCGGGATATACCCAGGATCACCCCGGCCATTACCCCGGACTTTGCATGGGGCAGCACCACCGACCAGGCGGTCTGCATTTTGCTTGCCCCCAGCGAAAGGCTGGCTTCCCGGATAGAAAGGGGAACGGCCCTAAGAGAAGTTTCCGCGATGGTAATTACCGTGGGCAGTATCATCACCCCCAGAACCATTGCGGCCGCCAAAAGGCCGTTGCCCGACGGTACGGAGAATGTACTTTTTACCCAGGGAACTACGACCATGAGGCCGAAAAATCCGTACACCACCGAAGGAATTCCCGCCAGCAGTTCTACGCCGCCCCTAATAAAGGACGCCGCCTTGGACGGGATAAATTCCGCCAGGAAAACCGCGGAAAGGACGGCCAGGGGAAGACCCAAAATAATCGCGGCAAAACTAACGATGATCGTCCCCAGGATCATCGGCAAAATTCCGTACAGTTTTTCATAGGCCGGCTTCCATTCAAGGCCGGTGATGAACCGGAAAAAACCATAGGGTCTTTCGGGCAGTAATATGTGGATCTTCGACGACATGCCCGGCAGGATCCCCTCGTATGTTACCGTATAGATATACGCCTGGGGATAGCTTACTTCGCCGCCCCCGGTGTTTTTTGTAAACTCCAGAATCTTCTGCGGATCCTTTCCGGCACGGTCCACGGTAATTTCCAAAGCCCCCGAAGTTTCCCCGTTGGAAAATTCAACGGCAATCGCGGCGGCGTCCGGGGAAACGTTAATAAAGCCCGTGTAGTTTAGATATACTTCGCCATTTACGGTAATTTTCTCGATCCCCTCGGGGATGATCCGGATCCCCGGGGCGGTGGAAGAAATAAAGGGGCCCGCGCCCTGTACAAAAATAAATACCAGGATCGAAGCCAGCGCCAGCGCCGATGTCAGCGATACTATCCGAAAAAAGTATGTAAAAAATATGTCGATCCTGCGGCGGTCAAGCATACCCCATCCCCTGGAAACGCTGATTAAATGACGCAATCAGCGTTTCCCTGTGTTTTTGCTCATTTCATTGCGCAAATACCGTATTAAAGCAGCACTGGTTGCGCCAACGGGGTTGGCGAATTCTCGCTTGAATAAATCAGTGCTGCCCTCGACAGTAGATGCCGCTACGTTATCAAAGAAATGTTACAGGGGTATGAATAGACTGTTAAAATTTGGTTAAGAAAAACCCTGGAGCCGTTCCAGGATCATGTACAGGGCCGTTCCGCCTGATATGCTGATAAGGGTATTGCGCTTCCAGATATGCAGGGCCGCAGTGCACGCTGCGGCGGCCAGGGGAGCCGCGGCGCTAAGATACGCGGCGCCGGCGGGAAAATTCACCGCCGCCGCCTTTACCGGTTCCGCCAGGGAGTTCATGGCAAGGACCGTCATTGCCACCGGCGGCGCAACCTTTTCCACAAAACCCAGAAAGGCCCGCAGGCCGCCGCCGCCGCCGGGGGGATCGGTTTTCTTTTCATCGGTAAAAAGGATAAAGGGAAGGGCCCGGCAAAGAAAAATCACCGCGCCCAGAACAACGGTATAGAATAGAGCGGTTCCGGTATTCAGCACGGGCTTTCTCCGTTGCCGGGGTCCTTCCCTTCGGCGGAGCCCCGGCTTTCAAAGAGCTGCACGACGCCCAGGCTGATAATCATTCCGGCAAGCAGGGAAAACCGGGAAGAAAGTTCCCCCGGCAGAACGAACACCGCGGCCGCGGCGATTATGCCGGGAATTACAAAGGGCAGGGCTTTTTTTACCCGGATGATTTGCTCTATCATCAATACAATAAAAAGGGCGGAAAGGGCAAAGCCGATTCCATCCAGGTTCCAGGGAATAAAAGCCCCCGCCAGGACCCCCAAAAGGGTCCCGCCGTTCCAGTACAGTTGATTGAGCAGGGACACAAAAAACATAAACCGGCGCCTGTCTTTTTCCGCCGCTTCTCCGGCCATACCGGCGCCGCCGATCCTGGCGCCGCCGATCCCGGCGCCGCCGATCCCGGCGCCGCCGATCCCCGGCGGGGGCAGCGAAGAAAGCAGGGCAAAGCTTTCGTCGGAGAGGGCAAAGATAAGGTAGGGCTTAAAAACCCCGGCATCCCGGTACCGGCGCAGCATGGAAATGCCGTAGGCCATGTGCCGGGCGTTTACCACAAACTCAAGAAGCACAGCCCAGGCCAGCGGCGTCCCGGCGGCAAAAAAACCCACCGCCATGAACTGCCCGGCCCCCGCGTACATAACAAGACTTGTGGCCACGGCCAGGTACCAGGGATAGCCCGTTTCCACAACCACAAGGCCAAAGGCGGCGCCCAGGGCAAGGTACCCCAGCAGCACCGGAATCGAATACCGGAACGCGGCGGCCAAGGTTTTGTACCATAAAGGAATCCGCGGCGCCCTGTCTGTTGAAGTCATATCCGTCGAAGCCCTGCCCATAGAATGTACCCTATTGTAGGCTTGGAACCTTTCTTTGTCTACGAGCCGGTTTTGCGGCGGACTATTCCCTAGAAAAAACAAACCGCGGTATACTTAATCTTATGGGATTTACCCTTACCGCCGAAGAAAAGGCGGCCCTCTTGGCCGACGCCCGGGAAACGATAGCCGCCAGGCTTGAGAACCGCAGCCCCCTGTACAAGCGGAGCAGCGGCCTGGCCGCGGCCGTCGAATCCGGCAGCTCGGCGCTGACAAAACCCTGCGGGGCCTTCGTAAGCCTCCATAAAACAACCGGGGACGCCGGCGGAACTCTGCCGGCGGGATCCGCCGGATCCCGCCGGCTTCGGGGATGCATCGGGCGGATGACCGGGGCGGAAAGCCTTGAAAAAACCGTGCGCACCATGGCCATAGAAGCGGCTTTTGACGACCCCCGTTTTCCGTCCCTGGGGGCCGCGGAACTGCCGCACTGCGACATAGAAATTTCGGTTCTTTCGCCGATGGAAAAATGCCCCGATCCAAGGCAGCTTAAGGTCGGCGTCCACGGCCTCTACCTTATACACCGGGGCCGCTCGGGGGTCCTGCTTCCCCAGGTGCCGGTGGAGCAGGGCTGGAACCTCGACGAATACCTGGACTATATCTGCGTCAAGGCGGGTCTTCCCCCCGGATCCTACGAAGCCCCGGATGCGGAACTTCTTACCTTTACCGCGGTGGTTTTCGGCGAGACGGCCCCTGCCCCGTGCTAAACTTGACCGCATGGCGTTACGAATAGCCGTTTTGTACAGAAGGCCGCGGGGGCCCTGATCGAACAGGGCCTGTTCCGCCCCGGTTTTTGGGAGAGCCGCGGGGAACTTGCCGCGGCAGTTTACGGCGGATCCGCAAAGAATTGCCGGGGGCCATAGCGGGCCATGCTGGTGGGGGTTTCGTAAACGTCCACCGCATAAAGGGTCTGCCCGGGAAGGAGCTTGACGGTTTCCTCAAAAATATGACGGGCTATACGTTCCGCGCTGGGGTTCCCGGCAAAGACGGGGTTGTCGTTCAGATTTGTATGATCCAGGGCGGCGCATACTTTTCTAAGGGCGTCCTTTAACCGGGCAAAGTCCACCAGCATGCCCCCTTCGTCCAGATCCCCCCCCCGGGCCCAGAGCCGTACCCGGTAGTTATGGCCGTGGAGTCTTTCGCATTTTCCGTGGTAACATTGTAAAAAATGGGCCGCGGCAAAATCCGCCTCTACCCGAACACTGTACATAGCATTCAGTATAGCGTATCATGCAGTACGCAAAAATAACAATCCGGAGCTCTTCGTGAGGCTTAACGACTTTTTTACGCCCCGAACCGCCGCCAAGGCGGGATTTATTGAACGGCGGGGCCGGGGCAATCCCCCGGTTTCCGGCTTGGAATACGATTCCCGGCGGATTAAGCCGGGAGACCTATACTTTGCCCTGCCGGGGCTCCATACAGACGGCCACGGCTTTATCGCCGGGGCCCTGGAAAAGGGGGCGGTCGCGGTCATTCACCAAAGGCCCCTGGAAAAAATCGCCGGGCTAAAGGGCCGTTCCGGGCCGGAGGACGCCGGTCCCGGAAAAATCGCCGGGCCGGTAGACGGCGCCGGGCCGGGGGACCCGGTATACATCCGGGTCGCGGATTCCCGGTTTGCCATGTCCCCGGTGGCCGCGGCCTATTACGGCTTTCCCGGTGAAAAGCTTACCCTTGTGGGAGTTACCGGCACCGAGGGGAAAAGTACCACCGTCTACCTTATCTGGCAGATCCTGCAGCTCGCGGGGAAGAAGGCGGGCTTTATCTCCACCGTCCAGTACTCCCGGGGCGGGGAGGCGGAATGGAACAGCGAACACCAAACCACCCCCGAGGCCCTTACGGTACACAGGCGGCTGGCAGAAATGCATGCCGAAGCTTGTGAATACGCCGTTATCGAGGCAAGTTCCCACGGCCTTTCACCCCGGACCAACCGGCTGGGGGATCTTTTTTTTGACGCCGCAGTCCTTACCAACGTAACCCACGAACACCTGGAATTCCACGGCGCCTGGGAGCAATACCGCAGCGACAAGGCAAACCTGTTCCGGTCCCTGGACCAGCGGGCAAAAATGAACGTGTTTCCGCTCTCCCCCTTTGGGGTGATCAACGGGAACGATCCAAGCGCTCCCTACTTTGCCGCGGCCACGGGCCAAAAAACCCTGAGTTTTAGCGCCCTTCCGAACGCCCCGGGGAAGGCGGACCTGCGGATTCTTTCCATAGAAAGCGGCGCCGAAGGAAACCGGTACGAGGTTTATATAGCCAGGAGCGGCGCCACGGCGGTAATTGAAGATTCTTTGCCCGGGGCTTTTAACGCGGCCAATGTACTGGCGGCCCTTCTTACCGTGTCGGAACTGCTGCATACGGAGCCGGAGGAGCTTATTCCCCTGGTTCCGTCCCTAAAGCCCGTCCGGGGCCGGATGACTCCGGTACGCCGGGGGCAGCCCTTTGAAGTGCTGGTTGATTACGCCCATACCCCTTCGTCCTTTACCGCGATCCTCCCCCCCCTGCGGGAAAGGATGAGCAAAACCGGAGGGCGGATTATCACCCTCTTCGGTTCCGCGGGGGAGCGGGATACAAAAAAGCGGCCCGAACAGGGACGAATCGCCGCCCAATGGTCGGACGTGGTGATCCTGAGCGATGAGGATCCCCGGGGGGAGGACCCGGCGGCGATACTGGAAGAAATTGCCGCGGGCTGCGAGGGCCTTAGAACCGGGGAAGGAAAGCCCCTGCGGCGGGGGGAAAATCTTTTTCTTATTCCTTCCAGGCCCGCGGCCATACGCCGGGCCTTTGCCCTGGCTGCTCCGGGGGATCTGGTCCTGCTGCTGGGGAAGGGGCATGAAAACTCGATTATTTACGGGGACCATGCGATAAAATATGACGAAATAAGCGAAGCGGAACGGGCCCTTGAAGAACTCGCCGCGGGGCCCGCATCCCAAGAGCGCCGGCCCGGGTAAAGACTCCCCCGGATCCGGCCCGGGGAACCGGGCGGTCCACGGCCCCGAAATTTTAAAACCGGTTCAGGGGGCGCCGGAAATTCCGTTCCCCGGCCTTCCTTGAAACCGGAATTTCCGCATCAGCGGTTTCGCCGTTCTTCGGCGGTTTTGCATTCAATGCACATCAGGGCGTAGGGAATCGCTTCAAGCCTGTCCCGGGGTATCCGTTTGCCGCACTTCATACATAGGCCGTATTTTCCCTGTTCTATCCTGGTCAGGGCGGAATCTATCAATTTAAGCCGCTTAATCTCCTGAGCCACCAGGGCTTCTATCATTTTCCGGTCAATATCGTCGGAAGCAATATCGGCCAGATCCTTAGGATCCATCCCCTCAACAATCTCTTTAAAGTCTTCATTACTTGACATTAAATTCGAAATGATCTCCGATTTGAGGGTAAAAAGCGACTGCTTTATTTTTTCAATGAAGTCTTTTTCCATAAAATAATCCCCTGCTTTACATATACGCTAAAGTGTTTGGTACATTGCCGTATGAAGAAGATTTTGTCAATACCCCATCCCTTTAGCTTGTACGGTCCTTTCTTGCACAATACCGGCTTTTTTCGGTATCATTTAAATATGGAAATAATACGGTTGGAAAACAAGGAAAATTCGGAAAATAACCGGGTTTTACGGCAAAAAGCCAAACCTGTAAAAAATATAAGCGGCGAAATACGGGAAAGGGCCCGGGAAATGCTGGATATCATGCACCGGGACAGGGGAGTGGGGCTGGCGGGGCCCCAGGTGGGTCTTTTAAAGCGGATCTTTGTTACCCATGCGGAGGGGGACCAGCCCCGGGTGTTTATTGACCCTTCTATAATATGGACCAGCCAGGATCAGGTAAGTTACGAAGAGGGCTGCCTTTCCGTTCCCGGGGTCTGGGCCCATGTAACCAGGCCGGGAAAGATCAAGGTTCAGGCCTGGAATGAAAAAGGCCGGGCCTTTACGCTGGAGGCTTCGGGGCTTCTGGCCAGGATTATTCTCCATGAATACGATCACCTGGAGGGGATCCTTTTTATCGACCGCTTGGATAGCGCCGGGCGGGAAAAGGTCCTGTCGAAGCTGGAAAAACAAAAAAAAGCCGGGTAGCCGTGAAGGGCCACGGGGTCGCTCCATTGCGGCTTCTCTTTGCGGGAAGCCCCGCCATTGCCCTGGAATCCCTTCGCGTGGCGGCAGAGGGGGCCCTGGCAAAGCGCTGGGTGCTGGCGGGCATTCTTACAAACCCCGATACGCCCCAGGGCCGGGGAAGGGGGTCCAAGGCTACCGATGTGGGCCGGGCGGCCGCTGAATTAGCAGGACCCTTTGCCCGCGAGGGGCTTGCGGCGCCGGTGATCCTTAAACCAAATGCCCTTAGGGCCGAAGCCCGGCAGGCGGTGGCGGCCCTAAAGCCGGACCTGCTGGTCTGCTTTGCCTACGGACGGATCTTCGGCCCCCGGTTCCTTGGGATATTCCCTCTGGGGGGGATCAATATCCACCCGTCCCTGCTGCCCAAATACCGGGGGGCCTCCCCCATCCAGGAGGCTATTCTCCGGGGGGACCGCGTTACGGGCATATCCCTTCAGCGCATAGCCCCGGAAATGGACAGCGGTCATATCCTGGGCCGGAAAATAATCCCCCTGTCCGGCAGGGAAACCGCCGGTTCCCTCGGTGAAACCGCCGGCCGGGAAGGCTCGGAGGTCCTGCGGCAGTTTCTGGAAGGTCTGTGCCAAACCGGGCCTTTAGGGGGGGCCGCGGAGGGCGGGGAAGGGCGGTTTCCCCAGGGGGTTCCCCAGGAAGGAGACCCCAGCTACTGCACCCGGATCGAAAAAGATTTTGGGATCCTCCACTGGAACCGGAGCGCCCCGGAAATTGACGCGCAGATCAGGGCCTGCAGCCCCTGGCCCCTGGCCAGGACCTGCCACGGGGGGCAGATCCTCCGGATCCTCGAAGCGGCCCCCTGGGAAGGGCCGGCGCCGGCATGTCCTTCCGGGGAGCCCGGCAGGGTCTTGGGCATCGATAAAAAATCAGGTATATTAATACAGACTGGCAAGGGAATTCTTTCGGTTACGCTGCTTCAGTACCAAACCAGGAAAGCCCTTCCTTGGCAGGCGTTTTTAAATGGCGCCAAAGATTTCATCGGCTCCCGTTTGCAAGAGGAGAGGTAGTGTTATGGCCTTTAAAAACTTTGGCTTCGATTTGGAAAGCCTGGAAGATTATATGGGAAACCATCTGCGGCTTTTCATCTCTTTTACCATAGGATTATTGGTCTTTGTAGGACTTATAGCCCTTTCAATTTTCTTTATCGCCGTCCGGGGAAAAGAACAGGTGGTGGTTCCCGACGTAACCGGCAAGGAACTAACCCAGGCCCTTCTGGAACTGCAGGTAAAGGAACTGTACCCGCAAATTCAACTGCGATCCTCCCAGGGGGGGGAAGAACGGGGACTGGTGCTTGAACAGGACCCCCAGGGAGGAACCATCGTCAAGGCGGAACGGCGGATCGGCCTGGTTATAAATCAAGGCATGGCCCTGGATACGGTGGGCAATTATCTGGGAAAAAACGTCAACGACGTCAGGCAGGATGTCCAGGCCCGGAACGCCCAGGCGGGGAATAGGATTATTAGCCTAAAAGAACCCTTTATGTACCAGTACTCCGGGGAACCCGCGGGGTTTGTGCTGCAGCAGAACCCTTCCCCGGATTCGGAGATAAGCGGCCACGTTACGCTGGAACTGGTGGTCAGCCGGGGCCTGGAAAACGCCCGGATCACGGTTCCCAATTTTACGGACCTTTCGATCCAGGATGCGTTGGCCAGGCTTAGCCAGATTAAAGCAAGCTTTATCTTTACCATGCGAAACGCCGGAGAGGGCGAAAGCCCCGGGATTGTATCTTCCCAAAATCCTCCCACCGGTACGGAAATCTACGCCGCCGACAAGATAACCCTTAATGTAACCGCCCCGGCGCCGGCGCCGGGGGAAACCGCCGGTTTGTTCAGCTTTAACCTTCCCGCCAGTCCCTACCCCCTCCCGGTGATGGTGGAGGCGGAACTTCCGAACGGTACACGGCAGCAGCTGGTAAATACCAACCATGGGGGAGGGGAAATCACCGTACCCTACAGGCTCCCCAACGGCTCTTCGATTATTCTTTCCGTGGTGGGCCGGGAAATCTACCGGCAGGCGGTAGCGGCGCAGGTCGAATCCCTTTCCATGGACGAGTTATAGCATGAAAACCAGACTCTTTGCGCTTACGGCGTTTTCGGCTCTCCGGGGCTTAAAGCTTGGGAAGGGCTTTTTTCTCCTGTTCCTCTGTCTGGGGATCCAAATCCATGGGCAGACGGATGGGTCCGCGGCCCAGGACCCGGCCCTTCTTATCGGCACAACCTTAAGCGGTTTAATTGAACGGTACGGCGTCCCCAAGCAGGTCTACGCGGTCCGGGGAATTGCGGCCTGGCAGGACGACGTGGTGTTTGTATACGACGCCGGCGAATTTTACATCTTTGGAAACCGGGTTTGGCAGCTAAAGTTCCGGTCCGCCTACAATATCAAGGACGGCGATACAAAGGCCGCGGTGGCCCGGGTTCTGGGAGAGGGCCGGAATTTTGAAGGGTACACCCTCTTCCAGCTGCCAAGCAAGGTTTGGCCCATCATGCTGAGGGTAAACTGGGACGCGTCGGGCAGGGCGGCGGGAATCTATATTTACCGTTCCGATTTTTAAATTTCATGGTTAAAATCTGTCTTTGTTTGACCGGAAGAACCCTGGCCCGGAATCTTGAGACATTGGAAAAATACCGCAGATACATTGATGTGGCCGAACTGCGGGTGGACTATCTTCACCCGAATGAACGGTTTCTTATCCGGCGCTTTCCCGAGCAGGCGGGGCTGCCGGTTATTCTTACCGTCCGGCGCAAGATAGACGGCGGCCTGTTTGAAAACGGCGAAGGGGCCCGGGTGCACCTTTTATCCATGGGATTGGCTTTTGCCGAAACCGACACCCGGCGAAATTTCGCGTATGTGGACCTGGAAGAAGACCTGGAAGTGCCGGGACTGGAAGAAGCGGCCCGGACTTCGGGCACCAGGATCATCCGTTCCTTCCACGATTTAAGCGGCGTTACCAATATCGCCCAGCGGCTTAAGGGCCTGTGGAGAATCGGGGATGAGATTGCCAAGGCCGCGGCCAAACCCCAGAGTCTTGAGGAAACCATTAAAATATACGAGGCCGCCTACGAAACCAGGGGCATGGATAAAATAATCCTTGGCATGGGGCGTTTCGGCATCAACACCCGGATCCTCGCGGAGCATTTAGGGTCCTACCTTACCTACACTTCGATCCTAACGGATGCGGATATTCCTCCCGCCGCCGCGGGCCAGATGGATCCCCGGGATCTGGTAGAAAACTTCCGGTTCCGGGAAATTACCGGCCGCACAAATATTTACGGCCTAACGGGCTTTCCCCTTAAAACCAGCTACAGCCCCCGGATCTTTAACGCTGTTTTTAACCATGAAAAAATAGACGCCGTATACGTGCCCTTCCCGGCCCAAGACCTTGGATCCTTTCTTAACCTGGCAAAGACAATTAAAATCAACGGGGCTTCCATTACCATTCCGTATAAAGAAGAAATACTTTCCTATCTTCGGGACAGCTCGGAGACGGTTCGGGACACCGGGGCCTGCAATACGATTAAATTCGAAGCCCCGGGCTGGCGGGGCATAAACACCGACACGCTGGGTTTTTCCGAATCGCTGCTTTATTTTACGGGAAGAAAGAATTTCCGCTCCCTTAAGATCACGGTCCTGGGGGCCGGCGGAGCGGCCCGGGCGGTGGTATCAGAAATCCACCGGCTTAAGGGAAAGTGCCTTATCTTAAACCGCAACGCCGTCCGGGCCCGGGACCTGGCCATGATCTACGGATACAAGTGGGGGGCCCTTGACAGCCAAGCCCTTGACAGCATGGAACGGTATTCAGATATTATAATACAAACCACGCCGGTAGGAACTTTTCCGCAGGTACAGGACGATCCTTTTGATGTATATCATTTTAAGGGACATGAAACCGTGATGGATCTTATTTATAACCCCCCCGTGACGGCTTTTTTAAAACGGGCCCAGGCTGCGGGTTGCAGGATCCTGAACGGAATGGATATGCTTATCAGGCAGGCAAAATACCAGTACCAGTATTTTTTTAACCGGGATTTTCCCGACCAGCTTATTACCAGGCTGACGGAAATGCTAAGGGAGTAATTATGACGGAAGAAACGCGGGATATCATTGCCAGGGTTAAGGTGCTTAGGGAGATCGAAGAGATTTCCCGGGAAGAGCTTTCAAGGGAGCTGGGTTTTGACAGCGCCGAATATGCCCAGTGGGAATCGGGGGAAAAGGATTTTCCCATAGGGCCCCTGGTAGAAATTGCCGCCCGCTTTAAGGTGGATTTAACGGAGCTTATTAACGGAAAGCCGTCCCGGCTTACCACATACTGCATTACCAGGGCCGGCGGGGCTCCTGAGGTAAGCCGCCGGCCCATGTATACCTATTGGAACCTCGCGTATAAATTCCACAATAAACGGGGAGAACCCTTTCTTGTGGAGGCAAATCCGGAAACAGAAAACAAGCCCCTAAGCCTTAACACCCATCCGGGCCATGAGTTTGACTATGTGCTGGAAGGAAGGCTGCTTATGTCTGTGGGGGGACACGAAGAAGAACTTGGACCGGGAGACGCCATCTACTACGATTCAAGCGAACCCCACGGCATGAAAGCCCTGGGGGGGGGACGGGCCCGGTTCCTTGCGATAATACTGTAGGGGCTTCCAAAACCAGCGTTTTAAAAGTTCCCGTATACACATTCTTAAGGATTGACAGATGAACGAAGTATTAAAGAAATTTCTGCCCCGGGAGGATTTTTCTTCCTACGAGGATTTTTACCGGAACTATACGGTGAATATTCCGGAAAACTTTAACTTTGGCTACCAGGTAATGGACTGTTTTGCCCGGATAAAGCCGGACGAAAAAGCCCTGGTTTGGTGCGACGAAAAGGGGGCGGAAGCTTTTTTTACCTACGCCGAGATAAAAAATCTTTCCAACCGGGCGGCCAATGTGCTTCGCGAAGCGGGCATAGGCAGGGGCGATCCGGTGATGCTGATCCTAAAACGCCACTGGGAATATTGGCCGGTGCTGCTGGCCCTGCATAAGCTTGGCGCCATCAGCATCCCCGCCACCCATCTGCTAACCGCTAAAGACATTGTGTACCGCTGCAACGCGGCAAATATCAAGGCCCTTATCTGCGTGGACGAGGAAAAAACCATATCCGCGGTGGAAGAAGCGGAAAGACAGCTTGCAGGAGAAACGGCGGGAGGGCCCGCCCTGTGTTACAAGGCCTTTATACGTTCCGTCCATTCCCCGGAAGCCCCCGCGGGGGCGGCGGAAAAGGGATGGGTGGATTTTAAATCCCGGATGGAAAAGGCGTCCCCGGACCTGGCTGTTTCCGGCCCCGTTAACGCCAACGACGACATCATGCTGCTGTATTTTACCTCCGGCACCACCGGCATGCCAAAAATGGTGCAGCATAACTTTGCCTATCCCCTGGCCCACATTGTTACCGCCAAATACTGGCACCAGGTTCAGGAAGGGGGCTGTCACCTAACCGTGGCGGATACGGGCTGGGCAAAGGCGGCGTGGGGAAAAATTTACGGCCAGTGGCTCTGCGGCAGCGCCGTGTTTGTCTACGACTACGATCGCTTTATTCCCTCGGCCATGCTTGACGTGGTGGTTAAATACAAAGTAAGCACCTTCTGCGCCCCCCCCACGGTATACCGGTTTTTTATTAAGGAAGATCTTTCCCGGTGGGATTTTTCCGCCCTTAAGTCCTGTACCGTCGCGGGGGAACCCCTGGAACCGGAAATCTACGAACAGTTCCGCCAGGGTACGGGAATTAAGCTTCGGGAATGTTACGGCCAAACCGAACTTACCGTAACCTGCTGCAATTACCCCTGGCTGGAACCAAAACCGGGCTCCATGGGCAAGCCCTCCCCGGGCTACGATATAGACCTGCTTCGAGACGACGGCGGTTCCTGCGAGATGGGCGAAGAAGGGCAGATAGTGATTCGCACGGATAAACGGCGGCCCTGGGGCATCTTTGGCGGTTATTACCGGGACGAAGAACTTACCCGCAGCGTATGGCACGACGGCATTTACTATACCGGCGACATGGCCTGGCGGGACGAGGACGGTTTTTTGTGGTTTGTGGGCCGCGCCGACGACGTGATAAAAAGTTCGGGCTACCGTATCGGCCCCTTTGAAGTGGAAAGCGCCCTTATGGAACATCCGGCGGTGCTGGAATGTGCAATCACCGGGGTTCCCGATCCGGATCGGGGAAAGGCCGTAAAGGCCACGGTGGTCCTGGCAAAAGGCTGGTCCCCTTCGGAAGAACTAAAGAAGGAACTGCAGAATCACGTTAAGAAGATCACCGCTCCTTATAAGTACCCGAGGATCGTAGAATTTGTTACCGAACTTCCCAAAACGATCAGCGGAAAAATCCGCCGGATCCAGATCCGGGAAGAAGACGGCGCCCGTTAAGGGTTTTTGCAGTTCAAGGGGGAACCAATCAATAACTATTTCAAAGCCCTGACCAATAACTCGGCCATAGACCCGGAACTTTACAATAAATTTAACGTTAAGCGGGGGCTGCGAAATGCCGACGGCACCGGGGTCTTAGTGGGCCTTACCCGCATAGGGGATGTACACGGGTACATCATAGACGAGGGAGAAAAGATCCCCGTGGACGGCAAGCTCTATTACCGGGGCATAGATGTGGAAGACCTGGTTAAAAACGCCGCGGCGGAAAAACGTTTTGGCTTTGAAGAAACGGTTTACCTTCTTCTTTTTGGGGAACTTCCTGCCAGGGCCCCCTGGGAGGATTTTTGCGGCCTTATGGGGAATTCCCGGGCCCTGCCAAAAAACTTCGCGGAAGACTCGATTATGAAGGCCCCTTCCCGGGATATTATGAACAAGCTTGCCCGATCGGTGCTGACCCTGTATTCCTACGACGAGGCGCCGGAAAATCTTTCCCCGGAGAATGTCCTGCGTCAATGCCTGGAACTTATCGCCCGGTTTCCCACCATCGTGGCCTATTCCTATATGGCAAAAAAGCATTACTACGATCACGAAAGCCTTATCATCCACATGCCCGAATCGGCTCTTTCCAGCGCCGAAACGATCCTTTCTCTTATACGGCCCGATCAGCACTATACCCGCCTGGAGGCGGAAATCCTCGACCTGGCCCTGATCCTCCACGCCGAACACGGCGGCGGCAACAATTCAACCTTTGCGGTTCACCTGGTTTCTTCCGCCGACACCGATACCTTTTCCGCGATCTCCGCGGGCATTGTTTCACTTAAGGGTTACAAACACGGCGGCGCCAACATCAAGGTAATGCGGATGATGGACGAGATTAAAAAATACGTCAAACGCTGGGACAGCGAAGGGGAAGTGGCCGATTACCTTGAGCGGATACTGCGGGGAGAAGCCCACGACGGCTCGGGCCTTATCTACGGCCAGGGCCACGCCGTCTACACAAAAAGCGATCCCCGCGCGGTCCTGCTTAGAGAAAAGGCCGCGCTCCTGGCAAGGGAAAAAAAGCTGGAGGATGAATACAACCTGTACTGCCTTATCGACGCCCTTACCCCGAAGATCTTCAAAAAAGTAAAGGGCTCCGACAAGGTAATCTGCGCCAACGTGGACTTTTATTCGGGCTTTGTATACAAGATGCTGGGAATTCCCGCGGACCTTTACACGCCGCTTTTCGCCGTTAGCCGGGTGGCCGGATGGTGCGCCCACCGCCTTGAGGAAATTATCGCGGACGGCAGAATTATCCGCCCGGCCTACAAATGCGTCCAAAAACGGATTGACTATGTGCCGCTGGACAGGCGGCGCTTCCGCGGCGCCTAAAGTTTCTTTAAGGTTTTGAAAAGTCCATACCCCTTGCAATATACTTAACTTATGGAAAGAACAAACACGATACGCCCGTCCCCCGACCGTCCCTGGCAGATCCTGACGGGGGCCGGCGTTAAGATTGCCGGGATCATCCTTATGACCATAGACCATCTGCACCAGATGTTCACCGCCCAGGGCGCGCCGGACTGGATGAGCTGGTTCGGTCGTCCGGTGGCGGCCATGTTTCTTTTTCTTTGCGCCGAAGGATTTTTTTATACCCGCAGCAAAAAACGGTATATAGTGCGGTTTCTGGGGGGCTTCCTTTTCATGGCTGCCATGAACCGGATCCTGTCCACCGCCATGCCCGTGGAACACATAGCCCTGATCAACAACATCTTTGGGGCCCTGTTCATGGCCGCCTGGTATATGTGGATGATTGAATGTGTCCGGAAAGGCTTTACAGAGAAGCGTCCGGGCAAAATCATCTTAAGCCTGGGGGGCATACTCCTTCCCTTCGTGATAAGCATTGCCGTGCTCCTGGCCTTGCAGAGCGAAAACCGGATCGCCGCCCTGATCTTCCTCTTTGTTCCCAATCTTCTCTCCGTAGAAGGGGGTTTTGCGCTGGTCCTTTTGGGGGTATTTTTCTACATATTGCGAAAGTACCGGATTGCCCAGGCCGCCCTGGTATTGGCCGTCGGGGCCCTTAGTTGGTACGCTTCAAAGGACTCACCGGTTCCTGACTTTCAGTGGCTCATGGTCTTCGCCGTGATCCCCATACTCCTCTATAACGGAAAACGGGGCAGAGGCGGAAAATACTTTTTCTACGTGTATTACCCCGCCCATATCTACCTGTTTTACTGCATCGCCTGGTTTTTAGCCGGGTAGAAGCCGCCCAACGAAGGCCCCTTCGCTCATTCCTTCCGCAACGTGTGCTTTGGGCGCATCCGCGGCGCCTAAGGCGGGGGAGGGGCCGGCGGCGGGCATTGTTTCCGGCGCCGCGCAAATTCCGGCGCCTTTTCTATTCCCCGTACAGCCGGAGGAATTCCCCGGGAGTATACACGCAGGCGGACGCTTCCCGGTAATCTTCGGCATTCCGCGTAATGATACAGGTGCAGTTGTTTCGCCGGGCCGCGATACATTGCAGGGCGTCTTCAAAATCGCCAACAGGCGATTTTAAGGCGTCAATCATCAACTGATGATCCGCAGGCAGTACCCGTACAAACGACAGCAGCCGGGACAAAAAATCCCGGGCCTGCCTGTCCCCTGTGTTTTTTCGCAAAAAATAGTACAGGTTGGCGGCGCAGACGGAGGAGGTAAAACCCAGAAAATGACGAAGCTGGGCCATTACAAGAACGGTCTTACTTTCCGAAACAAAGGGCTCGCGGGCCAGCGCCACGTCCAGGATCACGCCGGAATCAATAAACGCCGTATTAACCACGGCCTATACCCTTTTGCCTAAACCGTTCTGCCCGCGCTTCATCCAGCAGTTCCCGGTAATCCCTGCCGTCGTCAGGCACAACGCCGGTCATGCTGTCCACCAGCGGAGAATCCGGCGCTGCGGGCGCCGGCCGTTCCTTGCCTGAAATCCGGTCAAGGTACGTTTCTACCAGATCCGAAACGCTGGTATTATGGGAGCGGGCGTATTCCTTGGCCCGGCCGATAACCGTGTGGTCTATGGTTAACGTTAATTTTGCCAGCATACAAACCTCCGGCACGTGTAATAGTAGCAAACAAACACGTGTTTGTCAAGGGTTCTTGGCAGTCCGCGCCCAGATTTCCAAATCGCCCTTCTTCGATAGGATGTCCTATAGGGGAGTTGAACAGGGCAATTGACAAATTCCGGTTCTTTTGCTATTTTTTTTCTGTAAACCCTTCCGAATTACAAGAATTTTCAGCCGGGCAATAGCGCAGTTGGTTAGCGTACAAGTCTGGGGGACTTGGGGTCCCCGGTTCAAATCCGGGTTGCCCGACTGAGGGTTTTTGTTAGGGGAAGGCCCTAATTCCTTATACCATACAGTATACAGAATGGGGCGGGGGGGCCTCGCCTTTGTTCTGGTGTGGCCGATGTTTTCGACTTCCAGATACAGGGTATATTCGTGGTGTTCCCGGTTCCCGCAATACTCGCTTCCCCGGTCCGGTACCACCCGCAGCCTGCCCTTGAAGGCCGCCAGGCCGTGCCTGAGCCGGATGTTTCTCACCCCGCCGGGAGAGGCCGGAATGCCCTGCTTTTTTAATTCGCTGCTCACCCGAAGCTGCCCGTATACCGGCTGTTTATATGCAAAATCCACCACCGCCTGTTCAACGATTGGATCCACCCTGTTCTTTTTGTTTAGTTGCCGGCTTTTGTCTTGATAATCTTTTACCGGTTTGTCATCCCTTGCTTCTTGTTGAAAGCAAAGCATATTTTTTCAACAAGTGTCAGATTTTATCGTGGCTATTACAGCGCAGTACGCCTCGTATCTTATTTAGTTTACCATATTCCGTCTTTTCTTTGTTGTCTTATAAAATCCATTGTGTCGCTTTGTATCTTATTTGGATCATTCTTGAGAAGATATTCTCTTAATTCATTTGATAAAATATCACTTTTCATAATATGTTCCTTAACAAAGGAAAATGTTAATATATTTGAAGATATTGACCACATCGCAGTTCTTGCGGCCATATAGAAGTTTGCATTTTTAGTTTCCGCGTAGTAATTTTTTATAATAGTTAAAAGATAGTCTATATATTGGACGTTTCCTGTTGAAAAATATAATGTCCAATATACATCGTTTAATTCTGAACTCGGGTATTGTTGCGTAAGATACAATCCCATATCATTGTTTTCAATTATCTCAAATAAATTTTTTAATCTATCCAAATTGCGATATTCGATTATTTTCATAAAATTATTATATCTTCCAATATCGTCAGTTTTTATTCCAAAAAGGAAAAATAATAAAATATTGTCCACCTGGTCCAGCGTTTCATTATATTCTTTATTTTCATATATGCTTATTGTTTCATATATTATCTCGTCATTTTTATTCTCAAAATAGTGCATTAAATGTTCTGAATATGTATCAAGTGTAATTTGTGGAATTATTATTTCTGATGAATTTTTTAAACCTTCCTGACTCCCGGCATAACCGACAAAAACAGCCAATAAAACAAAAATATTCACAATCATTTTCATAAAAACATCCTCCTTTTAGAAACATAAATAATAGAGCCCTTTGGAAACCTCAGCTTCCGAAGGACTCTATACACAATAGATTTTGGTTTGTAGACAAGGAATTAGCTAATTCTTTGTCTACAAACAATTACAGCCGGAACGTTATGCGAAGTTGCGCGTATTTTTTAAATATTATTATTTTTTACATATTCATCAGCTTTTTTGGCTAATTCTTCAATAGTCATATCTTCAAACAAATTTTCTTGCCATTTGGTGTAATCAAATGGCTCCCTTTGAATTAACATTATAAAACGTTCAGCCTCTACCATGCCTAAATGTTTTGA
>JAITKV010000048.1 GCA_031278215.1 Spirochaetaceae bacterium
CGTATAACAAGTCTGTTTACGCTTCGCCGCATTAGCGGCTCGGACTACGGTTTTGCTAGGTCGGTCGGACTGCGGACTCACTCCCACGCAAAACCTCCGGCACATTTTGTCCGCCCTGCAAAAACGCCGCCGACAGCCGAAACGTTATGCGGCATTGGTCCAAAATATGATAAAAAACGCTTGACAATATATATTATAATGCATATTATAAATTATGTGGGAAATATATGCGACAGATGAGTATTTAGAATGGTTTTCTCTATTGTCAGAACATGACAAAGAAGTCATTCTTATAAAGATTCATTTATTGGTTGAATTTGGACCAGGATTATCAAGGCCTTATGCCGATACATTACACGGTTCAAAAATAAGTAATATGAAAGAATTAAGGGCAAGAACAAATGAACATAATTATAGGATAACATATTATTTTAACAACAAACGCCGGGAATATTATTGAATGGAGGAGATAAAAATGGTAAGGATAAAAAACTGTTTTACAGGGATTTAATTAGAAAGGCAGAAAATCTTGTATAAAAATATAAAGATTATGAGTGGAGGAAATAAAATGGCTAAAAAAATAAAAAGTGACGTTGATGAAATGGAGGCAATGATGCCGCCCGTATCTGTACAAAAAGCTCGAATAAAGGCCGAGCACGAAATATTGGCCATAAATCTCGGTCAATTAAGGGAAAAGCGGGGTCTAAAGCAAAATGAAATAGATCATTTAATTCATACAGTTCTTCCGGAGAATTTATTTCATCAGTATATTTTTGTATCTTCCCAATATATTCCAATATGTTTAATAAGTACATTAAATCATTTTTTATATTAGCTAACATATTTCATATCCTTTTGTGCCCTATGCAAAATTATTGGGTTCGCATATTTTTTTATCATTATATCTACGGATTTCTGGGATATTTTTTCAAGATCATTTTTTAACGCGATTAATTTTTTTAAATCATATGTTTCTAAATCTATATAAAAATCTATATCATTTGCTGTTTCACCTCGTGCAAAAGAACCAAAAATTCCGATCTTTTCAAGTTTATATTTTTCGAGAATATTTTCGTTTTTTATTGCCTTTTCCAAGGCTTCAAATGTTTCTACACTCATATTTTGTATTTTACACCATATTTTTAATTTTTCCAAGTATTAGCATGTGTATAATATTTTATACATTTAATTTTAGGGTATTTCGCATACCGTTCCGGCTGTAGCGAACCTGCGGCTTGCCCCCGTTCCAGCCGCCCATAAAGCAATACGCGGCATTACTGCGCCGCAGCGCGGCGGGCCGGAATGGGGGCAAAGGATCCGTGGAAGGCGCAGCCGGCCTAACGAAACGGAATCCCGGCGGAACCCCAAGCCGCCGCCAGGCGGTGAAACAGTTACAGTCCTGTTAGGCGAAGCGGTAGCGTAGACCTATTTCCTTTTTAACTGCATGGAGCTTTCTCCCTCGGGTGTAAGCGTTAACGTTAAGCCGGATACCTTGTATTCAAGCTCGCCAAAGTCAATAATAAACAATTTATTTTTATCTGCCGCCCATTTGAAATCTTCTCCATCCACATTGCCTCTCCCGTCTTTAGCAAGTTCTAAATTTTCAAAGAACCCTTCTTCTGTGGGAACCCATTCGCCGACCAGTACCGATGGCCCACCCGGTTTCAAACAAACGTACGTTTCACCATCTTCACCGGTTAAAGTAAGTTTTGAATCTGCCAGTTGGTAATCAAACGACATCGCCACCTGAGGAGTGCTAATATATAGACGATTTTTTTCAACCTTCCAGGTTATTGCACTTCCGTCTGCAATTCCGGTTCCGTCGTTTAAAAGCTCGGCGCTGTCGAAACCGCTTCCCTCTACCAACAACCATCTGCCAACCAATGCCGATCTCCCGCCGCCGCAGGAAGCTAAAAACAAGCCCAGTACCACCAGGCACGTCAACAAAACAGATATTCTTCTTTTCATTTCACAAGGCCATCCCTTTAAAGTATTTATGGAACATATATTCCATGTTCCCAATATAGTATCGGTATGCTTTTTATTTGTCAATATGGAGGCTTTCCCAAAACTTCAGTAAAAACCGCATTTTCGCAGCCCGTAGGCGAGACAATGTAGCGTCTGTCCCTAAAGCCGCAAACGTAGTTTGCGCACCGGCTTTATGGACAGCCATTCTATTCCCTGACAATTTCAAATTGTCAGGGAAATCCGATTGTAATTGTTTGTCAGGCAAAGAATTAGCTAATTCCTTGCCTGACAAACCAAAATCTATTGTGTATAAAACTGCCGAATTTCATATTTTCGCGGGGGACAATCCGATTTCACTTGCCCAAAACAAATGTCCGCCGTGAAGATCAGGGTACATTTGATAATTATAATTTCCCGAAAAATTGACCCCGGCTTTTAATGTGTGCCCGTTGTTTTGAAGAACAGGCATTTGCCAGGAAATAGTTACCGGGGAAACGCTTATCTTATATTCTGTCATTTCATGGCCCAGGCTATACCGAAGGCCAGATTGGGCTGATACGTTAATTCCGATTCTCCGATTTTCCAGGTAATGCCGTATACATATTTTAATTGCATGCCGTTAAACACCATGCCGATGGGGATACTATGAGTAATAAATTTTTTTGTCAATACAGCAAGAATAATTTTATAACATTTATTCGCGGCGCGGTTTATTTTGCAGGAAAATGGCGCCGACGCGATACCAATTCCGCTTTTTAAACTTTTACCCGCCCTTTAATAAAAGTTGACAAAAGTTCGATCCCCAGGGCAAAGACAAAGACGATCAATACCGCCAGTCCCGCCCGGCCAAAATGATATGCGTTCATGGCGGCCATGATGGTGTATCCCACTCCGCCGGCTCCCACCATGCCAAGGATTGCCGCCTCCTGGTAATTGGTTTCAAAGCGCAGGGCCGTCCAGACGATGATTCCGGAAAGGGAAGAGGGAAGAACCGCGGCGAAAAAAACCTGCGCCCGGTTTGCCCCGGCGGCTCGAACCGCCTCGATAGCCTCGTCGGGGACCTCCTCAAAAAGCTGGGCAAAGACCATGCCAAAAAACGCGGTGGCATGAAAACCCAAACCCATGATACCCGAAGCCATGCCAAAACCCATAGAGGCCAGCACCAAAAGCACCCACACCGGCGTGGGTACCGCCCGGATAAAGGCGAGGAAACTTTTGATAAGGGGGGACAAGGGCTTCCAGGGGCTAATGTTCTCCGCCGCCAAAGCCCCCAGGAAAAGGCCAAAAACCAGACTGTAGATCAAGGCCAGCGCGGCTACGGTAACGGTTTCTGTAAAAGTTAACAGGGTAAGAGAAAAGCGTTCGGTGGAAAGATGGGCCATATCGAGAAACACCTTTCCCAGCCGGGGAAAACGCTGGAAGAGCTTATGCCAATCCGCGTTCAGCAGGGCCAGGGACGCCGCCGTTAAGATTCCAAAGAAAATTAAAAATACATAAACCGGCATATCCCGTTTTAAATTTCCTACGGGAATTCTCGGCGGCTTGATATTTTGCCCATACCGTGCCTGGATTAGACTCTGTTCCAGCATCAAATTAAAATTATGGCCTTCAAAGAACATGATCACCTCTTTTGGTCTTACCGCATAATTTGTTTGCGAAGATAATTGGTTAGCAAATTAACCCCGATGATAATTACGGCCACGGCGAAAATCGAAGTGGAAGCCGCCGCATAGTTAAACTGTTTGATGTACCCCATAAGCAAAAGGCCGATGCCGCCGGCCCCCACCATGCCGAGGATTGTGGAGGCCCGGATGTTGAGTTCCACACAGTAGAGGATCCAGGCGATAAAACCCGGCATGGATTCAGGCAGAAGGGCCTGGCTGACTATCGAGGGCATGGCGGCCCCGGCGGCCATAAGGGGTTCCATGGTTTCGTCCGCCGCCTCATCAAGGATTTCGATAAAAAACCGGGTAAGGTATCCGGTGGTGCCGACAATCAGGGAAAGGACCCCCACCACGGTTCCGATGCCGAAGGCCGCCACCAGAATAAAGGCCCACACCAGGGGAGGAATGTTCCGCAGGATGGACGCAAAGGTCCGGATGCAGGCGTTGAGCGCCGGAGACCGGGTTATGGCGGAGCTTCCTAAAAAACTTAAAAAAAGAGCCAGGACCGTGGAAATTCCCGTAGCCCCCAGAGCCATGTAAAGAGTCTGCATTACCGCCAGAAACAGGGATCCCAGTCTTCCCATAGAGGGGGGAACAAAGTCGGTAAAGATAAAATCCCAGAATTCCCCCTGGGAAAGCAGGGCTCCAATAGGATTAAACCGGGTAAAGCCCGTGGAGCCGATAAAAAAAACAATAAGGATGATCAAAAAAACGATCGACGCCTTTAGGCTTTCCCGGGATACAATGCGGATCTTGTCCTCAAAATTCCGTGTTCCCCCGGCGGGCCCCGGAGTTTTTAACGGGCCCCGGGCCCCCTGTTTATTTATCATTTAAGCCGCCCCCGGCCCTTCGCCGCTAATCATAAGCTGTTCCATGGGCTTCCCGTAGATTTTTTCAATCATCGGCTTGGTAAGTTCTGCGGTGGGCCCATCGTATACGATTTCTCCTTCAAACATGCCGACGATCCGGTCCGAGTATTTAAGGGCCGCGTCAACCTGGTGAAGGTTCACCACGCAGGCAATGCTGTGGCGGCGGCACATGTCCCGGATTAGTTCCATCACCACCTGGGCGCTGGCAGGGTCCAATGACGCGATGGGTTCATCGCAGAGCAGAACCGCGGGCCGCTGCATCAAGGCCCGGACGATCCCCACCCGCTGGCGCTGGCCGCCGGAAAGTTCCCCGGCCCGGTGGTAAAGGAAATCCCCCAGCCCGGTTTGTGTAAGGATCTCCACCGCCTGCAATTTGTCTTCCTCTGTATACCGGCCCAAAATACCGTCCAGGGTATTCATGTAGCCCAGCCGGCCGTGCATTACATTCTGCATCACCGTAAGCCGGCTTACCAAATTGTGATGCTGAAAAACCATGCCTACCCGCCGGCGAAGATTCCTAATCCCGGCGGCGGACGCGCCGGTAATTTCTTTTCCTTCGATAAAAATATGCCCCGCCGTGGGGATAACCAGATGGTTAATGCAGCGCAGGAGGGTGGACTTTCCCGCCCCCGAAGGGCCGATAATTCCGATCATCTCCCCCTCCTGTACCGCCATATCCAGATTCCGAACCGCCGGCTTGTCTAAACCCCGGTATATTTTTTGTAAACCCCATACCTTAATAACCGGTTCCATGATGCGGCGATAACCTTTACTGGGGAATTACTTTCGCCATAAGGTCCCGGACATAGTCGTAGTCGCTGTCGAAGGCTTCTACAAATTCAGGCCTTTGTTCCGGAGCCATGCCAAACATGTACTGGAAATAGTTGGTGTCTTTGTAACCTAAAAGAAACTGCTTAACTTTTTCCCTTAGTTCTTGCGGAAGATCCTTCCTGATGGCTACGGGGGAAGAAGGAATTCTAGGGGATTCGTGGATCACCACAAAGTCGCCTTCCTTGGCCCGGCCCGCGGCGATTTCCGCGGCCAGAATATCCGAGGCCACCGGTGCGGCGTCAATGTCTCCGTTAATTACCCCCTGGAGTCCGTTTTGGTGTTTTCCGGAAAAAGTTACCGAAGCAAAAAATTTGCCGTTGGTGTGGAAGTCTTCGTTGGTCGTGCCGGGAAAGGTGTTCATCAGTTCCAGGGTCGGCACATAGTTACCCGAAGTGGAAGCGGGGTCCACAAAGGCAAAGGTTTTGCCCTGCAGATCCTGAAGGGTCTTGATGGAACTTCCCGCCTTGACGATGATCTTCGACGTATACCCGGCCTGGCTTTTGTCTCCGAAAATCGCAGGGGTAACCATTGCTTCCGCCCCCGCCCGTTCTGCGGCCTGCACATACGAAACAGGCCCGTAGTAAACAATGTCCGCATGCTTAGTCCGCATGGCTTCTACCACGGCGTTGTAATCCGCCGCGTTAATCTCCCGGACCTTGATGCCCAGGGCGGCGCTCATGTCCCCCTGCAGGGCGCTGCGGTACTCCGCCAATTCCTCGCTGGCTTCATTAGGAAGGTAACACATCACCAGTTCTTCCGGGTCAGCTTCGGCGGAGGCGCCCTCCGTATTCGTCCTGGCACAGTTTGTAACGCCGGCAAAAAGTATAATCCCCGTCATCAGGATAAAGCCGGCCTTTCTTAAAAAATTCATAATAGTCTCCTTGCCTTATAAGCTGTTGAAGGTCCGTCCAATACCGCGGACCCTTATGCGGTCCATTGATAAGGGGCTATCGTTAATGTTTTGTTACAATCGTATAAAAAAGAGATAAAAAGACCGGGAGAAAGGGCGGCGCAAACCCGGCGGTTTATTCAGGGACGTTTGACAAAAGATCTTTTTGCAGGGCCATGCGTATGGCGTCGGCCCGGTTTGCCGCCCCCAGTTTGGCATAAAGGCTTCTAACGGCGCTTTTAATCATATTAATGGAAACATTCATGGTCCCGGCAATTTTTTCGCTGGTATAGCCCTGGGAAAGGTGGTTAAGTATTTCCAGTTCCCAGGCTGAAAAATCCGGGGAGGCCGCCGTGTCCTGATCCGTGTACGCGGCCGCTACCAGCGCGCGTTTTTTTGCAAAGACCGAAGATTTTTTTCGTATGACTTGCAGCCAGTCTTTGGGTATTCCCCCTTCGCCGGGATCGCGGGCCTCTTCTTCCTGGAATTTAAGAAAGGCGTTAACAAAGACCACCATGTGTTCCCCCAATTCGATAAACGGCATATCCAGGGAATTAGGAAGCGCCGCATCATAGGCCTGCCGAAAAACCGTGAACGCGCCCTCTTTGTCTCCAAGCTGGTGGCGGATTATCATTTCCAGGGCGCTTATTTCCAGGAATCCAAAAATAAAATCTTTTAGATTGCTTTTTGCTTTTTCTTCTTCCAGGGCCTTTAACGCCGCCGAATAGTTCTTTTCACAGACTAAACAACGGATTTTTACCAAGGTGTCAAAACCGCGAAGGCGAATGCCGGATTCCCCCTCTCTGTCTTCGTTCCTAAGCCAGGGGGCGACTTTTTCGACTAAGCCGATCCGGGCATAAAAACGGCCGCTAAGAATATCATGGATGGTATAGCGGTTAAGGTATTCGGAGATTTCCAGCTGGGACTCAAGCTGCCGTTCGATCTTCCGGATCGCCGCAGCGTCTCCCTTGTGAACGCCGATTCGCATAAGGTAAAAAAGACCGCGGTTTTCCACCTCGTACTGTTTTTTTTCCCTGCCCTGGTAAACCGTCTTGAGGGCAAATTGTTCCGCTTTAACAAGGTCCCCCTGGTAGTAGGCCAGCTCGGCCCGGGCCAGGGAATCGGCCCCGTAAAGGGAACCGGACCGGAAAACGGAAACATAGGGTACCGCCCGGGAGATGGCGTCTATAAAAACGTCAATTTCGCCCGGTTTCGCGGGAACCCCCGTAGGGACCATATACGAACCTATATTGGTTTGACTCATCTGCCCCCGAATGGGCTGGGGGTCTTCCATGTAAGACTGGTAGGCCTTTTCAAACCAGCGGCCAAAATCATAGTTATGGGTATCCCGGGAAGAAAGCATGCCCAGAATTCCCAGGTTATTGTATACCGCGGTAAGAAGACGGGGGCGCTGGGGGCCGGGGGCTTCGAAATACGCGATGGCCTTACGGCATTCTTCAAAGGCTTCATCATAGCGGCCCAAAAAGGTCAAAAGCCGGGGCCGGATAACAAAATGCAAAGACAGAAAATTGTCGTCTTCCCCGTCATCCGGGTTCTGCTCTATCAGCCGTTCCACCGTTTTAAGAAAAAAGACCGCCCTGGGCTTGGGCATAATACGGGGCAGAGATTCGATAAGCCGGCAAAGCCCCCCATAATCCCGGACCCGTTCGTAGTTCAGCGCGGCGTCGGTGGGAAGGTTGTTTTCTATGTTCCACTGGGCGCCCTTGCGGCAAACCTCCTGAATCTCTTCGCGGGACAGGCGGTTTTGTTTTTCCCGCAGAAAATCCAGAAAGAGGTTATGAATCCTAAAGCCGTGGAGGTATACATCAAAACGGATAACGGAACTGAACTTTTCCATCGCCACAATGTTTTTTCCCGGAAGCTCAAGGCGTTCCAGAAGGTCCTGGGGCCAGCGTTCAATAAGGGAAAGCTTAATAAGAAATTTCTGAAGCTCCTCTTCCATGGTGGAAAAAATATCTTCTTCCATTTTTCGCACAGGCTGCATCACCCTGTCCCAGTGGCGTCCGCCGGCTTTTTCCGCTTTTATTTCCTGGAGGATAAGTCCCAGCGCCAAAGCCCAGCCTTCGGTTTCGTAGAAGATCCGGGCAAGTTCTTCTTCCTCCAGGGTAACATTACGAAGACGGAAATAGGCGTCTATCTCTTCTTTGGTAAAACGAAGATCCTCCACCGCAACCTGGGCAAGGCGCCCCTTGGCCAAAAGGTTAAGGGTGTTTATTGCCGGATGAGTCCGGGAAATAAGAACGATGGTGTTTTTTGAAACCGGAACAGACAAAGCCAGTTCCAGATTGCGCAGTATCGTAAGATTGGTAAGGAAGTGAAAATCGTCAAAAACAAGCACATACCGCTCTTTGCTTATGACTTCATCTTTTATTAAGTTTAAATACCGGTTAAATTGCCGGCCCGATTCGGGGAAGCCCATATCAGAAAAAAGTTTCGCGGCCTCCGGATTAATCCGGGCTACCTCGCTGGTATAGTTTTCCCAAAACCGCCAGCCCAGGTTGTCCCGCTCCGAAAGCTGCACCCAGATGGTGTTCCGTTTTTTCTCCTGAAGAAAAGAGTTTACCGCATAGGTTTTGCCGTAGCCCTCTCCGGCTACTACCGTAACCACATGGCTTTGCAGAGCCTTTTCCAGAATTCGATCTACCCTGGGCCGCTTTAAAAAGACGTTTGACCCGGTTAAAAGCCCGTTTTCACCCATAGGAAAACTATACGTCTCATTTTTGCAGAGGTCAACAGGAAACTTACAGGGTCCGGACCCTAATTGACCTGATTTTAACAATCTTCTCATATCCGCTTAACAGGGCGCCGGTAGGGTATGACTATCTTTTTTTTATTGCAAGGAGTGCTGCGATGAAACGATTCTCTATGGTCTTTCTGTTAATCCTGGGGGTCCTGGGCTCCCTTTTTGCCCAGCGGCGGCAAGACGCCTATACCGTTACGGTGGCGGGTTCTACTTCGGTAAGCCCCTTGATGGAACTGCTGACGGCTGAATACGCCAAGGTGCGTCCCAATGTCAAATTCAACATCAGCGCCACCGGTTCCGGAGACGGCATTAAGGCGGTCCCGGCGGAAACCGCGGAACTTGGCATGTCCAGCCGGGAGCTGAGTCCCGCGGAACTTGCTTCGGGCATTGAGGTACATCTTATCGCCATTGACGGCATTGCGGTAATCGTAAACGCCCGGAACCCTGTTGCCAACCTGACCATCGACCAGATCCGGGATATTTATACCGGCGCGGTTACCAACTGGAATCAGGTAGGGGGCCGGAGCGGCAGAATTGCCGTGGTTTCACGGGAAAGCGGTTCGGGAACCAGAAGCGCATTTGAAGAAATTGTCAAATTCCAGGACAAGCTGGTCCGGGGCGCGATAGAGTTTGACGGCACCGGCGCGGTGAAGGCGGAAATTTCCCGGAACATCGACGCCATCGGGTACATTTCCCTTGGGTCGGTGGACAATTCCGTCAAGCCCCTGAATGTGGACGGCGTTGCCGCGTCCACCGCCAATGTGGTAAACCGCAGTTACAAGATTGCCCGGCCCTTCCTGCTTCTAACCAAAAAGGGCCGAAGGCTTAATCAGGAAACCAGAAATTTTCTTGCCTGGGTTTTAACTCCCGCGGGGCAGACTATTGTTAAAACAAGCTGGATTGCCGTAAAGTAAGCGGAACTATTGGACCTGTTAGTAAGCCTGCGGGGCTGCCCCGGGGCCGTCCGGAAAGTAACAAACTTCCCGGGCGGCCCCTGTTTTTTAAGGGGATAGTTTAACCCGCAGTTACGGGTGGTTCGTATTTCTCAAAAAGCCTAAAGGACCGGCCGCCGGGGGTTTGTAAAAATCACGGGCCCGGCTATTCATAGCGGAAGGGCGCCGGGTTTTTACAGGCTGCACAGTAATAGGGCCGGGTGCCCATAAGCCCCCGGGTGTCTATGCGGTACCCGCCGCGCTTTACCAGAACCGCTCCGCAGGCCGGACAGACCGTGTCCCGGAATTCCGGCGGGGCGGCGGCGTTTCCTATGTAAACATACCGAAGCTCCTTCCGGCGCTCCCGGGCCCTGCGGGCAATGCCGGCTAACGCGGCGGAACCGGTGGGCGGGGCGTTCCATTTCCAGTCCGGGTGATAGGCGGATAAATGCCAGGGTACAACCCGGTCCGGGACCCCGGCCAGATCCGCTATAAAGTCCGCCAGGGCGTCCAGTTCCTCCTGACGATCGTTCAGCCCCGGGACTATCAATGTGGTAATTTCCGTATGCACTCCCAGTTCCAGGGCGGTGGAAATAAAATCCAACACCCTCCGCAGATCCCCCCCTAGAACTTCCCCGTAGGTTTTTTTTGAAAAACATTTTAAGTCTATGTTGGCCGCATCGGTAAGTTTTAGGATTTCCCGCGCCGGTTCCGCATTGGCGCAGCCATTGGTAACCAGCACATTGGCCATGCCCCGGCTTCGGGCGATCTCCATGGCCTCCACAAGAAATTCGGCATGCACCAGGGGCTCCGAGTAGGTGTAGGCAATGGCCGAAGAAGCGCCGGCCTCTGCGGCGGCAACTAGTTCTTCAGGGGCCGTGCGCCGGCCCGCGCCGGCCCCGCCGCGGGCATCCGGCGCTTCATGCCCAAGCTGAGAAATATGCCAATTTTGGCAGAAGGGACAGTGAAGATTACATCCCGCAAAACCCGCGGACGCGATAAGGGAACCGGGCCGCCAATGGTACAGGGGCTTTTTTTCAACCGGATCATGGGCCAGGGCGGTAACAAGGCCGTAGTAGGGAAGTTCCGGGCCCCCGGCCGCAGGCCCCTGTACCGGGGTCCGGGAATCTTCGGCGGGAAAGACCGTTTCGGCGGGCCCCCGCCGGACCCCGCACAGGCCGGCCTTGCCCGGCAACAGGCGGCAGCGGTGGGGGCAGAGGGTACAGCGAAGCGCCGCGCCCCCCATGCAAAAACGGCCCCTGGTCAATCCCTATTCCGCCGCCCCGGATTCCAACTGCAGCCGGCCATAGGCGTCCCTGGTCTTATTAATAAATTGAATCGGATCGTCTACTTCAAAGGGCTCTAAAAGCACCCCCCGGGCGCCCCGGCGGACCCAGATCTTTACCAGGGGTATCCCCTCCCCCGATTCCGTAACAGCCTGGGGAATTTCTTCCACGTACAGAATATCTTCTACTTGGAATTCCATCAGTACGGGATTAAGCCCCAGGGGATCGTACACCAAAAGAAGCTTATTCTTTTCCGAAGGCAGGGATCGCGGATAGCCCGTAAAGGGCACGGCGTTTTTCGGAGGAATCCCCGAAGTCTTTTCAATCTTATTCAAAGGCAGGGTTTCCAGGTATTTTTCGGGTTCCATAGTTCTTTTTATCCCCCATAGTATTTTTTCTTATTATTATTTTATTGCTATAAACGTCTCCGTTATGGCTGCAGACCCGTATTTACTGATACTTTGTTGATTTCTTACTTGTTCTGCATCGTTTAGCGCCAATGTCGTTGATACTATTTTGGGGTATTGGTTTTACAGAGGCACACCCGTTTAATAGAGCAAGGCCCATTACTAAAAATACCCCTGCTTTCATAAGTCTCTCCAAATCTATATCTATTCCCGGATAGTATAAGGTCTTTACTAGATAAAATTCAATATGCCCCATTGCCTTATGTAAAACATAAGGGGCCCTCTGGAAAGCCGGCGGGGGGGCCTCCGGCCTGTCCCCGGACACGGAGGGCCCGGGGATAGGCGGGACTTTGCTGTACGGAGGGCTAACCAAAACAGCTAAGATCTGGTACAGTATAGTATGAAATTTCTTAGCGGGGCCCTGCTGGCCCTTATTGTATTTGCCGCCTGCGCCCATTCGGAGGGGGATTCGGCCCCGCCAAGGCTTACGGAACGGCCTCCCCAAAGGGTTTACCGCTACTATCTTGATGTATCTTCCGATATTGTGGGCTTTAATCTTCTGGTAAACGGCACAGAGCTGCTTGTGGTGGAAGGGAAAAACCACTCATCCCGGGTGGATATCAACGACTGGATGGTTTCGGGGGACAACGAGCTTGTCATAAGCATCACTTGGCCCGAGGGGGTAAAATTTGCCCCGGGTACTTCCTCCGCTTCATTTAAGCTTTTTGCCAATGATACGCTCCTGCGGGAATACCGGTGGCCCGCCGCCGGGGCCGCCGATGCGGCCGCCTCTTACCCCTATACTATCTCCGAAACCTTTAAACCCGTGGCTTTTCCCCGGATATTAGTAGAAAAGGCAGAGAAGGTTATCTCTTCCGCCGGAACCCTGTCCCAGGCAGATCAGGAAGAAATCGCCGCCCTGGCGGAAGACCTGCGAAGGGCCTTTACCGGCAAAAATCTTGCCGAAATTAACAGCCTTTTTGGGATTAAATACGCCGACCTTGCCGCGGCCCGGTTTACTACAACTACAGCCATTAGGACAGAAACGGCCGCGTTATACGGGGAGCTTATGGAAAAAGAAGCCTATACCGTCCGGCCTTTTTACGGGCGTTACGGTTATTTTTCCACCGCCGATGACAGGCTGGTAAAGGTGGTCCAAGGCCGTATAGGGTTTCCCGAACCGGCCCTGGTAATTACCTACCGGGAGGGACGAAGGACCCTGCGCTACGATTTAGACCTGTATTTTGCAAAAATCGACGGTAGATGGGTAATCCTTAGGTAGTTATATGAGCGTGATCGAAGCGATTTTTCTAGGAATAGTTCAGGGACTAACGGAATTCCTTCCCATAAGCAGTTCCGGACATTTGGTGCTGGTTCAAAAAATTCTAAAGATATCCACCCCGGCCCTGTTTTTTGACACCCTGCTTCACGGGGGAACCCTCCTGGCGGTGATAGCGGTGCTGCGCCGGGAACTGTGGAGCCTTATCCGCCGGCCCTTTCAGCGGCTTAGCGCCCTGCTTATAATGGCCACGGCAGTTACCGTGGCCATAGCCCTTATCTTTAAGGACCAAATAGAAGCAAGTTTTGCTTCCGGCCGCTGGCTGGGGCAGGCTTTCCTTGCAACCGCCCTGGCCCTGTTTGTTTCGGAATACCTTTCCCGCCGTCCCGGAAATCTTAGGAACGATGCGGAAATGGATTGGTTTGACGCGGTGTTTATAGGGGGCCTCCAGGGCATTGCCATTATACCGGGAATATCCCGGGCCGGGTTTACCATTTCCGGCGCCCTTTCCCGAAAGCTGGACCGGGGCCTGGCAGCCCGCTTTTCTTTTCTTCTTTCAATTCCGGCAATTCTGGGGGCCCTGGCGCTTCAATTAAAGGAACTGTACGAGATTTCTCATTTTGAAAGCGTTAACCCTTCGGTTTCCAACGCACTTATCCGGGGGTTTAGCCCCGCAGCCCTTATTGCGGGAACCTTGGCGGCGGCCCTTGTTGGTTTTGGCGCAATAACGCTGATGCTCCGGATTATAAAAGAGCGTTCATTAGTGGGGTTTGCCGTTTATACCGCCGTACTGGGACTGTTGATTCTGCTGGATCAAAACTTTACCCGCATCGTATTTTAACCCCGGCGGATCTATTCGGCCATCTCGGAAAGGGGTATGGGTTTGGGCGAATTGTTTTCTCCCTCTATACGGGAAAACTCTTCCAAAAGTTCCCGGCCCCGTTTCGAAAGGCGGGCGGGAACCTGAACCATCAGCTTAATCCACAGGGAGCCCCGGCGTCCGCCCGAGGGAACCCCCTCGTCGCGGATCCGCAGCAGTTTGCCGTTAGCCGTCCCGGGGGGTATTTTAACCTTAAGGGTTTTTCCTTCCAGGGTATTAACATGGATATCTGCCCCCAAGCTTGCCTGGGTAATCGAAATGGGCACGGCGCAGTACAAATCCAAATCCTGCCGTTCAAAAAATTCGTGGGCCTTTATCCGAATAAAGACATAAAGATCCCCCGGGGGGCCGCCGCCGGGACCGGTGTCGCCCTGCCGCGGTATAACCACCCGTTTGCCGTTTTCCACCCCCGGCGGAATGGTAACCATGATTTTCTGCCGCTTGCGCTGGGTTCCGCTTCCTCCGCAGTCCCGGCAGGGTTTTTCGATAATGTACCCTTCCCCGTGGCAGTTGTGGCAGGTGGAGGCTACGGAAAAAAAGCCCTGGCTGTGCCGCACCTGCCCTGAACCCTGGCAGACGGGGCAAACCTTCTTTCCCGATCCGCCCTCGGCGCCGGTACCCCTGCAACTGGGGCAGGCGTCGTTTTTTGTATATTGAATTTCGACCTTGGTGCCAAAGACGGCGTCTTTAAAGGGAATTTCAATATCGTAGCGAAGATTCGAGCCCTGGCGAACCCCGCCGGCGCCGGAAGACCGGCGGCCCCCGGCGCCAAAAAAGGTGTCGAAGATACCGGAAAAATCGCCAAAGATATCTTCAAAGCCCCGGAAGGTTTGCGAAAAATCCCCTTGACCGGCCATACCGTCAACCCCGGCAAACCCAAACTGATCATACGCGGCCTTTTTCTGGTCGTCGCCAAGGATCTCATAGGCCTCCGTTGCTTCCTTAAACTTTTCTTCCGCTTCCCGGTTCCCCGGATTTTTATCGGGATGATATTGAATAGCCAGCTTACGGTACGCTTTTTTTATTTCATCCTTGGAGGCGTTTTTTTGTACACCCAATACTTCATAGTAATCACGTTTTGCCATTTAATAATCCTTAACCTGAGCCTGTTCCAAAACTAATTGACTGCGCGCTAAACGAGGAATGTCCGGAAAGTAACAAACTTTAAGGACATCCCCCCTCGCCTGACAAGCTCGAAGCTGCGGGAAAACTCCGAAGCCCCGTAAGGGCTTCCGGAGTTTTTGGCCAAGGGCGCCACAGAAAATCGCACCGCGGAATTTACTTATCGTCCACGACCTCGTAGTCGGCGTCTTCGGCGCTTTTGGTATTGCCCCCCATATCGGGGCCCGCTCCGCCCATGCCGGGATCCCCCCCGGAAGGCTTCTGACCCGCCGCGGCTTGCTGTTTGTAGATCTCCTCGGCAATTTTGTACGACGCCTGCTTAAGCGATTCGGTTTTTTCTTTTATGGTCTGGATATCCCCCCCCTCCAGGGCTTTCTTTAAATCCGCCAGGGCCTCTTCGGTCTTTGCCTTGTCCGCAGCGTTAACCTTGTCCCCCAGATCCTTAAGGTTCTTTTCGGTACCGTAGATCATGGAGTCCGCTTCGTTGTGAACCTCCGCCCGCTCCCGTTCCCGCTTGTCTTCTTCTGCATGAAGTTCCGCTTCCTTCACCATCCTATCTATGTCGGAATCCGAAAGACCCGAAGAACTTTCTATGCGGATCTTCTGTTCCTTCCCCGTACCCAGGTCCTTGGCGGAAACATGGACAATGCCGTTGGCGTCTATGTCGAAGGTTACCTCGATCTGCGGAACCCCCCGGGGAGCGGGAGGTATGCCCACCAGATCAAACCGGCCCAGAACCCGGTTTTGATTTGCCATTTCCCGTTCACCCTGCAGTACCTGGATAGAAACCGCGGTCTGTCCGTCCGCCGCGGTAGAAAAGATCTGGCTTTTCCGGGTGGGGATGGTAGTATTCCGGGGAATAAGCCGGGTCATTACCCCGCCCAAAGTTTCGATCCCCAAAGAAAGGGGCGTAACATCCAAAAGCAGCACGTCCTTTACGTCTCCTGCGAGGATGCTTCCCTGAATGGCCGCCCCTATGGCGACCGCTTCATCGGGATTTACCCCCTTGTTGGGTTCGTGCTTAAACAGTTCCTTCACAATTTGCTGAACGGCGGGAATCCGGGTAGAGCCTCCCACCAGAATTATCTCGTGGATGTCATCGGCGGTAAGCCCCGCGTCGGCCAGGGCTTTTTTACAGGGTTCCTTGGACCGTTCCAGAAGATCCGCCACCATCTGTTCAAATTTTGCCCTGGTAAGGGATTTTTGCAGATGCTTGGGCCCGCTTTGGTCGGCGGTAACGAAGGGCAGGTTAATCTCCGTGGTCTGCATGGCCGAAAGTTCTATCTTGGCTTTTTCCGCCGCCTCTCGCAGGCGTTGCAGGGCCATCCGGTCCTGGGAAAGGTCTATTCCCGTATCGTTTTTAAACTCCGCAATAAGCCATTCCTGGATCCGGCGGTCAAAATCATCGCCCCCCAGGTGGGTGTCGCCGTTGGTAGATTTTACTTCAAAGACCCCTTCCCCCAGTTCCAGGATCGAAATATCAAAGGTGCCGCCCCCCAGGTCGTAGACGGCAATCATCCTGTCCTGCTTCATTTCCTTGTTAAATCCAAAGGCCAGGGACGCCGCGGTGGGCTCGTTGATAATCCGCTTTACTTCCAGACCGGCGATCTTTCCCGCATCTTTAGTGGCCTGGCGCTGGGCGTCGTTAAAGTAGGCCGGCACGGTAATAACCGCTTCGGTTACCGGCTCTCCCAGGTAGTCTTCGGCGGTCTTTTTCATTTTTTGTAAAACAAAGGCGGAAATTTCCTGGGGGG
Source organism: Spirochaetaceae bacterium (assembly GCA_031278215.1). GTDB lineage: Bacteria > Spirochaetota > Spirochaetia > Treponematales > Breznakiellaceae > JAISLT01. The sequence continues at coordinate 16,646 of JAITKV010000048.1, forward strand.
AATATTTTTTCCCCTCAATGTCTACCCTGACATCGTCCCCCTGTTCGGCTACCTTATAGGGGACCAGCTTCATTTCGTTACCCACCTCGGAATAACGCCGGCCCATAAAACGCTTGATCGAATAGACTGTGTTTTCCGGATTAGTAATCATCTGGTTTTTGGCGGGCTGTCCTATTACCCGTTCGCCCTTACTGGTAAAACCTACGATAGACGGGGTAGTACGGCCTCCCTCGGAATTTTGGATCACCACCGGTTCTCCGCCTTCCAGGACCGCGACGCAGGAATTGGTAGTTCCCAGGTCAATGCCAATTATCTTTCCCATGATATGTTCTCCCTTATTAGTGTGTAAAATTATCTATTCCGGCATAACGACCTTTACTTTTGCAGGCCGTATAACCCTATCTTTTAAGATATATCCTTTAATGAACTCTTCGGTTACCGCCGGTTCTTGGATCTCCGCAGACTTTTCCATCATAATGGCTTCGTGGCGGTTTGGATCAAAGCCTTCTCCGGCAGAATCAAAACGCTTAAGGCCCCATTTATTTTCGAGCAGGGTAACCAGGTTTTTTTCGATCATCCCGATTCCCTCGAGAAGGCCAAGATAACCGGCGGCGATCCGTTCGCCGTCATTCCCGGCCTCTTCCCGCTGAGTTTCGGCGGCCTTAATGGCCCGCTCAAAGTCGTCGATTACCGAAATTAAATCCAAAAGCAGGCTTTGGTTTGCAAAATCAATGGCATTCTGCTTTTCCTGGTTCATCCGCTTGCGAAAATTCTCGAACTCCGCAGCCTTTCGCAGGTACTGATCGGTGGCCGCGGCCAACTTCGCTTTTAGCTCCGCGTTTTCTTCCTCCAGGGTCCGGGGCCCCCCGCCGGAAGTTTCTTCTCCGGAGCTGTCTTTTGCCGGCCCCTGTGGTCCCAAAGAAGGCTCCGCCCCCTCTTTTCCCTCCGGATCCTGAAAACCTTGACCGCCTTCCGCCTTTTCTGCGGCAGCTTCGCCGGCTTCGGGTGGATTTTCCGTGGTTTCCAGCTCCTGCTCTTCAATCTTCTGGTGTTTTGACATGGATCTGCTTCTCTCCACCATTGAAAATAACTATTCTTGCCATGCTAGTCAAGTTATTCTTAAACATTTTGCGGATCTTCACGCTGCGAATGCCGGGCGGCGCCGCTTATCCTTACCGTTTAAAACCGCCGGGCCTGCACAAGCCCGAATTCCGGCTCCAATTATGTGCAAGCCCGGGTCTGCGGCGTATAAAAGCGCTTTCATGGGGGGCGAAACCGGCGTTTTGCTTAGCCCGCCATAGCCCCTAAGAAAAGACCGCGGTGTACTTTCGGACAAAGCCGCAGGGCCGGTAGGTCATTTTAGCCTGCCGGAGCCCCTCGTTCCCCAGGTCCTGTTCCCTGTTAATATGAATATAGTATTTAGGAAGGGAAGATGCAAAATGTTGATTGACAAACTGGTATATGCCCTTAAATTCGTCCAGGGCTTTTTCAAAATGGACGGCAAACATCCGGCCCCGGGCAAGGCGCTCCCCCAAACACCAGGCCGCAGGCTTTCCTTCTACCCAGTATACTTTACCCTGAAGAAAAAGCCCCCTAAAGTGCTCCAGGGATTCCGAAGCGGCTGCAAAATCGCCGTCAAAACCCTTTTGATCCCGCCATTCTTCCAGGATCTTCATCGCCACAGGAAACAATTCCGCGCTCAGGGGTTTGGCCTCCCAGGATTTGTAGCTATTCCGGAATTGACTTACCAGGTTCCTTTTTTTATGGTATTTTTTTCCTGCCAATTCCGCCAGATCGCTGCGCAGGTACAGGTAATCAAAGTTATCCCTGTCTTCGGAAAATTCAATGCCCCACTCTTCCATGTGGCGCCGGCTGGAAGTAAGAAGGGAATCGGAAATCCCCTTCCAGAAATCATGGGTCCTAAAGAGTTCTTCCAGAACCCCCCTGCCGGGAACCGCACAGGGGGTACAGAAAAATTTCCGTTCTTTTTCCCCTTCGAGATGGGCAGGCTGTACTCCCGATAAAATAAAGGTTTTTTCCTGGACCCGGGAAACCTGATACCGGTACCGTCTTCTAAACAGGAACAGATTCGCAAAGGTATATTCCGATACCCCGTCTGCGGTCATGGGCAGTTGGGGATGCATTTCGGTACGTAGTTTATAGGTAAGCGGTACGAAGTCAGGAAATTCCGGTATCAGCATGTGGTTTTAGTATATTTTAAAACCCCCTTTAGTGCTATAGTTGGAGCCATGAAAACCACCGCCGATTCACTGCTTGACCGTTTTCTTCGGTACGTGCGGATATGCACCACCAGCGACAAACATGTGGAGGCAACCCCTTCCAGTCCCGGCCAATGGGAACTGGCCCGGCTGTTAGCGGAGGAGTTAGGGGATCTGGGGATTAGCGATGTGGAATTAACCGAACACTGCTACGTGATCGCCCGGCTGCCCGCCAGTTCCGGGTACGAGTCAACGCCGGCCATTGGTTTTATGGCCCACCTGGATACCGCCCAGGATGCGCCGGGCCGGGATGTAAAACCCGTGGTGGTGGAACGGTATGACGGGGAAAAGATTGTTCTGGGCGGCGGCGCGGGCGGCGGCGCGGGCGGCGGCGCGGGCGGCGGCGCGGGCGGCGGCGCGAGCGGCGGCGCGGGCTTCGGTTCAGAACCAGCGCCGTCCGGGGCCCGTTCCCGGCCGCCCCCTGAGCCCCTTATTCTGGACCCGGCGGCGGATCCCGGTCTGGCCGCCCAAAAGGGAAAGACGATAGTCCATACCGGCGGAACCACCCTGCTGGGGGCCGACGATAAGGCGGGCATTGCGGAGATCATCACCGCCGCCGGGCGCCTTATGGCCCGCCGGGAACTAAAGCACGGTCCGGTGGTTTTTATCTTTTCTCCCGACGAAGAGACCGGCAAGGGGCTTCCCTTTTTTCCCCAGGAAAAGCTTAAGGACCTTAGGGCCTGTTACACCATGGACGGCGGCGCCCTGGGAGAAGTAGAATCGGAATGTTTTAACGCGTACATGGCCAGGGTTTATTTTTCCGGCAAGGTGATACACCTGGGACAAGCCCGGGGGGAACTTGCCAACGCCTGCCTTATGGCCGCCGCCTTTGCAACGATGCTTCCCCGGTCGGAAAGCCCCGAGGCCACCGACGGCTATTACGGCTACTACTGCCCCACAGAAATTTCCGGGGGCCTTGAAGCCGCGGAACTGGAACTGTATATCCGGGACTTTGACCTTAACCGGGCCAAAGAGCGCGTGGCGGCCCTGGAGCTGTTTGCCCGGGCCGTGGAGGCCCAGTTTCCCGGCGGAAGGGTCAGGGTAGAGGCAAAGGCCCAGTACTACAACATGAAGGAACAAATAAGCCGCCGCCCGGAGGTCCTTGCCAAACTGGAAGAAGCGGCCCGCCGCCTGGGGATTAGCCTTTTTCGCAAACCTATCCGGGGGGGCACCGACGGTTCCCGGCTTACCGAATTGGGGGTCCCCACCCCCAATATCTTTGCGGGGGGCCGGAACTTCCACAGCGTTAAAGAATGGGTTTCGGCGCCGGATATGGAAGCCGCCTGCGATTTGATAGTAGAACTGGTTACAACATGGGCGCAGTCAGAGAAGTCCAATTGTTGAAAAAAGGCAAAAAAATACATATACTGGATATATGGACACCCTGACAACCACATTCCCCGAGATCATTAAAGAGGCGGTGGCCCTTTCAAATGCCGCTTCAAAAGTTACCGAGGGTAATGTATATCAAACCGGGAATAGCCGGATCCGGCCCCTGCTCGATAAAATGGTAGACACCCTGGTCCTTCCCGGTTCGGGGATCGGCGGCATGGAAAATATTCGTAAACTCTACGGGCTTTTAAAAGAGGGGCATTCCTGTCTTTTACTTTTGGAACATTACAGTAATATGGACCTTTCCCTTTTTGACAGCCTTCTTCGCAAAGAAGAAGGGGGAGGGCCCATCGCCGACACCCTGGTGGCCATTGCGGGGATGAAGCTTACAGAAGACAGCCCCGTGGTGGCGGCCTTTGCCAGCGCCTATACCAGGCTGGTAATCAGCCCCAGCCGTTTGCTCCAAAGCCTGGATCCGGAAAAGGATAAAGAAGAGTTAATTCGCAGCGCCCACATCAACCGGGCCGCGACCCGGGCCCTAATCCGCATTAAGGAAGGGGAAGGGCTGGTACTGGTTTTTCCTTCCGGCACCCGCTACCGTCCTTGGGATCCGTCCTCTAAACGGGGGGTCCGGGAAATAGATTCCTACATACGGCTCTTTGAATATATGTGCCCCGTGGCTATCAACGGCGAAGTCCTTCATGTCCGCCAGGGGGATATGATGGAAGATTCCGTAAGCCGGGATCTGGTCCGCCTTACCGCGGGTCCCGTCATATCCTGTTCCGCTTTTCGGGAAGATATCCGGATCAAGGCGGAAAAGGCCGGGGTGGAAGATAAAAAGCAGGCGGTGGTAGACGCCATCATGGATCTGCTGGAAGAAATGCACACCGCCGCGGAGGCCCTACGGCAGGAGCTTTTAAAGGGCGCCCCCGGAAACCCCGCGGCGAATGAACCTCTCCGCCCCAAGGGGCGGGGTAGTAGACCCCACTGCGACTAAATCAGCGCTTTCGTAGATTCTCCAAAAGACCGCGGCCGCACACTTGCCGTAAATTGTCCGGGGCGGAGGCGCCGGGCGGCTGTTGTCAGCGGCTGTTATTCGCGGCGCCCTAGTTTGAGGAAGCCCCTCCCCACAGTCCCCGTTTTTCTTTCCGGGCTTCCTGTTCCATGCGGCGAAATTCTTCCATAAAGTGAAAGCTGTACCGGGTATAGGCATGGCCAAAACCCTGCCTGATTATCTGGGCGTTGTGGCAGCGCCGGTCCTGGGTGTACACGTACGCCAAAAGCCTGCCATACCGGTCCCGAAGCTCCCAGTCAAAGGCCAGGTATACGGTTGTGCCCAAAAGCCTGGATTTGGTAAAATCGCTGGCTTCCTTTCCAAAGGCTTCCAGACCCCGCCGGGGATGCACCGTTTCCGGGGTATCCACCCCAATAAGCCGTACCGTTTCAAGGGTCCGCAGTTCTTCCGGCGGACTGGGGATCTGCACCCGGATGGTGTCTCCGTCTATATGCCCCACCACTTCTGCCCGGACCAGGCGGGCAAATTCCACCCCCTCGCAGTTAATCGGATTTTCCCGGTTAACCCGGTAAATGCCCGGACGGCCCGGGGCCCGGGATATAAGGACCGGAGGATCGCAGATAAGGCAGGGCTCATACCCGGACTGAACCGCATCCCTTAGGGTAACCGGAACCCGGGATCGTCTAAGGGATGAGCAGTCTTCCCGGTGGTACCGTCTTCCCGAATTGGTAATATAAACGACAACCGGGTCTTCGCCCCCCGCGGGCAATATTGCCGCGGCGCTAAGCCACAGAAAAAAAAGGTTCCGCCGCCATGCCGCTCCGGAATTACCGGCATTACGAAGCAGATGCATTACGAAGCAGATGCGGGGGACAGCAAAAAATCCCGCAGCGCGGACAGGTCCGCGGGAATGGTTAAAGCCCGGGCTGTTCTATCCAGGGCTTTTTGTATTGATCCGGGAACAGGAACGGGTCCCGTTAAGGGTTCCACGGTTTCTGAAAATTTTGCCGGATGGGCGGTGGCCAGCACTGCCACAGGACCCACAGGACCCACAGGACCCACAGGGGCCGCAGGGGCCGCGGCAGCCTCCGCGGCGCCCTGCCGCAGTTTCTGTACGGCGGTCCAGGCTACGGCGCCATGGGGGTCGAGGTAATACCCATGGTCCTGATAAACCGTTCCGATGGTTCTGCGGGTTTCGTCGTCCGTAACCCAGACGCCGCGGATCATGCGGCTTAGGTCCCGGTAGGTCCAGTGGGCGCTCATCCGTTCAAAGTTGCTTGGGGCGCCCACATCCATGGCATTGGAAATAGTCGGCCGGGAAAGCCGGGTTTGGTATTCACCGCTCTCCAAATAATCCGGTACGGTTTTATTGATATTGGTGGCGGCAATAAATCCCGCAATGGGCGCCCCCATGGACATGGCATAGAGCCCCGCGGTAAGGTTTCCAAAATTCCCGCTGGGAACGCAGAAGATCGCCCCCGCCGCCGTACCGGTTCCACCGCCGGGGCGGAACCGGGGGGGGCCGGAAAAACCGGCGCCCCGATTCCGGGGGGTGGCTTCGCCATCGCCGTCAATGCGGCCCCCCAGGGCTTTTCCCGCGGCGGCGGCGTAGTACACCGCCTGGGGAAGAAGCCGGGAAATGTTAATGGAGTTGGCCGAAGACAGGACCAGTTTTTTCCGCAGCGCCGGATCCCCAAAGGCGGCTTTAACCAGGGCCTGGCAATCGTCAAAGCTGCCCTCTACCGCCAGGGCAGAAATATTGCCCCCCAGACCGGCAATCTGTTTTTCCTGGAGTTCCGATACCCGGCCCTTTGGATACAGGATCGTTACAAAAATACCCTCCACCCCAAAAAAGCCGTCCGCCACAGCCCCGCCGGTATCTCCGGAGGTTGCCGTCAGGATCCGCAGGGGCCGGTCCTCGCCCCGGCGAAGGTAGGAAAAAATCCGGGCCATAAAGCGGGCCCCAAAATCTTTAAAAGCGGCGGTGGGGCCGTGGAAAAGTTCCAGCACCAGGGGCCCTTCAAAAATTACCGGGACCAGGGGGGCGGGAAACGAAAAAGCCCCGGCGGATATTTCTTCCAGCACCGAAGGCGGCACGTCGCCCTCCACATAGGGTAGTATGGTTTGGAAGGCCGTGTCCTGGAAGGACATGGAATCCAGCGAATGTTTTACCGCCTTCCGGTATTCGGGAATTTCTTCGGGTATAAAAAGCCCCCCCTCCGGCGCCAGGCCGCTTAAGGCGGCCTCTCTAAACGAAACAGGACGGGTTCTATCTCTTGTACTGTAATAATGCATACGGGCCTTGCAACAACATTGTCAAACATAGTATACTGTTTATCTATGGTAGAAACAAGCGGGAAAAAAGTAATCCTGGCGGTGGATGATATGGCGGTAAGCCTAACCACGATCCGTACTATTCTTTACCCGGAATATGATGTCCGGCTTGCAAAATCCGCTTCCCTGGCGCTGGAAATGCTAAAGCAGATCAGGGTGGATCTTATTCTGCTGGATATTGAGATGCCCGAAATTTCCGGCCTGGAATTTCTGGGGCTCCTTAAACGAAACCCCGACTTAAAGGACATCCCGGTAATCTTTGTTACCAGCCACGCCAACCCCCAGTTTATCGATCAAGCCATGGCATTCGAGGCCGAGGGCTATATTGTAAAACCCTTTATCCCCGCGGCCTTAATAAAGCGGGTAAAATCCGTATTAAACGACGAAAAAAACAGCGCCTAAGCTTTTTACCCTCTTGAGTCAGCGGGGAACGAAAGAAGCCGCCCTCTTATCCAACAAACAGGGGCCGTTGGAATTCGGGCTTCTGCAAGTCCGGCAATCTTAAATCGTCAGGGGCCGGCAAGCCTGCGTTTGTTCCGGCGGTTTTCTTTTCTGTTTTTTTCTTTGCCGCTCTCTTCCGCGGGGGAAGGATACACCCGAACCGGTTCTTTATCCGGAAGCCGGGAGGCAATAAACAGCCAAACCAGGGCCAGCACAATCATGGCAAAACTAAACACCTGTCCGGTAGAAAAATTAAAGGGCGAGGTAAAAAGCGCGGGGGGAACCTTTGTTTTAACCAGGGTAATCCGGTATCCTAAATCCGCATCCGGTTCCCTAAAGTATTCTATCATGAAGCGAAAAAATCCGTATCCCGCAAGGTAGATGCCGATAAGAAATCCTTTAAAGGGTTTTTTATTCCGCAAAAACCAGATAATGGCCCACAGGACCAGGCCCTCAAAGAGGGCTTCGTAAAGCTGCGAAGGATGCCGGGGCAGGTTGACAAAGCCCCCCATGGCCGGAATGTCCATCTCTGCCGCCAGATCCCTAACCCACTGTTCCCGGACGGAAAGCTCCGCCCCGGGAAAGATCATTCCCAGGGGCCCCGTAGTAACCCGGCCGTACAGTTCGCCGTTAATAAAATTGCCCAGCCTGCCGGCGGTATAGCCCAGGGGGATGCTGGCGGCGAACATGTCTCCAATTTCCCGGTAGTCAAACCGGCGCCGGGCGGAATAGATCAGAATCGCCAGCATGCCGCCGATAACCCCGCCATGGTAGCTCATTCCCGAAAGGCCGGTAAACCTGCCGTTCTGGAAGGGCCAAAAGATAAGCCAGGGCTCCCGGGAATAAACGGGGCTGGTTTCGTACACCAGGGCGGACAAAATTCTGGCCCCCAGTATCAGGGACAGAATACCCCAGAAGAAAAGGCCCGAAAGCTGCTCTTCGGTTATAGGGAAATTCCGTTCCCGTACCTGCCGCCGGTAAAGCAGCCAGGCGATGCCAAAAGCCACCAGGTACATAAGCCCATACCAGCGAAATGGAAGCCCCGGGATAATCTCTGGCTTTAGCCAGGAGGGAAATTGAACTGCCAATATCATTATAGCCTCTTTTCCATGATGCGTCCGGTTTCCTTATTAAAACAAAAAACAACGTTCTGTCTTTTTTCGGTGATCTCATAATACCTGCCATGGCTTTCCATGACCACCCCCGGATGGATAATCCCTTTAACGGCTATTTCCGATTCATGGTGTTCTTCGAATTTTTCCCGGAGGGTAAAAATTTTAAGCGCATACTGTTCCTGCAGTTTAAGCAGCCGAACCTTTTCTGTCCGGGCCGCTTCCAACTGCGGGGAATTCGGGGCCCCCTTTATGGCTCCTTCGATTTTTATGACGGCGCCGCGGATCTTTTCTATTTCCCGCTCCGCGGTTTCAATTTGATCCTGGATTAGATAATCCTGGCCAAAAGAAATTTCCGTGCCGCCCTTTTTTTCGGCGCCCAGTTCGGCGGCCCTGATCCCCCGGCGGGCCCGGCAAATTCCCCCCGCCAGCCAGCCGTTTTCTCCGGTAAGCAGCACCCGGCCGTTGGTTTTTACATGGCATGATATACAGCGGCTTACCAGCCGTATGTCTTCCACCGCCAGCAGCGTCGCGGCTTCGGCGAAGGCTGTATCTATGGTGGTCCGGGCCCGGATTACCCCCCGGCCGCCGCCGTTGATCCCCTGGACTATTACCACCTTGCCTCCGGACGAAATAAGGGCCCCCTCGACGCCGCCCCCGATAAAAAGATCCTTCCCGCTCATAACGCTGTATCCGGCATGCACCCTGCCGGTGATCCGCACTTCGCCGGGGAAGTTCACGTTTCCCGTGGGGGCCCCCGCGTCCCCCTTAATTTCCTTAAGGGTATTAACAGACAGTCCGGCGCCGTCAAAGACGAGTTCCCCGTCCCGGAGCGCCGTAAGGATCCGCAGGTCGCCCCCCCTCGCGGCCTGCACCGTGTGATCCCAGCTAAGGCCCCGGCTTTCTTCCGCCTGTAATTCTTTTCCCCGTACATCAAAGCCCGTCTTGCCCTGGGCGGATTCGTGCAGCTCCGCCAGGACCATCCCGGCCTTAACGGGAATTCTACTCTGCAAAGCCCGCGCCGGTATGCGCCAGCTTACTTCAAGACCCCCGGCAGCGACCGGGGCTTCCCCTCTGGCCAGCACCTGGTTTGCCCTTCCCTTTAGGGCCGCAAGTTTGCAGGCAGTCTCCACCGCTTCTTTATCGATTCCTCTGCTTACCCCTGCTTCTGCCAGGGCCCGGTACACCCACTCTTCTGTCAGGGGCCGGCCCGGGCCCAGTTCGCTAATTAGTTCTACAGAGGCTTCCATGCCGTCTGCCGTTATCTGCACCGTAACCTGGGCGTCCCGGTAATCGATAATGGTTCCCCAAAAAACCTTGCCCCCCCCTTTGACCAAAAGCAGTCCGCTTATATCGGCCACAATATGCGCGTCCCGCTGGGAAAGGCCCCTAAAAAGTTTTAACTCCGGATCGTTACCGGGAAGCCCCGGAATAAGACCGCCGTATACATCCCGGCCCTGCTCGCCCTGGGGGGGGCGGCTTATCTGCGCCAGGACGGCTCCTTTTTCCACCAGGCAGAACTGTTCCGCTTCGGAGGCGGGAAAACCCTGGCGGGGATCGGGAACGGTTTGCAGTTTTTCCAGCCTGGCAAGCAGGGCGGTTTTAAGTTCCGCTTCCAGGGGTTTTGCCAAAAGGCTCAGTTCCTTATCCGCCCCCCGGGTTGCTTCTTTACCTTCCGCCAGAACATGCCGCAGCGTAAGGGCCCCTCCGTCCATAAAAGTATGGATAAGCTTTTTTAAGGCCTCCGCATCAAAACCCTGAACCCGGGAATCCTTAATGGCCCGGGATATGCGGCCCATTTCCAGGGGCCCGCCGCCGGCAGTGCCCTTGCGAAGAAAAAGTTCCGCCCCTTGAAGGTCCGAAGAAACCTCCACCCGGGCCTCGGCATCCAGGGTAATAAAAAGGGGAAAGGCCAACAATTCTTTTCCGGTCTTCATTGAATGGGCTATGGCCAGATCTATTTCTCCGGGCTCCACAAGGATATCCTCCGGGGCGCCCTTTTTTAGGGCTTCTTCCAGAATCCTTTTCGCTTCGGGCAGGGGAAACCGGGAATCTCCGGGATAAAAATTAAGGAACAGGGTAAGCCCGTCGGATCCAAGCTTAAGTTCCCAGTCCGGTTTTTCCAAGGGCACAAGATCCGCCCAGTTTTCTCCGATGCGGAGAAACCCGGAATAATCGGACCACAGTTCGTTTTTTTCTTTCCTGATCCCGGCCCCCAGGTAGAAAAGGCTGTCCTCCGGCGCCGGTGGAACTATGGGCCGGCCGTAAATATTTTTTCCCGGTTTTCCCGGCTTTGACGCGGCCAGGATCCCGATTTTTTTGTTCCGCCCGGCGTAACGAAGGTCCTTTACCTTCGGGTCCACATGGAGGGGTTCTTTAATTTCCTGCTTTTCCCAAATCGCCACAACTTCTTCCCGGGGCTTTAGGAACGGAAATTTTCCCGGTTTTTTAACCAGGGTGTTTCTCTTTACTTTTTCGCTCCGGGTACGAAACAGACTTGGCGCCCCGGCCTTGGCAAGGACGGCTTCTTTAAAAGGCTCGATCTCCCGAGGAATGGCCAGGGTTTCCCAGCTTACGGTTTCCGGCGCCGCCGGCGCCGGGGCTTCGCCGGCGGCCATTCTGGTTTCCATGGGCGCCTTGGCCCGGGCCGCCTTTTGTATAAATTTTTCTAAATCCCCCGGATCCGGAAGGGGGCTAAGATTTTTCTCCCGGGCAAGTTTTAGTACCGCGTCGGTATCCCAGCCCAATCCGTCTGCGGCGGGGGTAAAAAGGAGTTTTGCTTCTGTTTCATCCTGGTTTATGATAAGTTCCGCAATACCCTTCGCGATAACGGCCATGATCTATCCCGGTTTACGTTTTGGTTCCCTTGGAAATTTTGTATTTTAAAAAATTGTTTTCTTTTTTAAGCTTAGTTATTTCAAGCTGCTGGGATTTTACGGTTTCCAGAAGGTCCCCCTGGGTAAGAGCTCCGGTATGGAGCAGTTCTTCCACGTATTCCATTTTATTTTCAAAGTCAATTTCCGCCTCCAGGCTGGCTTCCTGAAAACTGTCGTCAATGTGTTCATCGGTTAAGGTAAATTCATCGTCCTCCGATTCCCGGATCTTGTCGGCGATCCGGTAAATGGCCTGGGCAATAACCGACTGGGGTTTGTAAAGCACCACCGGCAGCCGCGAAGCCAGGGCAATATCCTGAATTGAATCCCGGTACATTACCCCCAGATGTTCCACCTTAATATCCAGATATTCTTCGCAGGACCGGCGGATTTTCATGGCCACATCCGCATCCTTGGGGTCTTCGATCATGTTCATAATAAGCCGGGGGTTAAAATGGGCCGCCGCATCGGCATATTTTTTGTAGGACCCCGGATCGATTTTGTCAACTTCTTCCAGCAGATTGGGAACGTAGAGGTGCTGTCTTCCGGAACTGTCCTTGCGCACCGTTTCCAGGTAATTATAAGCTTCGGTTCCCTTTTTAAATATCGTGTACATAAGGCGGAATACGGTGTTCTTTAAAAAAACATAGGCATTAAGGGTCGCGGTTACCGCGGGGGAGCTAACTACTATGCCCTTGCCGGAAAGAAGAAAAAAATCCAGAATGGACTGATGGGTCCCCGCCCCCAGATCCAGGATAAGGATATCCGTATCCGGCAGGGAAAGGAGCCGGCGCACCAGAGCATTCCGCTGGTACGATTTAAGGTTTGCCATGCCCGGTATTTCCTGATCCCCCGGAATAAAGCGCAGTCCCCGTACATCGGTCTTTGAAATTACCTGGGAAAAATCCAGCTTGGCGTTGTTAATCAATGTCCCGATTCCCTTGGCCGGAGATTGATACCCCAGCACTAAATGCAGATTCGAGGCCCCCAGATCCAGATCCGCCAGAACCACCCTCTGGCCCGCCTGGGCCAAGGCCACCGCCAAATTGGCGGCCACCAGGGATTTTCCCACCCCGCCCTTTCCGCTGGCAATGGGGATAACGCGCATCATGGGCCCTCCTTCTCCGGAACCGCAAGGGACGGCGGCGCTTCCGGGAACGGGACGGCCGCCGGAAAGGCGTCCTTCGGGGGCATGTTGATTTGCAGCAGGATCATCGCCAAGACGGTTCCCAGGTCCACAATGCCCATAAGAAAGATCCACGCCATGCGGCGTGCACTGTCCTGGTCCATCAGTTCCAAAAATCCCGAAGATCCGGCCTGGGAAAAAAGAAAAAACAGCCGGAGCAGTATGGAAAGCAGGCCCAGGGTTTTTCCGCTTATATAAAGGGGCAGATAGGGCCTGGAAATCTCAAAGCGAAAAAGCAGAAAAAAAGACATCAAGGGAAAAAGCGCATTGGGGGCCGCCAGCGCCATGTAGGGAAAGGCCTGGTCAAAGCCCTGAAACATTCCCAGGGGACCCGAAAGAGCGCCGACAAGGATCAATAAAAAAAAGAGGCGAAAACTGTCATAGATAAAAACAGCCGCCCGAACCATACGGAAGGATCTTTCCATTTCTTAAGATTATAGCGGCTTTTTATAAGCCGAAACAAGGGGCCGAAGAAGCCCCTGTTAATCCGCGGGGGGCTAAACTTTTTTTTATGAATATATTATGCTTGTACTGCGTTTTTCCAAAAACCCCGGTTTCCGGGGAGATCCGGGTTTGCAAAAATTCTGTCTTTTGAGGTACCCATGGCCCATTGTACGGTCCGCGATGCAGAGGCTGTCCTTGACAAGGAATATCCTGTTCTGGACAAGGGTTTTGTCCGGCTGGTAGATTACCTGGGGGGGGATGAACGGGTTGTCCAGGCGGCCAGGGTCTCCTACGGAGAAGGAACTAAAAGCTACCGGGAAGACGCGGGCCTTATCGACTACCTTCTACGCAACCGGCACACCAGCCCCTTTGAACAGGTGGTACTGACTTTCCACATAAAACTGCCGGTCTTTGTGGCCCGCCAATGGATACGGCACCGAACCGCCCGGGTAAACGAGGTTTCCGGCCGCTATTCGGTAATGGAAGATGCGTTTTATGTTCCCGCGCCGGAAGATCTGGCCCTTCAAAGTACGGATAACAAGCAGGGCCGTTCCCAAACAGCCCTGGATCCGGAAGAAGCGGAAAAGATCCGTTTTGGCCTTAGGGAAAATCAGCACAGGGCCTATGAAGCGTATACGGAACTTATCCGGGGGGGCCTTGCCAGAGAGCTTGCGCGGATCAACCTTCCCCTTTCTCTGTACACCGAATGGTACTGGCAGATAGATCTGCATAACCTGTTTCATTTTTTAGAGCTCCGGCTCGACGCCCATGCGCAGAAAGAAATCCGGCTTTACGCCCGGGTTATTTTTGAAATAACAAAAAAAGTCGCCCCCCGGTGCTGCGGGTCCTTCCAGGAACATGTGCTGGGATCCGTTGCTTTTTCCGCGGCCGAGTTTGCGGAATTACAGCACAGGCTTGGGCTTGCAGAAAAAACCGGTTCCGCCGAAGCGGGGCATCCGAAAAAAGAATTAACCGGCAAGAGTTTGGAACGGTTTGAAGAAAAACTTACCCGGGGAGGCAAAAGTGAATAAACCGATCATTGTGGTGCTGGCGGCAGGCATGGGAAGCCGGTACGGCGGCCTTAAACAAATGGACAAAATCGGAAAAAACGGCGAAGTGCTTTTGGACTATTCGGTGTACGATGCCAAGCGTTCGGGCTTTGGCAAGGCGGTGTTTATTATCCGCCGTGATATTGAAGAGGATTTTAAAGAAATAGTGCTTTCCCGAATCGCCGGCAACTTTCCCTGCGAACTGGCATTTCAGGAAATGGACAGTCTTATTCCCCCGGACATTCTTGCCAAATCCCGGGAAATTAACCGTACCAAGCCCTGGGGCACAACCCACGCCCTGCTCTGCGCAGAGAAGAACATTGACGCGCCCTTTACGGTGATCAACGCCGATGATTTTTATGGTCCGGAAGCTTTTAGCGCCATGGGAAAATATCTTGCCCCGGACCCTGTTACCGAGGGGGCCATTGTTCCCTACCGGCTGGAAAAAACCCTGAGCCCCCAGGGAACGGTTACCCGGGGGATCTGCGAGGTACAAAACGGCCGCCTTGTTTCGGTGAACGAGCTTACCGCCATTGCCCGGGAAGGGGACGGTAAAATCTACAATACCGGTTCCGGCCCTTCCAAGCAGTACTTGGATGATGCAACGCCGGTGTCTATGAATTTCTGGGGCTTTCCCCCCTCGATCTTTAACGGCCTTAGGCGCTACTTTGACGATTTTCTTAGCGGCCCCGGCGGAACCCAGCCCAAGGCGGAATGTTACCTTCCCATGGCGGCGGATTGGCTTATTAAAAACAAACTCCTTACCATACGGGTACTGGACGCAGACGCTTCCTGGTTCGGAGTTACCTATAAAGAAGACCGGGAAGCGGCGATAAGGAAGCTGGAGGACCTTACCCGGACCGGGGTATATCCCCAGGCGCTCTGGAAATAAACCTCCCCGGGCCGCACCGCTTTAAAAGCCCAGATCCGCTCCGATAAGTACCACCTTAATTCGTCCCGCGGGTTTACAAAGCCGGGTAACCAGGATCTGACAGCAGATCGATTCGACGCCCTTACAGTCGCCGCAGGCGCCGTTTATGTTACAGGGTGTTTTTGCCGGAGGAAACCGCTGTACATTAAGGGGCGCCGCGATATTCCGCGCCCGGGCAATGGCGTCGTCCAGAGTTTTTACCACCTTGTTCATCCCCGCGACGATAATTACCTGTCTTGGGCCATAACAAAGGGCGGCCACCCGGTTGCCGTTTCCGTCGATATTTACCAGGAACCCATCTTCGCTTATCGCGTTGGTCCCCATAAGATAGGTGTCGCAAAGCAGGGATCGCCGCAGCAGTTCTATCCTTTCTTCGGAACCCTGAGCCTTGTCCCTGTCGATAAGCGTGTACCCCTCCGCCGCGGCCCGCTGGTAAAGACCCAGGGCCTGGGCGGTCATGGATCCCCCCCAGGAAATAACATGTTCCCTGGGGATAAGGTTAAAAACCGCATCCGCGGCCTGGGCCCTGTTATCAACATACAGGGCGTCAAAATGCCGGGCTTCCAGGGCCTTTACCACTCGGGGACCCAATTTTGAATTTCGCAGTTCATAAAATGACAAGTCCATAACACGCCTCCGTAAAATTTTTCTGTATAAGGGTGTTTTCCCAAAACCATGGCCAAAAATTTTATACCCCGCGGACGCGGGTTTGTCCGATAAATGCCTTAGCCGTATACTATACGAAAAAATCTTTTTTAGATACCATGTACTCATGCCCGAAAATCTAACGCTCCAAAGGACGCCAAATTCCCGGTGGAAAAACGCCGTCCTTGCTAATGTTGTCTGCGTTCTTTTTTGGGGCTTCTCTTTTATTTCGATTAAAATTGCCGTGCCGGTTTTTCCGCCCATGACCCTGGGGGCCGTCCGCTTTGCCATTGCCATTGTCCTTCTTTTTATTATGTACCTGTTTTATCCCCGGACAAAACTTAACCCTGCGGACCTGCCCTATTTAATTTCTTCGGGCCTGGCGGGGGTTACCTTTTATTTTTTCTGCGAGAATAACGGCGTAGCCCTGGTTACCGCTTCCGAAGCTTCCATTATTGTAGCGTCCATTCCCGTCCTAACCATGAGCTGCGAATGGCTTACGGCAAAACTCCGGCGGACCGGGGCCTTCCGGCTTGGATGGCGTCACTGGCTGGGGGCCCTGGTCTCCATGGCGGGGGTTGTTATGGTGGCCAGGGTTTCCTTTGCCCTGTCGGGAAGCATCACCGGCTATGTCTTTATGGCGGGGGCGGCCCTGTGCTGGGTGATCTACGGCTTTTTAACCAAGCCCCTTTTTAACCGGGGCCGATCCCAAATCTACATTGTTTTTTGGCAGAATTTTTTTGGCTTTTTGGGGTTTTTGCCCTTTACCGTTTGGGAATATAAAAACTGGGGAACGCCGAATCTTTCCGTATTGTTTCACGTGCTGTTCCTGGCGGTCTGCTGTTCCGCCCTGGGGTACTGGCTCTACGCCCATGCCTTAGACGTCTTGGGAATTTCGGTTTCATCGGTGTTTATTAATCTTATTCCGGTGGTAACGGTTGTGGCGGGCTTCTTTATCCTGGGGGACAGACTGACATGGCTACAGTGGATTGGGGCGGCCCTGGCGCTGGCGGGGGTATATTTAACGACCCTGCCCAAAAGGACCGCGGGCCGGCGGGGCCCTTCGGGACTGTCCCGGAAATAAGGAACCGTGGGGCCCCGAAAACCCCGCGGGGTTCCGGAATTTTCGGCCCAGGGCCGCGGTGTTCCGGCCGTTCCCCGGCTTTACCTAAAACATCCTAGAGGGTACAGTGGTTTTATGAGTCAGTACCTTATTACCGGGGGCGTTCCTATCAGCGGGAAGATCAAAGCCAGTGGGAACAAAAACGCCGCCCTGCCCTGCATTGCCGCGGCGATTTTAAGCAGCAAACCGGTAATACTGCGAAACATTCCGGATATAGAGGACGTCCAGGTTATGCTGGACGTGTACCGGTCCTTTGGGGGTTCGGTGGAGCGCCTGGAACCCAACGGGTACCGCCTTTCCCTGGGGGACATTAAAAGTTCCCGGGTCCCCGCAGAGGCGGCTAGAAAGATCCGGGCTTCCATACTGTTTGCCGGGCCCCTTATTGCCAGGACCGGAAAGGCGGTACTGCCCCCGCCGGGGGGGGATGTAATTGGCCGACGGCGACTGGACACCCATTTTTTGGCCCTGACGGAACTGGGGGCGGCGGTAACTACCAAGCGGGCCTTTACCTTTACCGCGAAAAAACTTAAGGGCGCCGACATTTTTTTAGACGAAGCTTCCGTAACCGCCACGGAAAACGCGGTGATGGCCGCGGTCCTGGCGGACGGAAAAACAATCATCACCAACGCCGCCAGCGAACCCCATGTGCAGGATCTGTGCCGGATGCTGCGAAGCATGGGGGCGATTATCGAAGGAATTGGATCCAATATCCTTACGATTACGGGCGTAAAAAACCTGGGCCCCTGCGATTATTCCATTGGGGCCGATTATATGGAAGTGGGCTCCTTTATCGGCTTGGCCGCGGCCACCAGGGGGGAAATGGAAATTACCGGCCCCAGGCCCAGCGATCTTAGACCCGCCAAGATAGCCTTTGGCAAACTGGGGATAGTTTGGGAACACGAGGGCGCCGTACTACGGGTTCCGAAAAACCAAACCCTAAAAATAAACCACGATCTGGGGGGAATGATCCCCAAAATTGACGACGCCCCCTGGCCGGGATTTCCGCCGGATTTAACCAGTATTATTATTGTCGTAGCCACCCAGGTGGAGGGGACCGTCCTGGTACATGAAAAAATGTTTGAGTCCCGGATGTTTTTTGTGGATAAGCTTATCGGCATGGGGGCCCGGATCGTACTGTGCGATCCTCACCGGGCGGTAATTTCCGGCCCCTCGCGGCTTGCCGGGTCGGAGTTGACCAGCCCCGATGTGCGGGCCGGTATGGCGATGGTAATTGCCGCCATGACCGCCGAAGGTTCCAGCGTAATCCGCAATGTATACCAGATCGAGCGGGGCTATGAAAACCTGGTAAGCCGCCTTTCTGCCCTGGGGGCAAAAATAGAACGGCAGGGATAGCGGTTACCGTTTGCGGGTAATAATCTCTCTGGTGATAATTCTGTAGGCGTTCCGGATCCTAATAAATGATTCGCCTAATTTTTCCTTCTCCTCGTCGCTTAGACCGATTTGGTTATCCGGGTGAAACATCAAGGCAAGCCGGCGAAAGGCGCTTTTTACCTCGCCATAGGAAGCCCCCTTGGAAATTTCCAGCACCGTCCAGGGATCGTCTTCCGGTTCTTTCAGCGGCGAAGGCTGGTAAGCGGGGTCCAGAAACTGCCGTATGTAAAGCGCCTCCTGCCGGGCTTCTCTGCCCAGGGCCATAGAGGCAAGCTCGGCTCCTATGGAAGACAGATCCCCCGCGCCGTGACGGCGGGCAGCCAGGCTTTCGCTTAAAAGATCCGGGTTCAGCATAGAAACCCGGGTAAAGGCCAGGCGGCACAGGGATTCCGCCAGGGCGCCGATTTTTTTACCCTGGGAAAAACTCGACACCGCTCCTCCCGCCACCCGGGCGGAGGCGGCTTCGTTTTCCAGCGTCCTGGGAGAAGCCTTGGACATGATATAGACCCCCAGGGCGCAGAACGCCGCGAGCCCCGGCTCGCCTTCGTCAAACGAAGAGGGGCCGGGGTTTTCAAAATACCTAAGCGCCGCCTTGTCGCTTTGCAGTTGAAGCAGCAGGCTTCCTACAAAATAACCCAGCACAAGGCCTATTATTAATCCGGGAATTCCCAAAAACCAGCCGCCGCCGCCGAAGAGGGCCATAAAAAGTAAAATACACATGCGGGATCTGCCGGACATGATCTTTTCCTATCCATGCTGGGCCGCAAGTACGACCAGGGACAAAATAAAGCATACCACGGATCCGGCGATTAAGAAAATCATGACGGCGGAAAAGCTAAAATTAAGGGAAAGCCAGATGGAAAGGTTATTTAGTATACCGCGGTAAAACAACAGGGCCCCGTAAAAAATTACCGGCAGGATCCCCAGCATGGGGACATACACATACCGGGGTTTTTTCTGGGCCCGGTAACGCCAGCCAATAGTTAAAATTAGCACCGTAACGGGAAGAAAGAAAAGCGGATCCGCCAAGCGGCGCAGAATCTCCGCCCTAAAGGCGTCGCTGGCGTATCCATAGGCCCCGAATGTTTTCTCTGCCGTATACAGTTCCTGTAAATTAAGGCCCCCCAGGCCCTGTCCTATTTTTGAAAGCAGAATAAAATCGTCGTAGCTTAGATCAAGCAAAAGCTGGGAGGATCCCACAACCGGATCAAAATTTTCCGCCGGCGGCCCTTCCACCCATACCGGATCCCAGCGCCGATCCTTGTTGGTCCGGTCCAGGGCCCGGAATAAGAGAACCACCCTATCCGAAAGGCTGCCTTCGCCATCCCTGGACGCCACGGGCATAAGCTTGGCATAATCGGCGCTAACCCGGAACCGGAAATTACCTTCCCTGTCGGCGGCCACCAGTTCCGGCCCCCAGGCATAGGCATAGTCGGGCAGGGAAGCCAGGGACGCGAAGCGCAGGGCAAAGCGTCCGTTCCCCGCCGGATCCGGCAGAGAAAAAACAGGCCCCGTCTGGACATTGCCAATGGCCAGATCCATCTCGTCTATAAAAAAAGCCGCCTGGGCTATGCCGTTTCTGCTGTCTTCCAGGTATTTTGTTACATCCGGATCGTCCGGGGTAAGGGAGGCCAGATCCTGGAAGGTATAAAAGGCCGCGATCCAGTCCCCGGCTACCATGGCTTCGTACGCGTCCCGCTTCATCCGGTACAGGGAATAGCGTTCCGCCTCCTGGACGGTGGGCTCCAGGGCGGCAATTTTTTCCCAGGCCCGGGCGGCCAGGGTAAGGGCCGCGTTAATTTCCGCACTCCCCGCCCTGGCCAGCCGCTGGGCCAGGGTCGCCAGCCAGTGGGCATCGTAGTACCGTTCCTTCTCAAAGGCCGCTTCGGCAAGCCTTAGGGCGTCTGCAGAATTAACGGGATTCCCCGGTATACCCATCCAAATTGGAACGGGCCCCTGATCATCCGCCGAAGTTTCTTTTTCCAAAGATTGGCGGTACGCGGCCAGGGCGTTGGCAACGGTTGTCTTTAACCTGTCTATTTCTTCGCTGCCCGGCCAGATCCGGTCGCAGATGCTGATAAACCGGGAAGCCTCTTCCCATTCCTGGTCCGAAATTTTTGCCTCTGCCCGGGCCCGGGCCCGGTGGTACAGTTCGCCCCGGTCCGTCATGGACGCCCTGGCATTCATGGTCAAGGGCAGGGCCAGGAAGAAAAGAACGGCATATACCGCCGCGGACAGGGAGGCCGTAATAACCGGCCAGGAAAAATACTTTAAAAACAGGGGAGAAAAACTTTTATCCCCCACATAGGTGGTTCCCGCATAGCCCCCTTCGGTATGCTCGTTTAGGCCAAAGGGTATTACCAGCGCGGAAAATGCCAGCGCCGGAAAAATCTTGATAAAGGTGATAATTCCGCCGGAAAAGCTCCAGCCAAGTTTAAAGGCCTGCAGGGGTTCTTTCTGTCCGGGAAAAATAAAAGAGAAAGCGCAGATGCCCGCAAAAGCGGCCAGCAAGTACAAGAAAAAAACCTTTACAGGAGAAGTATACCGATCCCCTTTAGCCATTGGATATCCTTCCCCGGGCAAGGTAAACCAGAGCCGAATAAAGCAGTATCAGCGCCCCCAGGGCGCTAAAGATGATAGGATTAACCAGGGATTCATGGACTATATTTTGGGCAAAGGACGATAAAAGTTCGTGGATATGGGGCTGGTTAAGAAAGGCATCCAGCATCAAAGCGCCCCGAAAGGCCAGGATCCCCAAAAACAGATTTGCCAACGACCAATAGCTGATATTGACCAAGCAGCCCAGGGAGAGCAGAAACAGCGCCAGGGAACCGGCGTATACTCCATAGGGCAAAAGGCCGGTTTCAAACCAGGCGGCAAGGTACTGGGCGCTTCGCAGAAAATCTTCGGTAATGCTTCCTAAAAAGCGGCTTTTTTCTTCCGGAAAGGGCAGCCGCACGGGGTATATGGCGGGACCGTTGCCCTGATAAAAAAACGATCCCCGCGAAACAGCCCTGGCCGCCCCCGTCTTATAGGGATCCTCAAGAAAAATAAGCTTGTCCGGGGGCCCCGGAATTATGCTTGAACCGGTGGTAAAGATAAACCCCGGCTCAACCATCTTTGCCGGCGCCTGTTCCATGGTGATTCGAAGCCCCCCCAGGCGTTGCAGGCTTTCCAGTCCCGTAAACGCCGCGGCGCTTAAACCCAGGGCGCAGACAAATATAACCGCAAATGCCGCGGGGTAAGCCATGCGCCGCCGGGTAGAATAATTTAACCCCAGCAGGATCGAGCCGTAAAAGGCCGCCGGCAGGGCCATACGCGTAACCAAATTGCCGGGGAAAAAGCCCGTACCCCTCCCCGGGGGGGGGAATATCAGGGCCGCATCGGTCCATTTTTGAAGCAAATCAAGAAAACCCGCTAAAAAAAAGAGGGCCATGAAGCTGAGGCTGAAAAAGAGCACCAATTTGGCGATATTCTTCACATCTTTAGCTTACCACGCCGGGGCTTAATTCGCAAGGGATGCCCAGTGAACAGAATATCCACAAGATTTCCACAGAAAAAGATTAAAACCTCCGCCGGCGCGGCATAAAACATAAATACACCGTTCCGGTTCTACCGCCTAAAAACCAAATATTCGTAAAAAAAAGCGATCTACTTGCTTATGGGGAGTTCCGAAAGCCCCGGCGGGGTTTCCGGAGCTTCTTCGGAGAAAATTGCTAATTCCTTGTACTGTAAACAATTACGATAAAGCAATTTTCTTCAAAGGGTACGGGAACCGTTAAAAACTTAAATTTTTAACGGTTCCCGTATATCACAAAGAATTACAGTATTTTGAAAAACCCGGACCCCGCTGCGGTCTTCGGGGTGTATAAAAACAGATACAACCGGACAAAAACGGGTGGATTTTTCAACAACTTTTCCACAACCAAAAATACCAAGCCCCTTCCATCGAACCGGAGCTTCGCGTAGCGCCCCCTATACCGGGGCCGTTTAGCGTACAGGGAATTCCGATTGTAATTACAAAATCTAGTGTGTATATTTTAAGGCGTTTTCTTTTGTTTCCGGCAGGGCTTTTATTTTTCCTTTTAACCCCGCCGAAAGATCCTCCGGTTTCTTTAAAGCTTCGGCCCGGGCCTCCGCCCGCTTTGCCTGGGCAATAATAAGGTTTTTGGGCGTCTCCTATTTTGCCTTGAAGCCGATAAGGTATTACTCTATTTTGTTATTCGCCATGCCCGCTAACCAAGAAAAACCTGACCAGCAGTGTCTATGGCAAGAATTGTTTTACATTCAGAGCACCGGAAACGGCCCGGCTTAAGGGCCTTAAGTTTCTTTGAGCAAATTGGGCAGGAAAATACCTTGGGAAACAGGGATACGGCCTCGGCGGTGGACCCGCTCCTAAAGAAGTTAATAGAATCGTCCAAATTGTCCTTGATATTAAAAAACTGGGAAAATCCAAGGAGTTGGAAGACCTCGTATACCTTGGGCTGGATTTCCAGCAGCACCAAATCCCCTCCCCGGGGTTTTACGGACTTTAAAAAGGCCGTAAAAGAACCAATCCCGGTGGACGAAACGTAATTTAAACCGCCGCACTGAAATACAAGGCGGATAAACCCCGTTTCTATGGCCTTAGTAACCCGTTTCTGAAAATAGTTGGAGTTATAGGTATCTATATACCCGGTAAGATATAAAATCAGACAACCCTCGACTTCATTAACCTTTTGAAGTTTTATTTTGAGGCTTTCATCTTTTTCATCATCAAAACCATTGACGACGTCGTTGTTTGTCATGGCGCTTCCTTCCACTCAAAATATCCGTTTTTTAATGATCGGGTGGTTTTAAACCCGTTCTTCAGTACATTATCGGTATCTTAATTAAATAATATAACTAATTAAACATTTTGTCAAACCCATAGGCCCCTGTCAACGGGAATTACCGAACCGTTAAACGCCGGGTTTTCCAAGATCCCTACGGCGGCCAAGGCTATTTCTTCGGGCGCCATGGCGCTTCCGCCGGGGCTCCGCTCCCGGTTATACTTCCGCTCCTGGGCAGTGGAATATTCCGTATCGGTAAGCCCCGGACAGATAACATTGCAGCTTACCCCCTTCTCCCCGGCGTTTCGGGCCACCGATTTAGCCAAGGTTCCCAGGGCCGTTTTAGCCGCGGAATACGCCGCCGTGGTGGTAAAGCCCCGGACTTCGGCGGTATTGGAGCCTCCAAACAGCAAAATTCGGCCCCATCCCCTATTAATCATATCGTGAATTGCCAAAGAAACCATGATCCCGGGGAAAATTAAGTTGTGTTCGGCCAAAAAGCGCCACTGCGCCGCCGTAGTATCTTGCACCGTGCATCTTTTAAATGGCCCGTAGGCAAGAATTAAAATGTCCGGGGAACCGTTTATTTTTGCGGTCCGTTCCAGAATTGAAGCCGCCGCATCTTCCACCGGGGCCTGTACGGGGTGCAAAAACCCGGTTACGGCCCCCCCCCCGGCAAGCCGGGCCTGTTCAATCGCCCGGCCAAGCCGTTCCGCGGAATTTCCCCCATGGATGGTCAGCGCGGCCCCCCGGGACGCCAGGGCAAGGGCCGTGGCCAGCCCTATACCTCCGGTCCCCCCCACCACCAAAGCCCGCTTTCCATGAAAGATCCCCATGGCTGAACTGTAATGTAATATGGGGTACAATAACAATATGCGTCTGGATGATATTACGATAGTTCTAAGCCGGCCTTCGGAGCCCGGCAATGCCGGGGCGGTTTGCCGGGGAATGAAAAACATGGGCCTGCGGCGGCTGCGGACCGTCGCGGCGGAACTGGACTTGCAGGAGGGGGGCCGGGAAACACTTCTGGCCCGGGCTATCCACGCCGCGGATGTTTGGGAGCAGGCGGAACATTTTGCCACCCTGGAAGCCGCCCTGGCGGACTGTGCCATTTCCGTGGGTACCACCAGGCGCCGGGGACGCCGCCGGAAGTTAAGCACCCTAAGCCCCCGGGAATTGGCGGAATTTCTTAAAGCCCGAACGGGCCGGGCGGCGCTGGTATTCGGCAACGAGCGGACCGGCCTAAACGGGGAAGAATTAGCCCTGTGTAACATGGCTTCTCATATTTCCGTAAGCCGGGAATGTCCGTCAATTAATCTTTCCCATGCGGTTCAAATCTACACCTACGAACTGTACCGGGCTATGGCGGAAACAGGGGCGCCCAGGGGGGTGGATATGTCCGGAGGCCTTGGCGGGAAAACCGGCCCCCTGGAGGTTCCCGGCCAATGGGTTCCCATGGCAAAAAACGAAATAGACATCCTGGTTACCGGCATAAGTACCGCGCTGGCTTCCATCGGCTTTTACCGGCGCCCCGGCCGGACAAGGCAGGAACGGTTTTTGCGGGATCTTATCGCCAGGGCGGGCCTAAGCCTTAACGAGGGCCGTTATCTAAAAACCATTATTGTAAAGGCAGGAAGGCTGGGGGCCTTGCAGCCCGGCATTTACCCGGACCCTAAAGAAAACCCCGCCGGCGCTTTTCTTACGTAAGCTTAAACACTTTATACAGGCAGAGCAGGAGTTTGTAATAAAAATACGGAAAGATCCGAAGGATCTTCCAGGGTTTTTGGAAACAAAACCCTACCCACTCAAAGCCCCGTTCAAAGACCTTTCGGGAGGGGCGGCGCTTCCGTTCCGCAAAAACATCGAACAAATCGCTGCACCACAGCCGGAACCCGGTGCTTAAAAGGCCGTCGTTCCGGGCCAGCCACCGTTCACCGCCCTTAACGCCCTTTCCGATTAAGAGCAGGGACGGGGCGGCTTTTCTAATGGCCTGAAGTATGGTGGCCTCTTCCTGGTGCTTAAAATTCCCCGCATACCGGCCCACAATGCGCAGCCGGGGAAAGGTCTGGCGGATGTTTTTTTCTGCCCGTTTAAGGCTCCGTATTTTACCCCCCAGCAGGTACACGGAAAATTCCCGTTTTTCCAAAATCGAAAGAAGGTTGATCACAAAACCAAAGGGCATGTACCGGTACACTTTCTTTTTTTTAAGGAACCGGGCGCCTCCTACCAGACTTTTAGAGATAGGAATTACCATGGTGGCGCGCTGCACAAAGGGCCGGTATTCGTAATTGTTCCGGGCCCGCAGTAGGTCCCACAGGGAAAGAAGGACTATATTTTGCCCCTTTTTTGTTTTGAGGAGTTCATACACGGCGTCCTCAAGCCGTTCCGGGGCTACAATATCCAGGGGAACCCGTACAAGGCTTATCCGCTCTATTCCTACTTTGGCTCTTGTTTCATCATCCACCACTGCTTCTCCAGTAATAGTATTCTAACCGCCGCCGCGCCGTAGAGGGCGGCGGTTTCGCTTCGCAGGACCGTATTGCCCATCCACAGGGGCTTAAACCCTGCGCCCACAAAGCGCCTAAGCTCGGCCCCGGTAAAGCCCCCCTCGGGACCTACCGCCAAAACCGTTAAAGAGGGGCTAGTACTAAGATAATAGTGAAAACTACCCTGTTCAAGGGGCGCAGGCCCGGCTTTTTCCCGCGCCGCGGTTTCTTTGTCCGGCGCCGGAACTTCGTGCAGCACGATCCCCAGGGCCGCAGGCGCCCGATCCTGTAGTTCCTTCCAGTACACAAACAGTTCTTCTTCGGACAGGGGGGAATGCAGCCGGGTGTTGACGGGGGAACCGCTTTGCTGCCGGGCCTCTTTAATGATACGCCGCCACCGTTCTTCCCGGCCCCGGACTTTTTGGGGAATAGAATGTTCCGCCGCAAAGGGAACCACTTCGGTTACGGCCCCCTCCGCGGCCTGCCTGACGATTAGGTCCATTTTGGCCCCCCGCGGAAGGGCCTGGAACAGGTAAATAGGCGGAACCCCCGGCAGCGGGGAACCCCCGAATTCGGGGGCTTCCGCTTCGGGGGCGCCTTTCTCTTGCCGCCGGACCCCGGGAGGCTCTACTTCGCCTTCCAGAATATGGTTGTGGATGCTGCAAACCCGTACCGTCACCGTTTCCGGCCCCGGAAGCAGGGCCGTAAAGGCGCTTCCGGGCTTGAGCCTGCGGACATGTACCAGGTAGTGATAATCCCCGTCCTGAAGCCTAATGCGGCCGGCACTGTCCGGCGCTTTATTTAAAATAAATTGCTTCATCCCCCTATGATACCAAAGGAAGCGGATCCTCCGCCTCTTCCTGCAGCACCTTAAGGGTTTTGCTGGTCTTCATCAGTTGGGTATAGTTGCCGCTGCGAAGGATATTCACCGCCTCTTGAAGCTGTACATCGTATTCCAGGTCATATACCGGGGCAATAACCGTGCGGTTTTGTTCGTTCCTAACCAGGCGGCGAAGCAAAGAAGGCTCCAGGCCATAGCGGACATGGATTTCTTCCACAAAGGCATTTACCTGGGCGGCGGACGCCTGGGGGTTTTCCTTTACAAAAACGGGAATAACATTGGCCGCGATAACTTCGTTAAGCTTTTCGGTATCCCCGGCGGAAAATTCCGGGAAAAGCACTTCCCGGTCCGGCGGTATCCCTATTTTGTCAATGTTTACGTCGCTGGGTGTAAAATACCGGGCGGTGGTAAGCCGGAACCCCGCATTTTCCCCCACCGGAAAGATCTTCTGTACCGATCCCTTGCCAAAGGACTTTTCTCCTACCAGATATGCCCTGCCCCGGTCTTTTAGGGCCCCGGCCACAATCTCGGAAGCGGAGGCGGAACCCCGGTTAATAAGAACTATCACCGGCATGTCCTGGGGGACCACCGAACGATGCCCCGCGTTATACACATAATTTTCCGCATCGATTCGGGACTTGGTGGAAACCACCACGCCGCCATCCAGAAAGAGCCCGCAAACCCCCACGGCGGCATCCAGGAGCCCCCCGGGGTTGTTCCGCAAATCTACGATTAGGCTTGTACAACCGGCAGTGTTAAATTTTTCCAGGGCCTCCCGGGCCCGGGCAACGGTCATGGGGGTAAAAGAAATAATCCGCATATACCCTATGCCGCCTATGGGCTCGTATTTAATTACCGGTACTTCGATTATCGCCCTGGTAAGAACCACGGGAAATTCAAGGCCGCCCCCCCGGCGGATTAGAAGATTTACAGTGGTCCCCGGAACCCCCCGCAGCCGGGAGAGTACCGCATCCATAGAAAGAACATCCGTGGGCTCTCCGTTTATTTCGATAATCAGATCCCCGGGATTAATTCCCGCCCGCCATCCGGGGGTGTCTTCAATGGGAGACGCCACCTCCACAAAGGGCGGGGTTCCGTCGGGATTAGTTTCCTGGGGTTTGCTGATATAAAGCCCCACCCCGCCAAAACGGCCGGAGGTGGTGTCCCGCAGATCGTCCATTTCGCTTTGGGGAAGAAACGAAGAATGAGGATCCCCCAGGGACTCGAACATTCCATCCATGGCCCCCTTAAAAAGCACCTGGGGGTCTATTTCGTCCACATAGTTTCGCTGGATAAAATCAAATACATTCTGGATAATTGAAACATAGGGGCGCTGACCCTGTGTCCCCGGCAGGTTCTGGGCCGAGGCCTTGGGAATTGACGCCACAATAAAGGCTATTCCCAAAACCAGCGAAGAAAAAATCCACAGCAGGGACCTTATTTTTTTCTCTGAAAGTTTATTCATGAATTCTTTAATCTCCCTTTTATAGTATAGCCGTATTCAAGGGCCCGTTAAACATATTTTTAATTTTTCCGGGCGATTCCTTTTTTTCGGGCAATTCTTTGCGGTTTAGCAGTTTGGGCTGCTTAACCGTGCCGCGGTTTGTTCATTGCTCCGTACCAAGCGCCTGGCCAGAAGTTTTGAAAGAAATATACCATAATGGGGGTATTCCCGAATTACGGAGACAAATGCCTTTTGGGTAAGAAGGATAAGTTTTCCCGAACTGGTTGCCTTGATGGTGGCGGACCGGCGCTGGTTAAGGAGGAAGGACATCTCTCCCAAAAAAATATCCTGGGGGGAAAGGACTCCCACGGGTTTATCGTTCAAGTACACCTCGTAGGTTCCCGAGGAAATATAGTACAGGTAATCGCCGGGCTCCCCCTCCCTTAGCACCGTTTGGCCTTTTTTAATCAGTACGGTCTGTTCCTTGGAAAAGCCTATGGGAATTTCATGTTCCACCGACATCTCGTGCTTAATGATCAAGGCAACCCGATTTCCCTTGCTGTTGTACTTGATTTCATGGGCAATGCCTGCGGCCATCCGTATGCCCCGGCCATGAAGGCTGTATTCATCCTGTTTGGCTAATTTGTCCAGGTGGGCCTTTACGTTAAAGCCCTGGCCCTCGTCGTGGATGATAAAAATAGTATGATCCGCCTTGATTTCCCACAAAAACGACACCTTTTTAGCCCGGACTGCGGGGTCCTTGCACTTTTCGGCGATTAAATCAACGGGAGAAACCCCCTGTTCCAGGGCCCTGGTTTTTTCGTCATAAGAAATGCCGCAGCTTCCGTGCTCTATGGCGTTTACGATAAGTTCCGCCAGGGCCAGCTGGAGGTGCATCTTGCGGTCGGGGCTTATAAGCCCCCGCTGCGCCATAATCGTGGCGCCGATACCGGCAAACAGGGGAACTCCTAAAAGATCGTTTTCGATGGTAAAACTGCCGGAGACTCCGTTTAAAAGGTTCTTGGTAAATTCCCGCTGAAAGATAAGCTGGTAGTTCTGCTCGATAATCTGGACATTTTTTACCAAGTGGCTGCGGATCCGAAAATTATCCAGCAAGGTTAGGACATTAATGGTCTTGTACTTTCTAAGAAGATACTCTTCCTTGTGCTTCTTATGGGAAAAAAGACCGATAATTCCGAAGTTAAGGATCCACTTGTCGTTCTGAATATGATCGACAATCTCGTCTATGTCGATGGCGGGATCCGAAAAATTCATTACCACCAGCTCGGGAAGCGCATAATTTAAAAATTCCAGAATCTCTTCTTTTTGGGTTAAAAAAAGAAGATCATAGGTATGGTCAGAGATCTGCCCAAAAGCATATTCCACCCGTTCCTTAATTTCCGGATCCGAGTTGATAATACCCATTGTACTCATCATCACCCCCTTACAGGGCTAATTATACGCCATAAACGCGGAGTTTGCCAATAAGTTTGCCAATATATAGAGACACTAAAAAACTGAAGTTTTTAAGCGCCTTCCGCTAAAAAAGAGGGGCCGTCCAATACGCACCCGGGTTATTGAACAGTCCCATATTACCCATCGCAAGCTCTTAATTACCGGCCATTTCGGGCAGGAGTATCAGTTCCACGGGTCCCCGGCTTAACAGTTCCTTTATCCTTGCCCGGACCTGCCCGGCCATGACGGCCCGGTACAGGGCCGGCCTTTGAGCCAGGCGGGAAAGCGGCGTATCCGCAAGCAGCGTAAAATGAGCCAAACCGTTGGCCACAAAGGAATTATTTTCCATGGACCGTTCAAAGGCCCGTACCAGCGCCTCTTTTGATCTGGTAAAGGTTTCCTCGTCCAGGGTTTCAACCAGGGAACCAATGCATTCCCGTACCGCCTGCCGTAGTTCCGCTTCCCGTTTTGGATCGCAGACAAAGTAAACCGCCAGGGACAGCTCTTCCTGGTAGGGGCTAAGGGACGCCCGGGCCGAAATTGAATAGACCCCGCCCAGGGCTTCCCGAATCTTATCGTTTAAAATAATGTCCAGGTATTCATTTAACACCAGGACGGCGGCGTTGTCTTCTTCGGTCCAGGGTTTGGAGGCAAACCAGCCCATGTAAACAAGGCTCCGTTCTTCCCTGCCCCTGCGGATAAACTTTTCGGCCTTTCCGGGCCGCTGGATTTTTGGATCTACCCAGGCGTCCCACGACTGGTCCCGGGCGGGGATCGAGGCAAGCCAAAGCTCCACCAGGTTCCGCAGTTTTTCCCGGTCCCCCAGGGCGCCGGCAAAAACCAGCGTATAATCCGCAGGATTAAGGGCCCCGGCAAAGAAGGCTTCCAGTTCGGGAATTTTTATCCCCCCCAGGTCTTCGATTTCCAGGGGCCGGAATAGGGGGTGGTTTTCGCATACGGTACGGGCTAATTCCTTAAAAAAGACCGCGTCGGGATTATCCGCCTCCTGAATAAGGCTGGTCCGGTACTGGTCCAACACCAGCGCCAGGCCGGTTTCTGTTATCCGAAGCTGGGTATAGTACACGTAGAGCATTTGGAACAGACTTTCCATGTCCTTTACCGTGGCGGAACCATAGAAGCCCCTGGTAAAGGGGCCGGTCCAGAACGACAGGGACGCCTGCTTATCCGAAAGGAAGCTTATCAACCCGGATCGGGAAAGGGGCC
The DNA here is from genome assembly GCA_031278215.1 of Spirochaetaceae bacterium. Classification (GTDB taxonomy): domain Bacteria; phylum Spirochaetota; class Spirochaetia; order Treponematales; family Breznakiellaceae; genus JAISLT01. The sequence goes on from JAITKV010000048.1 coordinate 47,063, forward strand.
CCAGGCCCGATGCGCTCTGTACTTCCGCCGCCAACTCCGCAGAAAACCGGGCCCCGGGGGAACCGTCCTGGTTCCAGGGACCGCCGGTAACACCGCCCTTGGCAAGGGCATAGAGGGCAAGCTCGTTATTTTTATTGGCCGTTTCCAGTAGGATTATCCGCATGCCGTTGCTTAATTCCCAGACATCCGCCCCCGATTCATCCCGGCGCTGCGAAACAATCTTTCCCGGGGCCGGCGTATCCTCTACCAGCGCCAGGACCCCGGTCTGTTCCGCCGGGGGCGCCACTTTAGCGGTCCGGCTTTGACGAGCCATGTCATATATGAGTTCCTCGCCGGGAAGAAGCGGTTTTTCAGCCTCCGGCGCCGCAATAAGGATTAAAAGATCCTCCTGGGCAAAATATTCTTTAACGGCGCCGTTAACCGTCCCTAGGCTGATAAAGGGAAGCAGGGCCGATACGGCCTTTTTTTCCCACTCCAAATCCAGGACAACCTGGGTGTTAAGAAAATCTTCGGTTAATTGGGTTACATAGATATCCGATTCCCGCCGGTCCTTTTCCGACTCCATCTGTTCCAGGCCCGAAAGCAGGGCCGCTTTAGCCTGGTCCAGTTCCGTTTGGGTAAAGCCATAGCGGATAAGCCGTTCTTTTTCAAGAAGCAGATGCTGCAGGGTGTCCGTGGTTTTACCGTCCTTGGACTGCGCGGCTATAGCATAGAAACGGGAATGTTCACCGTGCCGGATAATCCCGTACCCGGCGCCCATAAAGGGGGTCTCTTCCTGGGAAACCGCTTCTTCGCTGCGAAAATCGGTCATTATTTCTATTAAATTGGCCACAAGCTCTTCCCGGTAGGCCCGGAGGGTCCGCGTTAGACCCTGGGGAGCAAGTTTGTAATAGAGGTAAACCATAGAAACGGGCAGTTCGGGATCGGTAACCACCGCGGCTCGTAAAGAACCCCTTTGGGGATCCGGCAGTTCGTAGTAGGGCCGGGTAAAGGGGCCCGCCGCCGCGGGAGCGGTAAAATGCGCGGCCAGTTCCTGTTCCAGGACCGCTCCGTCAAAATCCCCCACCAGAATAACAGCCATGTTATCCGGGCGGTACCAGGTTTGATAAAACTGTTTTAGCTTATCCGGCTGAACGGTTTGGATAATTTCGGGACGCCCGATGGGCAGCCGGTTGGCATACCGGGATCCATGGAGCACCACGGGCAGAAGCTGCCGCATTACCCGTTCCATGGCCCCGGATCTGGTACGATTTTCTTCCAATATTATGGCCCGTTCCTTTTCCACATCTTCGGGCTTAAAAGCTACCGTCCATGTCCAGTCATCAAGGATCGCCAGGGCCCTTTCGGGAATACGCTTGATTCCCCCGGCGTCCCGTTCCACAGGAACTTCGATACCGTAAACTGTTTCGTCATAGGAGGTATAGGCATTTACCTCGGGGCCAAAGCGCATCCCCAAGGATCGCAGGTAGTTAACCAGTTCCGCTCCGGAAAAACGCCGGGTTCCGCAAAAGGCCAGGTGTTCGACAAAATGGGCCAGACCTTGTTCATCATCTTCTTCCAGAACCGACCCGGCGTTAACCGCCAGGGTTAAATAGGCCCGGTCCGCGGGAAGGGAATTTTCCAAGATATAGTACCGCAGGCCGTTGGGAAGGGTTCCCTGCCGCAGGGCCGCCATCGGCGGAAGCGGATCGCCGGGGGCGCCCAGGCCTCCGTAAAGGGCCCCCGGAAAGGGGGCAAAAACCGGCGCCGGATCGGGACTAAGAAGGGCTGCGGAAAAAAAGATAAAAACCGGGAGTAAAACCAGCGAAAATTTGGTAAAAAAGCTTTGTTTAATAATTCTCATAAGTATAGTATACTTAAAAATACGCTCTAATGTTATACTGGTGCAGGAGGAAAATAATGAGACTTTTAACCCGGTCTGATTTTGACGGCCTCGCCTGCGGGGCCCTGTTAGAGTATCTGGGGCTGATTGATGAATATAAATTTGTACATCCAAAAGACATTCAGGACGGATTGGTAGAAGCCACTTCTAACGATATTTTGGCGAATATCCCGTACATTAAGGGCTGCAAACTCTGGTTTGACCATCATTATAGCGAAACAGAACGGCTGGGAAAGGACGTGTATTTTGACGGAGTCTCCCGGCCCGCCCCCAGCTGCGCCCGGGTTATCTACGATTATTACGGCGGGGAAGAAAAGCTGGGCTGCTTTAGTAACATGCTTACATTTGTGGACAAAATGGACTCCGGGGACCTAAGCGCCGAAGAAATACTCCACCCCACGGGCTGGATACTTTTGGGCTTTATCATGGATCCCCGGACAGGGCTGGGGCGGTTTAGGAATTTTGGCATTAGCAACTATGACCTAATGATTATGCTGGCCAAAGCCTGCATTGATAAATCGATTGAAGAAATTTTGGCCATGAAAGATGTTAAGGAACGGGTGGACCTTTATATGGAACAAGAAGGGGCCTTCCAAGAAATGATTCAAAAGCATGCCAAAATAGAAGGAAACGCCGTTATGGTGGATCTTCGGGGAATGGAGACCATTAACGTGGGGAACCGCTTTATAGTTTACACCCTGTTTCCCAAGCAGAATATTTCTTTGTGGGTCATCGATGGCCGGAATAAACAAAATGCCGTTATTACCGTGGGCTACAGTATTATCAACCGCAGTTCCACCGTTAATGTGGGAAGCCTTCTGCTTAAATATGGCGGCGGCGGTCATGTTCAGGTAGGTACATGCCAGGTGGAATATGATACCGCAGACAGGATCCTAAAAGAAATTATCGCCGCGGTAAAGTGAGCCCCTGCAGGCCTTAGCCGCCTTCTTCCTGTTGTACCGGAGGCGGCGCAGCCTCCTGCGGGGGCGCAGCTTCCGGGGACGGCGCAACATCCGGCGGAGGCGGCGCAGCGTCCGGCGGGGACATGGCCTCCGGGGGCGGCGCAGCGTCCGGCGGCGCAGCCTCCTGCGGGGGCGGGGCCTCCGGGGACGGCGCAACGTCCGGGGACGGCGCAGCTTCCTCCGGGGGCGGGGCTTCCGGGGGCGGCGCAGCGTCCGGCGGCGCAGCTTCCGGGGGTGGCGCAACGTCTGGGGGTGGCGCAACGTCCGGGGACGGCGCAGCTTCCGGGGGCGGCGTAGCGTCCGGCAGGGACATGGCCTCCGGGGGCGGCGCAACATCCGGCGGGGGCGGCGCAGCTTCCTGCGGGGACATGGCCTCCGGGGGCGGCGCAGCGTCCGGCGGGGACGGCGCAGCTTCCTGCGGGGGCGGGGCTTCCGGGGGCGGCGCTTCCGGCGGGGACGGCGCAACATCCGGCGGGGGCGGGGCTTCCGGGGGCGGCGCAGCTTCCTGCGGCGCAGCTTCCGGGGGTGGCGCAACATCCGGCGGGGGCGGCGCAGCGTCCGGCGGGGGCGGGGCTTCCGGGGGCGGCGCAACATCCGGCGGCGGGGCAACTGTGGACGCGGGGCTTTTCTTTTTTTTCTTCCCCTTCAAATTTTTAGCCGCCCAGGCGCTTAAGATGGTTTTAAGTCCCTGGTCGGTAAGTTTTAAGGTCTTCCCGCAATCCGGACAGGTAAGGCGGCCCGACTCGTCCAGGGCTTCCTTGCGGCAGCCAACGCAGTAGGTTTTGCCGCAATCCGGGCAGGTTCCGGCGGGCATGTCGTCCGGGGGCATGGCATAGAGCCGCAGGGGGGGCGACGGCGGAGGATTCCGTTCCACCATCCATTCTCTCCCACAAGAGGCGCAGTGTATGGTACGGTACAGGGCTTCTTCCATCCACGCTTCAAGCTGATCCCGGCCCGCGGCGGCTTCTTCGCCAAGGTCCAATTCATCCAGATGGATTAGAATTGTCTTTACCTCGTCCCAGCGGCGGCCAAAGGCATAGGTCCAACCCAGCTGAAGCAGGGACGGAACATGATCGGGATCAATGCTTAGGGCCGCCCGGACGGCGGCTTCGGCTCGTGTATACTCCCCCTTTTTAACCGCGACAAACGCAATTAGTTCCAGCATCTCGGGGTTTGATTCGGGAGAAAAATCGCGGTCCCCCGCGGTAAGTACCAGGTCCGCTTCGCCGTACCGGCCCAACTCGATTAAACAAGAGGCCCTGTTATAGCGGTACTGCAGGTTGCCGGGGGCCGCCGCAAGGGCCCGGCGGTAATACGGATCCGCTTCTTCAAAACGGCGGGAACGGACCAAAAGATTCCCGGCGCAGTTCGCCAGGATCCCTTCGGGATCTTCTTTCGGGGTCGATTCCAATACTTTTAAGGCCCGGTCTTCATGGTTCTTCAGGTAGAGCGAAACCGCCCGGTTTACCCGGACCGCGGGGACCTCTCCCAGGATAGCGGCGGCGGTGTCAAGATACGCGGCGGCCTTATCCACGTCGCCCCGGCTTAGGGCCACATGGGCGGCAAAATTGCGGATCCATCCAAAGGTTTCCGGATCATCGTCTTCTTTAAACGCCAAAATTGTTTCCAGTTCCGGCTCCAGGGCGGGGTCCCCGGGATCCTGACTAAGAAGAAAGCGGTTTTCCAGCAGCCGGAAACGGAAGAGGGGATAGTCCGGGGCGTACTTTACCGCCCGTTCCAGCAGGGGCAGCGCCTCTTTGCGTTTTCCGTCCCGGATTAAAAGGAGCCCTTGAAGAAAATACAGCGCCGGATCCGGCGTTCCCCGCTTTTCTTTGCGGAGTTCCTCGGCCTGCGCCAGTTTTTCCCCGGCGCTTTTCCAATCTTCTATGCCAAAGGCCCATTTGCCGGTAAGGGCGCAGGCTTCCCAGTCGGATTCACCCAGAAGGCGGAACTTTGGAACCAGGAGCCCCAATTCTTCGTACCGGGTATCGGCCAAAAAAATCCGGCCCGCCTTAAGGTAGCGGTTTAGAGCCTTGCCGGTCTCTCCCAAAAGCTCATAGACCGCGGCGGCGTTTTTTGCAGTTAGGCCGTTCTTGTCGTCAAGGTCAAAGGCCCTGTCGTAGACCGCCGCGGCTTTCCGGTATTCCCCGGTGTTAAAGTACCCGTGACCCAGCAGATTAAGCAGCGCCGGAGGATCGGCGAAGGTTCCGTAAAGAACGGCATCGTTACCGGTTCCGCCGGCCATATCGCCGCACAGTTCCTCCAGCCACCGGATCAGGTCCCGGTACCGCCCCCGGGAATACAGGAAGGCCGCTTTCATACTGTGCCCTTCCCGGATCTGTTCCTCGCCCGCCTCTTTCGTGGCAAGGAGGGTCTCGATATACTCTTCCACTTCGTCCCACAATTCCAGGGCCATGGCAAGTTTTATTCCCAGCAGCAGTTCCCGGGGTTTTTTGAACGCCGGCTCCGCATCCCCGGAATACAGGGCCGCCAGCATTACCGCGTCCTTTGCCCCGGCCAGTTCGGCGGACAAGGCCTGCGCCAGGGCCTCCCGCCCTTCCCAAGCCTTCCGGAGTTGTACCAATGCGGGGTTTACCTGTCCCAGGGCGGTAAAAGTTTCTGCCAGCCGGATGCGGTTTCCGGGGGCCGCGGAATTTTCCAGGGTACTGTAACGCCTTCCCGTTTCCCCGATCCGGGAATCAAGGCTAAACGAAAGAAGCTCCGCGTGGGCGGTAAAATCCCGGGAAACAGCCGGGACCGTGCCGTCCTCCGGGAGACCGGGTTCCGATTCGGAGTTTTGCTCTTCATAACTGGCGCCGGCAAAGCCAATGCGCCCTTCGGAAATGGAAGCATCGTTCCAGCTTCCCGCCCATTGTCCGTTAACCGCCACAAGGATCCTGCTGCCGTAGGCTGCAATTTCCAAATCAAATTCCAGCGGTTCCCGGGAAGCAAGAATGCCCGGCGCTTCGGTCCAGCCCGCCAGGGCCAGGGGGGTGTTGTTTCGGACCAGATCCAGCCGAAAGTAACCCCGGTTTGACACCAGAACCATATAATAGGTTCTATCGTCCACCATGCGAAAAATAAAGCCCGCCGCGGCATAAGCCCCCCGGGGGTCAAGCCGGATCCGGCCCTTTATGTTCAAGTCCCGGTACCTAAAAATCATGTCTTCGGTCCAGGCGATACAGTTGGTTTTCTTAATCCCCAGGCACAGGGCGTTATTATACAGATAGGCATGATACAAATTTTCTGATGTAATGGAAAAACGGACACGGAACGTCTTACGAAAGATGTCTTCCCGGGTAAAATCGGCAAGCCATTGTTCTTCGATAATTTTATCCGGATCAATTTCCTGATTTTTAGGCGCGCCAAAGCCGAAGATTTTTTTCCAGAAATTGAACATAGGATTACTGTACCCTAAAAGGGCGGGCAAGTCGAGGTTAATATGGACATGGAAACGGTAAAAGGGGCTATAAAGCAGGTTATAAAAAACACCGGGGCGAATTTTCTTGCGCTGACGGCGGCGCTGTCGCGCGTGCTGCGGAGCCTTCCGGGCCGGATAAGGCCGCCCAAGGCCCTGCCGGAACCGGTAAAAGAATTCTTTGGCCGGATCCGCAAAATTTCCGCCGACAAGGCGCTGTGGATATGGGCGGTGGTAATACTGGGAGGGGGGCTGCTTTTTAGGCTTATCAACGGGAATCTGCTGGGGACGCACACGACCCTGGTTTTTGCCCAATGGTGGGAAGATGAACTGGGCAACCAGGCCTTAGTAAACCTGGCCGCGGAATTCGAGGCGCAAAATCCGGGGATCACCGTTAAGCTTGAAAAGATGACATGGCCGGAAATACGGGCGCTGTTTGAAGTCGCGGAGGACGCTAAAAAAAAGAAGCCCGATATATTCAGCGTTGATCCCTACGCCGTTTCGGACCTGGAAGCGTATATCCAGCCGGCGGACTCCCCAATCGGCGGGGTGCAGCCGGTGGTTTCGTTTATTAACGTTCTCTTCTATAATATTGATCTATTCAAGACCGTGGGCTTTGATCGGCCCCCGAAAAATCAGACCGAATTCCTTTCTTATGTACGGCGGATAGGCCAGGAAAACGGCGGTGTATACGGAGCGGGCCTGGCCCTGGGGGATAATAATCCCCACAGCGTAAACCGCCACTTTTTATCCTGGATATGGTCGGCCCTGGGAAACCCCAGCGCCGAATCGTTTAGCTTTAATTCCCCGCAGGTAATTTCGGTATTAAACTTTCTTAACCAGCTTAAGCAGAATCTGTATTCCGACCCTTTTTCCCTGACGGAAGAAGAACTGGTCAATGCCTTTCGGGAAGGCAAAGTGGGCATGATGATAGGTCCGGTGGCAAATATCCGGGATCTAAAAACAACCATGACCAAGGCTTTTGGGATTACTACCATACCGGGGATTGAATCCTATGTACGAAAGCCGGTTTTTCCCCTTACCGTATGGTACGCCGGCGTTAACCAGCAGAGCGAACACCGGGAAGAGGCCTTGAGTTTTCTTTCCTTCTTACAGGAAAAGGACGGCATCATTGCCGCCGAAGCCTATGCGGTGCCGGGAAACGGCCGCCGTAATCCGGATCTTTCAAAGGGCGATCTCCTCTATGCAAAGGCCTTTGACATGTACGAAGCCGGCGAAATAGTCCGGGAGCTCTACGATCCCAAAGAAGCGGCGGAATTAAACAGCCTTATTCTTAGGCAAATTAAACTGATGTTTCTGGACGCCCTAACACCGGAACAATGCGCCGAAGCCATACAGCGGGACTGGGAAAAGATCGCCGAAAACACAGCTTCCCAGGATCGACCGGGCCATGCGAGCGCTGATTAGCCCCCATACCTTCGGCGGTACAGTAACCGTGCCTGCTTCAAAATCACACACCATACGGCGCCTGCTTATGGCGTCCCTGTGTAACGGAATCTCCCGCATCGAAAATCCCCTGGAGTCCTTAGATACCCAATCCTGCGCAGATGCCTGCCGCGTATTGGGGGCCGAAATTACCGAAGAAAGCGGCGATCCCCGCCGCTGGATTGTCCGGGGCCGCAAACCCGGCCCTGCGCCGGAACCCGCCGGGGCGGCGGAACCGGGCCCCGCGCCGGAACCGCGGCGCATAGACGTGGGGAATTCGGGAACCACCCTGTTCCTGGCCCTTGCCGCCGCGGCCCTGGGTACGGCGCCGCTTACTTTTACGGGGGACAAGCAGATAGCCCGCCGCAGCGCCGGCCCCCTGCTGGACGCCCTGGAAGCCCTGGGAATAAGGGTTGATTCAAACGGGGGGTGTACCCCCATCACCGTCCGGGGCCCCTGGCGGGGCGGCGGGGTCAGCATTTCCTGTCCCACCAGCCAGTACCTTTCGGCGCTTCTTATCGCCGCCCCCCTGGCCCCCCGGGGGGCGGTAAGCGCCATAGAAGTGCCCCTGCTTAACGAAAAACCCTATGTGGACATGACGCTTTTATACTTAAAAAAACAGGGCCTGCTCAACACAGGAAACGGTCCGGGAATTAGCTCCATGGAAGCGTATTCCCGGTTCCGCATCAATGGGGGGGCTGCATATACGCCCATAAACGGCCCCGTGCCGGGAGATTTTTCTTCCGCGGCCTTTCCCGCCGCCGGGGCGGTAATTTCCGGGGGAGAAATAAACCTGCAGGGCCTTGATCCGGAAGACCCCCAAGGGGACAAGGTTTTTTTTGATCACCTGGTTACCATGGGCTGCAAGGTAGAATGGGAAAAACCCGGCGGCCCCGGCGGCGGAAATTCCTGGCAGCTTAGGGTTTCGTGTCCCGGCCCGCTCCGGGGCGGAACCTTTGACCTTAACGGCGCCCCAGATCTGCTTCCGGTCATGGCCGTTTTGGCCGCCTCTGCAAAGGGGGAAACGGCCCTGGTTAATGTGGCCCATGCCCGGATCAAAGAAACGGACCGCATTGCCGCGATGGCCGCGGAACTGGGAAAACTGGGGGTTCACTGCCGGGAAAAGCCCGACGGCCTGTTTATAAAGGGCGCCGCCTGGAAAGAAAAACACAACGCCGAAAGAAAAAAACCGCAGGCGGGGGCCCGGCAAACAAAGACCCCGCCGTCCCTGGACGGCCGGGGGGATCACCGTATTGTTATGGCCCTGGCCTGCGCCGCCCTGGGACTTCCCGCCCGCCAAATTACGGAAATTCACGGATCCGAGGCGGCGGATATAAGCTACCCGGGGTTTCTGGCACTTTTAAAGGCCCGGTGCTATACTTAAACTATGCTTATAATTATTGTCGGCGCCGGACTTGTGGGAACTCAGCTGGCCCGTCAACTAACCGAAGAAAAACACGATATCGCCATTATCGAAGCAAATGAAGAACGGGCCCGGCACGTGTCGAACCAGCTTGACTGCATGGTGCTTCACGATGAAGGAAATTCCATCAACGCCCTGGAAGAAGCGGGAATTGCCAAGGCCAACGCCCTGGTCTGCGTAACCGATTCCGACGAAGTAAACATGATTATCTGCGGCCTGGCTTCGCGGTATACCGGACTGCTTAAGATTGCCCGGGTGCGAAACGACGAATACGTGCGCAGAAATTTCCAAAACCAGATAGGGGGAGGAAAATCTGCCGCCATGGGGATAGATTTTTTTATCCACCCCGATGTGGAGGCCGCCCGGTCCGCTCTGGACGCGATTGAACACGGAGCCCTGGGGAACATTCTTTCCTTTGCCGGAACCCCCTATGAGCTGGGAACCATTGATGTACTGGAAGCCTCTCCCTTTGACGGGCTTGTTCTAAAGGATTCTCGTACCCTTATCGACGGGGAATTTCTTGTAACCCTGGTGGAACGCCAGGGAAGCTGCATGCTCCCCACGGGGGCCACCAGGCTTCAGTCCGGGGACCGGATATACTTTCTTGCCAAAACCGATGATCTTACCAAGGGCTTTAAACTGGCGGGATGGCCGGAAAAACCGATCCGCAAGATAGGCATTGTAGGAGGCGGACGCCTGGGATCGCTGATTGCCGGCGGCCTTTTAAATAAAGAAAAGTACAGACCCGCCGAAATGACGCGGGATTTTAACGAACCCCGGGATCCGGCAGAGATGGTCCGGGGAAAAAATTCCCGGGGATTTTTTTCGTTCTTACACGCCCTGGTTCCCCGGCACCTTAAAAGGGTGATCATGGTAGAACAGGATTACGGCCTTTGTAAAGAATTGGCCGCAAAATTTCCGGAGGCGCTGATCCTTAACGAAGATATTTCTGACGAAAGTTTTATTACCGAAGAACGGATTGACGATTTAGATCTTATTGTTACCGCCACGGTCCACCAGGAACTTAATATTGTAACCGCGGTATACCTTAAATCCCGGGGAGTGGCCCGGGCGGTGGCCATGGTAAGCAGCACCGGATACGCCGCCATAGCCCGGAAGCTTGGGGTAGATGTGGTAATTCCCATGAAGTCCGTGGTGGTTGATTCTATTCTGTCAAAGCTTATGGGGGGCGGTGTAAGGGGGGTACACCGGATAGGGGACGGGACCGTGAACATCCTCGAAATAGACATTAAGGCCGGTTCCCAGGCGGAAGGACAAGCGCTTAAGGATTTCCATTTACCCGCCGGCGCGCTGGTAATGCTGGTAAACCGGGAAACGGAAGACGATCTTATTCCCCGGGGGGACTATGTGTATACCCCAGGACACCGGATCCTGCTTATTGTCAAAAACGGAACCGAAATGGACATTGAAAAGATCTTTGGATCCCCCAAATGAAAAAACTGGTTATATGCCGTCTATTGATGCTTCTAGAGGTCCTGGCGGCCCTGTCCATGGGGGCGCCCCTGTCCATGGCCATATTTTACGGAGAAGCCGCCATGGCAAAATCCTTTGGCCTTACTATGGCGGCGGTGCTGCTTTTAACCATGCCGGTCCTTATCGCCACCCGGAAGCAGCCCATACGCTTTGCCGCTTCCGACGGCTTTTTGCTGGTATTCCTTGCCTGGGTGGGAACATGCCTGCTTGGGGCCATTCCCTATTATATATCGGGACACATCCCCGGACTGGCGGACGCGGTGTATGAAAGCGTTTCTGGGTTTACGACCACCGGGGCATCGATCATACAGGATCTGGAAAGCATGCCCCGGTCGTTGATCTTCTGGCGGGCCCAGACCCATTGGCTTGGGGGCATGGGAATGGTGGTTCTTACGGTGGCCCTGCTTCCGCTTTTGGGAGTGGGAGGGTTCCAGCTTCTTAAGGCGGAAACCACCGGGCCCGACAAGGATCGGATAACCCCCAAGATAACCGAAACGGCAAAAATTCTTTGGCTCATATATATTATCCTTACCGCGGCGGAAACCCTGCTGCTTATGTTGGCGGGAATGGATTTATTTGATGCGGTGGTGCATGCCTTTTCCACCATGGCCACCGGAGGCTTTAGCTCCCGGAACAACAGTATTGCCTATTATAATTCACCCCTCATCGAATGGATTATCATTATCTTTATGATCATCGCAGGATGCAACTTTTCCATGCTATACCGGCTGCTCCAAAGAAAATTTCGGGAAGTGTACTACAATAGCGAAATACGGGGGTATGTTCTTATCATCTTTGCCGCGGCGGCCGTTATTGCCTTTTCTTTAATTTCAAACAGCCGCTTAGAAGAAGAAAACCTTTCCCCGGGTACCGGCATACGGCGGGCGTTTTTTTACACCGCCTCCATACTAACCACCACGGGCTTTTCCGCCGCCGCCCATAATTTGTGGCCCCCCCTGGCTCAAGGGATATTGGTTATCCTGATGTTTATCGGCGGCTGTTCCGGTTCCACCGCGGGCGGCGTCAAGGTAATACGGTATGTGGTTCTTTTTAAACAGTCAAAAAACGAATTAAAAAAGATCATCTACCCCAGGGGGGTGTTTTCGGTCCGGCTTAACAACAAGGTGGGCCGCAAAGACGTGGTCTACGGCGTGGCAGGATTTATCTTTTTATACCTTAGTATGATAGCCCTGGGGTCCCTGGTGGCCGCCGGCGCCGGCGTGGATTTTTTTTCATCCCTTAATCTTTCCCTGCTTAGCCTTGGCAACATAGGGCTGGGTCTAGGCAGCCTGGAATCCCCCGCGGTTTTTCAAGCCCTTCCCGCTTATGTAAAATGGTTCTTTTCTTTTCTTATGATCGCCGGCAGGCTGGAACTGTGGGCGGCCTTTGTGTTCCTGTCCACCGATTATTGGCGTTAGGCGGATATTATTCCCTGACAATTTAAAATTGTCAGGGCGCTCCGATTGTAATTGCTTGTTAGGCAAAGAATTAGCTAACCCCTTGCCTGACAAACCAAAATCTATTGTGTATAAAAAACTCCGGAAGCCCCGGCGGGGCCTCCGGAGAGGCCGGGAGAAGAACCTTCGCAACGAATCAATCCGCCGCCTATCAACCCAAGCCGGCTTTACGGCGGGTGTAGACATCGTAGTACACCGCAAAGAGCAGAATCAAGGCCTTAACGACGTACTGGTAATGGGTTCCCAGGTTCATCAAGAACATACCGTTGTTGATTGCCGACATTACCAGTCCGCCCACAATAACCCCGATAATCGAACCAATGCCGCCGGAGGCAGAAACGCCGCCGATATAACAGGCCGCAATGGCGTCCATTTCAAACATATTGCCGGCCTGGGGAAGGGCGCTGTTCATATACCCGGTGGAAACCACCGCCGCCAGGCCGCTTAAACTGCCCATGATGCAAAATACAACAAAGACAATAAATTCGGAGTTAATGCCGGAAAGCTTGGCCGACCGTGCATTGCCCCCCACCGCATAGATGTACCTTCCCAACACCGTGTTGTTCATAATAAAATGGAAAACGCTTATGGTTATTCCCAGCACTATTGCAATAATGGGAAGGCCCCGGTAACTTGCAAACCGGTCCGCCAAAACTATGGCAACAATGCTGATAATACCAAGCTTTAGCGCAAAGAACACAAAGGGGGAAACCTCAAAATTATTGGCAATTTTTTTCTGCCGGCTTAAAAATTCCGAAGCCCAATAAACCACAAGCAGAATCAGCACCATTACAAAGGCCGCAGGATACCGGCCAAAAGCGATGGGCTCCAGGTGCAGGAGCTCGTCCACGGTGCCGGTAGAAAAATACGAATACCCGTCGTCTATAAAGCTTACGGGGTTTACGTCCGTCACAATATAGGTAAGGCCTCGAAATAACATCATCCCCGCCAAGGTAACGATAAAGGCCGGTATTTTGGGATACGCAATAAACCATCCCTGGAAGGCCCCTATCCCAAGGCCCATCAGTAAAGCGCTTACCACCGTCAAGGGCATTCCTATTCCGGTGTTGTAAACAAAAGCGCTTAGGGCCCCCACAAAGGCGCAGACGGAACCTACGGAAAGGTCAATGCCCAAAATAATAATACATTGGACCATCCCCGTGGCCAGGATAAGCACATAACTGTATTGGAAAAAAATGTTGGTAATATTCCGGCCGCTAAAATTTCGCCAGTTCGCCAGGGGGCCAAAGATCAACATAATAAGCCCCAGCATAATAAACATCGAATAATTCCGTATGTTATTTCTGATCAGCGTTCGAGAATTAACCGTATGAATAACTTTGCCGCTCATAAGCTCTCCTTGTTTTTAGCCGACCAATGCCATGTGCATGATCTTTTCTTGGCTTGCCTCATCATGGGTCAGCACACCCTTAATTTTTCCTTCGTTCATAACATAGATCCGGTCTGCCATTCCCAGGGCCTCGGGCAGTTCGGAACTGACCATGATAACACTCTTTCCGGTGGCCACCAGATCGTTTAGGATGTTGTAGATTTCCGTCTTGGCCCCCACATCAATACCCCTGGTGGGTTCGTCTACTATAAAGATATCCGGGTTAACAGCCAGGGTCCGGCTTACCACCACCTTTTGCTGGTTCCCCCCGGAAAGGTTTCTGGCCGGCTGGTTAATCGACGGGGTTCTAATATTAAGGCCCTGGCGGTATTTTTCTGCCAGCATAATTTCTTTCCGGGTATTGATAATCCCAAACCGGGAAACCTGTTCAAGGCTGGAATTAGAAATATTGGTCTTTATGTCCTGTATAAGAATAAGCCCCAGCCCTTTGCGGTCTTCGGAAATATACCCCAGCCCCGACTTCATGGCCGCCTTGCTTGAGTTAAGTTCCACCCGCTTTCCCTTAATATAAAGTTCCCCTTCGCTGCGGTACCCGTAGGACTTGCCAAAAAGGCTCATCATTAGCTCCGTCCGTCCTGCGCCCATGGGGCCGCAGAAGGCAAGGATCTCCCCCTTTTTAAGGAAAAAGGACACGTCATCCACCACCTTAATGGCATGGTATTCGGGGTGATATACCGACCAATTCTTAACCTCCATGATCGTATCTCCCGGTTTGTTTTTCCGTTCCGGAAAGCGGTGGGTAAGATCCCGGCCCACCATATCGCGAATAATTCTAACTTCGGTAAGGTTTTCTTCTTTAACGTTATAACTGCAAATCGACCTGCCGTCCCGCAAAACCGTTACGGTATCCGCCACCTTTAGGATCTCGTTCAATTTATGGGAGATCATAACGCAGGTAATCCCCTGCTGTTTAAATTCTAGAATAAGCTTAAGAAGCTTTTCGCTTTCATCGTCATTAAGAGAAGAGGTGGGTTCGTCCAGAATCAGCAGGTCCACTTTCTTGGAAAGGGCTCTGGCAATTTCTACCAGTTGCTGCTTTCCAACCCCCAGTTTGCTTACCATGGTTTCCGGCGGCTCGTGCAGCCCCACCTGGTTAAGATATTTTTTTGACTCCGTAATATAATAATTCCAGTTGATGATGCCAAATTTGGTCTCCATGTGGCCCAGAAAGATATTTTCATAGATAGAAAGATAGGGGCTTAGGGCCAGTTCCTGATGGATTATGGCAAGCCCTTCTTTTTCACTATCCTTAACGCTATGGTAGTTTGTTTCCTTGCCCTTATAAAAAACCTTTCCCCGGTAATCCCCCTTGGGGTAAACGCCGGAGATAACGCTCATTAAGGTGGACTTCCCTGCGCCGTTTTCGCCGCATAAAGAATGGATTTTTCCCTTTTCTATCTTTAGCGAAATATCATCCAATGCCCGGACCCCGGGAAAATCTTTGGTTAAATTTTCAATTTCCAGTATGTAATTACTCATAACCCGCCCTTTTGCTATAAATACATTTTCCCGCCCCGCAGGCCCGCCCACGCGGACCCGCCACACGCGGACCCGCCACCGCGGGAAGCCGCAGGGCTTTCCCGCGTAAAGAAAAGGCGGGAGAAAGAACCCCCGCCTTAATAAGAGATGTTACCTTGCCGTGATCCGTGCAGCCTGAGCAGCATCGTAGAAACCCGCGTTTACGGGAACCCGGATATTGCTCTTGGTAACCAAAATAGGATCGAGCAGATAGGTGTTAACCACCTTGCGGCCCGTGTCGCCGATTTTGGCAAGGTCTCCGGAGGCAAGCACCGCGCCGGGGATCCGGACGGGGCGGCCCTTAAGGACCTGATCGGCCAAAAGGATGGCGGCTTCTGCCAGTTTAGTGGTGTCTTTGAATACCGTGCTGGTTTGTTCGCCGTTCTTAATGGAGATCATGGAATCAAATTCCGCATCCTGGCCGGTTACTGCAGGAAGCTTTGTCCGGTATTTGGCATCGGCCTTGCAGGCTTCGATGATTGCCCGGGCCAGGGTGTCGTTGGGGGCCAGAACCGCATCCAGGGTTACGGTCCGGGCGTCGTTGCTCAGCAGGTTTTCCATCCTGGTCTTGGCGATGGGGGCCTGCCAGTTTTCGGTGGCGATCCTCTGGAAATTGGCCCTGTCGGCGGAAGTCCGGGGATAGGGGCCCACTACTTTAAGAACGCCCTTGTCGATGTAGGGGTTAAGAACGCTCATGGCGCCATCGAAGAAGAAGAAGGCATTCCCATCGGTGGGGGATCCGGCAAAGAGGGTAACGTATTTAGGAGCGGCGGCGGTGGCGGATTTAAGGTTCAGGGCGCTTTCAATACTCTGGCCCTGAAGCTGTCCAACCTTAAAGTTGTTAAAGGTGATAAAATAATCGTAATCCGCGGAGTTGGGAATAATCCGGTCATAGGCTATAACAATTACTTTGTCCCGGGCTGCTTCGGCGATAACCGAGCGGACACCGTCGTTAATGCACCCTACCACCAAGGCCTTGGCGCCCTGGGTTAGGAAGCTTTGGATTTGCTGGTTCTGCTGGGCCTGTTCGGCGTTGCCCCACTGGACCTCCGCCCGGTATCCCGCTTTTTCAGCAAAAGTCTTAAGAGAATTGCCGTCTTTTACCCAGCGCTGAACATGGGTTTCGGGCATGGCAATGCCGATTAAAGTCCTGTTCCGTTGGGCAAAACCGAAGCTTGCCGCAACGGCAAGGATCAGCAGTACAAGAGCAATCTTTTTCATATTTTCCTCCATAAAAAATAGAATAGGATAGATGCCCTACGGTATACCGCTTTCGTTCCTAAAGGAACCGTATTTTCTTTACAAAAATCTGGATTTTTTCTATGCTGCCCGTACCGCCCTGGGCAAAAGACGCCAAAGAGGAATTTTTTAACGTTAAGATTTTCCCCTTTATGGGGCGCCGATATTGCGGAATACGTCTTCCCGGGAATGAAAGCCGTCCCGGATTATTATGTCGATATTTTCTTTGTAAATAGCCGTAGATTTTTGCAAATAAGAAGGTATCATGGTCCCGCTTTGATTGTCCATCATGATGTCCGGGGAAGGAATCTCCACCTGCTTTATTCCGCGGGATTTCTGGACCAGGGCTACCGCCAGACGGGCCGCCCTAACCCCCAGGCTTCCAATGGGTTTGTAGACCGTCATAAGCTGGGTGCCCTCCACAATGCGCTGACAGCCGCTTAGTTCCGCATCCTGGCCTACCACCGCAATTTTTCCCGCCAGGCGGCGTTCCGACAAAAGCCGGATAGCCGCGCCGGCAATGGCGTCGTTGGCGCAGACTATGGCGTCAAAATTTGTGGTTTCGTTAAATATAAGCCCGATTTTTTCCAGCGCTTCATCGGAACTCCACTCTTCCAGCCATATTTCCCGCTCTATCCGCACGGCGCCGGAATTAATAAGGGGAGTGATGATCTCGTAAAACCCGGCGTTTATATCCGCGCTGTTTACATCGTAGATCGAACCGTTTACCACCAGATACCTGCCCCGGGGCACCGCGTCCCGCAGGGCCTCTCCAAAGTACCGGCCCACTTCCCGGGAGTCAAAGGAAACATACGCGTCCAGGGGAACCTTCTGGATAAGCCGGTCATAGGCAATAACCGGAATACCCGCCTCTTTAACCTGACGGATCGCCCCGGCAATAAGTTCCGTATCGTGGGCTATAACCACAAGGATATCAATGTTCTGGTTAACCATGTAGTTAATCTGGGCGATTTGTTCTTGTATGCCCCCGGCGGAAAGCTGAACAATAACATCCGCCCCCAGTTCCTGGGCGGCCCCGGTAAAAACCTTTAGGTCCTTGTTCCACCGTTCAATAATGAACGTGGCGGTGGCAATGGAAAAACCTATGGTTAGCCGGGATTTATCGGCCGTTGAAAGAAAATTTCTTCCCCGGCGCTGCGGTACACCTTGGTCCCCGGAACGCCCGTCCCGGGAACCGCGAAAATCGCAGGCCCCCTGACAGAGTCCCAGAAAGACAGCGAAAAGGGCTATACCGATAAACCTGGAGAATAAGAACCCTGTTTGGGAGTAACCGTTCCAGGGATATTGCATAAAAAGAGTGTAACCCAAAACCGGGGGAAGCACAAGCGGATTCCGCCGGGCAGGGCCGCCGGACCGTCTATGGGGAACCTCTAAAAACTTTTGTTTCCAGCGGTTTCCTATGGTTTTATATCCGTGGGCAGCACCCCCCGGATTTTTTTGAATATCTTAGTAAAGTAATTTGGATCCTGGTACCCCACCGCATAGGCCGCTTCTTTTACCGATACCGCCGATTCCCGTAAAAGCCGTTCCGCCTCGCCGATCCGCAGGGATGTAAGATAATTGATAAATGTAGTCTGCAGATGCTCCCTAAAAAGGCGGCTTAGATGGACGGCGGATATTCCGGCAGCCTCTGCCACATTCGTAAGTTGAATATCGCGGCCCCCCTCCCGGGTATAATTTTCCCTGATAAACGTCAGGGCTTTAAGCAGCGGCAAAGGATAGTTTCCGGAACGATCGATATTTGCTTTTAAAACCAGTTTGTCAAAATGTACTTCCGCCCAGCGCCGCCATGCCCCCAGATCGCTTAGTTCCATAATTTCCGCCGGATCGAAGGGCATGGCCTTGGAAGCCTCTTCGTCCCCGGAAGGAAGGGTCGAAGACCAGGCGCCGTAGATGTCGTCCAGAAGCAGGGTAAAAAGAGAAACCATCCTAACCTTGGCGGTGGTAAAGTCCGCGGAAAAAAGGGGGTTCCACAGGGCGGCAAAAAGGGATTTTATCTCCGCCGGCGGAACCCGGCCTATCTTTTCCCTTAACTGGATTATTTGTTTTCTTTCCCAGCCCCGGGGATCCGCTTCTCCGGCCTGCTGCGAAAGTTCCGCCAGCGCCTCGTTGCAGGAATTATACAATTCCGGACCCCGGTACAATCCGCCAAATCCGCAGTACCAGGCAACGGGGATTAAAAGATTTTCCAGCATCTTCATCGTTTTTTGCTTGAATATGCCGGGGTTAATATCTTCGGAGATCAAAAAAAGCCCCCGGTTTAACAGTACGTCGTAGATGCAGGGGTACTTGTACAAAAGTTTTTCCGCTATCAAGGCGCACCACTTTTCCTGGTCCGTTCCTATTTCCAGAAGCAGGGTTATTCCCCAGTCGGAGGGCAAAGACAGGCTTTCCCGGTACTGGGCCCAGGTTTCTTCGCCCATGGGAATCCAAATATCCCGGCGCATAAGACGAAGCTTAGGATCGTCGTACTCCGACGTTTTGCGGGGCAGGGAATGAAGCTGGTTAAGGGCGTCGTCCATGGTTGAAAAAAAGGTCCGCTTGGAAACCGGCTTTACCAGGTAGGCAAAAACCCCCAGGGGTATGGCCCGCTGGGCCAGATCGAACCGTTCATAGGCGGTGGAAAGGATGCAGATCATCCGGGGATACTTTTTATGGACCTCCTCAAGAACCGAAAGGCCGTTTATGCCCGGTATATTAATGTCCATGAATACTATGTCCGGTTCCGTTTCGTAGATCAATTTTAGGGCGTCGTACCCCGACCGGGCCTTTCCCGCCAGGGTAAACGGATTGTCCCCCGTTCCGGCGCCGGAAAAATTCTTTAGCATAAACTCGTAACTTTCCAGAACCGGCTCTTCATCGTCCACAATTAAAACGCTATACATGGCTCCCTTTCCGTATCAATGCGGATAATAACCGTGGTTCCCTGGGGCCCGGTTTCAATATCCACCACTCCGGCGTCGCCGGGGTAAAAAAAATACAGCCGCTGGATTACATTTTCCAGCCCCATAACCCGGGAAACGGAAGATTCATCTATGGGCTGGGGGTGCAGAAGCTTTTTTATCATTTCCTGCGGGATGCCCATGCCATTATCCTGCACCGACAAAACCAGGCGCTTTCCTTCCATGCGCCCCCCCACGGTAATGTGCCGCAGAAAATCCTCCCCCGCGTCCTTAAAGGCGTGGATTACGCTGTTTTCTACCAGCGGTTGAAGTATAGAGACCGGCACCTTATACGCATCCAGAAGTTCTTCGCCGCAATCCAGGGTTACCGTAAAGTTCCGGGGAAAGCGGACCCGGATAATATAAAAGTAATAATCCAGGCCCCGGATTTCGTACCGCAGGGGAACGATGATCTCTTTGTTTCTAATGATATGCCGGAAAAGCCGGGCCATATAATCCATATACTCCCCTGTTCTGTCGGCCCCCTCTACTATGGCAAGCTGCATGCCGGTGTTTATCGTATTAAAAAGAAAATGGGGGTTCATCTGGGCCTGCAGGGCGTAAATTTCCATGTGCCGTACCAGCCCTTCCATTTTCATATTCCGCAGCTTTTCCTGCATGTATTCCTGTTTAATATTCTCTTGCCAGCGTATTTCTTCTATGTATTTGCTTATTTCGCTTTTCATGTGGTTAAAGGCTTCGATTACCTGGTCAAACTCTTCTATGCCCCGGCCCGTTTCCATATCGGGAATGTTAAAATTTCCCGAAGAAAGTTCTTTTGTCATGGCGGAAAGTTTTACCAGGGGGTTGGTAAACCGGTTAATCGAATACAGCAGGATCAAAACAGAAAAAACCGACATGGAAATAATAAAAATAAAATTCCACAGCTGGAGGGCCCCGGACTCCGTTAAAAACTGCTGGTATGCCCCCAGCTGCGAACGGTACCGTTCCGTGCTTAGCGTGTCGATTTCCCGGTTAATGTGTTTTTTTAGGCTGTCCATTTCTTCGTAAATTGCCGTATAGGCGGGAATATTCCGTCCCCGTTTTTCTTCAATGGCCGTATCCGCCAGATTAAGGTAATAAAAAATAAGGGCGTACAATTCCCGTTCTTTTAGGTCCATGGGGTTCCCCAGGATCTGCCGGTATCCGGGAAGTTTTTGCCGCAGGTTTTGGGTATCGATAAAAATTTGGGCCAGGGCGTTGGAAGACCGGGTAGAAAGGAATTCCATTAGGGGGCCCTCGTACGCGGCCAAATCGTCCTGTATTGATTTAAGAAACCGCTCCTGTTCAAAATTCCGCTTGGAAAACTCCTGGATCTTCTGGGTAGAAAGTAAGATATACGCGGTGCTTAGAATCAGCAGAAAAAAAGCCCCCAGGGTGCTTAAAACGATCTGTACCCTAAAGGACCGGTAATAGGGCTTCATCTTTCCCCCTACAGGTTATTGCCGGTAATTATATCTATCCCCGTATCAATGGAGGTGGAGGTATATCCGGTGGTCCGCAAGGCGGTAAGGGACCGGATCGCTTCGTAGCCTATCCGCTCCGAGTTAATCGTTACGGAACAAAAAATAATCCCCTTTCGTATGTTTTCCACAATCTCCGGATCGGAACCAAAGCCGATAATCTGTATCCGCCCCACCAGGTTCATGTCCACCAGGGCCTGCGCGGCCGCAATGGTGTCCGCGGAATCTGTAAACACGATGGTGTTAATGGGAAAGGGCCCTTCCGTATCTTCCGCGGCCCCTTCGTTTTCCCGAAAAAGCTTAACCAGCAGCGTCTCTGCATCCAGGGGGTTAAGGTTAGTCTTAAAGCGCATAACAGACCCGGAAAGCTGGCCTTCCAGGGCGGCGGAAATGCCCATTTCTACCAGTTCCCGTTCCGCATAAATTCCCGGGGCCTTATCGCTGTATACCACCGCCAGCCGTACCGGATCGGAGCTATGGTCCTGAAGAATAAAGCCGATACGCCGGCCCATTTCAAAATTATTTGTCCCGATAAAGGGCCAGGGTTGATCGCCGGGCAGGTTGTGGTTTATTAACACCACCGGTATCTGGTAGTCCCTAAACTTTTCCATCTGCCGCCGGGCCAGGGCGTCGTCCAGGTATGGACAAACGATAACCCCGTCTACCCCGGTAAAGGCCGCGGTTTCCAGTTCGTTTTTAACCGGGTCTATCGAATGAATGGAAACCGCGGAATTAAGTTCCTTTGCCGCCCGTTCCGCCCCCTGGATAATTCCTTCAAAAAAAGTGTTCCGGTTGTCCGGCAGGTACATCGAAAAATGATAAACCAGGGGCGGGCCCGGATCCGGCGTTAGGACGTAAATTTGGCGGGCCTTTACCATAGAAAAAAGAAAGGCGGTTAAGGCAAAGAGACCCGAAAGAGCCAGGCCCAGGCGGAGTAAGTGTTTCACCGGATAAGTATACTCCCCCCGGGACTAGCTGTAAATGATTTTTCCATCCGGCCCATTACAGAAAAAGGCTGGCGGCCGGTTTTGGAAATTCCCTATAGGCCCAAAAGGTACTGGTTAAACACATTCTCCAGGTATTCCTGCTTGCCCGAGCTAAGGCCGGCCCGGCCGTATTTTTCGCCCCCCAGTTTTGCCAGATCGGTAAAGCTTAACTGGCCGTTTGCAAACTTTGCCCCGTCTCCGGTATTATACGACGCGTAGCGTTTTTTTACGAACCCGGGGATAATCCCATCGTTGATGATCCGGACGGCAACTTCCAAACCCACGGCAAAGGCGTCCATGCCGCCGATGTGGGCCAGGAACAGATCCGCCGGATCGATGGAATTCCGCCGGATCTTGGCGTCAAAATTAAGGCCCCCGGCGGTAAAGCCTCCGGCCCTAAGGATGGCGTACATGGCCAGGGCGGTTTCGTAGTAGCTTAGGGGGAATTGATCCGTATCCCAGCCGTTGATAAAATCTCCCCGGTTCGCGTCCACGGAGCCGAAAATACCCAGGGCCGCGGCGGTTTCCAGTTCATGAAAAAAATCGTGCCCCGCCAGCTCCGCGTGGTTTGCCTCGATGTTTACTTTAAAATCCTTGTCCAGATTGTAGGTTTTAAGAAACAGGGCCACGGTTTCCACGTCGTAATCGTACTGGTGCTTGGTAGGCTCCATGGGTTTGGGCTCCACGTAGAAGGGTCCCTTAAATCCCTGTTTGCGGGCATAGTCCCTGGCCAGGCCTAGAAAGCGCCCCAGGTGATCTTTTTCTTTTTTAAGGTCCGTGTTAAGCAGGCTCATGTAGCCTTCCCGGCCCCCCCAGAATGTATAGCCCTGGCCCCCCAGTTCTATGGTGGCGTCGATGGCCGCCTTTACCTGGTTCGCGGCAATGGCAAGGACCCCGAATTCCGGGTTGGTCGCGGCGCCGTTCATGTACCGGGGATTGTTAAAAAGATTCGCCGTACCCCATAAAAGCTTAACCCCCGTGGCCCTTTGAAGCTTCTTGGCCTTGGCCACCATAGAAAACAGATTTTTTTCGCTTTCTCCGGGGCTGCTCCCCTCCGGGGCCATGTCCCGGTCGTGGAAACAGTAGAACTGCACCCCCAGTTTGGTAAAGAATTCAAAGGCCGCATCGAGCTTGTGCTCCGCCGCCTCCATGGGGCTTGCGGCATCGCTTACCCAAGGATGAAGATGGGTAACGGTACCAAAGGGATCGGTCCCGTCGGCGCAAAAACTATGCCAGTAGGCTACGGCAAAGCGAAGATGATCCCGCATCTTTTTTTTACCCACCATTTTTTCGGGGTTGTAATACTTAAAGGCCAGGGGATTGGCACTCTTGGGGCCTTCGTATTTTATGGCGCCGATTTTGGGAAAATATTCTTTTTTTCCCACATAGTAGTCCGTCATGTTTTTCCTCCGTTTAGCAGCAGATTCTATTTATACAGGGGGCTTAGGGCCCGTAAATACCGGGAATACACTTCGTAAACTTCGTCGTAGGCCCGGGCGGTTTTTTCCTCCGGCTCCACCAAAACCCCTTCCAGCGCCACATGCTGATCCGCCAATTCTTCAATCGACAATCCCGACAGATCCGGATCCTGGGCCGCCGGCAAACTTGCCAGACACCACAGGGCTTGGATGGCCCCGCCCATGGCCGCCGCTTCGGTTCCCGAGGGCGCCCGCACGGGAAGCCTAAGCACATTGGCGCTTATACTCTGCCATAGGGGGCTCTTGGCCCCGCCGCCGGTAAGCCGGATTTCCCGGGCCTTAAACCCCAGTTTATGAAAGCCCTCCATGCCTATCCGCATGCCGAAAATCGCCGATTCCAAAGCGCCCCGGGCTATATTTTCTCTGGTAAAGTTTGCCGCGCTGATCCCGTTAACGCTGGCCCTGCCGTTGGGAAGGTTTGGGGTCCGCTCGCCGTTAAAGAAGGGAAGCACCACGATTCCCTGGGCCCCCACGGGGGCCTTGGCCGCCTCCGCGTCAAAGGCCCGGACATCCAGGTCAAACAGGGCCCTGAATTCCTCGCTGGCCACGGTACAGTTCATCGTACACAAAAGGGGAAGCCAGCCTCCGGTGGAAGAACAAAACGCCGCCAGGTCGCCGGTTTGGTCTATCACCGGCGAATTAGAGTATCCGTAGAGGGTTCCCGAGGTCCCCAGGCTTAGGGTAAGGACGCCGTCTTTAACCGTCCCGGTTCCCACGGCGCCCATCATGTTATCCCCTCCGCCGGCGGCCACGGGAACACCCTGGGGTATGCTGAATTCCGCCGCCGCCGCCGCCGAAACCGTCCCCGCCGGGGCGGAGGGTTCGATTAATCCGGGCAGGCAATTCAAGACCGCCGGGTCGATAAGGGTGCAGATCTGTTCCGACCAGATCCGTTTTCGTACATCAAAAAGCGCGGTCCCCGACGCGTCTCCGTATTCCGCCGTATATTCCCCGGTAAGCAGGAAATTCACATAATCATGGGGCAAAAGAATATGAGCCAGGCGCTTGAACGCTTCGGGTTTATGTTTTTTAAGCCACAGCACCTTGGGGGCCGTATAGCCCGGCCGCATGGGAAGCCCCGCGGCGGCGATAATCCGCTCCTCTCCCCCGGCGGCGGCGGTAAGTTCCCGGCATTCCGCGGCGGTGGAGGTATCGCACCAGAGTTTAACATGGTACAGGGCCTGGCCTTTTTCATCCAGGGGCACAAAGCCATGCTGCTGCCCCGAAACCCCCAGGGCCAAGATCGCGGCCCGTAGATCCCCCGGCAGGGAGGCAAAGCATTTTTTTAGGGCCCCCCGGTACCATTCGGCTTTTTGCTCCCTGGTCCCGTCGTTTTCCGCGATCATCTCTATGGCCGCCTGGGAAGAAGCGATAATCTTCTTAGCCCCGTAATCGTACAAGACCGTCTTGCAGCTTTGGGTTCCCAGGTCAATCCCGCATACAATTTTCATAGCTTCCATGGAACCACCGTATCCGTGTTTACCGCCCTCCGCCATAACAAATATTGACAATACATATCTATTATTGATATTCTTCTGTGCGGCCTGGGGCCGTCGGCCTGGGGCCGTATCTGGTTTGGAGTACCGATGATTATTAAAGATGCGGTGTATGTATACAAACTGGTAGGGGGCGACAAGCTTGCCTGGCACGGGCGCTACCATACCCATGACACAGGGGATTACGAGCTCCATCTGTTCCTGGAAGGAAGCGGCCAGTTTTTGCTGAACCGGTCCAAATACAGCATCAAAGGAAACCGCCTTTTTTTAACAAAACCCAGGGAATTTCACTCTATCCTGCCCGACGCGGTCCGGCGGCCTATCAGCTACTATGCCGTACTCTTTGAACCCGGGGAAAGCGACGGCGGGGAACTTTTTCCCCTGCTTGGAACTATCCGGGGGCCCATCCCCGTCGAAGGCCGGGAGCGGTTTCTGGTGGAGGATCTGTACCACCTAAGCCGGAAGCGGGACCCGGAAAAACAGCGGGCCGCGGAATATCTGTTGTTGAGCCTTTTATTCCGCTGGTACGGGCCGGCGCAAACCGGAAATCCGGCCCGGGAAAAACAAAAACCCGGCCCGGGGGGAAGCGGCGCCGGCGGATATGTGGACAGGGCCCTGGGAATGATGGAAAAATCGGTCCGGGAAAAACTTACCGTGGCGGCCCTGGCCGGCCGGCTGGGTCTTTCGGAGGAACATTTTATCCGGCTTTTCCACAGCCGTTTAGGAATTACCCCTTTTCAGTATTTTACCCGGCTTAAAATCGAAGCCGCTTCTTCATATCTTTCCGGCTCTTCCCTAAAAATTCAGTCCGTGGCGGAACACTTTGGCTTTGAAAACCCCTTTCACTTTTCCCGGATCTTTAAAAAGTGCACCGGCCTTTCTCCCATGGATTACCGCAGAACCTTTGCCTCCACATAGGGGAATTTATGCCCCATTCCCTTACCAGGGGGCCTTAGGCCCTCCACAATGCGCGGGGGCATGCGCAGATCCTGGCTACAACCCCGCCCGGAGGGCAAAGATCGCAACCTGGGTCCGATCCCGCAGCCCCGTTTTTTGCAGGACCGAAGAAACATAGTTCCGCACGGTGCCTTCCGACAGGCCAAGCTGCCGGGCTATTTCCCGGTAGCTAAGCCCCCGGCCTAAAAGGCCGATGATCTGCTTTTCCGACGGAGAAACGGTCTCCGGCAACTCGCTTTTGAACCGGGATGCCGCGGAATTTTCCGGCGCCCCCCGTCTTTGCCGGCCGGGGGCCGAAGCCCGCCGGTCGGAACGGAGTTTTCCTTTGAATTTCAGCACATCCCCCGCCATCTGCTCGGCTATTTTATTGAACCGGAAGGCTATTTCGGATGCCATAAGCCGCCCGCCGTGGTATACCGTCCGGATCGCGTGGCACAGCAGTTCCGGATCCGCTTCTTTTGTGATAAACCCCGAAATTTCGCTGAAAAAAGACGAAAAAAAACGCCGTTCCGCAGTGGCGTCGATGTCGCCGATAATCGAGGTCCCCGGAGAACGGTATTTAATAAGCGAAACGGTTTTAAGCCCCTCCCCCATGGGAAAGCCGATGTCCAGAAGGACAATATCCGGTTTATACGCATCCACAAGTTTTAAGGCGTCATACCCATCGCTGCCGGACCCGACAATGGTAAAATCCGCTTGACTTGCCAGGCATTTTTGAAAATACTTCCTCCGTTTCAGTTGTCCGTCAATAATTGCAATCCGTATCATTCTGAATTCTTCCAGAAGTAGAGAAATTTTAGCACCTTCGCCGGGGCTTTTCAAAGGTTTTCTTATTTTTTTGGCCGTTATTGACGCTTGTAAACGACTGGCAACATATATATCAGCTAATAGCTGTTATTTTGCGCCGGTCTGCCTCTGCAATAAAATATACCCGCCGCCCTTGACTTTTTTGCGGCGCCCTGCTACACTGTAAGACATATTCCGGGATATCCGGAAAATCATACACTCTAACCTATTGGACAAAACCATGCAGTATTTTGATACTCACGCCCATATAGGGCTCATTGTTGATGACCCTATTGAGCAGCTTATCGTTATTCAAGAAGCCCGCCAGGCCCAGGTTACCAGGCTTGTATCGATTTGCAATAGTCTCCACGATTTTTCCGTGGTTTACGAAAACCTTAAATCCGCCGAAAATGTGTACCACGCCGTCGGGGTATCTCCGTCGGAAGTGCAGAACCCGGGCAGAAACTGGGTTCAGACCATTGAGCAAAATCTTTCTCTTCCCCGGGTGGTGGCCATCGGGGAAATAGGCCTGGATTACTACCGCAAATTCGGGGATAAAAATTCCCAGATCGAGCTTTTTATAACCCAGCTTGATTTAGCCACGAAGCTTAACCTGCCGGTTATTATCCATAACCGGGACGCGGGCCACGATGTGCTGGACATACTTCGGGACCGGCTGCCTCCCAAGGGGGGCATACTCCACTGCTATTCGGAGGATGCGGAGTACGCAAAAAAGGCCCTGGAGTTGAACCTGTACTTTTCTTTTGCGGGGAACCTTACCTACCGCAATGCCCGGAACCTCCATGAAACCCTGGCGATTCTTCCTCAGGACCGGCTGCTTATTGAATCCGAAAGTCCCTTTATGGTTCCTGCGGATTTTCGGGGCAAGCGGAACATGCCTAAATACCTGCCTATTACGGCCCGGTTTATGTCGGAGATGCTGGAAATGGACGAAGAAAAACTGGCGGACCAGCTTTGGGAAAATGCCAACCGGTTCTTTGGGCTCTCCGGGGGATAAGGGTCCGGGGGCCCCGGATTCCGCTCCCCTGTACCGTCCCATCCGCATCGGCGGCCTTGAGCTTCCGGGGAATCTTTTTCTTGCCCCGGCCGCGGGTTATACAGACCGGGCCTTTCGTTCCATCTGCGCCGAAATGGGGGCGAACCTGGGCTTTACCGAGCTGATCTCTTCCGAGGCCCTGGTACGGAACCCGGACCGCTACGGTCTTGGGCCGGGGCAGGACGGCCTGTCTCCCCCTTCTCCGGGAGCTTTTTTGGTCCGCCGGGGATCGGGGGAAGAACGCTACGGGGTCCAGCTTTTTGGGGCGGACCCCGGGACCCTGGGCCGGGCCTGCGCCCTCCTGGCCCCCCTTCGCCCGGACCTGGTAGACCTAAACTCAGGCTGCCCGGTTCCCAAGGTGGTAAAATCCGGGGCCGGTTCCGCATTGATGCGGGATCCTTCCCGGCTGGGCCGGGCGCTGGAAGCCATGGTCCGGGCCAGCCGGAAAAGCCTGGGGGACGTTCCGGTAACGGTAAAAATCCGCTCCGGCTGGGACCCGGGCACTATAAATTACGCCCCATGCGCCCGCATTGCCCTGGACGCGGGGGCGGCCATGGTTACCCTTCATCCCCGGACCCGATCCCAGGGATACGGCGGTAAAAGCGACTGGTCCCTCATTGCCGCCCTGGCCGCGGAACTGCCGGTTCCCGTTACCGGTTCCGGGGACCTCTACAGCCCCGAAGACGCCCGCCGCATGCTCCAAGAAACAGGCTGCGCCGCGGTCATGTTTGCCCGGGGCGCCCTGGGCAATCCCTTTATCTTTTCCGCCTCCCGGGCCCTTCTGTGTACCGGATCCCGGGGCGCCCCGGATCCGGCGGAGCGGATTAAGACGGCCCTTCGGCACCTGGAACTGCTGGCCGCGGATCTGGGGGAACCCAGGGCCTGCCTGGAGATGCGCAAACAATTCTGCGCCTATACCCGGGGAAGCATGGGGCTGCCGGGGATGGGGGGAAAACTGCGAAATAAGCTGGTCCATTGCGCCACTATTGCAGAATACCGGGCAGTTCTATCATAGTATAAGAATGGCTATTATAAGAGGCTCTATCCCTGTTGTAACCCTGCTGTGTTTGGTCCCGGCTTTTTTGCCCGCACAGATTAAGGCGGCCCCTACCCAGCCCGGTTCCGAGCCGATCTGGGAACAGGATCTTCGGGGTACGGTAATTGGACTGCCCACGCTTCAAGCCGAATCGGCGGTGGTGGTCCTTGAGGAAGGAGAAATTAAGTCCTACAGCCGTTTTGGCAACTGGCTTTGGACCTACCATGCCAACGAAAAGCTTGTTGCCCATGTAAGCCGGTCCCGGGAGGGTACAACCTATGCCTGTACCGCCCGCGGAACGGTAATTGCCATTAACCGGGTAGGCAGGGAACTGTGGAAGCTGGAACTTGGAAGCCCCATAACGTCCCCGGTTATTGTGGGCTGGGACGGCAGGCTTTTTATACCCATAGGCTCCAAGGTGTACTGTCGAACGGCGTCGGGCTATTCCCTGTGGGTAATAGACCTGGGGAGCCCGATCTTTGTAAAACCTATTCTGGATCACCGGGGCGGCCTTGCCATGGTGCTGGATAACAATGATTTTGTCCTGCTAAGCCATTTGGGCATTATTGAACGGTTCCGGCTCAATTCTAAACCCCTCCATATCGTTCCCCTGGAACTTTCCCGGGGAAAAGATTCTTTCTTTCTTTTGTCCGCTTCCGGGGCGGTGGACAAAATGTACCGGGACGCCGACAACAAACTGGCCCGGGAATCATTACCGGCCCTAAGCCAGACCCCGGCGGCCGCCGTAAGCTGGAAAGAGAAGGTGGCCGTAACCCTTCGGGACGGCCGGGTCCAGCTTCTTTCAAGCTCCACGGGAGAAGTGCTGTGGACCGCGAATAGCCATGAAACCGCCGCGGAGCGGGGCGCCGGCAGTCTGGAGCCCTACTGGGCGGCCATGCAGTTTGATGAACGGGGGGTTTATACCCTTTCCACCAAGGGGGCCACCGGGTTTAGGGAATCCGACGGCGCCCGGTGGTGGATCCTCCACATTACCGGGGCCGCGGCAGTTCCTTCGTTCAGCGACGAGGGGTACCTGTATTCCGGCGGTTCCGACCGCATACTCCACACCTACTGGATAGAAGAACGAAAGCGGAACGTACCCCGGTCCATGTACGGCCCCGCGCCGGAGGGTTCCTACAAGCTGGGGAACCCTCCGCCCTCATCCTGGGCGCGGATTGGAGACGGCCGCTTTGATCCGGTTATTGTACGCGTCATGCATGACGAAATCGAAGCGGCCATTAAGGCCGGCCAGGTGGGGCAAAACGAACCCGATTATGTGGCGTACCTAATGGAAATGGCGGGGATTTCCCTGGCCCCGGATTACTCCCCCGTAAGGCCCCAGCTTCAAATAGGCGAACGGATCGAATGTATCAGGCTGCTCGGGTACCTGGGATCCAGAGAAACCATTCCGTTTTTGGCCAGGCTTTTTTCCGTAGACAGGGAGCCGATAGTCAGATCGGCCTGCTGTGAATCCATAGGCCGCATAGGGGTAGATCCCACGGGGGCCGCGATCCGGGCCTTTACCTATCTTTTGGCCCCGGACAATGCCGCCATGGATCCTTCGGTTCTTATGGCCGCCGCCACCGCCACCAAGGACCTGTGCCGTTTTTCCGGCCCCCCCCTAAGCGATGCGGGGATCCGGCTTCTGCGGGCCTTTACCGCCACAGATTTTCCTGTACCGGTTAAACGCCACGCCACCAAGGAACTGGAAAGCCTTTTTAAATGAACCTTCCCGGTTTACCAGGATTAACCGGGCGGGGGAATTCCGCCGGCCCCTATCTGCCCCGGAAGGCCCTCCAGGGGTTGATGCCGAAGCGGACAAGAAAATAGACCCAGCCCACCGCAAAGCCCGAAAGGTGGGTTAAGTGGGCCACCCCCTGCTGCATCCCGGTAACAGAAAAAACCAGTTCCAGGGCGGTATAGCCAAGCACCATAACCGGCGCCCGCAGGGGAATAATCCCCATCACATATACAATGGAGTCGGGATAAAAGGCCGCAAAGGCCAGTTCCACCGCAAAGAGGGCGCCGGAAGCGCCTAAAAGTATGGCGTTGACCCCGGTAAAACAATAAAATCCAAAAGAAATTACCCCCGCGATGCCGCCGGTTACCAGGTAGTAAAGCAGGAATTCTTTACTGCCCATCTGCCGTTCCACCTGGACGCCAAAGATAAAAAGCCCCAGCATATTAAAAAAAATGTGGGAAAACCCCGCGTGGGCAAACATGTAGCTTACAAACTGCCATACCCAGCCCCTAAGGACCAGGCTGGGGATCATGGCTATATAAACGGTAATGTACCGGTTCCAGTTCTGGGCCAGAAAAACCAGGATGGTAGTTCCGATTATATAAAAAATCACCCAGTTAAAACTGTACCGGAAAGGCCTGCGCAATATGTTCATGCCTTAACCATACGCTGAAGCGCCCTCTCTTACAAGCCGATAATATACCATGCCTTTTTTCCGCCGCGCCAAACCGGGATTTTACCCGCGGTTTTGCAGCCTTTTTCCGGTGTTTTTTGCCCTGCCTTTTTTTCCCCTGCATGCTCAGGAGGTACTCCGGGGAGAAGTTCAGATACCCCTGGAACAGGCCCGGGGTTTTACGGTGGAAGAAACCAGGTCCCTGAATATCGACGAAGCCCGCGCCAGGGCCCTGGAAGAAGCGGCCCGCTATTACGGGGCCATGATCTACGGCTGGTCCTTCCATTACGAGATAGGGGAACGGGCCCGGAACATCGAAGAGCATTTGGAACTTGTGCCCCTGGGCGCCATCGCCGCCGAAGATCCCCGGCTGGAATCTACAAATTTGCAGGTTAAGGATTTTAAGCTTTATCTTTGGTCGGATTACCGTCTTTCCGGGGATCAACAGTACCGTTTATCCAAGTGGAAGACGGGAACCATCCGCAGCGTCCAAGGGTACGGCCACGGTTCCCTGGAAAATAAATACGCCGCCCTGGAAGACGCCGCCAGGGCCGCCCTGCGGTCCATGCTTAGGGGCGGCGAGCGGAACCGGCCCAAGGAAGCTTCCGGGTACATTAGCCTTAGGACCTTTCCCCGGTACTGGCTGGACCAGGGTCAATGGATGGCCGCAGGCCGTTTCCTGGTAGAAATACAGGAAATAATTCCCTTTGCGGCCTATTAGGAAAACACACTTGGCGGCATTTATTCCCTGACAATTTTAAATTGTCAGGGCACTCCGATTGTAATTGTTTGTCTGGCAAAGAATTAGCTAATTCCTTACCCGACAAACCAAAATCTATTGTGTATATTCGGCGTTTTCGTAGAGCTGTTCGGCCGCCAGCCGGGTTGCCGGACAAGTCTCTTAAACCGGAACAGTTCTGGACGGGACGGAGCAAAAGCGCTAGATTCTAATAGGCAGGCAGTTAAAATGTCAAATGCCATATCCGGCTTTAGCAGCCGAAAAAACAAGCCCCCGGGACCCATACAAAAAAGCTTCCTGGCTTTTCTTGCCTTTGGCCTCTTTTTTGATCCGCTGTTTTGGGGCTGTGCAAACGACGCCCTGTCCGGAACCTTAAAGCAGGGGGCGGCGCATGCCGCCATGCCAAACCAGTACACCGTCTATACTTCCTACAAAGAAATTCCCGGAATAAGCAAGGAAGAAACAGAGGCCATTGAAGCGTTTCGCCGGACAAACCGGACCTTTATATACGGCATGGTCAATTCAACGGAATGTTTTAACGGAAGAAAGGGGCTGGAAGGTTATGCGGTCCTGTTCTGCCGGCTGCTAAGCGATCTGTTTGGAATTAGTTTTACGCCGGAGATCCGGAACTGGGACCAGCTGGCGGCAGACCTGGAGTCGGGCAGAATCGATTTTACCGGGGAATTTTCCGCCACCCCGGAACGGCTTAAACGGTATAACATGACGGGCCCCATCGCGGAACGGACGGTGATGCTTATTACCCTTAAAAACGCTCCCGGCCCCAGCCCAGGGGGGAACAAAGACAGGCCCCGGTTTGGTTTTCTTACGGGGACCGCGGCGGAAGAACTGGTATACCCAAGCCTGGGGTATCAATTTGATCCGGTCCATTTTCAAACGGTGGATGAAGCGTACGCCATGCTCCGCCGCGGAACTGTGGATGCGTTTTTCTGGGAACTGCAAGAGGCCCGGCCGGATATATACGAGGATCTAAAAACAGAACCCTTTATTCCCTTTGTTTACAGCGCCGTATCGATGACCGCGGCAAATCCTGAATTGGCGCCTATTATTTCGGTGGTACAAAAATATTTGGATCGGGGTCTTTTTTACCGCCTTATAGAGCTCTACAACCGGGGCCACAGGGACTTTCTTTCGCACCGGTTTTTTTCTTCATTGACAGAAGAGGAACGCTTGTATGTGGAAGCCCATTCGGGAAAGGAATCGGTTCCCCTGCTGGTGGAAACAGACAATTACCCTATTGCCTTTTACAATTCCACCGAACAGGAATGGCAGGGCATTGCCTGGGACATTATTGAACAGATAAGCGGCATAAGCGGCCTGCGGTTTACGGTAATAAACAGTACCGAATCTTCCTGGACAGAGGCCATGAAAAGCCTGGAACAGGGAGGGGGGGCCATGTCTGCGGAACTTATCTGGACCAAAAACCGGGACGGGCGTTTCCTTTGGGGAGAAGGCTACGCAGAAGACAACTATGCGTTGATCTCGAAGGTGGAACAGCAGGACATAGAGGTCAACGACGTGCCCAGTTTCCGCGTGGGCTTTGCCCGAAACACTGCGTATGCAGAAACCTTTAAACAACTGTTCCCCCGGCAGCCCAGTTCGACGGAATATCCCAGCACAAAACTTGCCCTGCGGGCCCTGGAAAGGGGCGATATAGATTTTTTGATGGGAACGCAAGATATGGTCTTGTCGTTTACCAATTATCTGGAAGAACCGGGCTTTAAGGCAAATCTGATTTTTGACATAAAGCTTACCTCGTCCTTTGGATTTAACCGCTCGGAAAAAGTCCTTCAATCGGTAATAGGCAAGGCCCAGGACTTGGTAAACACCGCCGCCATCGTCCGCCGCTGGCAAAGCAAGATATTCGATTACCGGGCTGCGATACTCCGGCTTAGGCAGCCCTACCTAATCCTGCTTTCGGCGCTCTTTGGAATTGTTATCCTTCTTCTTATCGCGTTTCTGCGAAAAATTAGTCATTCCCGGCAAGAGCTGGAAGTAATGGTCAGAGAAAGGACCCGGGAGCTGGAAATCCAAAGGAACGCCGCCCAAACCGCCTATAAGGTCAAAAACCGGTTTTTGGCAAATATGAGCCATGAATTACGCACCCCCTTGAACGCAATCATCGGCTTTTCGCAGGGAGAATTGGAACAGAGCCATGAACAGGCCCAGGAAAACTTAAGGGCCGTCAACCACTCCGGCATGATCCTGCTTAACATGGTTACCGATCTGCTGGATATTTCCAGCCTTGAATCGGGCGAAATTACCCTTAATCCTGCCGATTATTCCCTGCCGGCCCTTATCAGCGCCGCCTCCGGCGCCGCCAGGCTTTTTATCGGAAAGAAGCAGATAGAATTTTCTCTTGAGGCGGATAAAAACCTGCCCCTAAAACTTCGCGGAGACAAGCCGCGGGTAGCCCAAATTTTAAACAACCTCTTAAACAACGCCGCCAAGTTTAGTTCCCGGGGATCCCTGGAACTCCGGGTAAGCTGTGAAAGGCCGGACCGGATCACGGATAGGCTGTTTCTTGTTTTCCAGGTCCGGGATACGGGAATTGGACTTGAGCCGGAGCACATGGAAAAACTTTTTACCGATTATGGCCAGGCGGATACAAGCGCCGGCCGCCGCACCGGCGGCGCCGGCATGGGGCTGTTGATTGCCAAAAAGCTTGTGGAGATGATGGACGGAAGCCTGACGGCGGCCAGCGAATTTGGCCGGGGAAGCGTTTTTACCGCCAAAATATCCCAGGGTATTGCGGACCCTTCGCCCTGGGGAAAGGATCTGGCGGAACAGCTTAGGGCCGCTGCGGGAACCGGCGCTCAAAAGAAAAAACCCTGTCTTTCCTATGCCAGGATTTTAGTGGTGGACGATGTATCCACTAACCATGCGGTGGTCCGGGGAATCGCGCGGCCCTACGGAATGACCATAGACGCGGTTTTCTCGGGACAAGAGGCGGTGGATCGCATTGCCCAGGCAGAAGTCCGCTACGACGCCGTTTTTATGGATCACATGATGCCCGGCATGAACGGCCTGGAAGCGGCAATCCGCATCCGCGGGCTGGGAACCGAATATGCTAAAAATATTCCCATCATCGCGCTTACCGCCAACGCCCTGCCGGAAAACGAGGAACTGTTCTTAAAAAACGGCTTTAACGCTTTTATGACCAAGCCCATTAACGCCGATACCTTAAATAAGGCGCTGCTTGATTGGGTCTGGGATAAAGAAAAAGAACGGCTTTCCACCACGAATCCGCCGGAAAAAACACCGGATCCGGAAAGCGGTAAAGAAGAGGAGTCTGTGCATTTAGAAAAATACCACATCCCGGGGGTGGATCTTGCCGCCGGCGTAGCCCAGTTCGGGAACGAAAAAATCTATCTGGAAATTGTTAAGGTTTTTGTCAGCGACACCCCGCATCTGCTGGAAAATATACAAAATTGCCTGGAAGGGTTCCGCATCATGTCTGCCGTTACGGCCCTGGAGGCAATTAAAAACTACACCATCCTGGTCCACGGTATTAAGGGATCCTGTTACGGCATCTACGCCATCCCCGTGGGCGACATGGCCAAAGAATTGGAAACCGTTGCAAAGGCCCGGGATTTTAGCAGGGTCCTGGAATTAAACGCCGCCTTTGTGGGGGCCGTAAACAATCTGGTGGAAAAACTTAAGGAGATTATTCCCCAAAAAAACCCGGGAATAGAAAAATCCGCCCCGGATCCGCAGCTTCTGCAAAGAACCCTGGCCGCCGCGAAAAGCTACGATATCGAAGAAATACTAAAAACCATAGACGAGCTTGAACAGTACAGGTATCGCGAACAGGGCGGCCTTATACGAAAGCTGCGGTTTGCCGCGGAAAACTATGAATATGCCCAAATAGTGTCGCTGCTGGACCCCTCCGGCCCTTCTCAAGACGGTCCATAAACTGCTATTCTTATACCATGGGCAGTGATATACAAACAACGCTAAAGAATCTTCATCCCCTGGAAGTCAAAATCATCCTTCACTACAACAAAAGTGATGAACTTACCATAGACGGGGTTGAATCAGACCTAAACCTTAAAAGCGGAAACGGAAACCAGGCCCTGTCCTGGCTTGCCGGAAAAGGCGTCGTATCGGAACTCCGGCGGGAAACAAAATGGTTTTTTGAACTAACCGAACTTGGACGGGAGTGGAAAGAAAAGGGAACCCCCGAAGAACGGCTGATAGAGTACCTGCGGATACAGCCGGGTCAAAAAATGCCCGAAATCGCCGCGGCCCTTAAGCTGGACAACAAAGACGTGGGCAGCGCCTTTGGGTCCCTTGCCAAGCTGGGGGCGCTGGCCATGGACGAAGACAAGGGCGTGGTTATGGCGCTGCCGGAAAACGAACTGGCAAACGGCCGCCCGGCAAAGGGAAGGGCCGCGGAACACTTGGCGGCGGTCCGGGGCCTTTTTGAAAAAGCCGCCGCCGCCGAAGCCGCCGGCCGGCTTCTTGACCACGACGGCCTTTCGGAAACGGAAAGGCTTGTCATGGGAAGCCTCGCCAAAAAACGCGCCGCCGCCGGGGCCCCGTTCCGCGAAAGCGACCGCGAGACCGTCGTGTTCGGCTTTACCGGTTCCACCCCCGAAACCGGCAGAGACGCCCTGGCGGCGGCGCTTACCGCGGCGGGCATTACCGGGGAAGAAACCGGCGCGCTGACGCCGGAAATGCTTGCCGCGGGAAGCTGGAAGGGAAGGGTCTTCCGCTCCTACAATGTAAAAGTTCCGCCCACCCGGCTTGTTCCCGGGCGGACCAACCCCTACGTCAAATTTCTGGAAGACGTAAAAGACAAACTTTCGTCCCTGGGCTTTGAAGAATTTGACGGCCCCCTGGTAGAAACCGAATTCTGGAATTCCGACGCCCTCTTTATGCCCCAGTTCCACTCCGCCCGGGACATCCACGACGTATACCGCATCGCCGGGACCGGCGGCACAGCCGGCGGCGCGGCTTCAACAAAAGGCGCCTACGCCGAATCTATCGAAGAGCCCTGGCTTTCCAATGTGGCCGCGGCCCACGAATCCGGCGGCGCCACCGGCAGCCGCGGGTGGGGCTACAGCTTCGACAGGGAATTTACCCGCGCCCTTATCCTGCGCAGCCAGGGTACGGTGCTTTCGGCAAAAACCCTGCCCCGGGCAAAGATCCCCGGCAAATATTTCGGCATTGTCCGTTGTTTCCGCTACGACAAAGTCGACGCGACCCACCTGCCGGACTTCTACCAAACCGAGGGCATTGTCCTGGGGGAAGATGTAAACCTTAAGACCCTTTTAGGAATGCTCGAAATGTTCGCGCTGGAAGTGGCCGGCGCAAAAGAAGTAAAATACGTTCCCGGCTATTTTCCGTTTACCGAACCGTCGGTGGAAGTTCACATCAAACATCCCGTCCTGGGCTGGTTCGAGCTGGGCGGATCGGGGATCTTCCGGCCCGAAGTTACCGAAAGCCTTGGCGTTCACGTGCCCGTCGCGGCCTGGGGAATCGGCATTGACCGCATGGCCCTTATGGCCCTGGGGCTCAACGACCTGCGGGAACTTTTTAGCGGCGACATAGAAAACATACGGCTTAGGCGGACAAAAGAAACGGCGCTATAAACAGTAGGGCGCCTCTAAACACTGAAGTTTTGGGAAAGCCCCGGGAATCAGCGGTTTTCTCCGGCGGCCTTGGACCGGAACCCAACCGGGGTTCCCGAAGGCGCCCATAACCCGCCGCGGAGGCAAAAGAAGCGCCGCCCCGGGCTTTTTGCAGGGTCCCCTGCCGGCAAACCCTAAAGAGGAAGGGCGCACAGGCCGCCGCGCCGACACGGGCCGCCGCGTCGGCACGAGCCGCCGGGGCACATTTTCGGAAAGGCGGGATTTGAACCCGCGACCCCTAACTCCCGAAGCTAGTGCGCTACCAACTGCGCTACTTTCCGAAAGAGACTTGTTTACTATAATAATACAGACCGGCCCTAGTCAATATGGCGGCAATGGTGTATACTAAACTATATTAGGGATTAGGGCTGTCCGAAAAGCTGGGGAGCGTTTAGCGCAGGGTCAATTGGTTTTGGAACGGGCTCTATGGTGTATAATAATGGTTGATCGGGTCCTTATCGATACATTGACTCTCCGGGCCAGGGATTTTGCCCTGCGGTGGAAAGACCTAATCCGTAAATCCACCCAGCTTAAACATTACAATGAAATGCGCGACGAAGCCCTGATAAATGCGGATATTTCGTTTTATCCCCTTTTGGCCCGAAGCCTGGACCGGGGGATCGACCGGGCCGCGCTGGGGGACTTTTTTGTTAAACTGGGAAAAGACCGGATGAACGGCGGCTTCCCTATTTCCGAGGTCATTTACGCGGTAAACCTGGCGGAGCAGGTAGTTATTGCATACCTAATGACGGATTTTATCCTTGACAACGCCATGCGAATGTACGAAGCTATGGGCATAGTAAACCGGGTGGCGGAATTTTTTCTTTTGGGTTGTTTTTATCTTACCAAAGGCTTTTTAGAAGCCACCTATGTTAAAATGAACAAGGCCGATGCGGTCTCGGAAGAATTATTAAAAAAATACTTTAGGGACGATTTTTTCTTTAAAAATAACGGGTGAACCTAGGGGTTCCGCATAAGAGGTATACGTGACAATAGGCGAACGGCTGAACGACGCGTTGCAATTCAAAACGATCTTTACTATCCAGGCGGGGAATTTTAAAATTCCCATTACAGAAACGGTGATTATCTCCTGGGTGGTCATGGCCCTGCTTATAGGCCTTTCGCTGGTTCTTACCCGCCGTTTAAAACAGATACCCTCGGGCCCCCAGGCCCTGTTGGAGGGGGGAATAGAATTTCTTAACGGCCTTTCTAAAAATTATTTTGGCCCCCGCTTTTCAAGCTTTGCCCCCTATATCGGTACGATCTTTCTCTTTCTCCTGGCCGGCAATATCATTCCGGCCTTTACCCCGGTGGCGGTGCATTTTGGCGGGCGAACCTTTGAGCCCCCCTTTGAAATAAAACCTCCCACCAGGGACATTAACCTTACCGGCGCCCTGGCGATTATGTCGATCCTGCTGGTGCTCGCGGCGGGCCTTCGGGCCCGGGGTCTTAAGGGCTGGGCAAAAAATCTGCTTCATCCGGTACCCTTGATGCTGCCCTTTAATCTTCTCGAATACGCCATACGGCCCCTTTCCATGTGCCTGCGGCTCTTTGGCAACATGCTGGGGGGCTTTATCATCATGGTCCTAATCGGGTCGGCGGTTCCCGTGGTCCTGCCCCCCCTTTTTTCCCTGTACTTTGATTTTCTTGACGGCTTAATTCAGGCCCTGGTGTTTACTTTTTTAACCGTCCTCTTTTTATCCGAGGCGGTTACTCTCTGACAATTTGAAATTGTCCGGGAATTCGAATTATAATTGCTTGGCAGGTAAGGAATTTGTTTTCTTTCTTCCCTGTCCGACAAATTCAAGTCTATGGTATATACCATAGAAACGGCATAGGAGGCCCAGATGAATTTGACATATCTAATCGGAGCGGGCATTGCGGTAATGACCGGGCTTGGAGCGGGCATTGGCATCGGAATCGCCACGGGAAAAACCTCGGAAGCCATTTCCCGCCAACCCGAGGCATCGGGAAAGATCCAGACCGTGTTTTTCCTGGGCATAGCCCTGGCGGAAGCAACGGCCATCTACGGGTTCGTGGTGTCCATACTGCTTATTGTAAAATAAGATGCTTGATTTTTCCGTAACCTTTTTTATTACCATCCTCAATATCACCATCCTTTTCTTGGTCCTGAGGGCCATATTCTTTAAGCCGCTTACTAAATTCATAAACGACCGGTCCCGGAAGATTCAGGATGCTATTGACACGGCAGAAAAGAATAAGGAAGAGGCAAAGCGGCTTTTGGAGCAGTACGAAAAACGGCTGGCGGACGCGGAACTGGAGGCGGAATCGATCATCCGCGTGGCCCAGGAACACGCCCGGGCGGAAGCGGAGCGGATCACCGCCCAGGCGAAGGACGAGGCGGATCGCACGGCTTCCGGAACCCGGACCCGGCTTGAGGCGGAACGTCTGGCGGCCCTGGCGATCTTTAAGGCAGAGGCCGCGTCTTTGGTGGTAAACGCCGCGGGCCGTCTTGTAAAGCGGAACCTCGATGGGCCTGAACAGCTTCGGTATGCCGAAGAGGTCCTTAAGACCCTGGGGGGGGGATCTCCCTGATGTTCCGCGCCGAAGGCTGGGCAGACGCCTTTGCAGGCTTTGCCGGAAAAACCGGCGCCGAAGAGGCCCTGGAATTTCTGCGGACCCTCTGCCGGGCCGTCCTTTCCCTGCCGGGGTACGTATCCGGACAGACCGATGCGGACGCCCTGGGGGGTCTTATCGACAGGGCCCTGGAAAGGGCGGGGGAAAAAACCGCCCCGGCTTTGGCGGCCAGGGCGTTCCTGCTTCTTATGATCCGCCGGAACCGGTTTATCCATTATAAAGCCATACTACGGGAAATTGAAAAACGGATAAACAGAGACAAGGGGCTGGTGGAACTGTTTCTGGACATCCCCTTTCAACCGGGAGAGGCGCTTATCGAGGGCGTCAAGCAGCGGGCCCTGTACCTAACGGGGGGAAAGGACCCCCGTCTAAAGATCCAGATTATGCCGGAACTTATCGGGGGCTTCCGGCTTCGGCTGGGCAGCAGGGTTTTTGACGGAAGCCTTAAAACACGGCTGCAGCAAATGGCCGGGGATCTTGGGGGGAAGATATATTCCCGGACAGACCCCATACGGAGTATACATGGCTAATTTTAGTGATCTTTCCAAGGTTCTTGAAGCGGAACTACAGCATTGGGACGGCAGGATCGCCGAAGACACCGTGGGCTTTGTTACCCAGGTGGGCGATTCGGTGGCGACGATTTACGGGCTGGACGGGGCGATTTACGGCGAGCTTGTAAAATTCGCGTCC